>JAHDHH010000053.1 GCA_020631405.1 Saprospiraceae bacterium
CAATGGGGTTTAAAGTTTAAACTCAGTTGTCAATCAAAATCATGAGGCTTCATCTATATAATCATCAAATGTGATAGTTAAAGTTTCAATTACTGGGTTAGGGAATACTGCCCACTTATCTGAGGCGGTATTTTCCCTTGGATTAATATCGGTTTCTTTTGGAATATCGGGCAGATCTAGCCTTATAGAATTTCCTGTAATGACATAATACAGAGATCTTGCGTATGCTGCATGAGGATGTTTCTTATTCCCTATTGTATAGAGTTGGTCTATCTCTTGTTGGCTAGGTGTAAACCTATCAGGATCACAGAGTCTCACTCTATTAATAAGTTGAACAGCGATATAGTCCATGATTTCTTCGTCTTCTGACTGGAATTGATATATCCAAGAATATGCCTTTTGACAACTGCCACAATCAATGAGTATAGAAAACGCTTGTAATCTAATAATCTGATCCTCCTGCTTATCATAAAGAGCAAAAGCCTTCTCACAATTACCAGTTGCTAGAAGAGTGTCAGCATAAGCATTCAATGCAGAAAAGAGACATCCTTTATATTGTTTAAGCAGGTATTTATTCTCTCTATTGTGTAGAGTGTCAGCAGCGAGTTCTTTAATATCCTCATCTATAGCCGCAAGTAGAGAGTCCATATCTGTAGTCTTGATATCAAATTTGCAAAAATCATCTTCTCCTGTGAAGCCCGCCGGGCTACCATTACATTTAGTTTCTTTTGGATCGCAATCATCACTTCGATATTGCTCCGGCAGGTAAAATGGTCGCTGACAATTTAAATCAATACTTCCTGGTGGTTCGTAGTAGATGAAGTCTAGAGGATCGTTTAAAGGGATATTTTGCAAGACAAATTCTTTTACACCTGATTTGCTAAAGCAATTTTTAGCCGACCCAGATGGACTTCCTATTTGATTAATTACTGATCCCTCTATTATTCTTATATCTGTATCATCACTATAGAAGAAGCAATTATCGTCAAAATAAGTTCGACTATTGTCAAAGTTGAGTGTCATCCCTTCTCCACAATTAGTATATTCATTGGTAATGATAGGATTAACACCAATACTAGCAGTTGCCCACAATAAATTAGCACTGTATTAGTAAGAGTAATGCCTACAAGAAGATCAGAGGTGAAATAAAGCTCAATTTAAATGAGTTCGCCCTATTAGTAAAAGAGAGTAATATTGAAATATTTGATTTTGCGAATATAAGTGGTTTTGCAACATTTCAAATAGATGGGATAAAAAGAAAGCCTACTTTGCCAATGGACTATTTTGAGCAAATGCTTTCTCATCTAAAGCAACTTACAAAGGAAAAAGAAGTGAGTTTCACTTACCTTTCAAGTGAAGTTCCTATTTTTCATTTATTAAATTTTCCGATTTTAACAAATCTCAAACTCTATATCTGGGATATGACAAATTGGAATACCGCATTGTATAACAAAAGCGTCTTTAATCCGGACTTGCCAACCAAAGATCTGAGTCGATTCAATCAGATAAGAACAGAATTACTAGATTGCTACTTAACCTATGCTGGTACTGAAATTTGGCACCTGCGTATGTTGGATAGTATAATTCAACAGATAAAATATATAGTCAATTCTCTTATGATTAATACTTCGAGAACGATAGATCTATTAATAGATTCTCTTAATAATTTGTATTACTATTTATTCGAATGTTGTAACAATGGCTACAAAAGCAGCCTTGACGGCAACAATAATTTGTCAAATCAGATTGAGATTTACCATAATTCTATAATTGATAGTTCGAATGTTATTTATGTGAAAAACCCGAGTGGAGTAAGAGTATATACAATGTTCGATAATCCTAATTTTTTGAATTGTGCCAATTTAGAAGTTTCAGAACACATTCATACTTGGCTTGAAAAGGTTATAAAACATTCTGATAAAATTAGTACTCAAGGACTGGCGGGTAGACAACAGTTTTTCAAGCAATTAAGAGAGAGACTAGATAAAGGAATTAATGAAATTAAAGTACTGTCTCAATTGTACTATAATTAACTATATCCCTTCAATCTCAACCCGCAGCCGCTTAGGCAACTTCCTAAATATCTCAGCATAAGCCTCTTCCAAGATTGTCTGCCATGCTTTCTTATCCAATCGGCGGATGTCATCCACCTGTACCCACTTGCTCCGGCCGAGATATGGAGCAGAAATGAAGCCATCTTGCTCTAGCCAATCCGTATAACTATCTGCTGTTTGCTTGAATGAGCAACGCGTAGGTACACTATCTATATTGACCATCGCAAAGATCTTACTGCCAATACAAAAGCAAAGATTGGACTCCCACTTGATGTCGTAAGTGATGCCTTTGAATGCATTTGCGATGTGTTGTAGGTCTTCTATCTCCATGGATTTGATGGTTTCTACTATTTTTATAGTTTATAAGGTATTTACTCCTCATTTTGATAGCAAGATATATGATTCTAGAGCAACTGAAGCAAGCGATTGGCATAGAAAAGGTCCTCACAGGTGATGACTTAAGGAGTCGCTACGTCCATATTTGGAAGATGGATGAACCACTTCGAGCTCTATGTGTAGTCTTGCCTGAGTCTACTGAGGATGTCTCAGCGATCATGACCATTTGCCATGAACATAGTCAATCAGTGGTAGTCCATGGTGGTTTGACGAACCTAGTCGGAGGCACGGAGACTACAGGTGATGAAGTAGTCATAGCTATGGAACGAATGAAGACCATCGAAGAAGTCGATGCTCAGAGTAGGACGATGACTGTCCAAAGTGGGGTGATCTTACAGCATATTCACGAAGCAGCTACTCGCGAATCGCTTACCTTTCCACTCAATTTTGGAGCTAAGGGCTCAGCCCAGATTGGCGGTATCATCTCTACTAATGCTGGAGGACTAAGAGTATTCAAGTATGGGATGACGCGTAACTTGATCTTGGGCATCGAGGCAGCCCTAGCAGATGGGACCGTGATTAGCTCAATGAAGAAGATTATCAAGGATAACTCAGGGTATGACTTGAAGCAGCTGTTTGTTGGGTCAGAAGGTACCCTTGGTATTGTGACCAAGGCTGTACTCAAGTTGGTAGAAGAGCCAAAGAGTAGGTGTAGTGCTATGCTGGCCTTTGATGATTATGATAAGGTGGTCCAGTTTCTAAAATATATTGATGGAGGTTTAGGAGGCTTGCTTAGCGGCTTCGAACTCATGTGGAACAATTACTACACCACTGTCACCTCTCCGCCAGCCCTTACTAAGCCACCACTCCCGCAGACTTATGCATACTATGTATTGATAGAGGCGCTAGGCAGCGACCAAGCATCAGATAGTGAGAAGGTGACCAGTCTTGTCCAGCAAGCATTTGAAGATGAGATGATACTGGACGCAGTCATTGCGGATAACCAAGCAGACCTCGATTGGTTTTGGAAGATTCGAGAGGATGTCCACGCAGCTGTATCACAGTTTCAGTACGACCAGCACTTTGACATCAGCCTACCCATTCCACTGATTGGCTCGACACTTGAAGCAATCGTGGCGAACCTTGAAGAAGTAGTGGGTGTAGACCAAGTTGTCACCTTTGGCCATGTCGCCGATGGTAATATCCACATCATGGTAGGTAAGTCCAGTCCCAGTGATGCCTTGAAAATAGCAATCAATGACATAGTCTATAGTCCCCTGACAGCTATTGGGGGTTCTATATCAGCTGAGCACGGCATAGGCTTGGACAAGAAGGGTTACTTGCACATTTGTAGAAGTGAGGCAGAGATAGCCTTGATGAAGCAAGTCAAGCAGGCGATGGACCCCAAAGGACTCTTGAATCCTGGCAGGATATTTTAAGTCTTCATCTCAAAGAATTAGGTCAGAGTATTACATTGTTCTAGATGACCTTTCCAATTCAGCTTTGTACTTGTGTTCAAATGGTCTTGTGCAGTGGCAATAAAAGTCCCACTTTTTGTAATCTGAGGTATTTTTTGAACCTTTACAGAAAACGAAGACTATGTTTTTTCCAATAGGTGATACTCAAGTGACGGATGGCTGTAAGCCAATATTCAGTTACCTCTTCATTGCATTCAATATAGCAGTGTGGGGCTTGCAACTTATTACTCCTGGCAACCTCATTTGCGAGTGGGCAGTGATCCCACATGACATAGTCTTAGGTCGCAATCTTATTACACTGATCACTAGTATGTTTATGCACGGTGGATGGATGCACTTGATAGGCAATATGCTCTTTTTATGGGTCTTCGCTGACAATATTGAAGCAAGATTCGGCTATGTAGGGTTTATCCTTTTTTACTTTGTTGGAGGATTAGCAGCTAGCGCCTTCCATATTGGATTTGACTTGGCCTTTGCTGCCGATGTTGCCAATTGTTGTATGCCATGTAGTACCAGTATGGCATGTGCCACTGGGTCAAGTGTGCCAGCTTGTGCAGGGAGTGTCCCATCCATTGGAGCAAGTGGAGCCATTGCAGCCTGCCTAGGGGCATATATAGTGATGTTTCCTAAGTCACAAATCAAAGTCTATGTCTTAATCTTCTTCCGGTCTATCACGATCCCAGCTATCCTCTTCTTGGGTTTTTGGTTTGCTCAGCAGCTCTTTAGTGGGATTGGAGGACTTTCTGACAAGGTTCCTGGTGGTGGAGTAGCTTGGTGGGCCCATATTGGAGGCTTTGTCTTTGGTTTAGTAGTCGGATTCATCTTTAGAAATCCAAAACAAGTCCTTTATATAGAAGCATAAGTGTTAAAAATTATTTCTAAGTAAAATTACTTAGGTTGATTAGCACAGCATTACACATTTTATTTTTTAGAATGTGTTAAAATCGGTTAATTTTCTGTCACAAGATGTAACCTCTTGTCCTTATTGCGTCTCAAAGTCGTAAGTCAAGATAGGAATTGATCAGCATTACTTATAAAAGCCTCGCAAATGTGCAGAGGCTTTTATTGTTTTACCCCCTTCCATATTGATATTTAGAACTTAATCTTACCTTAGCCCTTCATCAATTTACACTACTTCCTTGGGCAAAATATACTTCGCATCTGACATTCACCTAGGCAAGGATACTTCCAAGACAAGTCTTGAAAGAGAGGAGCTCATTGTCCAATGGCTGCTAGAAGTCAGTCAAGATGCAGATGCCATTTATCTTGTGGGAGACATCTTTGACTACTGGTATGAGTATAGGCATGTTGTGCCAAAGGGATTTGACCTGTTAAAGGCTACATTGTTACAACTGCGGAGGTCGGGAGTACGTATAGAGCTTTTTACTGGCAATCATGACCTCTGGATGAAGGATTACTTTGAAGTGAATTTAGACATTGCGATTCATCGGGATCCAATTACCATTGCTGTAGGAAGTAAGTCCTTGTATATTGGACATGGTGATGGACTAGGTCCTGGAGACCTGGGCTACAAGTTTATCAAGGCTATTTTCAGAAATAGATTGTGCCAAGTGTTATTTAGCCTCATCCATCCTAACCTTGCCTTAAGTATCATGAAGTACTTTTCTCAATTGAGTAATAAGAAGAATGCCGGGAAGCATCCTTTTACCACATTTGATAAGGAGTGGTTAGTACAATTTGTAGAAGAGCACAACCAAGAGTCACCACATGACTATTACATCTTTGGCCATAGGCACCTAGCCATTGACTACTTGCTCAAGGGTGGGTCAGCTCGCTATATCAACCTTGGTGATTGGATGGAACAATATACCTATGCAGTGTTAGCAGATGGCAACTTAGAGTTGAAGCAATATTTAAAGAATAAGGTAGATATACTTTCTAATATTAAGAGATAGCTATGCCTAAGATTAGCTCAAAACTACCAAATGTAGGTACGACTATTTTTACCCAAATGAGCCAGTTGGCTATCGAGCATGATGCTATCAACTTAGCTCAAGGATTTCCCAATTTTGATTGCGATAGGCGGCTTCAAGATTTGTTGAACAGAGCAACACGGAATAAGCACAATCAATATGCACCAATGTCAGGAGTCCCTGCTCTTCGAGAGGTCATCAAGGACAAAATCCAAAATTGTAGCCAAGTAGCGGTGGATGTCGATGCTGAGATTACGATTACCTCAGGAGCAACCCAAGCTATATTTTCGACAATTCTAGCCTTAGTGAGACAGGGAGATGAGGTGATAGTGATTGACCCAGCCTATGATAGTTATAAGCCAGCAATAACACTAGCCGGAGGTATTGTCAAGGCTTATACCTTAAGGAGACCAGACTTCAAAGTTGATTGGGATGAATACAAATCATTAGTCACTGATAAGACGAGGTTGCTCATCGTCAATACCCCACATAATCCGACAGGGACAGTAATGACTAAGCCAGATTGGGAAGCCTTATACCAATGTATTGCCGACAGAGACATACTAGTATTAAGCGATGAAGTGTATGAGCATATCATCTTTGAGGGCAATCATCACTCTGTATTAGAGCATAAAGGACTTAGAGATCGAGCCATCTCGGTATCATCTTTTGGCAAGACATTGCACTGTACAGGTTGGAAGGTAGGTTATGCTGTTGCGTCAAGCAAGATTACAGCAGAGATTAGAAAAGTCCACCAGTTTACTACCTTTTCTGTTCATACACCGTCGCAGTATGCTATTGCCCAATACATTGACCACCCAAGTGTCTACGAAAACCTAGCCCTCATGTATAGGAGGAAGAGAGACCTTTTACAAGAAGCCTTGTCAGACTCCCGATTGCGGATTTATGATAGCCAAGGAACTTTCTTTATGTTATGTGACTATTCTGAATTAAGTGATGCTGATGATGTCACCTACACTCAGCAATTAGTCAAAGAATGTGGTGTGGCTACGATACCACTTTCAGTATTTCACACTCATCCCTATGATGAAAAACTTATCAGGCTTTGCTTTGCTAAGACTGACGAGGTATTACTCACAGCAGCAGATCGACTATGCAAACTTTAAGACTTTGTACCATACAATCCGACCTACATTGGTATGATGTAGCAGCTAACTTGACTATGTTCAAGCAGAAAATAGGAGCAGTCACTCAAGACAATCCGGATGTCATTGTACTGCCAGAAATGTTTACTACTGGGTTTACCATGGAGACTAGTCTAGTGGATAGAGAAGTAAGTGTGAGTATAGAGTCTTGGTTTATAACCATGGCTAAGTTGGCTGATGCCTTGGTCATTGGTACTACGATGTATCAGTTAGCATCTGGAGACTATGTCAATCGACTCCTTGCCGCAAGTCCTGATGGTAAACTAGTGAATTATGACAAGCAGTACTTATTTGCCATGGGTAAGGAAGACCAATACTATACTCCGGGAAATCAAAGACTGGTGATACAATATAAGACTTGGAATATCTTGCCATTAATCTGCTACGACCTAAGGTTTAGTATTGCGGCAGACCATAGTGGAGAGGTAGACCTTATTCTTTATACAGCAAGCTGGCCAAGTAGGAGGATAACGCATTGGGACAAGTTATTGCAAGCGAGAGCTATTGAGAACCTATCCTATGTCGTAGCAGTCAATAGAGTGGGAAAGGATGGTAGTGGGGTAGCCTATCCAGGGCACAGTCAAGTGATAAGTCCTATGGGAGAGATAATAATGAAATCAATTGAAGAGGAGCAAAGTTGCCTAGTTGAAATTGACAAAGCTTTTTTGGATAGTACCAGGACAACTCTTCCCTTCCTTAAGGATAAGAAATAATATAGTAGTCTAGTACAAGTATCCATTTGATATTGAGAAACTTGACTTTTTCGCAAGAAAACATTAATCTTGCTGTATGACTAAAACTCAACTTGCAGAATCGATTAAGCAGCTCTCTAGATTAGAGCGGGATGAGTTGTTACAATTGATCATTAGCTATAATGAGGTTGAAGTATTAGAAATCAGTAGGGATCAAGCTGACTTATTGGATAAGAGGTTAGACGAGTTAGAAAAGGACAAAGTTGAATCCTTGGATGGTAATGAAGTCATGAAAGACATAGTTAATACCTATGACATCATTACGAAAGTATAGATTTCACCCTGACGCAGCTCAAGATTTAAATGATGCCCTAGAATGGTATTCTAAGGTCTTGCCATCTTTGCCGCAACAATTCCATGATGATTTTATTGAAAAAATAGAGATAGCAATTTCCTATCCGCTTGCCTACCCCAAGTTTGGTAGGTTCAGAAGATTTAGTATGTCCCGTTTTCCTCACCTAGTCTTTTATACTATCAAAGTTGATTATATAATAATCATTGGCATTTTTCATAATCAGAGGAATCCAGAAGAAATTCAGACAAGTGTTACTAAAAGGAAATAAAAAACCGTCCCAATTTAACTCGGAACGGCCACTAAGCTTTTAAAGAACCATTGAATAAGGCAATACTCAATCTGCCGAATATAATCCAAAGACTGTGCCAAGTTTACAGTAATCGTATGGGGAATCATTTCTGTATTTAAATCAGTAAATGCAAAAAGGTAAAATATTTGGCCCTCAGAGAAAGACAGGGTTATTATCACAAAGACGAGAAACACAAATAAATAGGATAAAAAATGCAAGGAATTGGTAATAAAATGCATTTGCCGTACATTTGCGAATCTTTGACGAAATTGAACAAAGACAATCTAACTATCAGTAAGAAAATACTATGGCATTAATAGGTACTATTAGAAGAAATTTTTGGTTTGTTTTGATCCTCCTTGGATTAGCATTAGCAGCCTTTGTTATTATGGATATGACAAGTGCTGGCAATAGAAATGGAGTAACAAATCTAAGCATGGGAGAAGTCAATGGAACTAGCATTGACTACGGTGAGTTTCAACAAACAGAACAAGCATACTACAGAGGTTCTGCTGCCGATGCTTTTGCTAAGAAAAAGACAATTTGGGACTTTTATGTAGAGAAGTCACTTGTAGATAGTGAAGCAGATGCTCTTGGACTATCTGTACCTTATGATGAGTTGATGGACTTGCAGTTTGGTGACAACATGAGTCCAATAGTCACTCAAAATTGGACTAACCAACAGACAGGACAAGTTGATAGAGCTCAGCTTAATTCATTCAGAACGGCTATTGAGAACAATGATGAGATGAACCCACAGTTCAGAGCATATTGGGCAGAGCAAGAGAAGCAAATCGTCAAAAGAAGAAAGCAAGATAAGCTATCAACTATGGTAAGTAAGGGTATGTTTATCCCTTCATGGCAAGCAGAGTCAATCCACAAAACAGACAACGCTACTGTAGACTTCGAATATGTAAGAATACCTTTTGACAATATTTCTGGAGATGTAGAGGTCTCAGATGCAGACATCAAAAGCTACTTAGCTAAGAATAAATCTAGATTCACTAAAGACTCTGAGACGAGACTAATTGATTATATTACTTATGATGTAGTAGCTTCATCAGAAGATTCAATGGCTATCTATAAGTCAATGGACAGCCTCAAAGGACAGTTCGTTAGTACTCAAAATGATAGCACATTTGCCTTAGTCAATAACGGAGGGTATGCTAACTTCTACTTCGGCGAAGATCAGTTGCCAGCTGTTGCAAGAGAGCAAATCAAAGGACTAAATGTAGGTGAAGTCTATGGCCCATACATGGATCAAGGCGTATACTCATTAGTAAAAGTAGTTGGGAAGCAAGTGATTCCTGACACAGTGAAAGCAAGACACATCCTAAAGAAGTGTGATAGAAACAATGCAAGTCAACTAGCATCAGCAATTAGCTTTATTGATAGTCTTGACAACCTAGTAAAGAGAGGGGCACAGAGATTTGATACTCTTGCAGTAAGACATAGTGAAGATGGGTCAGCGTCTAGAGGTGGTGATTTAGGAGAGTTTGTACAAGGGACTATGGTACAGGAGTTTAACGATGTTTGCTTCCTTACAGGTAGAGAAGGCGGTAGATATAAAGTTGTGACTCAGTTTGGAGTTCACTTGATTGAGATCCAAGATCAGAAATACACAACTAGAGACCCTAAGTATAAAATCGCGACAATCGTTAAGCCAATCGTACCATCTGATATTACTCAGAACCAAGCTTACGATCAAGCAGCCGATATAGTCAGTGAGTTCAGAGATGTAGAATCACTTAAATCTGCAAAAGGTAGTGAGTTGTCATTTGTGACTTCTCCTGCAGTTGGAGCCAATGACTTTACATTAGGAGCCCTTGGACAAGGACAGACAAATAGAGAAATTATCAAGTGGGCATTTGATGGTTCTACAGAAGTAGGTGATATCAGCCCTGACGTCTACAGCTATTCTGATCCAGTAAATTACTATGACAACAAGTATGTTATAGCAACATTGAGATCAATCGAGCCAGCTGGACTTCAAAGTGTAGAAGCAGCAAGATCAGTTGTAGAGACAGCTGTAGCAAATGAAATGAAGGCAGAAGCCTTCGTGAAGACACTTAGCATTACGGACTTAGGTTCATTAGCTACGCAGCACAATAGTACTGTAGAAAGCGTAAATAGTGCAAGTAGTAAGACTGGATTCATCAATGGTATCGGGTCTGAGCCACAAGTGATCGCAAGTGCAATGAACTTAGACGTACAGAGTATCTCGAAGCCAATCATCGGAAGCAGTGGAGTATTCGTAGTAAGACCTATCAGTAAGCAAGAAGCTGGACCTACTGCTAATGTTAACTTGATCAGACAGACACAGAAAGGATCTATTGCTGGCCAAGCAGCTACTAAGCTCATCCAAGCACTAAAGGAGAAAGCTGATATGGATGACCAAAGATCAAAATTCTTCTAAGAAGGAAGTATAATCCTCGAAGTAGGAATAAGTATTCTGCCAAGCGGAATCATAGCATTGTAAATGCAGATAAATTGGAATTGGAGCAAGTCTTCAATTCCAATTTCTTTTTCAGTTATTGGGCAAGTGTCTAAGACTTGGGCCCTGCGGCAGCCATTAAGCAAATAGTGACTTGGAATTGTCCACTGGTAGCCATCCCAAAAGGCGACATTACCATAAGAGGTGTCTGTAACCTTTCCTGACTTTAGCATTAAAATATCATCGCTACTACCTCTAGATTTATGAAATTCTTGGATCTTTGACCTGTTAGCATATTTAAAGCCATAGTCATAGTCTCCAACTTCCACACAAGTAAGTGAGGTAATCAGCTTTTGTTGATATGGAATGACTTGAATCTCAGCTTGACCTTGTATGTCATAGACTATCCTGACCTTATAGACGCCATTGCTAGGCAAACGCTGAGTATCCAGTAGGTCAATGAGAGATAGGGTAGTACCGCCATGGGAAGCTAGAGTCTTATCCACCCTAGATTGATGATAGTGGAGTAGAGGCAAAGCCCCCTGTGTCAATAGTATACTCTCAAGAAATTGGGACATAGATCTTTTGTATGAGTTCGTCATATTCAGCTTGTAGAGTACTCTGGTGTGTGATCCCACCTCCACTTCTAAAGTAGTAGTCTGCGCCATCCTTTTCTATGAATCTAATCATGACACTAGATGCTAAAGATTCGCCATCGAAGACTCCAAATACACCAGTATAGTATCCTCTATCATCATGCTCTGCGGCATTAATGATGGCTAGGGTTTGTTGTTTAGGAGCACCACTTATACTTCCGGCTGGAAGTAATTCTTTCATAATTGAACCATGGTATTGACGGTAGTCTTTCTTAAGAGTCCCAGAGATCTTGCTACTTGTTTGGAAGAGCTCGCTTCCCTTACTTTTGATGATTTGTATGTAGCGATAGTCTGGTACGCTAACATTAGAAGCCACCTGACTGAGATCATTTCGCATGAGATCCACTATAGTTGCATGCTCCTCCATTTCCTTAGTGTCATCAAGTAGAGCCTTGCCATCCATGATTGACTTGGCAAGTCGAGTACCCTTCATGGGATAGGTCGAGATAGTATTGCCTGCTATACTTACAAATGATTCTGGTGAGAAGACTACAAAGTCATCTTGAAACTTCAGTTTATAGTCTGCTTTTGCAGAATGAAAGACTTCATCTAAGCTATAGTCAAAGTCCTTGAGTCTCGACCTAAATGTCAAGTTAGTCAAGTAGCTATTTCCATAGGAGAGTTGGTTTGTCACATGGTCAAAGGCAGCTTTGTAATCTTCTAAGCTGATGACTTTTGGATGTAGGGTGATTCCTTGTCCAGTCCGAGTAGTCACATTGCTGAAATTGGGTACTTGGATTAGGATGTCATCAGGTAGCGAATCTAATGGGTAGACCACTGGACACTGCAAGCTAAAGTCAAACATAAAGAAGTAGGGTATCCTGTTTGCAGAATACACATCCATTTGATTAATTGCTGATTCTAGTGTTGTGCTCTTGTCTTTCACTATGAGAGGCCAAGATATGCTATTTCATCACAATCTTCCCACTGACTTGCTGCTTACCATTAGTAATTCTATAAACTAGGGGCAGAGGGTTGAGATTAGGGATTGGTGTTGCAAAAGTATGGATACCATCGAGGACATATCCTTGATGTACCGAAGCAACATGCTGCCCCAGAAATGTAAATACCTCTATTGTTAAGTTGTCTGACCTGTCAAGGCTGACCTCAATCACAAGTTGCCCACTACGTTGGTAGGCTCGGTGACCAATCGTCTGTGTTATTGGTCTTGATACAGATGATACTGGTGAGCAAGTGAGTCCAAGGTCTATCCTATCGTAGTTGTCCCCAAGGATCATATCCACCTGGTCAGAAGGAGCACATAGCCAATACTCAAGTACAGAAGAGTAGATTGACCTGAAATCTGTCGAAAATTTTAGATTCTCTGCGTTGTCTAGGTCTTGAAGGTCGGGATTGTCTCCCAATATTCCTGAGCCCTCTAGTCCAGGTCCAAATAGCATTACTGGTGCTGATGTTCCATGGTCTGTACCATTGCTAGCATTCTGCTGTACCCTTCTTCCGAATTCTGAAAAGGTCATGGTCAGTACCTCCTTGTCTTTATTATCTGCTTTGAGATCGGTATAGAATGTACTGACGGCATCAGCTAGGTCTTTGAGTAGGTTGGCATGCTTGCTAGATTGACCAACATGGGTATCGAATCCATTGAGAGTAACCATATAGAGTTGTGTCCCTAGGTCACCTTTTATCATTTTCGAAACTACAGATAGCTGCTGTCCGAGGCTAGTGGTATAGTTTACCGCATTGGTGCCAAGGTTATAAGCTTCACTAATCACTTCTGCATATCTAAATGTACTATTAGCCATCGTCCTTAAGAAGCCTACTTGCTCACCATAGTAGCAAGGGTCTAGTATCCCATCCACATTGTATAGCTCCCCATTACCTGCAATAGTAGCAAGTTCTTCAGCATTGGCAACATTGATAGCTAGGTCTACTTGGTTGTCATCATAGTAAAGAATACTCTCTGGCCCGCCAATTTTGACTGCTGGCGGTGCTAGTGGAGGATTTTCTTGATAGTCAGGATTACAATCGACAAAGTACCTGCCTAGCCAACCAGATCTCAGAGAGTCAGTATCTTGATTAGCCGAACTCCATACATCTATTGATTCGAAGTGTGAGAGGTTGTGGTCGGGGTAGCCCACATTGTTCACGACCTTCATTTGACCAGAGTCCCAGAGAGAATTAAGACTTGACATATTGCCATGCATAGCAAAGGCATCGTTAAGTGCTATCAATTCATTCTGTGGTATGGCTAGTTGTGGTCTATTAGCAGCGTAAGTGCCATAGTCGAAGGTTGGTATGATAGTATTCAGTCCATCATTTCCACCCTTGAGTCTGATCATTACCAAGATACGACCATTGTTGCCTGCACTATTTCCATTCAGAAATGTCAATGGAGATAACCCTAGGGACTTGATTGGTAGTCCTCCGAGAGCAAAGGTAGATCCCCCCAAGATACCAAGTGAACTCAGGAAGCTTCTACGTGACCATGTATTATGGTGCTTCTCATGAGCCTTGCCATGTGCTAGTGATTCACCTTGTGTCGTCTTAGGATTGTTATGAGTATTGCACATATTATTTCAATTGATATTCAGGAAGAGTTGCGATATAGTTTAGGAGAAGTCTGATTTGCTGTGGTGCTGTATCCCAATACAAATTCCAAGAACCATCCTCAAAATAGTTTTCAGGTATTTCACTTTTGAACCTAATTGTAGCTTTTTCATATTCTTCAGGTTGTTCTAAACCTTGGATGATAAAGTGGTCAATAATACGCTGTGTAATCAGAGCAGGGTCATTGGAATCATCAGTCAAGTCAATGGCCAGCTGACGATATTGCTCAGCATTCGTCAAGAAGAAATAGTCAGTCAGGTTTTGTAGGGCTCCCCATCTGACAATGAGTGTATTCGTATTGATCCATTCTCTATTGCCTTGCCAACCAGCCACATCCACAGGACTGAGGAGTCTCTGGCCAATATCACTGGCTGTACCTGCAATCAGGAACTGGAGTTCACTATTGATGTCAATCCCTTGCTCTTTGGAGTGAGTAAAGAAGAGTTCTAAGTGTCCAGGAATGATAGTCTCGTGGTTAGCCTCGTCAAAAAAGTGTTCGCTTGATAAGAGTGCTGTGAGTACTGGTGCTATTTCGAAGTCATTTGTCATCATGATGGATGCAAGCTCAGCTATGATGTCTTCAGATACTTTCGGATTGACGAAGTAGGTGTAGAGTTTAGTGCAAATATGGGTAGCTACTTCCATCCCTCTTTCTGCGAACAGCAGATCTACCACATCATCGTATCCCCAAGTCCCAGTCTTACCAAATATTGTCTTTTCAGTATCATCATGGAATAATGGTCTAAATCCAATAGGAGCACAAGCCTCAGTAAAGTCATTATATCCTGTCAGAGCTCTTGCAGTTTCTTCGATATCCTGTTGGGTATAGCCATTGTCTAAGCCAAGGGTAAATAGCTCATAAAGTTCTCTGGCATAGTTCTCATTGGGCTCGAATCTGGTATTTTGAACACCGTTTAAGTAGACAAGCATCGCTGGAGTCAGCCCTATTTCCCTCACAAATGCTTTAAAATTTCCGAGTGCAAATCGTTCTAAGACATTATAGTATTGAAACATCCAACTAGGACAGGAGTACGACTCGTATTGAGTGACGAAGTGGTTATGCCAAAATAGGGTCATTTTGTCCCTCAGGTTGCCAGTATACAAGCGATCTAGCCAATCAGTTGCAAATCCAACAACTTGCTCTGTGAATTCTTCAGTAGCATTGACCCCGTAATCAGATATTGCCCAATAAGCCCATTCTGGATCTGGAGTTAGCGGCTTATTGATTGCTTCTTGGATGATGGTATTGATGACCACTTCTGGGGATTGTGCTAAGGCATCTGATAACATTGCATCAGAGGCTCCAAAGTTTGCCCTACGGTAAAGGTGTCTTGCTGCTTTCTTATCCCAAGGGATTGGAGAAATGGCGGTCAAGGGTGTAAGGTCAGATATTGCGCAATTTACTGGTGGCATATTAGACTATGTTTAATGTGAAGCTACTTATTAGATAAAAATAAGACTAAGGGTTTAATTCAATTAGTCACTTTTTTGTTTTTTCTCCGTCTTAAGGATTCTATAACAGCATAGATAGATACAATATGAACGATTTAAAAGATATTTTCGAGTCAAAAGAAGAAAGAAATGACTTCTATACCGCAATCATAGTAATATTACTTTTTGGATTATTTTTCTGGTGGTGGCTAGGTCAGGGTAGTGTTGATACTGTGGTTCCGACAATACCTGAAACTGAGGTTGGAGCAATAGCAGTTTCTGCAGATATGGATGGTGATGGAGTCTTAGACATGAATGACAAGTGTCCTAACTTACCAGGGATAGCTGCAAATGATGGTTGCCCAGCAGATACAGATGGTGATGGAGTGTATGATGCTGATGATAAGTGTCCTACCTTCAAAGGGAGTGTTGCTAATCAAGGATGTCCAGCAGATAGTGATGGCGATGGCATTCATGATGGTGTAGATAAGTGTGTCAATGTAGCCGGTGTCGAAGCTAATTTTGGTTGCCCAGCAGATACAGATGGTGATGGAGTGTATGATGCTGATGATAAGTGTCCAAATTTGCCTGGGGTAGCATCTAACAATGGTTGTCCAAAAGTAAACATAGCTGAAGAAGATAAGTCTATACTCTTGGCTGCAATGAGGTCAGTGGAGTTCGAAACAGGGAAAGCAACACTCAAAGGTGCTTCTAGCAAGGTCTTAAATACGATTGGACAGACATTAAGCAAGTACCCAAGCTATAAGTTGTCGATTTCTGGACATACTGACAATACAGGAGACCCAGCGAAGAATATGCAGTTAAGTAAAGATAGAGCAAAGGCTTGCTACGATTACTTAGTCAATATGGGCATTAAGAAGTATAGAATGTCTCATAATGGCTATGGCCAAACAAGTCCAATAGCAGATAATGCAACTGCAGAAGGAAGGCAAACAAATAGACGAGTTGCCTTTGATCTGAACTACTAAGATGCTTTTGACTTAAAGGTGTGTTTGCTAAGCTTAATACATGGTGCTTCGACATAGCGGTACATCAAGCTAGCTAAGGCGATAGTAGCTGCTAGGAAGAGTATGAGCATACCCCAAAACCTCAATGCTCCACTGCCAAGCACTTTTGCCCAAGTATCCCAATAGTCCATAATAAAGATGACTAATAACCAGTGGATGAGGTAAATACTGTAACTGATTTTCCCAAGATAAAGAAGTACTGGTTTTAGTAAGAAACGTTGACTTGGTTTATGCATTATGACTACTACTAGCATTAAGAAAGCAGCTATACCACTAAAATGCTCCCATCTAATGTTAATCTTCCAAAAGAAGTGAAATAGCTCGTTGATTGGTTGGACAAACTTGGCTAAATTTCTAAAGGAGAAGAGTGTAAAAATGAGTAAAGCCATTGGCCATCGCCAGGGATAGAGCTTGGACTCCTTGAATGTTTGAGTTTTGAGAGAGGGATAGATTGCTGCAAGTCCAATACCTAAGATAAAGTGTGTCATGTATATCCGCATGTCGACAGAACCAATAAAGTATGACCCAATGAGTATAGCCCACAGTAGGTGTTTTTGTCTGCGAAAGATGAGAATCAGTGGGATAATCAAGAGAGAATATATCATCTCAATCTGAAGTGTCCATCCAGGAAGATAAAGGTCATGAGCATTGAATATCATTCCTAGTTCTTTCCAGAGTCGAGGATGAGCATTGTCCACGAAGACTGCAGAAAGAGTGTCGCTTATTGGTGCTTTTCGCTTGTGATAGCAAAAGAGCAGGACAATATTCAAGATAAAGGCAGGGTAGAGTCGCAATATTCTTTTGTATAAGTATCTGCCGAAGGCCACTTTGCGATCTGTATGGATGTAGCTGAAGGATAAGACAAACCCACTCAGCACAAAGAAAAAGGATACTGCATCATTGCCATTGAAGACAAAGGCTGCAAGTTTAAATTCCAAGGTGTCACTCCATCTCCATCCGATATAGTGGTAGACTACTACCATCAGAGCAGCTATCCCTCTAATGCTATCTAGGTAGTGAATCCGTCCATCTTGAAGTTTTAGATTGGGGTTCATGAGTTGAGCTTGGTGTCTTGTTTGTAGCCTCAAGTTAAGACAATATCTTTCAACTACACAACAGGTGAAAGTTGTAAGAATAGCCATAAAAAAAAGAGACACCAAACTGGTATCTCTTCCTTATCTAGATTTTGACTTGTGTTCTTACTTTAATGTTACATTGAATTTCTTACTCGAGCCATTACGTAGGACTTTTACCTTGACCGAGTCACCCGGATTGTGGGTAGCTAGTTCTGCATAGAGTCTATCTATATGGTCGATAGTTGTATCATCTACAGCTTTGATGATGTCTCCTTGCTGAAGACCAGCCAAGGCAGCGCCTGTACCTTCTATGACATCATTGACTACAATGCCTGCTGCAGTCTCTTCTATTTCTATGCCTAGTTTTGCCTTTTTTCCATATTTGTGACCATAGCCTCTACCATTGTGTTTTTCTCCTCTACTGCCCATTTCTCTATGTGGTTTGTGTTTATGCTCTCTCATATGTTTGACATGCTTGTCCTTCATTGCCTTGGGCATTGGTCCATTTCCGTCCCACTCTAAGATTTGTTCATTGCCGTCCTCATCGATGAACTTCATGACTCTCATTTCTTTTTTAGGATTGACTCCTTCTGGCATCTCGCCTTTTCCATCCCATTTCATGACCTTGTGAGTGCCATCCTCGTCCATGATCTTAATTCTCATTCGCTGACTTCCTTCTCCATCTTCAGTCAGAGTTTCTAAGTCAATATCATGTTCTGTCAAGATTTGCTGAATATCCTCAGGCAATTGATCACCTATCTCTCCTTCCCACTTTCTGACTGAGTCTGAGCTATCCATTTCCATGACAATGACCTTCATACTTTGCTTTTCTTGCTTAGTATCGCTATCTTCTTCTACGATGACTTCTACATCTTGCATTTCTTTAGAGAGAGATTCAGGTAGCTCTTCGTCTATGCCTCCTTTCCATTCGATGACTTCTTCTTTATTGTCACCTATTTTCTTGACAATAGTGATGGTTTTGATATCATCTTCGATGTTGACAGTGACTTCTTTTTCGATAGTCTCTTCAATGATGCCTTGCTGTGCCGATAGGGTGACACTTGCAAAGGCTAATAAGATGATGCTAAGTTGTTTAATACTGTACATAGTTCCTATTATTTTTTGTTCGACTAAATAACTAACAATATTGCATTTCTCTTTGGGAAACACTTCAGATTAACGATTTTTTAAAAGACTGTAGCCTTAAAGACTTTCTAATCTTGCTCTTCTGTTATGATATTCGAAGAGAATCCAATTGGGTTGATGCCCATCTTTTCTTGTACTTCATCATCGTAGTCCTCCCAACCAATCACTTCTTTTAAAAATTCTTCGACATGTCTCAAGATATAAGGCTGCTTGAATTCTTCTGGTCTTAGGATTTCTACCATCTTAGGAGGCTTTGGTTGACCATAACCTTCGATATATGGGTAGGCTATCATCACCATTATCTTTCCGTTGAAGAGTTGTTGGTAGACAAGTTGACCATTATTTTTGATCATTGGTCTCGTTGCCTTGGAGTTTTGAAGTTTTTCTGCCAAGCCACTCATTTCCTGACCAAGAGAAAAGATGATGACTTCAAGATTTTGGATACTATCTTGTAGTTCAATGACGGCTCCTAATTTAGAAGTAGTATTGATCTCCTCAAGTGTATCCATAATCATAGCCTTGAGTGTTTCACTCCAGTCTTTTCTGTAGCTTTTGGTGCTTTCTATGATTGCTTTGTACTTATTTACCTTACTCTGCAAGCTTCCAATATCCATGTTGTTGTGTTATGTGTATTATAGATGTTAAGTTAATATGCTATCAGGTCAGCTAGGGTACTTGATAGACGGTTGTTAGCCATAAAGATAGCTTCTAATTGTTTATTAAACGGCACGGGTGTATTCAGTGAGGAGACTCGTTTGACTGGTCCATCTAGGTGTTCAAACAAGTGATTTGAGATATATCCAGAAAGCTCACCTCCTAGACCACCTTGCATGACATCCTCATGGAGGATGAGGGCCTTGTTTGTCTTTTTTATTGAGGCTTCGATAGTCTCATAGTCTATGGGGTTGAGTGTTCTGAGATCGATGATGTCGCAGCTAACCTTGAGTTCGTCACAAGCTTGTTCAGCCCATTGTACGCCTAAGCCATAGGTGATAATAGTACATTGGTCTCCTTCTCTGACAAGGGCAGCCTTTCCTATTTCGGTTTCATAATATCCACTTGGGATATCGTCTACTGCAGTACGGTAGAGATATTTATGTTCAAAATATAGGACTGGATTGGGGTCTGCAAATGCTGCTAGTAGCAGTCCTTTAGCATCGCGAGGATTACTAGGATATACTACCTTAAGTCCTGGAACATGAGTAAACCATGCCTCTGTACTCTGACTGTGGAATGGCCCGGCGCCTACATTGCCTCCGCTAGGCATCCTGATTACAGTGTTGACGCTATGATTCCACCTGTATTTGACTTTTGCGATATTGTTAACTATCTGATTGAATCCACATGTTGCAAAATCAGAAAACTGCATTTCCATCATAGATGGCATCCCTTTGAGACTAAGTCCCATAGTGGCGCCTACGATGGCACTTTCACAGATAGGTGTATTCCTAACTCTTTCTAAGCCATACTTCTCTACGAACCCATTGGTAATTTTGAAAACACCTCCATATTCTGCTATATCTTGACCCATCAGTACAAGGTTGTCGTACTTCTGCATAGCCATATCTAATCCATCTGAGATAGCGTCAATAAATCGCATTTCGACAAGGTCGCCAGAACTTGGGGTAGTTTGCCAAGTCGGACTTGGGCTATACATATCTGCTAATTCAGCAGATGCAGTAGAAGTGATATCCTCCTCAGCGAATGCCTTTTTTACCTCACTATTAATCAGTGCCTTGTATTCAGCCCTGATATTTAGTACATCATCAGCTGTCAGAATATTGCTATCGAGAAGTTGGGTTTCTAAGCGTTCGATTGGATCTTTTTTGGCCCAGTAGTCCATGAGTTCTTGAGGGACGTACTTAGTGCCACTTGCTTCTTCGTGACCCCTCATTCTGAAGGTGTCACACTCAATGAGCCAAGGTTCTGGCGACTTCCTGATTTGCTTGCTGATAGACTTGATGGTCGAATAGACTTCTACAATGTCATTGCCGTCTATTCTTATCCCTTTCATACCATACCCCTTAGCTCTGTCCACTAAGTGTTCGCAGTTGTATTGTTCGCTTGTTGGCGTCGATAGTCCATACCCATTATTTTCAATGATAAAAATAACGGGGAGCTGCCAGACGGATGCCACATTGAGTGCTTCGTGAAAGTCTCCTTCACTAGTCCCTCCTTCGCCTGTAAATGCCACAGCAATATGCTTTTCTTGCCTGATTTTGTGGGCTAGAGCTACACCATCTGCTAGGGCGAGTTGTGGCCCTAGGTGGGAAATCATACCAATGACATTATATTCTTCTGCTCCAAAATGAAATGACCTGTCACGACCCTTGGTAAATCCTGAAGCCTTGCCTTGCCACTGACCTACTAGTCTATGCAAGGGTATCTTCCTGGATGTGAATACACCAAGATTTCTATGCATTGGGAATATAGTATCATCTGATGATAGCGCCTCGGTACAGCCAACAGAGATGGCTTCTTGCCCAATCCCTGAGAACCATTTAGATACTTTTCCTTGCCTCAAGAGTGAGAGCATTTTCTCTTCAATCATCCTTGGGTAGACCATGCTCTTGTAGAGCTTAATTTTGGTTTTGTCGTCTATCCTCGGTTTCTTTAGTTGAACTTCAGTGTTCATGGTTAGATATTTTTACAAATATGAAAAAATTTAATGAGGACAAGCGTTAAAGCCAATTGAAGATTCGATTCCAAATCTCTATCTTTATGCCATGCGAAATGAGTTTTTAATATTTAGCGTCTTATCAGTTATTCTGACCTTCTTGCTAGGATTTGTGGTTTCTCCATCTTGGTTTTGGCTATTTGTCTTGGTTGGTCCTATTGTCATCCTTGGATTGATGGACATTCTCCAGAAAAAACATGCCATCGTAAGAAACTTCCCTTTAGTGGGTAGGACAAGGTATTTAGCAGAGTGGCTGAGGCCAAAATTGTATCAATACTTCATAGAATCTGATACAGACGGTAGGCCATTTTCAAGGATAGATCGTAGCCTTGTCTACCAAAGAGCCAAGAATGAAGTAGATACTACACCATTCGGCACGCAACTCAATGTCTACCAAGAATCTTACGAATGGATGAACCACTCCATAGGTGCTCTAGACCCGAGTACCGTACCTCAAGACCCTAGAATCACAGTAGGAGGAAAAGATTGCTTACAGCCTTACTCATGTAGTATTTATAATGTTTCAGCAATGAGTTTTGGCTCATTGAGTAAGAATGCTGTGATGGCACTCAATGGTGGAGCTAAGCTTGGCAACTTTGCCCACAATACTGGAGAAGGTGGGATCGCACCTTACCATGATAAGATGGACGGAGATCTTATTTATCAAATCGGTACAGGATACTTTGGTTGCAGGGCTAAGGATGGCAATTTTGACCCAGAACTCTTTAGAGCAAGGACGGCTAAATCTAATGTCAAAATGATAGAGATCAAACTGTCTCAAGGTGCTAAACCAGGGCATGGAGGTATCTTGCCAGCTAGGAAGGTTACTAAGGAGATTGCTGCTATCAGAGTGATAGAAATGGGTAAAGATGTACTAAGCCCACCTTATCATAAGGCGTTTTCAACACCTATAGAATTGATGCATTTTATAAAGCAATGTAGAGACCTCTCTGGAGGTAAACCCATAGGTATAAAGCTCTGTATTGGACATAAATCAGAGTTCGTAGGCTTGTGTAAAGCCATGGTTGAAACTGGGATAAGACCTGACTTTATCGCTATAGACGGTGGAGAAGGTGGTACAGGAGCAGCCCCTGTAGAATTTAGTAACTCAGTAGGTATGCCGTTTAAAGAAGGGTTAGTGTTTGCATACAACGCCTTAATAGGATTCGATATCAAGAAAGAAATCAAGTTGATTGCTGCGGGCAAAATAGTCAGTGGCTTTGATATTTTTAGAGCTATTTCACTCGGTGCTGATGCTTGCTATTCTGCGAGAGCAATGATGATGGCACTAGGATGTATCCAAGCCTTAGAGTGCAATAAGAATACTTGCCCAGTTGGTGTAGCTACACAAGAACCACACTTAGTCAAAGGATTGGATGTCAGTGATAAGAAGGTCAGAGTGGCTCACTTTCACAAAGAAACTGTCCATGCCTTTGTTGAATTAATGGCAGCAGCTGGGTTGAGAGACCCTGATAGGATCAATCGAAGCCATGTCACCATGAGAATAAGTCCATTCAATACTAGAACATATCAAGACATATTCCATTATATACCAGAAGGCTGTCTGCTGACACAAGAGAGCACCCCTAGAGATTGGAAAAGAATCATGGGCACAGCCAATCCAAATAGCTTTGCTCCGTTATTTGAACCTGTATACATTGAAGAAGATTAACCCACGAAAGAGTGTTGATATGGAAGCCAAAACATTACTTGCTCAAAACAAACTAAGAGTCACACAGAGCAGAGAAGAAGTACTTAGTGTATTTCTATCCTCAACTATAGCTCTGTCTAACCAAGTCATAGAGCAGCAATTGGACCATATTGATAGGATTACCCTCTATCGTACTCTCAAGACATTCGAGGATAAGGGAATCATCCACAAGGTGATTGATACTACCAATAAGCACAAATATGCCCTCTGCGTTGATGGCTGTACAGACCATAATCACGAGGATAGTCACATCCACTTCGAATGTATCACCTGCAAGAATACGTCATGTATCAACGAGGTTTCTACTCCCGAATTGAACCTCCCTCCTGGATACCAAGTAAATAGTGTTGACGTCATAGTCAAGGGCTTTTGTAGCAATTGTTCTAACTAATATTCTGCTCTATTATTTATTCGTGCCGACATAAGTCGATGGTTATTCTATTATTTACATATTCCTTTATATTTTTGGTAAGTTAAATAGAACCTTATGAAATTAGTACAAACACTCCTCTTTGCGTTGATCAGTATTTCTGTATTCGGACAAGAGTTCCAAAGAATGTATCGACTTAGTGGTGACGACAGCTTAGAAGCCATCGATGCTGTCATGGAAGAATCAGGTTCTACATATGTCCTCAGCCGATTCAATGACGAGGTAGATACAGTACTAGCCTTGACTTTAGCAAAGCATGATCTCAAGGGAGATAGAGAGTGGCATATTGATATTTCTCCAGAAGAAGGGTTTGCTTTACAGAGTTTTGGAGACATGAAAGCTATCGGAAAGGATTCTTTCTTGATTACATTTTCAGCAAAGAAGGATAGCCTCTACTACCAAGCCATGCTAAGAACATCAGCTAGCGAAATAGAATGGTGCTACAGTTACATCCAAAATCCAGATGATACCAGAGTGTCTAGACCGGCTGAGATTGCTGTTAGAGATACGAATACTATTTATTTAGCTACAAGTAGATTGGATAGTACTGAGTCCATGAGTGTATGGCAGGTAGACAATACAGGACTTCCGACAGCTGCAGAGTCTAATTTCGTGCTTTCTGATACTATACAGGTAGATTCATTAAGCCAACAGTTTAACAGTAGTTTTAGTGAGATCACCTATGTCGAGGCTGATACTTCCATTATTGTTTCAGGTAAGATGTTTGATGATACGACGGCACTCTTTGTTGCCAAACTAGACGAAGAACTCAACCAAGTTTGGGCAAGGTCTTATGCGTTGCCGCAAATGGAAGAAGGACAGATCTATGAGCAATTGGTTACTTCAAGTGGTGATATCATTTTGATTGGTACTGCTAGACCTGATTTTTACAGAGGGTTTGTCATGAGTCTTGACAGTCTTGGTAATGTCAATTGGTACAATACTATTTTCAACAGTGATCCTACTGCATTCGGCACCTACTTATTCGCAGGTGCTCTTAGTCAAGAAGAAGACATCGTAATTGGAGGTACCTACTTAGAGAACTTTGTTTACCCAAGACCTTTTATGATAGCATTTGATACCTTGGGTGCAAGACAGTGGGACAAGCAATATAATAGAGCTGCACTTCAACAATTAGATTTAGCAAGTGGAATACCACAAACCTATGAATACCTTACCATCATCGAGCAAGGAAATATCATGGCTGCCCCAGACGGAGGGTTTTTGTTTGCTACTACACAACAAGATGACTTTTCGACACTGCAGCGTTCGGGCTTACTCATCAAGACTGATAATGAAGGAAACACATTCAGACTACCTGGTGAACTATCTACTTGTGATGAAGACATCAACCTGGTAGCAGGGACTACCGAGTTGATTGTGGATTCATTGATTTTAGTCAAGACAGCAATTGATTCGTTAGCAGAAGAATTTACGATGGTCAATGATACCTTGGTAGTATATACAACACCAGTCCTTGGCTTTCTTTCACCAGTGCAATGTCCAGATTCTATCAATGTAGAGTTAGACGCAACCTTATTAGCTGCTTCAATGTACGAATGGAGTACTGGAGATACTACACCTGTAATCACAGTAATGGATGATGAGGAGTACACAGTGACAGTGACCTTTGATACAGATTTTTGCTTTCAGCTGTGTGATACCTTCGTAGCAGAGGTTTTCCCAGTTGTCGAAGGATTTATCAATGTTGATACAGACAGATGGTGTACTGATAGAGAGTTTGAGCTAGAGGCATTTGCTACAGGAGGTAATGGGGACTATACTTATCTCTGGGGAGGTGGTGAGACTACTAAGTCTGTAATAAGAACAGATCCAGATGTTGAATATTCTGTACAAGTGACTGATGAATGTGGGCAAGATTCAATATTTAGGAGGTTTATTCCTCTAGGTATCTTTGAGCAACCAGACAATCCTACCATCGACATTAGTTGTGCTGGAGGGAGTTTTATACTTACTATAGCCAATGCAGGTATTGTGGATTCAACAATAGTATGGAGTACTGGTGAGACAGGAGTCCAGTCTATTATAGTAGAAGAGGAGGATGAATATAGTGTCACCTTTGTAGATGACTGTATGTATGAAGTTGGCGCTACTATTAATACTACAGATATTACTAGTACAGAACTCACATCTGATATTTCAGATTATTGCTCGGATGGAGTAATCTATTTGACTGCCGGCTTGAGTCCTCAAGACTTTTTTGACACAGATAATATTACCTGGAGTACAGGAGCTAATGATGATGGAAAACAATCTATCATCGTGATGGAGCATCCAGCAACATATAGTGTGACAATTACAGATAATTGTGGTAATGAATTCGTCAATTCAGTATCTATCCCAGACCTCAGCCAAGAGCCTGAGGTAGTCACGCTTGATGCTCAATGTATAGCGACTGGTTGGCAATACTCAATTATAGGTGAAATCACAACCACTACTACTGAGTGGATGGATGAACTTGGTAATATACTAGCCTTGGGTACTGATGTATTGGTCTTAGAATCAGCTCAGACTGTAATAGTCACGGCTATAGATGATTGCCAAAATGAAGTTACTGCTACTGTTACAGCAGAGCAGCTAGCGAGTGAATCTATGGAGAGTATAGAAATCAACATAAATCGAGATAGTATTTGTGCTGTTCCTCAGTACTTTGTATTGACGGCTAACTTTTCAAATGGAGTGTTACCTTCATCTCTATTGTGGGATACAGGAGAGACAACCCAGAGTATTACGGTATTCGATGCAGGGACATATGGCATTACTGCTGAAGACGAGTGTGGGTTCGTTTTGGCAGATCAAGTAACTATCAATCCTGAAGATTTCTTTGAGGCTCCTGTCCTTATGATTGATGTCGAATGTGGTGAAAATGAAACTACACTTACAGCTTCAGTAACAGGAGATATTAATTCTGATATTGGTTATGAATGGAATACTGGGGTCAATGATGCTGTGCTCACTCTTATTGAAGGTAGTGACAGTACGGGAGTCTATACAGTCTCTGTAGTAGATATTTGTAATGATACAATTAGCGAATCTGTGGTGCTAAATAGAGGTGACTTTGACCCATGTGAATGTGTCCAATGGCCTAACTTTATGCAGTTTGGTGGTAACACACAAAATCCTGATAGAGACCCTTCTTTTGGTCCCGTCAACAACTGTGGTGACTTAGTGAACGAATACGAAATGTATATCTACAATGCATATGGTAATCTATTGTTCGAAACAACATCATTTGACATCTTATGGAGTGGAAACAACTACAAGAATGGTGATTTAGTACCGAGTGGAGTATATATGTATCATTCAGTCTATACAATTGGCGAAGAGAAGATTGAGAAGAAAGGTGATATCACACTGATTAGATAGGTCCCAGTCCTAATGATTTTCGAATCAGAAAGGCTATTGCTTCGACCTACCAATCTAGAGGACGCAGCGTTTATAGTAGACCTACTTAATACGCCTAAGTGGTTGGAATATATCGGAGATAGGCACAAGCAAAAATGAAATCGAAGATTATAGACATATCAATTCTTATACTTT
>JAHDHH010000054.1 GCA_020631405.1 Saprospiraceae bacterium
GTTTTCTTTGTCCTCAAATTCTTCAGCCATAACTTGAGGATCCATATTTATTCATTACAACTGATATGTAGTAATACTTTAACAATTCAAATTAATAATCGATAAATGTATTCTCTTCTAAATCCATAATCCTGATAATGCTGGCCAAATAATAAAATCCCAATCCAAGTGGTTCATCTCTCCATACTGAATGAGAATGTTTTTAGATGCAATGATGCCAAATATGGTAAATCTATCTATCGTGTCTATCAAAGCACAATCAGTATTTAACTGTTGATAGAGGTTTTTTATCTATTGCGTTCTACACACAAGGGTTAAAAATACGACCACCCTACTCTAGCGAACCAACTCTTTTATTTTAATGTCTCAGAAGACATTTGTCATTGTATATATTAGTATTTGTGATATACCAAAGCGAGTCGACTTATATTTGCTTTATAAACAAATAGTTAGTTGGATAAGATTAAAGAATATAAAGCACTGTACTTCAAATGGCACAACCCATTGTGCAACTATGCATTCCGTATTGTGAAGAATAGACACAATGCAGTTGACATAGTACAGGATGTATTTCTTTATGTCTGGGAAAGAAAGTCTAAGTTAGAAATGGATACCAATTTTAAGTCTTACCTTTTTCAGACAACATACCATAAGTGTTTAAACTTTTTAGAGCAATCTAAGCAAATGGAATTCACAGAAGTATCCCAACTCTCTCAGAAATATGCTAATGATAATGATGAGTTTGATAGAGAAGCTGACATCTACCTTAAGAAGGAAAGAATCATGAAGTCACTACGACATTTACCACCAAAATGCAAGGAGGTATTTGTGCTGTCGAGGCAGAATGGTTTAACTTACGGTGAAATTGCAGATAATCTAGGCATTTCAAAGAAAACAGTTGAAAATCACATGGTCAAAGCATTGTCAATTCTTAGAAATAACTTGAAAACAATCTAACATTGAAGAAAAGTATAACAGATATCATAACACAATTCTTGCTATCAAAAGAGGGGAAGCAAGAATTAGATGGCTTGAAAAATATGGAGTCAGAATCAACACAAAACTTAGAACTACTTACTGATTTAGACAACTTATGGAAAAATTCATCAGATATGACAGATTATCATCAATTTGACACTGAACAGCAGTGGAGTAAGTTCGAACAGACTGTAACTCAAAAAGCAACTCAATCACAGTATAAGCAATATGCTACATACGGTATCGCTGGTTTGCTTCTGCTCTCAATAGCTTGGTTTGGCAGTAAGTACTTAACTGATCAATCCTCTGACGAATTCCGACCAATGGTCTACCAGAGTGAACAAGAGAAAAAAGAGTTTAAGTTAAACGACCACAGCATTATTGCGTTAAATGCTGAAAGTCAACTGAGTGTCTTATCTGATTTCACAATGGTCAGAGATGTGAGTCTTACAGGCCAGGCTTACTTTGATATTGAAAGAGACGAAGAAAGACCATTTGAAATACATACTCCTAATGAAATTGTAAGAGTGCTTGGCACCTCATTTGATATAAAAGCCACAGATTCTATATTCGACTTACATGTCACTTCTGGCAAGGTAGAAGTCATGACAAAATCAAGAACTATTGAGGTTACAGCAAATAAGAGATTGGTTAAGATCAATGGCGACTATGCTCTAGTTGCAATTACAGATGAATCACCTATGTCATGGAGAACTGGATTGCTCATTTTTGAAAATACAGCATTAAGTAAAGTAGTAAACACCTTAGAGGATCATTACAAAGTTACTATCTCTAACCCTAAGCAAATAAGTTTGTCAAACTGTGCTATTCATACTACATTTGATAATGAGAGTCTTGACGAAGTATTTGAAGAGCTTAAGTTAATAGCAAACTTAGAAGTCATTAAAACAGCTCAACACTCTTATCAAATTCAATCAGTAAAATGTAAGTAGATGTATTGTAATCCAAGAATGTTCTTACTTAGAAGTATTCTGAGTATTCTTGGATTAGTAGTCTCATCAATAGCTCTAATTGGTCAAGAATGGCGATTCAATGAAGTCAACTTTAGACCCCAGCAATACTATACCTTTGTTGAGCTCATAGACAGCATACAATCCCAACAGCGTATTGTCATTAGCTATAAGAACTCTTTGATTGACAGTCGTGATAGCCTCTACCTCAATACAGATAGATACACGATAGTAGAAATACTTGATAAGTTAGGTGAGTTAAATCAGTTTGGAGTCAAGTACAAATCAAGAAAAAAGGCACTACTCTACCCGCTTGAGAATATCGGCATGATCAACTTTTTTGGTTATCTAAAAGATAGTCAATCGAAGGGACCAATTCCTTCTGCATTTGTTTATCATAATGATGGCAGCACATACACAGATGATCACGGGTTCTTCAGTCTAGCTATTCCCAATATTGCATCTTCCCTACAATCACCTGTGATATTGAATGCAGTTGGCTATCAATCTGATACCACATTTATCACCAAGAATGTCCCTGTCATCATTGACTTGGATCATATCAATGTCGTAGATACATTATTCGTCAGAAGTAACTACCTCTATCCTGGGTCAAATGGCAATGAAGATCAGATTCTAGACTTAGATAATCCATTATCCTATTCTGATGTGAGTGGAGATAGAGATGTCATATCTGGAATTCGATTTGCTGGAGGGTATGACATTGGAGGAGAAGGAAGGCATGGGCTTTCCATCAGAGGAGGCTCACCTGACCAGACGTTAATTCTGATCGATGAGATTCCTATCTTCGAGTTTAGCCACCTAGGAGGGCAGCAATCAATATTTATTTCTGACATAGTACAAGGTGCTAGTTTTCATGCCAGTGGTCTTCCTGCCCAATATGGTGGTAAGCTATCCTCAGTTGTAGATATCAAACTCAAGCAACCCAATCTGACGAAAACAGAAGTCTCTCTTGGCCAAAGTTTTAGTGCCACCAATGCAACTATTAACACACCATTGATCCCAAATAAGGTGGGAATAATTGCATCAGCAAGAAAGAGTATATTGAATGTATTCGCTTCAGGTATAGCCAAATCTGCCCTCAACTACAACACACTGGATCTCGCCTATGACGATTTCTATGTCAAGACGGTATATGCGATTAATGCTTCGCATCGTATTTCAGGTTTGGCATATTCAGGGTCAGATGCATTCGAAACAGAACGTCAAATTACCTTACTTCCATCTGAAGAAAAAACATATAATCAACTCAAGTGGGGAAATCTAGCTTATGGGTTAAATTATAATGGAGTACTTAATGATAATTGGGCAGTGAAAGCTAGCATCAATTCATCTCAATATACATTTAATACAAGAGGCTCATTCCTGGGAGCTTCAACTCAATCACCGTCTTTTGATGTGCTTTCTAGATCTAGTAATACAAGTGAAAACATCAAGGTAGAGCTCAAGCACTATGCCAATAATCGATCCAAAACAGCTATTGGTTACCAATACTCAAATCTATCATTCTCCCCGAGTATATTCCAAAGTGGAACCTATCGAGACGATAGTATCACAAGCTTGCCAGATGTTCAATCTACTTTTGCTGCAAATGACCAAGCATTTTACATCCAGAATACTTCCTACATCTTAGGATCATCAAATACGCTGCACACTGGGTTGAGGATTGTCAATTATAATTCGCAAAACTATCAAACGATAAGATTTGAACCTCGTGTTAAGATCTCTTTAGATGGAGATGACATTAACTTCATTGCTAAGTTTGGGATTAATCATCAACCGATCCATCTATTAGTCAATCCTGGGCTTGGATTACCTTCTGACTTGTGGTTTCCTTCTAATGAATCTTTACAACCACAAAGAGTGCAAGAGTTTTCATTAACGTTGAATTTTAAATTAGAGGAGAATCAAGTATTTTCAGCTTCAGCATACAGCAAAAACTATAGTAATGTGACTGAGTATACCAATATTCAAGACTTATACTACAATACTATTGATCCTCAATCCATTCTGAATTTACCAATAGAGCGACTAAATGTCATTGACAACCTCACCCAAGGAGACGAAGTTATTAGGGGTGGAGAATTAACCTACAGGTTAAATGGAACAAAGGTGCAAGCATGGCTCAACTATGCACTAACCTATGCCACCCGTCAATTTGAAAGTCTGAACAATGGCAACCCTTATCCTTCTCGATATGACAGAAGGCATAATATGACAGTTGGTGCAGCACTCAAACTTGCAAAGAACAAAGGTCTATTCTTTAAGTGGAACTATGGTAGCGGGTATCCTTACACTATTATCAATGAGGTTTTTGTCATTAATGGTGAAGTTGTCCCAGTGATAGCCGTGAGAAATAATGAACGAACACCTGATTTTCACCACTTAGATATTATGTACAATTATCGGAAACAGTTTGATAAATTTGAAATGGAATTATCTGCTGGGATTTACAACGTCTACTCTAGAAAGAATCCATTTTATATTTATCTAAGACAATCTGAGGACTCTCCAATTCCGGAGAAAGTTCAGGTAAGCTTATTTCCAATTCTTCCTACTTGCAAACTAAGTATTCATCTATAGTCAAAGGTGATTTTATCGCTATACCACTAATTCCTAGGCAGTTATATTTGGTTAAATAGATATTTTACCTATCTTTAAGTAGATATGAGATTTTTCAACTTCATTATAGTAATCATCATTGGGTTGTTTAGCTTGACTAGCTGTGAGTCCACTCTAGACAGTAGTGATTCACTGAATGATCCTCATATGGTAGTTTACTCGCTATTTGCCCCAGATTCACTGTGGAAAGTCTATGTGACGAAAACCCAAAGTATCTTTAGTGAGTTACAAGAAATCATTTTGGATGAAGCAGAGGTGAACGTAACAGATTTGACTAACAATCAATCTCTGGTTTTTGACTATAATCCAGATGGCTACTTCTCTACTAACCAAAAACCAATAGAAGGTCATGTCTACTACATTACAGTAAGTCATAACGATTATGGTATTATAAAAGCCACTAACTCTGTACCTAGTATAGAACAATTATCAGTTTCTAGCTCTGTATATTCTAACAATGAGGAGTCTTTTGTCAATATTGAAATCACACCTAATAGTGAAGAAGCAAAGGCATTATATTATGCTTGGGAGATTGTTGAATTAGAAGATGTCGAACTTGATAGTACTGGTTTGATTATAGAAGGTGGAAATGAAGTGAAGAGCCTAGTGCAGTTGAGAGAGTTTGACAATGATGGCCTTTCTTTTGTTGGTGGATCTGATTTTAGCAATACAGGCTCGATAAAAGACTCTCTACAAAGCGCCTTACTTAAGTGTTTCTTTATAGATGGTGAATCAGAGGTTTCACCAGATACTAAGATAGCCGTCAAGCTCATTGCAATTTCAAACGACATGTATCATTATTACAATTCCTTAGCTAACCTTTCTAATCAAGCTCAAAGTACCAACACCAACAAGGTTGAGATTCATAGTAATGTGATAGATGGATTTGGAATATTCGCTGGGTATAAGGAGAAGTACATCATCCTCAACTAAGAGAAGATCAATTCCATCATATAACGCAAGTAGCCCCTCTATAAATGTCTTTCGGCATGGTAACTAGACCTGACTAAAGGCCCACTTTCGACAAACCCAAGACCTCTTTTCAACCCTTCTTCTTTATACATAGCAAATACATCTGGATGGATATATTCTTCAACAGCCATATGCATTTTTGTTGGTTGTAAGTACTGCCCTATAGTTAATACATCACAACCATGAGCAACCAAGTCATCCATGATTTTGAACATCTGATCGGTGGTTTCTCCTAGACCAACCATAACACCAGATTTGGTTCTCATTCCAGCGGCCTTAGTCCTTTGTATTTGCTCTAAACTCCTAGCATATTTAGCCTGTGGTCTAACCTTCCTGTAAAGGGCTTCTACTGTCTCCATATTGTGAGAGACTACTTCTTGCTTACCTTCTATCATTCGTCCCAGTGCATCCCAATTAGCTTTCACATCAGGAATCAATGTTTCAATTGTAGTGCTAGGACTAGCTTTTTTTGTTTCCATGACAGTTTGATACCAGATCTCTGCTCCTCTATCCTTAAGCTCATCTCTATTTACAGAGGTAATAACTGCATGTTTGACTTCCATAAGTCGAATTGCCTCAGCTACCCTTCTTGGTTCATCTTCATCGTATTCGGGTGGTCTACCTGTCTTGACTGCACAGAAATTACAACTCCGAGTACACACATCACCGAGGATCATAAATGTAGCTGTTCCGGCTCCCCAACATTCACCCATGTTAGGACAGTTACCACTTTGGCAAATAGTATTGAGCTTGTATTCATCGACCAGCGATCTGACATGTCTATACTTCTCACCTATGGGTAATTTGACCCTTAACCAATCTGGCTTCTTCCTTCTCGGTTCTTTCTTTTCCTCGTTTGAGACAACTGGTAACTCTAGCACTAGATATGGATTTTAAATATTATTTAGTTGTTTTTCTTACGCCAAATTGTATAGCCGCAAATAACCTTACATACACAGAGGCATTCTTATTTAACTCAGTTTCATAGAGTATTGGTAATCTCTTAGAAAACACATCTAACATGACTCCAGTTTCGAATGTCTTCATGTATTTATCAAATGCTCCCAGTGCAAAATGTACTGAGCCTTTAGCTTGAATCCCAGGAATAATGGCAACCTCGCCAAGTCCATTATAATAACCAGAAGCACCTCTTATCCTGCTGATATCCAAAAAGACATCGGCGTTCTCTTCACTGTATGTTTCACTTCTTACTTCAAAGTCAAAACCTCCACTTTCGTCAAGATAATATAGATCTAAATAGTAAGGCTTCATCAAAGCTATTGAAGGGCCAAACTCGTATGAATATCCAACTGCTAGTCCTCTACGTTTAGCTTTCTCTGATAAGTACCGCTTTCTGCCAATACTTGCTCTGATATTGATTACACTGTTTAGCTTTCCAAAGGTGAAGGAATTAGCTGGATTTGCCAGTGAGTAGTTTTTTGATTGCTTACGTTCCCTAGTATCCCTCATGAAGCCCAGCTCAAGATTGTAGAACTTAGTCTTATCGTAGGACAATATCTCTCCTTGGTAGTAGCCTATAGTCATGCCACTCTCTATCAAGCGATATTGAAATGCCTTCTCACTCTTGAATACTACACCTTTTTGATCATATTCGATCAGTTTAGGTTGGAGTACACGTTGTCCATCAATACTTGAGATACTGATTAATAAAAACAAGATAGAGACAAAGCATTTATTCATAACATTGAATAACCTATTTTAGAGTTATTATTAAATTAACTACTACTCTTACTGACAAAGATAAGTATATATTGTCCATCAATCTCACCAAGAATAGAATATGTCTTCGATTGGATAAATATTCAATTCGAAGAACACATATCTCTTCAAGAAACAAACAGAGAAAATGCCGATCTAGTTTATGCTAGCGGTGATATTGCTAATATTATACTACATCCAATTATGTTGAGTTTGACCCTCACTCAAGATGAAGGGTTAGATTATCTAGATGAAGTGAAAAAAGTGCTTTCTAGCTATGCAAGCCAAACATTTGACTCTATGGGTAACCATGATCTGTTTGCTTTTATCTTTTTTCATTTATCTAGGTATGAAGAGTATTTGCCTTCTAATAGGGATCATCATGATAGATATCAGTCTACAGCTTCGGTACTTAGTGACTATCTGCACTTGCCAGTTGTGGACTATGCCTTGTTATACTTTATGAAGTTGATCAAGAGTCTAACATCAAAGCAACTAACACTTAAAAAGCTACCAGCTCTCGACATTACTTTTGATATTGACCATGCTTGGAAATATAAACACAAAGGACTTTTCCTCAGCATGGGAGGAATACTAAAGTCTCTCTTCAAGCTCGAAATTCAAAACATATTAAAAAGGTTTGAAGTCATACTTGGTAAAAGAGTTGATCCTTACGACTTAGATCTGTGGCAGACAACTTATCGAATGGAAGATGTAGGCTACTTCTTTCTCTTATCAAATAGGCGTAAGTACGACAAAGGTTTCTCTATTGATAATGTTAAGCTTCAGCAGTTAATGAATGACCTTAGTGAAGTCCATGAGATTGGCATACATCCAGGATATGATACATATCAGGACAGTTCACTCCTCAAACAACAAGTGAATTTGTTTAAACGAATTCTAGGATCTAGTCCTAGGTTTTCAAGGCAGCACTATTTACAATTCAAATTGCCAGAGACCTATCGTAATTTGCTCAGCCTCAACAGTATCACTTGTGATTACACCATGGGTTATGCTGATCGACTTGGTTTCAGAGCTGGGACTTCTCGAGAGTTTTTTTGGTTTGATATCTTGGAGAATACATCGACGAACTTATTGATTAGACCATTCCAGATAATGGATGTCACACTGAAGAATTACATGAAACTCAACACCAATGAATCTCTTGATGCAATTGCCAACTTCCAATCTATACTATCAGACACTTCCGGCACACTTAGAGTCATCTGGCATAATAGTAGTCCTCCATGGGAATCAGAATGGTCTCACTACAAACCAGTAATTGATCTACTACTAAGTAAAAACGAGACCTAGCGCTTGCTAGAATCTCGTTTTATTATCTGTTGAGTATGTAGAGTATTGTTGTTATGTCACTTATGCACCGCATGAAAGACAGCCGTCTTCCATAGTACATACTTGACCTTCCATTTCTTCTAAGTCAACTACTTCAGCACCATCAGCTTGCTTGGTAAACTTATTTTGATGTTTTTCTCCAAGTGTAAATTTGATTGGATCAACTGCTGGCTTACTTCTGAGATAGTACATTCCAGTTTTTAGGCCCTTCTTCCATGCATAGAAGTGCATAGATGATAAGTTGCCAAAGTTAGGATTGTCTATGAATAGGTTAAGACTCTGACTTTGACAAATGAATGCACCTCTGTCGGCTGATAGATCTATAATTACCTTCTGACTAATTTCCCAAACTCCTTTATAGAGGTTTTTGATGTGTTCTGGTATTGACGGTATATTCATGACACTTCCATTAGCTGCCATCAACTGTTCTCTCATCTCATTATTCCAAAGCCCCAACTCTATAAGGTCTTTTAAGAGGTGCTTGTTCACGACAATGTATTCACCAGATAGTGTCCTTCTTGTATAGATATTAGTCGTATATGGCTCAAAGCATTCGTTATTACCTAGGATTTGAGAAGTAGACGCAGTTGGCATTGGAGCCAATAGCAAACTGTTTCTTAATCCATCTTTTTTTATACTAGCCTTCAATGACTTCCAATCCCATCTATCAGAAGGGGTCACACCCCACATGTCATACTGGAGTTGTCCCTGACTAGCTGGTGAGCCAGGATAGCTTTCATAACTTCCATCTACTGCTGCTAAAGCATTACTTTCAGTTACTGCTGCAAAATAGATAGTCTCGAATATTTCTTTGTTCAGTTTCTTCGCTTCAGGACTATCAAATGGATATTTCATTAGAATGAAAGCATCTGCCAATCCCTGTACCCCGATACCTATTGGTCTATGCCTCATGTTACTATTCCTAGCTTCTATGACTGGATAGTAGTTGATATCGATCACCTTGTTTAAGTTCTTAGTAACTACTCTAGTAATTTCATAGAGTTTTTGATGATCAAATTCCTGAGTTTCAGCATTTACAAACTTAGGAAGGCTGATACTTGCGAGGTTACACACTGCAACTTCATCCTTAGATGTATATTCTAGTATTTCTGTGCAGAGATTTGATGATCTGATTGTGCCAAGATTCTTTTGGTTAGACTTCTCGTTGGCAGCATCCTTATAAAGTATGTATGGCGTTCCTGTCTCTATTTGAGATTCTAGGATTGAAAACCATAACTCTCTCGCTTTTACCGTTTTTCTTCCAAGACCCTTAGCTTCATATTCTTCATAGAGTTTGACAAAGTCAGCTCCATATACATCACATAGTCCAGGTGCTTCATTTGGACAGAATAGTGTCCAATCTGCATCCTTCTCTACTCTTTCCATGAACAAGTCGGATATCCACATTGCATAGAAGAGATCTCTTGCTCTCATTTCTTCCTTCCCGTGATTCTTCTTAAGGTCAAGGAAGTCATTAATGTCAGCATGCCAAGGCTCTAAGTAGATTGCAAATGCACCCTTTCGTTTTCCTCCACCCTGATCAACGTATCTAGCTGTGTCATTATAGACTTTTAACATTGGGATAATACCATTAGAAGTTCCACCTGTTCCTTTTATGTAACTTCCTTTTGCTCTGACATTATGAATACTTAAGCCAATACCACCTGCTGATTGAGATATTTTAGCACACCTAGTTAAGGTTTCGAATATTCCATCTATACTATCTTCTGTCGCAGTCAATAAGAAGCATGACGACAGTTGAGGTTTTGGAGTACCTGCATTAAACAATGTAGGTGTTGCATGGATAAACCACTTCTCTGACATTAAGTTATATGTCTCAAGTGCAGACTTAATATCTTCTCCATGAATACCAACTGCAGCCCTCATAAGCAAGTGCTGGGGCCTTTCAACTACTCTGCCATTTGCTCTAAGCAAATATGACCTTTCAAGTGTCTTAAAACCGAAGTAATCGAATACATAATCTCTATCATAAATGATGGCAGCATCTAATATCTCTCCATACTTTTCTACGATTGCCATAGTTGTATCACCAATTAGACCAGCTTTTTGACCTGTCTTAGGATCTATGTAGTCATAGAGAATACGCATAGTATCCGCGAATGACTTTTCTGTCTCTTTGTGCAAATTAGATATTGCAATCCTAGCTGCTAATAGTGCATAGTCTGGGTGAAGCGAAGCCATTGAAGCTGCAGTTTCTGCTGCTAGGTTATCTAATTGTTTTGTTGTTACTCCATCATAGAGACCTTGAATCACTTTTTTAGTGATTTCAATGTAGTCTACAAATTCAGTATTCAGTCCGTAGCAAAGTTTTTTAACTCTTGCTGTTATTTTGTCAAATATGACATCTTGGCTTTTGCCATTACGTTTAATTACCTGCATCTTATTTGTTTAAATAAGGTGAATAAATAGGGGTTCGGTCTCAGAAAACAGGGTGGTTTTGGGGTGTAGTTTCGGTAATTAACCTATCTAGAAATCGTCGTCTAACTTGAAAGTCATTTCATCATGAGTCGACATGACACCAGACTTCTTGTACTCACCAACTCTTTTCTCGAAAAAGTTGGTCTTACCAGGAAGTGATATCAAATCCATCCATGGGAAAGGATTTTCTACGTTATATACTTTTGGATTGCCTAGTGCATCGAGGAGTCTATCAGCGACAAACTCTATGTATTGACACATCATATCAGAATTCATACCGATCAATCTCACTGGGAGGGCATCACTTACAAATTCCTTCTCAATTTCTACAGCATCCGTAATAATCTTATGTATTGTGCTTTGTGGTAGCTTGTTTTGTATATGTCTACTATACAATAAGCACGCAAAATCACAGTGCATTCCTTCATCTCTACTAATCAACTCGTTACTAAAGGTCAACCCAGGCATTAGTCCTCTCTTCTTCAACCAAAAGATTGAACAAAATGATCCAGAGAAGAAGATACCTTCTACAGCAGCAAAAGCAATCAACCTTTCTGCAAACGAAGCATCGTCAATCCATTTAAGAGCCCAATCTGCTTTTTTCTTGACGCAGTCTAGCGTCTCAATGGCGTTAAATAGATGGTCTTTTTCCTTATTGTCTTTAATATAGGTATCTATTAACAGTGAGTATGTCTCACTATGGATATTCTCCATCATTATTTGAAACCCATAGAAAAACTTTGCCTCAGTATATTGGACTTCACTAACCATATTGTCAGCAAGGTTCTCATTCACGATACCATCACTGGCAGCAAAAAATGCTAACACATGTTTTAAGAAGTGCCTTTCATCATCATTAAGCTTGTTTTCCCAATCAGATAAATCCTGGTGCAAGTCTATTTCTTCTGCTGTCCAAAATGAAGCTTCTGATTTCTTGTAAAATGACCAGATGTCATCGTGTTGAATTGGAAATAAGACAAATCTATTTGGATTATCCTGTAATATGGGTTCAATGCTCTTGCTCATTTAAGATTGTTGTTTTTGCAGTTAAGTTGGTTGGGAAGGTAAAGGTATCGCTTTCTAAAACATATTAAAAAGATTTATATAAATCTCTTGTATATATTTTAACCTAATGTATACTTTTTTGAATATTAACAACTAGCATCAAATAATCAAATATAGGAACACATCATAGCACAACTTCTAATTCCCTGTTTTGCTTTCACAAATTAAATTGAAATAAATCTTAATATGTTATTCTACTTTTCCACACTTGTGGATAACTTATGTGGAAATGCACCATCTGTTTTTGGCACACATATAATTTAAAATGTTAATTCGTTCAGGCTTAACGAGTTATGAAAATCGAAGGCTCTAAGTAGAAAAAAATAGAAATATTTACCGCCGAGAATTTTGATTTCTTCTAAAAAACCAAATGAGTAGCATACCTAACATCAAGGAGAAAAATATTAGGAAGTAAAAAGTATAAGGGCTCTTGCTGAAAGGTATGTGCTCTAGATTCATACCATAAAAACTTGCAACAAGCGTAGGTACCATCAGAATAATAGTAATAATGGTCAACCGATGAATAAATACATTCATATTATTCGAAATGATAGAAGCATAGGCTTCCATAGTACTTGACAAGATGTTAGCATAGACATTGGACATATCAAGAGCTTGGCTATTATCAATAATGATATCTTCAAACAAATCCGTAAAGTACTCACTATCTCTAATTTGCAAAAAGTCTGTCCTCTTCATTTTCATCATTAAGAGGTCATTGGCTCTCAGACTATTGACAAAGTAGACTAAACTTTTCTCTATACGCAGCAATTGGCGAAGCTCAGAGTTCCTACTACTATTGTAGAGTTCTTGCTCAATTAGATTTCTTTTAAGGTTAAGTTTTTTCAAACATTGCAAGAAGCTAATTACGCTTTGTTCGAATATCTTAAGCGTAAACTTATTATGATCAATTGGGTCAAACCCTCTGACTTTTAATTGGACAAACTTCTCAATTATAGGGTTATCTGCTTGTGATACTGTATATATAATATCTGAGGTTGTAATAATACCTATCGGCACTGTAACATAGATAGCTTCATTATCTCTCAAGGCATTATTGAGCACAGGAGTATTGACGAGTATTAGATTGGAAGCTTCTTCTCTTTCATACCTTGAGTTTTCGTCTATATCTAAGGAATCGGTAAAGAAATCCAGCGGAATATTTGACAACTTAGATAAGATGTCTAGTTCATCGTGCTCAAAAGGAGGAAAGACATTAACCCATTGTGCTGTAGATAATCCATCTACTTGCACTAACATATTGTCCTTGAGTGCATAATAGTGAATCATAGTCTGGAGGGTTAATAGTCATAACAAATTGATGAATTACGATACAAAAATACAAACAACTATCATTCCACAAAGCAACTCTACAGATATAGCAAGGTTAGTCAAACTTCAACACCTTAACTGGCGATATCCTACTAGCAACAATTGTTGGTAGCAACATGCAAGCAACCACGACAATAATTGAAAGTACGTTGATACCTATTATATGGAGGGCCTTTAGCGTGACAGGGGCAATTGACACATAGTAGTTTTCCTGATCTAAATGGATAAATGGATAATACTCTTGAATCAGACAGATACCAATACCAACAATATTGCCAATAACAAGACCTATACATACTATCCAAAACGAGAATCTTAAGAAAATCGACCTTATACTTTGGTCTTTGGCTCCAAGTGACTTGAGTATTCCTATCATCCTAGCTCTTTCAAGTATTACAATAAGGACTATGGTGGACATATTAATCACACAAACAATAAGCATAAGGAGTAAAATCACCTTTTCATTGACCTTTTGTAAGTCTAGCCAATTGAATATTGCTGGAAATTTTTCGCGAATAGTCTCGGCATAAAGATTAGACCCTATTATATCATTATAAATATGATCAGCAATGGGCACAAGGTATTCGGTATCTTGAGTATAGATTTCATACCCAGCAATCTCATGTTCTTGCCAGCCTAGTACTTGTTGCACTGTTCTGATATCAACCAAAGCAAACTTAACATCGTATTCCTCTAGTCCAGTCCTGTATATCCCTGAAACAGTAAATGCCTTTTTGATTTGTGACTCTCCTCTAAAGAATATGAGGACAATTTTATCTCCAGAGTTTACACCTACCCTATTTGCTGTCTGCTTTGAGATTAAGATGTCACGTGATGGTATAGAATCTTGAAGGTTTGGTAAGCTGCCCTCTAGGATATACTGATCCAGAGAGTTTGCATTAAAGTCAGTATTGATGCCTTTCAAAATAATACCCTCTATCTCTGCTTTAGACTTAATAATTGCTGGCAAAAAAGCAAAAGATTGGACATGGGCAATACAAGCAGTAGTATCCTCGCTGTCTTCAAGGTCTCCAATTTGAATGGTCTTAATATCTTGAACTAAGTCTGCATTGTAGGCTATAGGTACGGGCTCATAAGATCGACTGACTTGTAGGTCAGTAATATGGACATGGCCCCAAAATCCAAATATCTTATCGGTGATGGTTTCCTTAAAACCGGTAATTATTGCCATGGTGGTGATCATAATTGCCACACTAAGGGCGATAGATGCTATGGCTATCCCAACTAATACCTTGGTAAAAGATTTCTTAGGACTGAATACTAACTGTTGGGCTATGAAGCGTGATATTTGCATATTATATACAAATTTAACTTAATATTAAATAGTTTACTTTTACAGTCATAAATTTGATGTATGAATTTTATTGAAGAATTAGAATGGAGGGGCATGTTATTCGATATGACTCCTGGAGCTAAAGAAGCAATCGAGGCTGGCAGTTGCAAAGGATATATTGGGTTTGATCCGACTGCTCCCTCAATGACTATTGGCAATTATGTGCAAATCATGCTACTTACGCTTTGGCAAAGGCAAGGCAATATACCGTATGTATTGATGGGTGGAGCAACAGGTCGTGTTGGTGATCCATCTGGTAAAGACCAAGAGCGACAATTGAAGTCTTATGAAGAATTAGATGGCAACTTGGCTTTTCAGGTGGAACAAATGAAGCAATTTATTGACTTTGAAGGCAAACATGCAGCTGTCCTTGTAAACAACTTAGATTTCTACAAGGATATGAATATCCTCCAATTTTTAAGAGATGTTGGGAAGACTTTGACTGTAAGTTACATGACCTCAAAAGACTCTGTAAAAAAGAGGTTGGAAACTGGATTGTCTTTTACTGAATTTAGCTACCAACTACTTCAAGCATATGACTTTCAGGTACTGTATGACAAAGAAGGTTGTACTTTTCAAATGGGAGGTTCAGATCAATGGGGTAACATTACGTCAGGAACTGAGTTTATTAGAAGGAATGTCGGAGGTAAAGCTTATGCCATAACTACCCCACTCTTGACCAAATCTGATGGGAAGAAGTTTGGGAAGTCAGAAGCTGGTAATATATGGCTCGACCCTAACATGACAAGTCCATATGCTTTCTACCAATTTTGGATAAATGCAGATGATGCAGACCTTGAAAAATTCATCAAGTACTTCTCGTTGAAGCCTATTGCTGAGATGCAGGAAATGATAGATAGAATTTCTGAGAATCCTAATGTTATTAAAAGGGAGTTAGCAGAGGAGCTTACGGTCAGAATACATGGAGCAGATAACTTTGAATCTGTAAAGAACGTTACAGAACTCTTATTCAACAAAAAGGCTAGCTATGAACAGTTGTCTGCATTGACTGCAAATGACTTTGAGACTATCAGCCAAGAGATTCCTAGTCACTCAATCAACTTATCTTCAGAGACAAACCTGACATCTCTACTTACAGAACTTGCCCCAATACTTAACTCAAAGAGTGAGGCACAAAGAGCTATTAAGGGAAATGCCATTTCAATTAATAAAAATAAAGTTACGGATGCTAACCAAACTATAGGTGCTGGGGACTTTCTACATGGCAAGTACTTGATGCTAGAGAATGGAAAAAAGAATAAGTATCTTATTATAAATGATACGATATGATAAAATTTATTCCTGGAAAGTTAAGTTTTAATAATTAGGTAAGAGCTATTACGATTTTGTTAACAATGGAATATTCAAATTTTCTGTAAGTTGTAGTAGAAAAAAATCAATTCGATATGTCAGAACAAGCAATAGTAAACGAAGGAAAGAAAAAAGGAAGAAGAATATCTCTTGTATTTCACAGCGTGATTCTATTATTGGCATTCTTCTGGGGATGTCCATATGAGCCAGAAAAGGCCCAAGCTAGACAGTATGCTGTGGCAGTAACATTCGAAAAACCAATTGAATTCAAGCCAGCTCCTAGTTCTAATTCTAATAAGGCAAAAGAGAAAGAAGGTGCTATGCGTAAAAAAGCTGAGCCAGTTGCTAAGATTGAAAAGAAAACTGAGGTTGTAGAAGTAAAGAAACCAGAAGTAAAACTACCAACACCCAAACCACCTACGCCAAGACCACCTGTACCAACTCCTCCGATTCAATCTGAGACTACATCAATTGAAGAAACTGAAGTGGTAGTAGCGGACGTAGAGGTAGAAGTGGATGATATTGAAGTAGTAGATACTCCAGCTCCAGAAGCGATGGAGGTTCCCGAACCTGTGAAGATTAAGGTCACACCAAGAGCTACAAAGGGTACTGGGACGACTAGTACATCAAGGTCTGACAATCAATCAGACAATCCTAACAGCGCAGGAAGTGGAACGGGAAGTGGAAAAGGTAATCAAGGTGATGGAAAAGGTGCTGATGCCTCAGGGAATGATGGAGATAGTGGTAGAGGTACGGGTGGGACAGGTCTAGGAGAATATGATAGTTCTGGAAACGGGATATTCGGGAGGAGAGTTGTTTATAGGAATATACAACCTATATTAGACGGTGCTGCTTCAAAAAGCGGTAAGATATACTTCAAGGTATGTATCAATCAAAAGGGTTCTGTCAATTTTGCAGAACTCAATGAGCTAGAAACGACAATTAATGATACGCAGACTCTCAAAACTGCAATTTCAGCAATTTACAAATACAAATTTGAGCCAGATCCAAGAGCTCCAGACGAAGAGTGTGGGAAACTTGTCATTAATATAGATAATTTTAACGGTATCAGATAGGTCGGTGTTTTCCTTGAAATTGGTAATACAATCTTATAAGTATCTTATGTATTACATATTTTGTTAATATATTTGATTCAAATTAATTAATTCCTATGAGTAGAATAATAACTCTTGCAGTACTGATAGTGGTACTTGCTACATCATGTGTCTCTAAGAAGAAGTATGTAGACTTACAATCCAACTATCAATCCCAGCTAGAACAAGCTAACTTAGAATTGGGTAAGTGTGGTGAAAGCCTAAACAGCTATATGAACAAACTCAACACTTGTGAAAAAGAAAATGAGAGGCTCAAGGGTCAACTCAACACAGGTACGTCTACTGCAGATGCTAAAGATGAGCAGATTAAAGACCTTAGAAGACAAGTAAAGAATTACGAAAAGCAAATTAATCAATCAGCGACCCAAGTCGGTGACCTGACTGTGCTGACTCAAGAAGCCAATCAAAATGTCAAAGCCACACTTGAGCAACTCGAAAGGAAGGATAAATATCTCAACCTATTGCAAGCCGCAAAGACAAAGGCTGACAGTATCAATCTAGCGCTTGCTGTAAACCTTAAGGATGTATTGAAAGATGGCATTGCAGATGAAGATGTAGATATCAAAGTTGATAAGACAGTGGTATTCATCAACATCTCAGATAAGATGCTATTTCAATCAGGGAGTCATAGACTTTCGGTTAAAGCTAATGCTGTATTGGAAAAAATAGCAAAGATTGTGGTTTCAAGACCTGAGTTAGAAGTGATGGTAGAAGGCTATACTGACAATGTACCGATGCGTAATTCATGTATACTTGACAATTGGGATCTTAGTGTAAAAAGATCTACATCAGTGGTAAGAGCCCTGCAGGACAAACATGGAGTGGATCCAAACAAATTAATTGCAGCTGGTAGAGGTGAGTACAACACTCTGGCAAGTAATGATACTGTTGAAGGCAAGTCGATGAATAGAAGAACGAGAATAATCCTCTTACCTAAATTGGATCAATTCTATGACTTATTGAATCCAAACAACATTCCAGAATAATAATAAATTACTATTATCAAGCGATATACAATATGAAGGATGTCAATACAACCCACTTAGAATGGACTTACAAGGAATATGTATCCTTCATTTTAATCTACGCTTCCTATGAAGATTTAGAATTCAGTGCGGAAGAAGAAGCATTTATTCGAAAGCGAACGGGAGATGATACATTTGTAAAAATGCATGAAATATTCATTAATGCAGGTCAATATGAATGCCTGCGAATGATATTGGATTTAAAAGATAAATATCTAACTACGGCTGTACAGAAAGAAGATTTATTGTCTTTACTAAAGGCACATTTCGGAGCTGATGGAGAGTTTAGTAAATTAGAAAAAGTACTCTTAGGCTTCCTAAGAAATCTATTATAAATAAAAAAGGCCTGTCTAACTCTTTAGCTAGACAGGCGACTCCCATTTACGAATAAAAATACTTCTTTATAATAACAGGGACTTACAAAGCAGAAAGTAACCCTAGTATTGTTTCTCGATCTACATATTCACCCGATGCTTCTATTGTAACATCTTCACTTAGATTTATTTGAGTACTATAAATATGATAGGTTTCATCATCTTCTATTGATAATAATAGAACTCTGTAATCTTCTTCCTCTCTATTCACTACCCAAGTGTCACAAAACTGATCAACAAAGGTGTTGTAAGGAATGACTTTACACCCCTTTCCAGTTTGAGGAATTAAATATACTAAAGCATTGGTAAAATCAAATTCTGATTCTTTATTAATACAAAATGACACCTCATCTTTTGATTGAATTGGTCGTGAATCATCAATTACTGCATACCAGCCACTGTTAGTAATAGTTATTTCATATCCAAAACCAGTCCAATTCACTCCTTCTATATCTTGAACAACATAGTCTCCTGATATCATGGCTTTAGTACTTGTCAAGTCTGACCAATTGATTTCTCTCTTATTAGGGGTGTAATAGAGGGTCGTGCTAAGAGTATTTTCTTTAAGTTGGGGGATATACAACTTTACATTTGTATCGTCAGAAAGATAGACTTCTTGTCCATCGGAAGTGAATGCAAGATGATAAGCTTCATTAACATGGAATAATTCATTATTAATTTCAGTATTCAGTTGCTCATAGAATAGTTGTCTAGAAGAGGTCATTGTCTTTAAGGCTATACTTACAGAGTCAAAACACGGAGTCCCGTCTTCAAAGACAAAACTATTAGGTAGTACTCTTACAGAAACATTATCAAAGTTGAGTGTAATAGCTGATGCGTTATTCGCATAATGTTTTACTTCAGCTGGGTCTTGAAGTTCTTCAAACAAAGAATTAAGCTGTTCTATATTGGCAAGTGGGCGAAAAGTATCGATATCTTTCCCGCAAGAAAAGAGTAACAACAACAAAAATAGAATAATGAAATTTCGCATAATATCTATTGATAATATAATCAATATCTATAAGACCCCTAAAGGTGACAATATGCTGCTTACTTACTAAAGAAAATATTTGAGACCAATACTTACAGATGGATTAACGTAAGTCTGCTTGAGCAAGTAAGAATCATTCGTTACACTTGACTGGGTGAATCTAACTTGTGGACTTACATAGGCATGAACCTCTGGTGTTAGATGATAATTTAATTGACCACCTAAGATTATCTGAGTACTTAATTTTGGTTTGTAGACATCCATAAAACCAGCTTCGTTGGCACTAATATTCTTTGCAATCATATTATGATCTAGAATTCGTCCTTTACTCTCCAATTGTATATTAAATATTGCACCTGCTTTTAAGCTATAGGATAATATATTGTTGATTGTTTTCTGATAACCAAATACAACGGGGATGTTGTAGCTCTTGTGGGCATTATAATTAACAATTTCTCTACTACCGGGAATCTCTGTTCTGCTGGTATCAATAGTAATGATTGTATCCATAGCTTGGAAAACAGTATCAATTGTAATGATGGTCTGATAGCTTATAGATTCTGGATCAATGTAGGAAAACTTCTCTCTCCAATGAGCATATTGTAATCCAGCCTCAACATAATACCCTTTCTTAAATACCATACCTAACCCAATAGCTGCCTCAGATGATATCAAACCAGCCTCTGTAGTTTGACGAGCTGATTCATACTGTTGGTTGCTAGTATTCTTAGCCGAGAATTGTGCTAGAGGCAACACTCCACTGATATGGCTCCATGCATACAAGCGATAATTTGCGTTACCAAAGGCAGGACAGTCCCCATGATTAAATATATTAGTCAAGTTAAACTTAAGTCCCACTGACTTACTCTCAGTGATATGAGGAGCTATACTTTCCAATTCATTAACAGTATTCAACTTAGCAAATGAAGAGTTCAACGCTAATACTTGAGAAGAATGAGTCTCGTCAAAAGGAATGGCATATACATCAACTTGTTCGCTACCCTCTTGAGATTGTGTATCCAAATACACTTCACTAGTTATTGATAATTGTTCATGGTCACTATTTTTAATGTTACTACTTACTTGATATACAGATAATGGTTGACCTGAAGGAACAACACGACTATCTTTTGAAGGCTTTGTGTCTTCTAGTTTATAAGTATGGTCATTATCCAGCATTGTGTTACTAGATGGCAAGATAGAGGCTTGTTGTATATTACTTTCTCTGTCAAAACTAAGGTCTTCATAGCCATTGAAATACAAATATGAAGACGTAGATATTAATAGTAGTACCAAAGAAGTAAAAGCTATGATGTTACGTCGTTTTTTCTTTTGGCGTTCTGCTACAAGTACACCATTGATATTGTTCCACACATCACCTGAGAACCTTGACTCATAGTTGTCTAACTTGTCAAATGCTTTTCTCATATGGCTCTCTTTTGAATGGTGGAAACATATTGTCTTAGCATTTTCTTTGCCTTGGTCAGTTGAGATCTAGAAGTACTTTCACTAATGGCTAGCATCACTCCAATTTCTTTGTGAGAGTAACCTTCTATTTCATAAAGATTGAAGACTGACTTATATCCAAGTGGTAAAATATTAATAAGAGCAATTAAATCTTCAGCTTCTAGAACCTCTAATTCACTTGGTGTGCCTGCATCAATAGCATAGTCATCGATATCGTCTGAGCTGTGCCTATTTCCTTTCTTTTGAAGAACCTTTATTGAAGTATTGACAGTGATCCTTCTAACCCAACCTTCGAGACTACCATCACTCTTGTACTTTGATAGGTTACTGAAGATTCTAATAAACGCTTCTTGGAGCATATCTTCTGCCTCTTGCTGAGACCTCCCATATCTCCTGCATATAGTCATAAGTCTACCACTAAATAAGTCAAAAAACATTCGCTGCGCCTTAGGCTCTAGTTTGAGACACTGCTCAACTAGCTCCTTTTCAGTTATGCTATTTTTATAAAATGGTGACATTACTTATGTGTGACTCTCTCTAATATACAAAAAATACCTTATTCGCTGCTTGCATCATCCAGAATAGCATCATCAATTATCTCATCCCCGTCATTATCTAAGTCTTCAAACCCTGCAGCTTTGATCTGTTGAGTTTTTTCTGCAATATAGTTATCGTCGGTGGACAGTGTCACTTTACCTTCATTTACAGCATCATAATCCCCATCTGCAAATTTGTCAGCCTTGCTGAAAAAGTCATCTTTACCTTCTAGAAAACTACCACTTGCGTCAAAATCTTCTTTAGGAAATCCAGCTTCGTATTTTTCTTTTTGCTCAGCTTCCCACTGTTCAGCTTTGACTACAGTTTCATCAATCTTTACTTTCATTTTTTCACTGACCTCTCCAGCTTTTTCAACTAATTTATCTTTAGCATCAAGTACCTTTGTTCCTACTTTCTCACTTAAGTCGCCTCCTTTATCAAGAATCTGGTCTCCTACTTTTTCGGACATCTCACCAAACTTATCCATAGCAGATCCTCCAATTTCAGCTGCCTTGTCTCCAAGGTCCAATGCCTTATCTTTCAACCCTTGCAACAATTCATTCTCGGACACTGACTTGGTAACACTACCTGCAAAGTCACTCCCACCCTCTACTAAGTCTTGAGACTTATCTAGCACAGAATCCTTTAATCCTTTGGCTGTATCCAATACCTTGTCTCCCAAGCCTTCGGCTAAGTCCATCCCCTTATCTAGGATATCGTCTCCATGTTCTTTGAGGTAATCACCTGTCTTCTCGGTTGCTGATTTTGCTATTGATGAAGAAGCGAAAAATAGTTTCTTAAGATCGTTTAATACTCCCATTATATTATTTTTATTCAAATATACTCATAATTGATATCGAAGGCAACGCATTATCAAATTGTCATTGGCTTCTTTACACCACATCAAAACTGTATTTTAGCTGCATTATTTCCTGAAATGGATGAAAATAAATATTGTTACGACTATGAGCAAGTTAGATCCAATCCTCCAGCAACTTCGTTTGACGTTAGAAGAGTACAGCATACTACAGAAAACTAAGGAACACTTTGACATCATAGATGGACAGTTGGCTAGAAAACATCAGGAACGAGATGAACTACTTTCCAGGTTAAAAAAAGAAGAGAAAGATGTTGATGCTCTAGAGAAACAAGGAGTCAAGACTCTTTTCTATAACATACTGGGGAGTAAAGAACAGCAACTAGAAAAAGAAAGACAAGAATATTTGGATGCTAGCCTTCAATACAATACTTGCCAGGAGAGTATTGAATTATTAGAATTTGAGCATGAAATCCTTCAAGACAAAGTCAACAACATTGCCAAAACAGAGGCCAAGGTAGCTAAGTTAAAACAACTGCGAGTGACTGAAATACTCAGTCAAAACAATGCAACGGCACTCAAACAAGAACTTGAAAGAGTCCTAGATAGGTTAGACGATACTGTAGTAAAAAGAAGTGAGCATAACGAAGCACTGGAGGCTGGAAAGAGGTCTCTCAATGAACTTGAAATAGTCGTACAGCATCTCAGAAAGGCCCAAGATTGGGGCAAGTGGGATATGGTAGATAAAAGAAGCAACAGCAGCTATTTGAAGTATGGCGCCATTGACAGAGCCAGGAGGCATCTGCCTAGGGCTCAGATGGAACTCAATCGATTCAAAAAGGAGCTGCTTGATGTCGGTATTGACAATAAGTCTCTTGTGCTTCAAATCAATGAATTCAGTGGGTTCAACACAGTGTTTTTTGACAATATCATAACTGATTGGATCCTTCAACAAAAGTTGCACAAATCGATCTCATCAATCCAAGCAACTGGAAATACAATACATGAATCATGTCGCTATCTAAAGGATCAAATCGTGGCTTTAGACAATCAATATCAACAACTTATTCTTGCGAAAGATGAAATCATATTACAGGGCTAATGCATAAGAGTATACCTACCGCTTATTGGCCGCCATTCTACTATTACTACCTTCTTAGTCAAGATATAGCTGTTGAAAGTTATGAAACTTATCAAAAACGTTCGTTTAGGAACAAATGTAATATTCTTAGTAGTCAGGGTGTCAAATCACTATCAGTACCCTTGGATAAGGGCAAAAATGCAGGTCAACTTATCACTGATGTCACTATTTCATATCAAGAAAACTGGGACAAGCAACACCTCTCTTCAATTTCGACTTGTTATAGAAAATCTCCCTACTACCTATTTTACATTGACAAGGTAGAAGCTTTGATCAATCAAAATCACACCCATTTATACACCTTAAATCATGACATCAACAATTGGGTGTTGGCTACGTTTTTTGACAAAACAGATTTAATATCAAGCAGTAGCTTTAACAAAACTGATTTTACTTTCTTAAATACATTATTTCAGGATTTACCTATAATGTATGGTACAGTGTACTCAGGAATTGAAGATCAGGAATTTGCGACATTAAGTATCCTTGATATGATATTTAATGTAGGTCCAGAAATTGCTTTTTATTTAGAGGATGTGAGAAAGGCACTAAATTCAGTTTACTTTTGTACTTAGTGTACGTCTAAAGTTATAAATAACCAATAACACAAAGTATGCAGTTAATGTTTGATAGTAATCTAAAACAACATCAAGAAGATATTAAGGATATTCTATTGGTGTTACACGATATTACTAAAAAGATAGGGCATGAAGAATTAGAGCATACTGTCGGTGACCTATGTGATAGAGTTGATGATCCTTATATGTTTGTGATTGTGGGTGAAGTCAAGGCTGGAAAGTCTAGTTTTATTAACGCCTTGCTTGACACTGAAAAGGAAATTTGTAAGGTTGCCCCCTCCCCTATGACTGATACTATTCAACAAATTGTCTATGGCGAGCAAGAATCGTATACCAGTATAAGTGAATATCTTAAGCGAATTACTTTTCCTCTTGATATACTTAAGGAAGTAGCTATCGTTGATACCCCTGGTACAAATACCATCGTTGATTACCATCAAGAAATTACAGAAGGTTTTATCCCATCATCTGACCTCATTGTTTTTGTATTCGAATCTAAGAACCCATATCGAGAGTCAGCATGGAAGTTCTTGGAATTCATCAAAGAAGAGTGGCGTAAAAAGATCATTTTTGTTTTACAACAAAAAGACCTTATGCCTGATAATGACTTACAAATCAACATAGATGGAGTAAGACAGCAAGCTATCAAAAAGGGAATCACTCAACCGACAATATTCGCAGTTTCGGCCAAGCAAGAATTAGAGGGGTTAAAGGAAGAGAGTGGGTTCGTCGATATAAGAAATTACATAACTGAAAATATCACTGGTGGCAAGGCACCTTATTTAAAGCTTCTCAATAATGCAGAGAATAGTCTTACGATAAACGACAAGATATATCAGGGCTTAGATCTGAGAAAGCTACAATACGAGAAGGACATTGAATTTAGAGGAGATATCAAGACTATCCTTGATAGACAAGATCAAAAGACTAAAAAACAAATTGAAATCCTTGTTGAGAACCTCCTAGCTAAGTATGATGCGATTGCAAAAAAGTACGAGAGTGAACTTGATGAGGGTTTTGCATTCACAAAAATGCTAAGACGATCATTCAAGTCAATATTTGGTAATGAGAAAGGAGTCAAACAGTGGCTTGATGAACTATTCAAAAATTTAGAATCGGAGCTAAATACAAAACTGAGAGAGAAGTTACAAGATGGCGTTATTGATATAGCTGACAATATTCAAGATATGGCTAAGTTGGTCGATGCCAAAATTAAAACTAGTGAGACTGTACTCAAGGATAACCATGAAATCTATGCTGACATTGCAGAAAAGAGGGCAAATGTATTGAAAGACTTACAGCGAGCCTTTCATGATTTTATGAAAAAGTCAGAAAACTTTTATGCCGATGGGATGGGAAGTGATGGCGATAAAATCATCCCTAATATTGCCGCTGGCGGAGGTGCAGCTGTTATTGGCCTTATTCTCACAGCTGTCACTAATGGTGCCATTCTAGACGTTACTGGAGGAATACTCACTGCTGTAGGTTTGGTATTTGCTGGAGTAAGCGTAGGCATGAACAAAAGAAAGGTAATGAATCAATATAGCTCTGAAATAATGGCCGGAAGGTTGAAGATAGAGGAAGAAGTCACCGAAAAACTTGTTGATTACACAGAGAACATTAAACAAAAAATTGACTCAAACTTCTTTGCATTCGATCAATTATTAGCAGAAGAACAAGAGATGATAAATTACTTGGAAGAGAAGCACATTGAAGTCAAATCAGGTATTACTGCTATCAAGGAAAAGGTAAATACTCTCTTGTAATAGTAGTCGCTTATCCAATCACTTTTAGGGCTTGATCAAGGCGGTTGTCACCTTTGATTATGTGGTATGATGCATTGTAAAACTTGAGTAAATCTATCTGTTTGTAATAAAGGCGCAATCTATCTTCAAGACTAGGATGTTCTCGCATCGGATCATCTTCCCAAGGCAAATCAGGATAACAAACAAAGTATTTCCTTTGAGTGAAATTATATTTTTTCAAGATATTTTCAATCTGAGGATAAGGCTTGCCAAATTTAGCGTCATTCCAAAGTTTGATAACAAAAGCATCTGTATCACAAATCACCTCTTTATTCAATAATTGCAATTCTTTGCAATAAGCCTCTTGAGCCAGCAAAATCTTAAGTAATTCTTTTTGTTTTATTGATTTACTAGTTATTTCTGTCAAATATAACCTAGCATGCTCTTCACTAAGTGGGTACTTTAGTTTCTTAGCTAACTGTTTACTTAAGGTAGTCTTACCACTAGATTCAGGTCCAGTAACTATATATATCATGTTAACATATCTACTATAAAAAAGGTCTCAGCTTTTTTATAAGCTGAGACCAAATGTAATCATATTTTATAACGTCAATAAGAGTATTTACTCTATGACGATAAGCTTCTTAGTTGCTGTATTCTCTCCACTATCCAATTGGTAGTAAAGTACTCCTGTA
>JAHDHH010000055.1:0-9521 GCA_020631405.1 Saprospiraceae bacterium
ACTGAAGTACTTGCAGGAGAGCAATATGCAGAAGTAGAGACTTATCAAGTAAATCTTGCTGGGGTAGCACAAGGTATGTACTTCGTAGAAATACTCAGATGCAACTCAAGAGATATCCAAAGACTTATGATTACTGAATAATACAGAATGACTAAAGATTAATATTTTCCAAATCATCAATTATTGAAGGGCTTTCCCAAAAGTGGGTTAAGCCCTTCTTTGTTTTTCTAACAAATTAAAATATAAATAATGCCCCACGTTTGGGACATTATTTAATTAATCAAACTAGTGATTCTTTGACATCTTCAGTATTGTAAAAGTTGATAGATCGAGTCAAGTACATGATGGTACTCAAGATTAAGAACACACCAATAGATCCCGCAAGCAAGGCATAGGCTTCTAATTGTAATAGGACAAATATGTAGCTGTATAGCCCAAGGAGGATCAATCCAAAGACTACTGACTTGCTTGCCTGCTTAAATAAGGACTTGGTATACATAATGATGGAAGAGATAGTAGCTAGCGCAGCTATACCATAGGCTTTATCAAAACCAATATGCTCTGTCAACGAAAGGAGTAACAAATAAAACACTGTCAAACTCAATCCAATGAGCAAGTATTGAATAGGGTGGACCTTGGTCCCATTGACAAGTTCATAGAAGAAGAAAATCAGGAAGGTCAAACTCAGAATAAGGAAGGCATACTTCGCTGACCTGATATTCTTTTGATAGTGGTTGACTGGCTCTACAAGCTCTACTCCAAAACTCTCACCTCGACTGACATTCAAGTTAAACGCTATATCGGACCACCTATCTGGATTGTTTTTTGAAAATTTACCTGCTTCCCAGATGACTTCAAATCCTTCTGTTGATACTTCACGATGGCTCGGGCTCAATACTCCTACGAACCCAGGGCTATGCCAATCTGATGTCAAGATGACCTTATTATCCGATGCGATAGGCACGAAATTGAGGCTTTCTGAGCCTCTCAGGGCAAAGTTGATGTCAAATGTGATGAGTTCGGTTGGGGCTAGGTTGAGCTTGGCACTTACCCCTTTTGCGATGATATCTTGCTGAAGACTACCTGGGTTAAACTCTACAGCGTTGCCGCTTACTTGAGCTAGAATATTGCCTTCGATACCATGACCATCATTGACACCAATGGTTAGTGTGGCTTCGTCCCACTTGATTGTTTCGGCATCCTTGATATTGATTTCTCCAATTTCGATTTCTCCACTCATGGTAAGGTCAGTAGTGTATAGCCAGATATCATAGATGCTTTTCTTAAGGGCAGTTGTAGACATCTTGCCATCCACTTCAAGTATTGATGGAGTGATGTGTAGGTGGTGGAGAGTAAGGTAGGATTTTGTTTTTCCATTCACTTCATGGCTCTTCCTGATAGTATATGGAATAGAAAGTATAGGGCCGACCAGGGTTTGGTCGCTGCCCCACGTATTTGCTACTTCCTGTTTAGTTTGTTGTTCGAAGCCATTACGTTCATGGATGAGGTTGCGAATCATACCATTAGGTATCATAAGCAAGAGAAGTAATAAGCCTATTGATGCTAAAGTTAAGAATAGAGATGTTTGAGGTTTTTTTAAAAATGAAGTCTTCATAGCGTTGTTATGTAGTTTGATGATAACACAAAGAAAGAGCGACAGGTCAGTAAGTAATTGGGTCAATTAGAATTCGTAGGACTTGAGTGAGAAAGTGAAATAACTAGTCAAGTTATATCTAGCGGCAAGATGTAAAAAAGCATAGGTTGGTATATTCAGTTAATGAAGACTTAGTTACTATTGAATTATGTCGATATCATTATTAGAGAAGACTAAAACATTTCCCAAAATTCTTCCTACATTTACAATATGAATACAAACAATCAAAATAACTGGCAGTGGTGGTGCTCTAAACTTACGTTTGAGAATCGCTAGCTTAGTATTTGATTATATATAATATACAAAAGGCTTGTCGAATTCTCGACAAGCCTTTTTTTATTTAGCAAATTATGAAGTACACAACACATACTAATACCTTACTCGCGGATCTGATGACACCACTTGGAGTCTACCTAACGATGCATGATAGATATAGCCAAGTGCTACTACTAGAAAGTTCAGACTACGCCTCTCGTAAGGATAGTAAGTCTTTCATTTGCTTTGACTCATTGAGTACCTTTGTGCTTGATGAGGGCAAGTTGACGATTGATGGAGTGTCAACTCAGACGACCAATGTTGTCGATCAATTGACGGCATATCTTGATAGCTTCGAAGCTGAAGAAGTCTCAGGTGATGGGGTGTTTGGTTATACTGGTTTCGATGCCATACCTCACTTAGATAAGATGAATTTTGACTATAAGGTCAAGTCTTCCAACCTCCCTGAAATCAGATACGACTTCTACAGATTTGTCATTGTTTTTGATCACTTTCAGAACATATTGACCATTAAGGAGCATTGTCAAGAAGGACAAGAGAGTCAAATTGACACCATTACAAGATTACTTAAGATTCAGGACAACCTTACCCATGCCTTTACTTTGGAAGGTGAAGAATCCAGTAATATGGAAGATGAAGACTACCGAAAGATGGTAATCCTAGCTAAGCAGCATTGCCAGCGTGGAGATGTATTTCAAGTAGTGCTGTCCCGAAGATTTCAACAGGGTTTCAAGGGTGATGATATCAATGTGTATAGGACACTGAGGTCTGTCAATCCCAGCCCATATCTCTTCTACTTTGACTATGGATCTTACAAAATATTTGGTTCGTCACCAGAGGCACAACTCAAGATAGAAGGCGGAGTTGCAGAGATTCACCCTATCGCTGGTACATTCAAGCGGACAGGTGATGTCAAGCATGATGCCCTCCAAGCAGCTGCCCTCCAAGCAGATCCTAAAGAGAATGCCGAGCATGTCATGCTAGTAGACTTAGCTAGGAATGACCTTAGTAAGCACTGTAAGGACGTCACAGTAAGTAGTTACAAGGAAGTGCAATACTTCAGTCATGTCATACACTTAGTATCCAAGGTGATTGGCAACCTTGATACCAATGTGAGTAGTTACCAGGTGTTTGCTGATACATTTCCAGCAGGTACACTTTCTGGAGCACCTAAGTACAAGGCGCTTAGCCTGATTAATGAACACGAACCGACCGCAAGGGGATTTTATGGTGGAGGTATTGGGATGATTGGCTTTGATGGCAGTTTTAATCATGCTATCATCATCAGGTCATTTTTGAGTAAGCACAATTCCCTGTATTATCAAGCAGGGGCTGGGCTCGTTATTTCCTCTGAAGAAGAAAATGAATTACAAGAAGTCAATAATAAGTTAGCCGCCTTGAAGAGGGCTCTAGCACTAGCAGAAAATCTGTAGACTATGAAAAAGAAAGTATTATTAATAGATAATTACGATTCGTTTACCTACAACTTAGTCCATGCCTTTGAAGAGATACTAGGACGTGAAATCACTGTTGTGAAAAATGATGAGATAACCCTGGAAGCTGTTGATGAATTTGATTACATCGTATTATCTCCTGGACCTGGTATTCCAGATGAGGCTGGTATCACAAAGTCAGTAGTCAAGCAATATGGTTCGACTAAATGTATCTTGGGAGTTTGTCTTGGGTTGCAAGCAATTGCCGAAGTATATGGATCCAAGCTCAAAAATCTTCCCTCGGTTTACCATGGAGTGCAGACAGCTATCCAATTGACAGAGCATGCTTCACCGTTATTTGAGGGTATAGCATCAGGCTTCAATGCTGGAAGATACCATTCATGGGCTATTGACCAAGAGTCTATAGTAGAAGACTTGCTAGTGACTGGGCTTGATGCTTCTGGAGAGATTATGTCTATTGATCACAGAGAACATAAGGTCTATGCCGTACAATATCACCCAGAGTCCATACTTACTGAAGTAGGCAATCAGATCTTAGCTAACTTCTTAAATATAGAGAGATAGATGAAACAGATACTAAATCAATTATTCGAACATCAAAAGCTTAACAAAGCACAAGCTAGAGAAGTCCTTATCAATATCTCAAAAGATTTATATAATCCAAGCCAGATAGCAGCATTCATCAGTGTCTACCTGATGAGGACAATTTCAGTTGAAGAGTTAGAGGGTTTCAGATCAGCACTGTTGGAGCTTTGTGTCAAAGTCGACCTCGAAGGCATAGAGTCTGTAGATGTTTGTGGCACAGGTGGTGATGGTAAGAATACATTCAATATTTCTACCTCGTCTGCATTTGTCATAGCAGGAGCAGGATACAAGGTGTCAAAGCATGGTAACTATGGAGTATCTTCTATCTGTGGGTCTAGTAATGTACTCGAACACCTCGGTTACCAATTTACCAATGACGTAGACAAGCTCAAAACCCAATTAGATAAGGCAAATATTTGCTTCTTCCATGCGCCGTTATTCCATCCAGCATTGAAGTCAGTAGGTCCGATTCGTAGAGAACTAGGAGTGAAGACATTTTTCAACCTACTTGGACCGTTGGTTAATCCAGCTCGACCGACGAATCAACTTGTTGGAGTATTCAACCTCAAGGTCTTGAAGCTTTATCAATACCTCATGCAACAATCAGAGACTAAGTATACTGTAGTTCATGCCATCGATGGTTATGATGAGGTCTCCCTCACGGGCGAAGCAAAAATCATTCAAAAAGATAAGGAATACCTTGTAGGGCCAAGCTTTTTTGGTGTGCCAACATATACTGAAGAGGCAATGTTCGGAGGTGATGATGTGCCTTCAGCTGGAAAGATTATGGTCAATGTATTGTCTGGGAAGGGTACGCAAGCTCAGACAGATGTGGTTTGTGCCAATGCGGCTCTCGCCATCAACACATTCAAGCCTGAGGTAGATGTCAAAGATTGTATAGCTGAAGCAAGAGAAAGTATAGCTTCTGGCAAGGCTATTGCAGCACTTAATCACTTAATAGCACATAATTAGATATGCATATTTTAGAAGAGATTGTAGCACATAAGCGTCAAGAAGTTGGTAAAGAACAAGAGGAAATACCTGCTAGTGACTTGCAGAAGAGTGTCTTGTTTAAGCGAGATACACTATCCTTAAAGGCGTCAATTCTGGATGAATCTAAGAGTGGTGTTATTGGTGAGTTTAAACGAAGGTCTCCGAGTAAGCCAAAGATAAATCTCGATGCCCAAGTTGAGGATATCGTACCACATTATGAAACTGCTGGAGCTTCTGGTATTTCTGTGTTAACTGATGCCCACTTTTTCGGAGGTAATGACGAAGACTTGATCATAGCTAGGCAAGTTGCTAATATTCCTCTTTTGAGAAAGGACTTTATCATAGATCCGTATCAACTCATCCGTGCCAAAGCCATTGGTGCTGACGTAGTGTTATTGATTGCGAGAATCCTAAGTCAAGAAGAACTAACGAGCTTAAACAAAGTGGCCAAAGATCTGGGACTTGAGGTATTAGTTGAGATTCATAACCAAGAAGAGCTGGACAAGTTGGCTTTTATGCCTGACTTAGTTGGGGTCAATAATCGGAATCTTGACACCTTCGAAGTGAACTACCAACATTCGATTGATCTCATTGCACAGCTTCCAGCTGATGTCATTAAAATAGCAGAAAGTGGTATCCACAGTGCTACTGTCATGTGTACATTGAAAGAGGCTGGCTTTGATGGATTCCTCATAGGCGAACGCTTCATGGCAGCTAATCACCCTGGCAAAGCTTGCGCAACATTACTCAAAAACTATAAATCAAAGCTATGAAAGTCAAAGTCTGTGGGATAAACCAAACTGCCAACCTCCTAGCTATAGATAGTATAGGAGTGGACTTCATTGGGCTCAATTACTATCCAAAGAGTAAGAGGTTCGTGACTGGAGACCCTGAGTTCATAGCTGCAGCAAAGCAAATTGCTACGCCTAAAGTCGGTGTATTTGTTGGCGAATCCCAGCAAGTAATCTTAGACTATGTTAAGCTTTATGACTTGGACTATGTCCAGCTGCATGGTGATGAGTCTAGCGATTATTGTAAAGCGATACAAGACGTTGTCAAAGTGATCAAAGTATTCAGAGTAGGGGAGGATTTTGATTTTAACCAAACACAAGAGTTTTTGCATTGCGACTACCTCCTGTTTGACACCTATACAACAGAATATGGGGGCTCTGGCAAGCGCTTCGATTGGTCGTTGCTAAATAAATATTTAGACGAAACTAAATATTTGCTAGCTGGAGGCATTAAGTTGGAAGATGCCTTTGCAATCCAAGACTTGAACTATCCAAATATGGCAGGAGTGGACCTGAATAGTAAATTTGAAATCAGACCAGGTGTCAAGAGCATCCTGCAATTAGAAGAATTTTTAAAAAGAGTAAATACATCAACCTATGACGTATAATATCAATACCAAGGGATTCTATGGTCAATTTGGAGGAGCATTCATTCCAGAGATGCTGCATTCTAATATTGAACGACTCCAAAAGAACTATAGAGAGATTACTGGCTCTCCGGCATTTAAGGCCGAATTTGACAACCTTATGCGAGACTACGTAGGCAGGCCATCGCCACTATACTTTGCACCTAATTTGTCCAAGCTATATGGAGCTCAGATCTACCTTAAGAGAGAAGACCTAAACCATACTGGGTCACATAAGATTAATAATACCATTGGTCAGATCTTGCTGGCCAAGCATATCGGTAAGACTAGGATTATTGCGGAGACAGGTGCAGGGCAGCATGGTGTAGCAACGGCCACTGTCTGTGCTTTGATGGGAATCGAGTGTCTAGTTTATATGGGTGCAACAGACATCAAACGTCAAGCACCAAATGTATCAAGAATGAAAATGCTCGGGGCTAAAGTAATCCCAGCAACGAGCGGCAGTCAAACCCTCAAAGATGCTACTAATGAGGCAATTAGAGACTGGATCAACAATCCAGTAGATACACACTACATCATAGGGAGTGTAGTTGGTCCTCACCCCTATCCAGATATGGTAGCAAGGTTTCAATCTGTTATCAGTGAAGAGATGAAATGGCAACTCAAAGCCCAAACTGGCAATGAAAATCCTGACTATATCCTAGCATGTGTTGGTGGAGGGAGTAATGCAGCAGGTGCCATCTACCACTACATTGACGAACCATCAGTCAAGATCGCATTGACGGAAGCGGCAGGTAAGGGTATTGATTCTGGGCACTCAGCAGCGACTAGCGTCTTGGGTAGTGTAGGGATCATCCACGGAAGTAAGACCATGCTTATGCAGACACCAGATGGGCAGATTGTCGAACCGTATTCTATTTCAGCCGGTCTTGATTATCCAGGTATTGGCCCGATGCATGCTCACTTGATTGAATCGGGTAGGGCACAAGTCTACAGTGCCACGGATACTGAGGCTCTGGATGCGGCATTTGAGCTTTCTCGCATTGAAGGTATTATTCCTGCACTTGAGACAGCGCATGGATTCGCAGTATTGAAAAAGATGACCTTCAAACCAGACGATGTTGTCGTAATCAACCTATCAGGAAGAGGTGATAAAGACCTTGCAACCTATATTCAGCATGACCCAAATGTCCAATAATATGAATCGATTTGATATTTTATTCAAACAAAAAGCAGCAAGAGTACTCAATATCTATACTACCGCTGGCTATCCAACTTTGGAGAGTACAGTAGATACAGTGACAGCACTGACAGCAGCTGGAGCAGACATTATAGAGTTAGGGATGCCATATTCAGACCCTCTCGCCGACGGCACGACCATCCAAGAGAGTAGTCAAGTAGCTTTAGCCAATGGGATGACATTAGAGACGTTGTTTGCTCAAGCGAACGCGATTAGAACACAAACTGATGCTCCGATAATCCTCATGGGTTACTTGAATCAAATGCTGCAATATGGTACAGAGGCCTTCTTGAGTCAAGCTCAACAGTCAGGTATTGATGGATTGATTATTCCTGACTTACCGATGGATATCTATGTTGAAGACTATGAAGCCTTGTTCAAACAATATGAGCAGGGTATTGCCTTCTTAGTGACTCCAGAGACATCAGCAGAGAGGATCAGAGAAGCAGATAGATTAAGTACTGCATTTCTGTATATAGTCTCTAAGTCCAATATCACTGGGGGTAGTTCTGGTCTTGATGATGGCCAGCTAGCCTATTTCAAAACACTTGAAGAAATGAACCTTGAGACACCTAAGTTAATAGGGTTCGGCATCCATGATAAGGTCACATTTGACACTGCTTGCCAGTATGGAAATGGTGCAATCATTGGCTCTGCATTCATCAGGCACCTAGGCAAAGGAGGATCACCAAAAGATTTTGTGAGTAGTATTATTGGTTGATATATTTCTAGGATAGAAAAGTAGTAAAGTATTTTTATTGTAATATTATGGTGATAGATATTGGAAAAAATCACTTTTGCTATCTAGAGTATTGAGTGGTAGCGCAGCATTAGCAATACAATAATGTTAGTTTGGGAAAGTTGCCTCCTTCTTACTCCTGTGTGATTCAGGTACTACACAGAAAGACTAGTCTAGCCTATAAGCTTGTTGTAGTAACTTTGATTATTGGTCCAAATACATGAACTGAAACTTAACAAAACTGCACTTTAAATCCAATCCATATCAACCCTCATTCTTACTACGTAATGGCCACTTTGCCACAGTCTACCCAGTATTCTTTAGAAAGCAAAATAGGCCAGATTATCAAAGAGCAAGAGTTACGACTCCAGATGATGACTTTTTTGACGTCGATTGTTTGAAGCAAGGTAGTGACACATTAGTGATATTACTTCATGGCTTGGAAGGAGGCAGTGACTCTCAATACGTCATGGCAGCAGCTTCGCTACTATATGAGCATGGCTATGATGTAGCTGCAATAAATTATCGGTCTTGTTCTGGAGAGGTCAATACGCAACGGAGGGTATATCACGCTGGATGTACTGATGATGTAGATACTTGTATTCGGCACTTTGAGTCTGACTATACTTCGATTTACTTGGTAGGTTATAGCCTTGGTGGAAATATAGGATTCTGCTACGTGGGTGGGTATAATATTGCACCTCATCCCAAGGTCAAAGCAATGGTCGGTGTATCTATGCCGCTTGACCTCAATGCCTCGACTCGACAGATTCAGAAGTTTCAAAATCTTATTTATGACAACAGGTTTGTAATAAGTCTAAGACAAAAAGCTAGATTAAAGCACGAGCAGTATCCTGAATTCTATTCAGAAGAAAAAATCAGTCAAGTCAAGAGACTGTATGACTTCGATGACTTATTCACTGGCCCAGCTAATGGCTTCTCTGGCGCCAAAGCCTACTACGATACCTGCAGTTGTATCAATTACCTGAGTGCAGTGCAAGTGCCAAGTATTATAATCAATGCCAAAGACGATCCGTTCTTGCCCCCAGAATGCTATCTCAGTAACAGGACAGACATCAAGCATAACATTCAGACGCTTGAACCAAGCTATGGAGGCCACGTAGGATTTGCTAGCTTTAAGTCCCGGTACTATTGGATTGATCAGACTATCCTCAAGTTTATTTCGACTATTCAAGATAGCT
>JAHDHH010000055.1:9621-26215 GCA_020631405.1 Saprospiraceae bacterium
GAATATTTCCTTACAAAGTATGTTGACCTCTTAATACCAATGTTGTCCTTAGTATCGTTACTCTTACCGTGAAGAAATTACTCGTTATAGGAATGGTGTTTATTACTGTCCAGCTTTCTGCTCAGAAAGGCTGGGAAGTAGGTGGGTGGCTCGGTACTGCTTGGTATACTGGTGATATTACCCCAAGTTTCGACTTTAGTCAAATCGGTCCCGCTGGAGGTATAGTTGCAAAACGAAATTTTAATGAAAGGATAAGCTTGACTAGCCAGTTTAATTTTGTAAGAATTAGCGGCGATGATGCTCAATCAACGAACAATTTCCAACAACAAAGAAATCTCAACTTTGTGACCAATATATTTGAATGGTCTCCAAGCCTTGAGTTCAATTTCTTCCCCTATTTTCACGGAAGTCAGACTGAGTATTTTACTCCTTATGTTTATCTAGGTTTCAATGTCTTTCGTTTCAACCCTAAGTCTCTGCACAATGATACAAAGACTCCTCTGAGGCCACTGGGCACAGAAGGGCAACAAGGCGTAAGTCGCTATGCATTAGTCACTGGAGGTTGGGCATATGGAGTAGGGGTAAAATATGACTTCAACAGAGATTGGAGTATCAATGTAGCAATCAATGGGAGGAGGGTAGCAACAGATTACTTAGATGATGTCAGTACTGTCTATCCTGATTATAACCAACTTTCGCCTGATGCGGTATTCTATGCTAACCCATCCGAGGTTGATGGATTTGGGGAGTCTGGGACACAAAGAGGTGATAGTAAGACGGCTGACAACTTCTTTATGTGTTCGTTTAGCATTCTTAGATATTTTGGCAGATTAGAATGCCCAACTATCTCAACTATAAAGCAATAACAGTGAGAGTTTTTCCAGATTGGCTGACAGAAGTGGACGATTCATGGACATTATTCCTGGATCGAGATGGCACTATCAATAAGCGGATTATGGATGGCTATGTCACGGAGGTAAGCCAATTCGAGTTTCTTCCTGATGTACTTGATGCGATAGCTGCTCTCACGCAATGGTTTAATCGTCTCATCATAGTCACTAATCAACAAGGCGTAGGAAAGGAGCTCATGACTCTAGAAGACTTGAATGCCATACATGATCATATGATGCTTGTCATCACAGAGCATGGCGGTCAGATAGATCAGATTCTTAGCTGCACTCACCTTGCCGATTCTCTCAATAACTGCCGGAAGCCTAGCCCATCTATGGCTCTTCAAGCAGAGGGCATGTTCCCAGATATCAAATTCGAAAAGAGTATAATGATAGGAGATACACCTTCTGACATGCAGTTTGGTCACAACTGTGGAATGAAGTCCGTCTACTGCGGTGATCCTAAACATCTGGATGGTACAAGACCCGACATGACAGTTTCATCAGTATGGGATTTCATGCAGGTGTTCCAAGAGGCAATGTTTGCTGAATAGCTATCACGTAATACTCTCACTCCAAAGGTCTCAAGATTTCTCCAAGAAGATATTAAACCTATCTTTGCACTCATTTTTAGGACTATGACAGAACGATCAAGATACAGTACACATACTACTTGGGAAGATACAGTTGGATATTCTCGAGCTATCATGGTTGGCAATACCATTGAGGTGTCAGGTACTGTTTCAGCGGATGAGAATGGAATAGTCCATCCGGATAATGCCAAGCTGCAAACTCGGTACATTCTTGAAAAGATCGGAACAGCCCTTCATCACTTCAATGCGACTTACCAACACGTAGTCAGAGTGAGAGTATATGCTACAGACATTGCAGATTTTGAGGCTATCACATCAGAGTATAGTAAGATATTTATCCAAGTCAAACCAGCAATGACATTAGTAGCAATAGCAAGCCTTGTGGATCCTAGTTTAAAACTTGAAATAGAAGTAACAGCAGTAGTCTAGTCATGTACGCAATCAAAGAAATATATTATACGATACAAGGAGAAGGTTACCATACAGGGAGACCAGCTATCTTCTGTCGCTTTAGTGGTTGCAACCTGTGGAGTGGACTAGAAAAAGATAGACCGACTGCTATTTGCAAGTTTTGTGATACTGACTTCTGGGGGACTGATGGAGAGAATGGTGGAAAGTATGGTGTAGAAGAACTAGTTCAACTATTCCAATCATTACTGCCACCAGGTCAAGTGCCATTTGTCGTCTTTACTGGAGGTGAGCCAGCCCTGCAGCTTGATCAAGAACTTGTAGATGCATTGCACGCTATAGATGCCTATATTACTATAGAGACTAATGGCACGCTAGCCTTGCCACAAGGGATTGATTGGATCACCGTCAGCCCTAAAGCTAATACTGAACTTGCCATCACCAAGGGGCATGAACTTAAGCTTGTCTTCCCACAAGTGGAGAATACTCCAGAGCAGTTTGCGGCTCTTGACTTTCAGCACTTCTACCTTCAGCCTAAGGAAGATGAAAAACAAGAAGAGAATACGCTAGCGACCATTAGATATTGCAAAGAGCATGATCCATGGAAGTTGTCTTTGCAGACGCATAAGATATTGGGAATTAAATAATGACCCAGCGCTATTTAGCTGTGACTAAGTAGGCCATTCGCTTGAACTCTACAATTGGTAAACTGTCCAACACAACAACATGATCTGGTATCGGGGTTGAAATCGTATCTACGATATAGTAGGTGTCTGGCTCTATGGTTTGCTTTCTCAACATTGGCTTCCCAACAGTGGTAGCCAAATAAAAGCTCGAGGACCTATCCATTCTCGCATTTTGATAAAGGTGGAGTGGCGCAAAATTACTAGCAATGTACTTTGCTTGAACCTTGCTCACTGTTTTGAGGCCTTGACTACGATTAGGCAGGACATACGAATTGTATTGGATCCTTGATCCTAGAAGTAGAAACACCATGCCTATCCAAACTGGAATTGTCTTTTTACTTATGAGATAGAGTAAGACAACGCCTAATATTCCCACACCTATTGCAACCCCATAACCCAAGTTACTTTCAGCTAGCCCAGGGATAAATCGTGCTCCGAAACTAGCTAGACTAACTAGTCCTATCAAACCCATGATGAGGTAGTCAAATATTTGCGTTAGCATATCTCCCTTTCGGGTAAAATAATATCCAAAGAAATAGGCAAAGTAAAACGGTACCAGCATCAATACATAGCGAGGGTAGTAGCCAGGGCTAATCCAATAGACCCCGATATTAATTAAGAAGACTAGCCCAAGAAATTCTGAATAAGTGTCTAGCTTGATCTTCTTCTCTTTCCACCAATAGTAAATAAAAATGGAAAGCAATGACCAAGGGAGGAAATGGAACACATTCTCAAAAGGGAAACTGACCACATGCTTAACAACCTTCATGATGTCATTGTATAAAAATGTCCGAATTGTAGATTGCTCTAGTAGTGGGGCAAAAGTTCGACTTGCGTCGTGGAAAGTGCTATAGGCATAGTAATAACTACCAAGGATTGACGCTAAGGTAAGTATCCCGAATAAGTGCCACTTGGTCCAAAATTGTCTAAATTCTCTGAAATAGGCTACATACCCCATCATCCCACAAGCAAGGAAGACAAAGGAAGGAAATCCCTTGAGCATGTAAGCTATTGCTGCCAGAAAGTAGATAAGGAGTAGTCTCCATCCTTGCTTTCGTAGGTCGTAGAAGTTTATTAATAGGGCAAATGTCACCCACGAAAAACAGATGTCTATCAGACCAAGAAAGGAGTCATAAAAGAGTATCCTCCCGCAGGTCAATGTACAAAGTGCAGTAGCAATTGCTAGCTCATAGTGACCTCTTTGCTTAAATATCTTCTTGAATACATAGTAGATATACCCGAAGAGAAAGATAACCGTAGGGAATCTAGCTGACCACTCATTAGCAACGCCAAAGAGCTTGTACGATAAGACGATAAACCAATTGTACAATGGAGGTTTGTAGTAGTAGGGATCACCATTGATCGTAGGCATAATGTAGTTGCCAGAGTGTAGCATTTCGAAAGCTACAATAGCTCTGATAGCTTCATCTTCTATAAATGGCATTACACCAAGGTTCCAAAAAAATGCAGGGATGCATAACACAACTAAACAAATCAGATAGGGTATGGATCTCTCTTTGGTTAGCACTTATTCTGGTAGGTATATCAGTTCGGAATAATGGTCTCTGACAAACAGCGCCTGAGCCACCTGATGAATTTGCTCGACAGTGACACTTTCGTACCTTGTTTCTTCTTGATTCATAATATCAGCATCTCCTAAGGCAGCATAGTAGGCAAGGTTCATTGCTTTGTTGAGTATATTGACATCCCCAAACTTCATTGAGCTTATAGCCTTGTTCTTCACCTTTTGGAGTTCACGTTCGGCTAATAAGGTATTCGCCATCTCTTTTAACTCTATCCAGATGCCTTCCTGTGCAGCTTCGACGCTTACTTCGTCTGCTAGCCTACCTTCTACGATAAAAAGTCCAGGTCCTGTGGTCCCCGTGACGTAGGCTGTCAACGAGGTAAATAGGTTCTTACCCTTAACTAACCTATTGTATAGACGTGAAGAAGGCCCATAGCCTAGCACGTCAGATAGAAGATCATAAATATAGTAGTCTTTGTGATTCCTATGCGGCATTTGGAAGGCTAAGAAGATGTGTTTTGATGGAACTCTACCAACTACAGTTTTTGACTCATTAGCTGGTTTGCTTTCGACACTCGTCGGTAGGTCAGTATGTACATCAACTCCTGCAATATCGCCAAAGTAGTATTCTACCTTCTGCAACATCTCCGCATAGGTATAGGGAGAAGCTATGCAGAGTACTGCATTCTTAGGCTGATAGTAGGAAGTATAGAAGGCATATGCCGTTTCCATATCTACTGAGCTAATGTGGTCCACGGTATAACCAATAGTCGGCCACTTGTATGGGTAGTCTTTGTAGGCTAGAGCTGAAAGATGGTGCCAGCTATCTCCATAGGGCTTATTGAGGCAGGTCTCTTGAAATTCTTCAATGACAACTTTCTTTTGTGTGTCTACACTCTCTTGGGTAAGTGATAGATTGGCCATCCGATCTGATTCTAGCCACAGTGCGGTGTCAATATTCGGCGCTGGTACCAGGTTGTAGTAGTTTGTAATATCACAATTGGTAAATGCATTGTTTTCGCCACCAGCCTCTTGGAGAGGCGTATCGAAATCTGGTGCATGCTTTGATCCAGAAAACATTAAATGCTCAAACAAGTGGGCAATACCCGTTTGTGTTTCGACCTCATTGCGGCTACCTACCTTGTATAGGATATTGACAGCTGCCATGGTACTTGATGGATCATGATGTAAAATGACCTCCAGTCCATTGTCAAGTATATGTCTTTTGAATTCTATCATTGACAACAAATGTAAACCAAGTGGTTGAACAAAAAAAACTTACCTTCTTAAACCCACTGATCTAGGGCTGGTATGACTTGATTCTTGATGTTGTCTTCTAGTGTTTCTCTCTTACTAATCAAGTGAGTCTCGTCATTGAGAATCATAACCTCTGGTGGTCTGAGCCTTGAGTTATAATTTGAGCTCATCGTATAGCAATAGGCTCCAGCATTTTTGAATACTAGTAAGTCGTCTTCTCTCACCTCATTGAGTAATCTATTATCAGCGAAGGTGTCTGTTTCGCAGATATTGCCGACAACCGAATAGAGTTTTTTTAACCCATCTGGATTGGAGATATTTTCAATATGGTGGTAGGCATTGTAAAACATTGGTCTAATCAAGTGATTGAGTCCAGTATTGATGCCTACAAAAGTACATGATGTCGTCTGCTTGATGACATTGACCTTTGAGACAAAGTATCCTGCATTACTCACCATATACTTACCTGGTTCGAACCTCAGGGTGATGTCTCTATCCTTCGTCTTACAATAGTCGTTGAATCGCTTTGAGAATGCCTTGCCTAAGCTACTGATATCTGTAAACATATCATCCTGCTTGTATTGAATCTTGAAACCAGACCCAAGATCTATGGAAGTGATGCCTTCAAACTCATCCGCAATCGAAAAGATCAAATCGGCAACCCTGATAAATACGTCAGTATCGATGATGTCAGATCCAGTATGGACATGGATACCTTCAACATTGATATTGAGTGACTTGACTAATCTCGATACATGTGGGATTTGGTGAATAGATATTCCGAACTTAGAATCAATATGCCCGACTGAAATCTTGGCATTGCCACCGCCCATGATGTGTGGGTTGATCCTAATGTGAATAGGGTACTTAGGGTAATTGACACCGACCTTTTCTAAGAGTGATAAGTTGTCAACGGTAACTTTTGTACCCAGCTTAAGGACTCTCTCAAACTCTTCAAAATCGACTCCGTTCGGGGTATAAATAATATCTTCTGGCGCAAATCCAACCTTAAGACCTAGTAAAACTTCTTGCTCGGATACACAGTCTAACCCACTGCCCAGCTCCTTAAACAAAGTGAGAATTGAGAGATTAGTTAGTGCCTTACAGGCGTAGTGTATCTTGAGTTTTTTTACAGAAAATGCATTCTTGAATGCTGTATAGTTGGAAATGATTTGATTTGCATCGTACACATATAGTGGTGTACCAAATTCTTCTGCCGCCGCTTGAAGTATATTGTTCATCAGTGTATTACATTAGGGAAGCAAAGGTAGCCTTCCTCTAAGGATTATTTGTCCTAGTTATTGACTATTTGTTAAGTCTAAACATTGTTTGAGGTAGTCCCTATCGACAAAGTGGTTAGCTCTGAGGATATCTAAAAATTGGCCACCGCCAATCGCCTCTGCTCCCATACTTGCCAAATGGTCAGTTTCTTGTTGGCAATCAATACAAGTAAACCCATAAGCCTCCAAGTGTTGAGCCCAGTGGATCAGAGCAGCCTTACTAGCATTGGATACCTTGGCAAACATGGATTCTCCACAGAATATCTTGCCAATACCAAGTCCATAAAGACCACCTACTAAAACTTCATCTTGCCACACCTCTACAGAGTGAGCATAGCCCTGCTCATGTAATGTGATGAAAGTTGTTTTTAGAGAATCTGATAACCAAGTGCCTTCTTGATCCTTTCTTTCTATTTGCTGACAAGCAGTAATTACCTCAGCAAAATTGTTGTTGATTGTGATGGTGAAGATCCCCGAAGTCATTACCTTCTTCATGCTTTTGCTGACTTTGACCTGACTAGGGTAGAGTACCATTCTTGGAAAAGTAAACCACCACATCAATGGGTCATCTGGACCATTCCATGGGAATATTCCATTGCTGTAGGCATTTAATAGGATTTCTGGAGTGATGGCTCCACCTACTGCTAGTATTCCATGCTCATTGACAGCGTATGGATGGGGAAAATATTGTGGATTGGTATCAAGTAGGTACACGTGGTCTACTCAGCCACCGTAGTCTCAATGACTGCAGAAAGCCCTCTATCTACCAAAGCATCTTTGATAGGCTTGAGTTTTTCATAAGCGCCAGACTTTACGGTTGCCTTTCCTTTAAAGTGTACAAGTAAGGAGAGTTGTTCTGATTGCTCAAAAGAATGATTGCAGATCTCCATCAAGCATTCAATGACCCAATCAAAGGTGTTGACATCATCATTGTAAACGATAACTTGAGATATGCTACCTGCTGCTGTTGCGATATCTTCTAACAATAACTCTTCATGCATTGTGGACATGTCAAAATTCATCTTAGCTTAATTTCTTCAGGGTTTCCTTGATAGCTCCAAAGTTAGGTAATTCACCAGCATTATTCAAAACCTCAACATATTTTACTTCACCTTCTTTGTCAATAACGAAGGCACTTCTTTTTGAAACTTTATTCATATTCAAAACGAATGTATCATATAAGACGTCATAAGCCATGCTGACATCTCTATTAAAATCAGAAAGTAATGAGATGTTGTACCCTTGCTGCTTTTTGAATTCTTCTAATACAAATGGAGAATCAATAGAGATCCCAAGCACGACAGCATCTAGGTCATCGTACTCTGCTTTTTCATCACGTATTTGACATAACTCTGCTGTACAAACACCTGTAAAAGCTAGTGGAAAAAACAATAAGACCACATTCTTACCTCTGTAGTCTACTAGATTTACAGTTTGTTTTTCGCTATTAATTAGTGAAAATAATGGTGCTTTATCGCCAATCGTAAGTCCCATATTGTTGATTTTGTAGTTTACTTAATGTAGTAGCTTGCACTTGTCATGTTACTACCTTTGAATTTTAAAATGCCAAAAGTAGTTCCTATTCTCTACATTTATACTTTTATCCGATCATTTAGATGTTAAAAAATGTAAAGCCGCTTACTCTTGCCTACATCCAACTGCACATAGCTGTTGTCCTATTTGGTTTTACGGCTATCCTAGGAGACTTGATTACACTGCAGGCTACACCTTTAGTTTGGTGGAGGGTATTGTTTGCTAGCTTGAGCATGGTGTTTTTGGTTAGGATTAGCACATTGGTCAAGGATTTGGGTTGGAATACCATTGTAAAGTTTGCTGGCATTGGAGTTGTTACAGCACTACACTGGGTGACATTTTATGCAAGTATCAAGTATGCCAATGCCTCAATAGCCTTAGTTTGTTTGGCAACAACATCTTTTTTTACATCATTTATAGAACCGATATTGCTCAAAGAAGCCTTTAAAAAACTGGATATCTCTCTTGGTCTAGTGATTATACCAGCCATGGTGTTGATAGTATCTAATTTAGATTTTTCGATGATGACGGGTGTCTACCTCGGTATCATATCCGCAATATTGGCAAGTATATTTGTGACATTCAATAAGAAAATGATTGACAAAGCTAGTCCCATGCGGATTACGTTTATCGAGATGACAAGTGCTACCTTGTTCCTATCAATCTGCATCCCACTGTTCTATGTGGTGCCTCAAGACATGACACCGCGTGGGAGCGATATGCTGTACTTGGTCATATTGGCCTTGCTCTGTACTACGCTAGCGCAATATTTTTCTATGGCGTCATTGAAGCATATTTCTGCATTTAATTCGGTGCTGGTAGTCAACCTTGAGCCTGTGTATGGGATACTCTTAGCTGCTGCGATCCTGAAGGAGTATCAAGAATTGACAACGACATTTTATCTAGGTGCTGGCCTGATTATCTTGACTGTATTTACCTATCCCTTGCTTAAGAAACTTACTTTTTTTCAATAAGCTACACTTCATATTATAAAATGTAGTAATTTGAGGTAACGCAGCTTTCTCAAGCATAATTGGGTTATAGTTGTATCCGTGAACACATTAATTACTAGAGGTATGAAAGTCTTAATGGTATGCTTAGGCAATATCTGTAGGTCACCGCTTGCAGAAGGCATCTTGCAGAATTTATCTAATGAGCAAGGACTAGGTTGGGAGGTAGACTCAGCTGGCACAAGTGGTTGGCACGATGGTGCTCAGCCTGATTCAAGGTCAATAGCTGTAGCCAATACTCACAATATCGATATCTCGAGACAGAGGTCTAGAAAGTTTCTCGTCTCTGATTTTGATGACTTTGACCTCATCTATGTGATGGATTCTTCCAACTTCGTCAATGTCAACAAACTTGCAAGAAGTCAAGCAGATACAGACAAGGTTGACTTACTCTTGAATGTTACACACCCAGGAATGAACAAGGCGGTCCCCGATCCCTATTACGAAGGTGGGTTCGAAGGAGTATATCAGATGATTGCAGAAGCTTGTGACTTGATTGTCAAAAAGTATGCTATTGCTAAAGTTTGACTGGGCTCTTAGCTCATGTTGTAGTATGGTTCCTGATTTGATTAACAAGCTGGATACTAGGCAGGGCATCGCTTAAGCCATAGCCCTTTCCATCGAGTATCGCTTGGTAGCTGGTAGTATGTAAGTCAGTAAAACCTCCGCTGAATTCTAGTTCTTTTCCGTCAATGGTAATTGACCTGTAAGTCGGCTTGTCTACTACGCTAGCTGGAAGGTCTGACTTGTTAATACTGAGAAACCATTCGACGTCAGCATGTTGAAGTGATAAGTTACCCTTGGCATGTCTAGTAGCTAGTTCTACTACCTCACTATGCTGAACAGACCCAAATAGCCAGATTAGCATGTCGAAGAAGTGGATGCCTATATTTGTCGCGATACCACCAGACTTAGCATGGTCTCCCTTCCATGAATAGTCATACCACTGACCTCTAGAAGTGATGTAATGCAGCTTGACCTTATACTTGCCGGTCTTTGGATCCTGAGTAATACCTTCTTTAAGTTGAAGGACAGAAGGGTGGTGTCTAAGTTGGAGGATGGTGTACACCTTTCTTTGAGTTGTAGCTTCAATATCTAGTAAGGCGTCTAAGTTCCAAGGGTTGAGGACAAGTGGCTTTTCGCAGATGACATCAAGGCCACTCTTTAGTCCGAACCTAATATGAGAGTCATGGAGGTAGTTGGGACTGCAGATGCTGAGATAGTCAACAGCACTATCTTGACGACTCAATTTATCAATGTGCCTATCAAATCTTTCGAATTCAGTGAAGAATGCGGCATCAGGGAAGTAACTATCGATAATGCCTACGCTATCACTAGGATCCATAGCTGCCACAAGCGAATTATTAGTCGCCTTGATTGCCTTCATATGCCTTGGTGCTACATATCCGCTAGCTCCTATCAGGGCAAAATTCTTCATATTCTTGTCACTTGATTATTAAATAAGCTGTACTTATCTCCTGTTGCTTGGCATGATGCTATCCCTTCTGTATTAAATACGAGAGATTCACCATGCTCACTCATCCATCCAGTCTGTATCCCAGGTACACCAGTAATGATGGCGTAGTCCTTGACATCTTTGGTCACTACAGCGCCTGCACCAATAAAGGCATACCTGCCAATCGTAATCCCACAAAGGATGGTAGCATTGGCACCAATACTTGCACCTTTTTTCACTAGGGTTGATAAATAAGACGTACTCCGATTGACTTGGCTACGTGGGTTGATGACATTGGTAAACACCATAGATGGACCGAGGAAGACATCATCTTCACAGGTGACTCCTTCGTAGATGGAGACGTTGTTTTGCACTTTGACATTATTGCCCAAGACTACATTACTGCCTACGAATACATTTTGCCCTAGCTTACATGACTTGCCAAGTACTGCTGTACCCATCAAGTGTGAAAAGTGCCAGATATAAGTGCCATCACCTATGCTGGCTCCTTGATCGATGACTGCTGATTCGTGTGCAAAGTATGGTTGAGACATAATATCTATTGGTTGCTAATAGTATACCAATCTTATCTAAATGACTTAATGCCTTGAATTATTATGTCTTGAGTGGATTCATCTAGTTCTGTATGCATGGGTAGGGAGACTACTTGCTGGCAAAGTTGAGTCGACTTGGTCAAGACTCTTTCATCAGCATATTGAGCATAGGCTGCCTGTGCTTGCAGGGGAAGAGGGTAGTAGACCATAGTGGGGATACCTAGTTTGCTGAGATGAGTCCTAAGTGCATCCCTATCTGCAACCTTAAGTGTATATTGGTGAAAGACATGGGTAGAGTAGTCTACACGGTGTGGTATTGTTATCCAATCAACCTCAGACAAATGGTGGTCATAGTAGTCTGCTGCATGTTGCCTAGCGCTGATATACTTGTCAAGATACTTCAATTTGACATTGAGGACTGCTGCTTGGATACTATCCAGCCTAGAGTTGCATCCAAGTACTTCATGGTGGTATTTTTGTCTTTGACCATGGTTGGCTATCATCTTGATCTGCTGGGCATGGTTAGTATCGTTAGTAACTATAGCGCCTCCATCACCGAAGCATCCAAGATTCTTAGAAGGAAAGAATGAGGTAGTCCCAATGTGACTAATAGTTCCACTTGTTTTCCAATGTGAATCAATCTTGACTTTGCCACCTATAGATTGGGCATTGTCTTCTATCACGAAGAGGTCATGCTTGTTGGCAATTTCCATAATTGCTTCCATATTGCACGATTGACCAAATAGGTGAACAGGTACAATTACACAAGACTGAGGTGTGATAGCTGCTTCTACAGCCTTTGGGTCAAGGTTGAAGGTCAGTGGATCAACATCAACAAAGACAGGTTTGTACCCAAGTAAACCTATGACTTCTGCAGTTGCCACGTAGGTGAATGCTGGGATAATCACCTCTGCGTCTTTTGGCAAGTCCAATGCCATTAACGCAATCTGCAGGGCATCAGTACCATTGGCACAGGAGATGACTGAGTCGACGTCAAGATATTTGCTGAGCTCTTGCTCAAATGTTGAAACTATTGGTCCTTTAATGAACTGTGAACTATCAATCACGGATTGGATAGCAGTATCAACCTCTTCCTTAATGTGATGATATTGTGTATGAAGGTCTACAAATTGCATAGCTAGGTTAGAGTTTCCAATAGTGAATATCGTCAAATTGTGTCTTGTCTAAGATGCCTTTGATGTCAAAGATGATACCATCGCTATCTATGAGTAGATTGCTCAATGCTTTGGTACTCATGGCGAGGTATTCGTCGTGAGATACAGCTAAGATGATCGCATCATATTTGCCACTTGGCTTAGTAGATAGTGTGATGCCTGCATAGCTTGAGACATCAGCAGCACTAGCTCTAGGATCTACTACATCTACGTGCAGGGAGTATGCCTTGAGCTCTTCGACTAGGTTAAGTACTTTAGAATTACGGATATCTGCTACATTCTCCTTAAAGGTGACACCCATGACCAGGACTCTACTATCAAATGTAGATTTTTCCAGTTCGAGAAGTTTCTTAGTGAGTTTGGAAGCGATGAAGTGAGGAATACTATCATTAATCCTTCTTCCTGCCGCAATTACCTCAGGATGTATGCCAAGGTAGTTTGCCTTGTAAATGAGGTAGTATGGGTCTACACCAATACAATGCCCACCAACTAACCCAGGGTAGTACGAATGAAAATTCCACTTTGTCGCAGCAGCATCGAGTACCTCATGAATGTCAATATCCATCCTATCAAAAATAATAGCTAGCTCATTCATCAAAGAGATGTTGAGGTCACGTTGAGTATTCTCAATGACCTTGGCTGCTTCTGCTACCTTGATGGAAGAGACTGTCTTAATGCCGGCAGTAATGATGCTCCCATACAAGTCTCCAAGAAAGTGGGTTACAGTTGGCTTGCTACCAGATACTACCTTCAAAATAGAGGTGATTGGCCGTGCTTTGTCACCAGGTACTATCCGTTCTGGAGAATAACCTACAAAGAAATCAGTGTTATACCTGAGTCCAGAAGCCTGTTCTAGAATCGGGATACAGACTTCCTCAGTACAACCAGGATAGACAGTAGATTCATAGACTACGATGTCGCCCTTACTCAAGTGCTGTCCAACCAAGTGGGAGGATTGCTTCAGTGGAGTGAGTTCAGGGGTCTTGTTTTTATCAATATCAGTCGGTACACAGATGATATAGATACTAGCCTTGTCTAGCAGAGCTGGGTCTGATGTAAATGTGATATGCTTCTGTGCAAATGCCTCTGTTGATAATTCCGAACTGGGGTCAATGCCTTGATTTAATAATTGCACCCTATTGTCATCAATGTCAAACCCTATGACCTGATAAGCTTTTGCAAATTCTAATGCTAGAGGAAGGCCGATGTAGCCTAAGCCAATAATAGCTACTTGCTGTTGGTGTTGTATATAGGGTTTTAGATTCAAGATATATGCTTAACGACAAAAGAGGTGTGTCAATTTCTCAAAGGAATGCAATTTTCATGCTAGGCAGGAGATTTGTGCTATTAATATTTAGGTCTATCTTTGAAATTTTAAAAGAAAGAGTTAGATATGGGTTACCATGTATTGTGAAAATGTAAAAGTCGATTCTTCAAGTATAGCATCTTATGGTTTTTTAATCTTGGCGAATAATGTTCAATCTCAAAAGATGATAACCTAAATAAATTAAACGGAGTAGATAATCATGAATATATTAGTAACAGGTGGTACTGGGTATATAGGGAGTCATACAATAGTTGATTTGATAGAAAAGGGCTATACTCCAATCTGTGTAGACAATCAATCCAACAGTGATCTAAGTGTACTTGATGGGATTGAACAGATTACAGGTGTATCAGTACAACACTACTCAATTGATCTATGTGAGATAGATAGCTTGGATTTGGTATTTGAGGAAAATACCATTCACGGAGTTATACATTTTGCAGCATTAAAAAGCGTAGGTGAATCGGTTGAAAAACCACTGGAGTACTACTACAATAACATCACATCCCTTAACAATTTGTTGTTCTTGTGTCAAGCCCATAAGGTCTCTAATGTTGTATTTTCTTCCTCATGCTCGGTATATGGTAATACTACAGCCTTGCCAGTGAAAGAAGATACCCCATTTGGAGAAGCTGAGTGTCCATATGCTCGGACTAAGCAAATAGGGGAGCAGATGATTACCGACTTCGGAGTGCCAAATACTTGGTTTAAGTCGGCCCTGCTTCGCTATTTTAATCCAGCTGGTGCCCATGAATCAGCATTGATTGGTGAGTCAGCAAAACAAATTGCGAGTAATCTAGTCCCAGTCATTACAGAGACGGGAATAGGTAAAAGAAAGGAGATGAAGGTATTCGGAAGTGACTATAATACGAGAGATGGAAGTTGTATCAGAGACTATATCCATGTAATGGACCTTGCAAATGCTCACACCAAGGCTCTAGCTCATCTCATGGATGAGGACAATACAACACAGATAGAAGTGTTCAACTTGGGAATCGGGCAAGGTGTCACAGTATTGGAAGCTATCCATGCCTTTGAGTCAGTGAGTGGGATCAAACTCAACTATACTATCGGAGAAAGAAGGGCTGGTGATATTGAGGCTATATATGCCTCCATAGTGAAATCTACTGAAGTACTAAAGTGGAAGCCTACACGGAGTATTGGAGATATCATGAAGTCAGCATGGGCATGGGAGCAGGTAAGAAGTAAAACCTAGACTTATTAGAACATATTAGATATGGTTTAATATGTTTACTTACTTTTACAGTATTAATAAAGCGAATTATTCATGAAGCGAATTCTAATAACAGGTGCAGCAGGATTTTTAGGGTCACACCTCTGTGATAGGTATATGGCTGAAGGCTATGAAGTACTAGGTATGGACAACCTCCTCACAGGAAATATGGATAATATTGCCCACCTCATGGCAGAGGAGCGGTTTTCGTTTTATCATCATGATATCACTAAGTTTATACATATCCCAGGAGAATTGGACTACATCTTACACTTCGCTTCACCAGCAAGTCCGATTGATTATCTAAAGATGCCGATACAGACACTCAAGGTAGGCTCACTGGGGACACATAATGTACTTGGAGTGGCCAAGGCGAAGAATGCTAGGATGCTTATCGCTTCGACATCTGAGGTCTACGGCGATCCACTTGAGCACCCACAATCAGAAGAGTACTGGGGCAATGTCAACCCTATAGGCCCTAGAGGTGTCTATGACGAGGCTAAGCGATTTATGGAAGCAATGACCATGGCATACCACACCTTCCATGGGGTAGACACGAGGATAGTCAGGATATTCAATACCTATGGTCCTAGGATGAGGTTAGATGATGGGAGAGCCTTGCCTACATTCTTTAGACAAGCGATGCAGAATGAAGATATCACTGTCTTTGGTGATGGAATGCAAACTAGGTCATTTTGCTATGTAGATGACCTAGTCGAGGGTATTCATAGATTGCTGATGAGTGACTACCACCTCCCAGTCAATGTAGGTAATCCAGTAGAAATCACTATAAAGCAATCAGCAGAAGAGGTAGTAGCTCTGACTAACTCTACCTCCAAGATCATCTACCTAGACTTACCAAAAGACGATCCAAAGGTTAGGCAGCCCAATATCACAAAGGCCAAGGAGATTTTAGATTGGGAGCCAACTGTAAAGCGTAGCGAGGGGTTGGTCAAGACGTATGAGTATTTTAAGACGGTGTTATAGGCTTACCCTCTCAGATGCAAAGGGGCGGTGTTTGGGATTAGCCACACTCGACAATCAGCACTTACTCTTTCCATTTCGACCGACGACGGAGTGGAAGAAATCTTGTTCAAAAGGTTGTGGTTGCATTCATTGCAGAGTTGAGCAATGTGGTAAGGAAGTTACTCATTATTACCAGCATTGTACTATCGCTTTACTTCAGTGTTTCAGTAGAACGGGATGCCTCCGCTACGGTCGGCATGTAAAGGTGTGGGGTGTTTGGAATTAGCCACACTCTTTAATCAACACTTACTCTTTCCATTTCGACCGACGCAGGAGTGGAGAAATCCTCTTCTTCAGTAAGCGCTACTCTAATCCTCAGTATATAGAAAGTTGCTATTCAGAGAATTCCAATTGGGATTATTTTGATTGATAAGAAACTCTTTCTTTTTACGAGACCAACGCTTCAATTGCTTTTCTCTAGCTCTTGCTTCATTCACGTATTGAAAGACTTCATAGTAGATGAGATTGTAACAACTGTATCGACTAGTGAAAGACTTAGCGGATTGATCCTGCTTGTAGTGTTCGTACAACCTTCTCTTGAGGCTATTTGTAAAGCCAGTGTAGAGTACCGTCTTACTTGGGTTTGTAAGGATGTAAACGTAGAAAGTGTAATCTCTCTTCATACCCTTAAAAATAATTA
>JAHDHH010000056.1 GCA_020631405.1 Saprospiraceae bacterium
CAAACGAAGATTTTTGCATTATAGCTAACGGATGATTATAAGCGGAGTATGACCGAAGGGAATATTCCGTCTTATATATTGTTAGGGACAGTTCTTCCTTGTTCAGCTTTTTCACGCAATTTATTCATTCACTCCTGCCTTTTCAAATATTTCAAGTAGTTCTTTTTCAATTGGAAATGGTTTTAGAGGTGGAACATTTGAACCTCCAGAGTTTCCGACTGGAACATGACCTACAAATGATTTAACTCCACCAAATATCAATCTTGTAATTTGTCCTAAAACTTCTTTTACACTTTTAATTTTGAATCCAAACTGCAACATTTTCCAATGTACATATGTATGTGCAACTGGATACCTTTGGCCAAGTATATGTGCTCTCTCCAAATGGTGCCAAGCTATTTGTAAATTGCCTTTGTTATATTCGTATCGGTATAGATTTAATTCGTTGAGATAGTATTCCCTCAACTTATAGGGTAATGTTGTGTACAATTTCATATTTAAATTTTTTTCAAATTTACTCTTAGATGCAAAACTAAACTTGAATAAACTGGCTATTCTTAATAAAAGTCTTTGGCGTAAATCCAAAGTTTTCTTTGAAAGTTCGACTGTAATGAGCACTATCTGAAAAGCCAAATTTATATGCTGTTTCAGTAATACTGCTTTGGAAGAGTCTTGAGATTGACTCACTTATCTTATTCCATAGTTGGGCCCTTCGGAAAGTAATTCCAGTTTCAGATTTAAATAGGTGCAGTAAACGACTCTCAGACAAATGACATATTTGAGCAACTTCAGTTAAACTTACTTTGCTTTCTTTATTTTGCTTAAGGTATTCTACACATTTGAGTATTCTATCATCTATTTGATTTGAGTTATTTTTACTTAGTTCATTTATGATATTTCCTATTCGTCTTTTAAACTCTTTCGCTTTTACTTTAGAATTTATCAAATCCTTTGACAATGACTGGATTTTATTTACAAGTTCTAATTCCGGTTCAAATATTTCATTAGACCTTACAAATATTTTAAGGGGATTTATAAGCAACAGTGTGAAAGGGTAATTGGAATTTACATTGTGTTCTACGTTGGAAGGAACAATAGTTGCTTTTTTTGTTATTATTTTCTTATGGGTAGACTTTATTTCAATTTCTTCGAAAAGTGGTATTGTAATTTGAATTGCGTAATGTTTATGAAATAGATTGTCGCTAAATTTACCTAAGAACAGACCCCAATCATTTTCTATAAATATGTAATTTGAATCTTTCATCGAATTGTCCCTAACTTACTTATATATTAAGCAACTCCACTGTTTTTGTGCGGTTTTTCATGTAGTAAGGCTTCTAATGGACTGATCACATTAGCTAGTGAAGTATTACTGACATGTGTATAAATTAACGTTGTTTTTATATCGCTATGGCCGAGTAGTTCCTTGATGAGTCTCACATCGGTGCCGCTTTCTAAGAGGTGAGTAGCATAGCTGTGTCTCAGAGAGTGCAGTTTGTAGTCTTGACTAATACTATGTCTTTGAAGGGCTCTCTTGAATACCATTCTAAGGCTACTAGTGCTGTAGGGTTTATCCTTATGTGCTCCTGGGAATAGCCATGTCTCTGGCTTGTACTCCTTTAGATAAGTAGCCAATTGGCTTAACATAGTCTTACTGAGAGGCAGCATTCTATCCTTGTTGCCCTTGCCATGCCTAATCCATAATTTCAACTCGTCGACTTGGATGTCTCTGACCTTGAGATTGCATACTTCTCCGCTACGTAACCCGAGTCCATATACTAGGAACAACATAGTCGTATGCTTCAGATTGCCGGTATTCATGATGACCTTGCCTACTTCCGACTTACTCATGACTTTGGGCAGTGACTTGGGTCGCTTTGGTCGATGTATCCGATCGATGGTGTTGTCATCTCTATGGAGGACCTTGCGAAGGTAGTATTTGATGCTACTGATGTGCCTATTGAGCTCTTGGTAGCTTACCTCTTGTTGAGCTATAGCATTGAGATACTTGTTGATGACCTCGTCTGCTAGCTCCTCATCTCTTGTAATCTGATTTACCTGTACGAACCGTTGAAATGCCGAAACATATTGTTTAATGGTATTCCAACTGTAGCGTTCTTTGATGATTTGCTCAGTATATCGAGTGACGATATGCAGTTGTGCAGGAGGCACACTTTTCAATAAGAATTGCGTACGCTTCTTCCAGTCTCTAGTATAACTAATGTCAGAGTAATCATCCTTGACATAATTGTAGACTTGATAACCCAGATCATGCAGTGCTTGCATCATTTCGTTAATATTGGTATTGACTTTGTCAAGTGACCACATCTGCTTCACTTTGTTATATCTGCGATTTGGAAGGGTTTTCAAGTAATTCTCTGCAGGTCCTACTTGTTTGATTTGTAAGTAGATCCTTTTCGAATCTTCCAAGTCTGGACGAATGATAGCCTTTGACTTATAGTTGGTTTGTTGACCAATGAGACTCGCTAAATTGTCAAACGATGCTCTATCCCAATAGCCATACCTGTGTTGAAGTTTGTTAAGATTCTCGACCGAGGCCTTGCATACCCATACACTATCCTCAGAGTGCCAGTAGGTAGTACTTAGTGATTTTAAGAATGCTACTTCTTCCTTATTGTAAGGCAATTGGACTCTTAGCTTCCCTCCTTGATACATTACATTGGTCAATCGATGCTTAGCATGATTTATGACAACTGACTCATTTCCACTGTCTTTCTGAGTAGTTGTAGTTGGCGATGAGTCAATAGTGAGCTCATCTATGTCGGCATTGGCAGACGTCTGTGCAGTTTGTCTGGTTCCGATATCGTATTGTACATTGAGGCTAGTAGCATTGAGCCTATGCCATGCTTCCTTGGTGTATGGTATATACCAGCAGCGTAAAGTCTTACTATAGTGCCAAGTCGGAAGTTGCTTGATTTTGTTAGTTATTTCACTGTTATAATCAAAGAAGAGACCAATATGATGTGCCCCACGATGATATATTTTCTTGGCAGTAACCTTATGATTTGTGACTTTTGCCGGCATGCTAGCTTGGTTTAATAAAGTAAGATAAGGCTATTATTCATAATATCTAAGTATGTTTTCTAGTATTTTTAATTTTTCATTCCTTCCTTTCGGAAAATGTTAGAGTTCGTTTTTTATAATCAGGTATGATCTGTCATAGATTGTATAGGATTATTCTTTGTACTATTACGTGTGCTAATGAGCAACCTAGCTAACTTTACATTTTACAAAAAAAAATCACTTATATAATGTCATTTGCTGATCTCAGTCTTCATCCTGCAATTCTTGCAAATATTGCAGCAGCAGGATATTCAAGCCCTACGCCTATTCAGCGTCAAGCTATACCAACAATTTGTAAGGGTCGAGACATTCTTGGTATTGCGAAGACGGGATCAGGTAAGACAGCAAGTTTCGTGCTGCCTATCTTACAACAGCTGATAGGACACAGTCAACAAGAAAAGAATAGACAACCAAAGGCTCTTATATTGGTTCCGACTAGAGAGTTAGCGATGCAAGTTTCAGAGGTTGCTAAGTCACTTTCCAATCAACTACCTCGTCACATGAGTTCTATGGCAGTCTATGGTGGCGTATCCATCAATCCACAAATGAAAGCACTCTATGGAGTTGAGATACTCATCGCTACTCCAGGAAGGTTGTTGGACTTGCAAAGATCTAATGCTGTCGACCTTTCCAAGGTGCAAATCCTTGTCCTTGATGAAGCAGACAAGTTGCTCAACTTAGGATTCAAAGAAGAGATGGAGGAGGTCATAAGTCTTTTACCAGATTCCCGTCAGAATTTGTTGTTCTCAGCGACGCTTACTGACCAACTAGAAAGCCTCAACCGTGTATTACTCTCCGACCCACAAGTAATCAAGATTGCAGAAGAGGGTGAAGACACAGAACAGCTTATTAATCTCTCTGGATACTTTGTCAGTGATGACCGAAAGGGACCTTTACTTAGACATTTAATCAAGGAGTTGAAGATGAAGCAGGTCCTTGTCTTTGTTTCATCAGGTGCTAAGGCTGATAGGATAGCAAACAAGCTCTACAAGAATGGGATAGAAGCACAGGCCATCCATGGTAAGAAGAGCCAAGGCGCTAGAACTCGAGCCTTGCAAGATTTCAAGTCAGGTGCGGTACAAGTACTAGTAGCAACCGACCTGATTTCAAGAGGGATAGATATCAATGCACTTCCCTTTGTGGTGAATTATGAATTGCCAAGGTCGCCAAGAGACTTTGTGCATAGGGTAGGCCGTACAGGTCGAGCAGGGGACACTGGTCTTGCTATCACCTTTGTGACTCGTGATGAGACCCATCATTTCAAAGTGATTTTAAAGAAGATGAAACGATATATGGATATGGTTGATAGTACTCAACTGGAGTTTTGACTTTAAGCATGATATGTTTAGCCTTTTCATGACTATATAAGCCTCGATTTTCAGGCATTTTTTATCGAGTTACAGATAGAAGTTATTTATATCCATTCCTGAATAAGTATTATTCCCCATCTACAATATATATTTGCACCCTTAACCAAGGTATATATCACATATGGCTAGAATATTAAATCTAAGAGACGCATTGAATGAAGCACTTCGTGAAGAAATGCAGAGAGATCCGCTAGTATTTTTGATGGGAGAAGAAGTAGCAGAGTACAATGGTGCTTACAAGGTAAGTAAGGGACTCTTAGATGAGTTTGGCCCGAAGAGAGTGATAGACACTCCGATTGCTGAACTTGGATTTGCAGGGATAGGTGTAGGTGCTGCTATGAATGGCTTAAGACCGATCGTAGAGTTTATGACATGGAACTTTGCAGTACTGGCGTTTGACCAGATTATCAACAATGCAGCAAAGACCTTATCACAGAGTGCAGGTCAGTTTAGTTGTCCTATCGTGTTTAGAGGGCCGTCTGGTTCTGCAGGTCAACTAGCACAGCAGCATAGCCAGACATTTGAGAGTTGGTTAGCTAATTGTCCAGGGCTAAAAGTCATCTCATGTGTAGATCCAGCTGATTCTAAAGGATTGCTCAAGTCAGCAATTAGAGACAATGATCCAGTCTGTATCATGGAATCAGAGAGCCTATATGGCTTGAAAGGTGAAGTGCCTGAGGGTGAGTACCTAGTACCAATAGGGAAGGCAGTAGTCAGGAGAGAAGGGACTGATGTGACCTTGGTCTCTTTCAACAAAATGATGGAAGTGACTAAATTGGCAGCTGAAGAATTGGCTAAAGAAGGTATCTCTGCCGAAGTCATAGATTTAAGAACGATCAGACCTCTTGACCATGAGACACTAGTCAAGTCAGTCAAGAAGACTAATAGAATGGTAGTCATTGATGAATCATGGCCATTTGCTGGCGTATCTGCAGAGATAGCATATGAAATTCAGAAGTATGCATTCGACCATTTAGATGCCCCAGTAGTAAGAGTCAATTCAGCAGATACCTCATTAGGCTATGCACCGACCTTAGTAGAAGAGTATTTGCCTAACCCTGCCAAGGTCATCAGAGCAGTAAAGGAGGTGATGTACAGAGGAGCTTAGCCAAGTGAATAGAGGTAAGTTCTACGTTTTCGAAGGTATAGATGGCTCTGGGAAGAGTACACAATCTAGACTATTAGCCAAGCATCTAGAATCGCAAGGTCACCAAGTCCACCTCACAAGAGAACCCACAGACAACTTCGTAGGTAAGTCCATCAGGATGGTCTTAGAGAAGAAGCAAGTTCTGCCACATGAGTCTCTAGCAGCGTTATTCCTAGCAGATCGGTATGATCACATCCTTGGTGCCCAGGGTATGCTAAAGATGATAGAGGATGGTATACATGTCATCTGTGATCGATACTATTGGTCATCATTTGCCTACCATAGTCTGGACCTAGACATGGATTTTCTGATAGAGATACACAGAGGTGTCATAGAGTTATTGTCTCCAGATAAGACGTTTTTTCTAGACATATTGCCTGCAGATAGCGTTGCCAGGATAGCCAAGCGATCAGATCAACGAGATTTGTTCGAAAAAGAAAGTATCCTTACTTCTGTCAGAGAAAATTACCTTACAGCTTTCCAAAAATTAGATCATACTTCTGTAGAGGTATTATCAGCTATGGGTTCGCCAGAATCAATTCATGCAGCCATACTAGACTTGCTCTAGCTAAAGTAGGCTTCCTTCTTATTTTCAGAAAGTTTGACCAAGATGTTTTCCTTTAAGGTAGTGGCAAGTGATAAGCCCACATAGTCCACTTTGACTGGAAAGAGTTTATGTTTTCTGTCCACAAGCACTGCAAATTCGATTTTCTTAGGTACAATACTCATGAGTGGTTTGCAGGCATAGAAGAGTGACCTCCCAGTGTTCGCTACATCATCGATGATAATCACCACTTTGCCTTCCAATGAGGCAATATCTACATCTAATGCAATGTCTTTAGTGGGATTACTTGGATTGATTTTGAGTTGGGCTCTGCTGACATTGAGGCTTGATATCGATTCTAGTTCTTGTTTAATCAGGTCGGCCAATAGGTCACCCTGTGTATTCATTCCGATCAAGCAAAGGCTCTGTTCTTGGTAATTGTTTTCGTAGATTTCATAGGCCAGTCTGGTCAACTTAGCATCAATCGCCTTGGTGTCTAATATCAAATCACTCATAACTAATCACTTTGTACATAGATGACAAAGATAGACTTAAAAGTAACAATAGTAATATATGAAGTATATTCGCAGACTCAAAATATTCGCGATATATGCTTCAGAATACAATCCTTCTTGACGTGCTTAATCACAAGCCGGTGTCACGACCTCCAATTTGGATAATGAGACAAGCTGGTAGAATTTTGCCTGAGTATCGAGCAATCAGAGGAAGCTTGTCAGGGTTCAAAGAATTAGTACAGACGCCGAGTTTGGCAGCAGAGGTTACAGTGCAACCTGTTGATAGGCTGGGAGTGGATGCAGCTATTATATTTAGTGATATATTGGTCATCCCTGAGTGTATGGGACTAGATTATAATCTTGTTGAGAAAGTAGGACCTATTTTCCCAAAAACGATAGAGTCTGAGGCTGATATTGATAAGCTTGGTTTTGGGGAGTCGGCGGCTAGTAGCCTAGAATACGTCTTTGATGCATTATCACATACCAAGAAAGCACTTGATAATCGAGTGCCACTTATTGGGTTTTCAGGAGCACCTTGGACGCTGATGTGTTATATGATAGAAGGGAAGGGTAGTAAGACCTTTAGCAAGGCCAAGGCAATGCTTTATAAGGAGCCGCAGCTATCACACAAGCTGTTGTCAAAGTTGACAGACACTATTATTGCCTATCTCAAACTGAAGGTAGCCGCAGGCGCTGATGTGTTGCAAATATTCGATTCTTGGGCGGGAGTCTTGAATAAAGAATTATATAACGAATTTTGCATACCTTATTTGCAACGAATTTTAAAGGAATTAGATGACATAGTACCCACTATACTATTCAGTAAAGGAGCCTATTTCGCTCTTTCTGACCTAAATAAATGTGGTAGTACAGCCCTTGGTGTTGACTGGACATTGTCCATGAAGCATGTCAGACAAGCTATCGGGGATTATAAAATATTGCAGGGAAATATGGACCCTTGCGTACTGTATGGGAGTAAAGAATCTATAGCACTCCAAGTCAAGAAAGTCATTGCGGATGTTGGGAAGAATCATATTTTCAACCTAGGGCATGGAGTCTATCCAGACACTCCATTAGAGAATGTGATGCACTTTGTGGATTCTGTCAAGAGCAATACTTACGAGTAAACATTCACATAAGTATGCTAAGTAAATCTTTTTCTTATCTTTACGGACGGATGTGAGATGACTACTAACCCAAAATTTACCTTCTGAAATAGACAAGTCTTGTCTTAGATAATGGATCAGCTGATTATAAATAAAATTTTAGACGTACTGCAGAGTGGATGCAATGAAAGAACCATTCCCAATAAAGATGGTTTTCTTAAATATGGCATTGCCCTCCATAGTCCTGACCTAGTCAATAGAGGATCATGTACCAGTAATACTGCTACGCTTGACAATATTGAGTCTATAAGTAAGGCAATCACAAATCACGAAAACTGCATTTCAGAAAAGCACCTAATTCAACAGCGAACAAGTAAAATCAAGTCTTTGCTAGCAGTCAATGGTAGTGTAGATTTTGAAGTGTTTTATGCACCTAGCGGGACAGATTTGAGTTACTATCCAATTTTGTTTGCCAAGGTTATGTATCCAGAAAAACCCATACTCAACATTGTCACTTGCTCTGACGAAGTTGGTGGAGGTACAAGTATCTCAGCTGAGGGAAGACACCATGGAGCTATGAATCAATTCGGAGCACCGATCGAAAAAGGGGGCAAGGTCTTGAATATGAGTAAGATCAAGGTGCATACGATAGAAGTCAGAGGTCAAGAAGGGCAAATTTTAAGCTCTATGAATGACCTTGATGCACTTGTAGAGTCCTATGGCGATGACAATGTCATTATTATCAATCTAGCTTATTGTAGTAAGTCCGGAGTTGAAGACAATCTGAGTGTCCTAGACAGACCATGGGCCAATAAGGTCCTATGGAATGTGGATTTATGCCAATTTAGACACGACAAGGAAGTTATCAATAGGTTGTTAAGAAAGAAGGCAGCTATTATGATCACTGGTTCTAAGTTCTATCAGTCACCACCATTCTGTGGGGCTATGCTAGTACCAAGAACTATGTTTGCTAAGTTAGAACATGCAGATTGGAGTGTGGTAGATGGTTATAGAGACGTGTTTTCTAAGTTTGACATGCCTAATAAGTTGCATGACAAGGTAGATTGGAATCCGACGTTCAATTTGTCTACCCACGCTAGATGGGCTTGTGCAATTGATGAAATGCAGAGATTCGACAATCTCAACCAGTACCAAGCCAAGAAAGTAATCATCAACTGGCATAGAAAGATGGTTGACTATATCAAAAATTCAGAGCACCTGGAGCTTATGCCAGGTCAAGAAAATACAAACAAGACCATCATCCCATTCAAGGTTAAGGTCAATGGTAAGTGTCTAGGTATAGATGAGTTGAAGAAGTTTCATTATGACTTCGTGACACAAGACTATTCAGAAGTCCTAGGAAACAAACATGTATTTATAGGTCAGCCTGTGAAGTACGGCAATGATCAAGCATTTTTAAGACTCGCAGTTGGTTCTAAGAATATTAGACAATTCATTGATGAGAATGACAACAGCTTCATCAAAGATGTGAGAATCTTGAATATACTCCAGGAACAGCTGAAGTCTGCCTTTGTGTTGGCTTAGTCCTTTTCACTGTTGTTCCACAAAGAATTTCCATCCACTTTTCAAAAAGTATACAGTTATATAGATTTAAACTTTAGTTAAGTACTCATATTGTATGTTCGACTAAAGTCTAAATCTATAGAACTATTCTCTATTTATCTTACTATTGTAACATCACCAGTCACTAGCTCCACATCTCCATTTTCTTTGCTAATTTCTGCAACAAATATATAGACACCTTGCTCTACGTTAGTACTATCGTAGGTCTTTCCATTCCACCCAAACGAAGGGTCATTGACTGGACTGTTTAAAGACTGGAACACTAAATTGCCCCATCTGTCAAAGACACTTAAGTTGTCAACTCTGTCATTGTCATTAGCTGATTGTACATAGAAGCTATTTAATATGGGGTCAGTTGAATTAGGATTGAAAACATTTGGGATAAAAATAGTATTCTTCTTGTCAACTGATAAAGTAATTGAATCGGACTCCTCGCATCCATTTGCATACGTTAGAGTGAGTAAGACCTCAGTATTTTCGCTGATTACAATACTACTTGTCTCACAATCTGGGCACTCAATTATTCCACTTGTAGCGGTCCATAAATAGCTGACAACTTCAAAGTCAGTTTCTACAGCAAGTGTATAACTGTTGGCATCGTTAACTGATGGCACAATTGTCAAATTACTTGCAAGAGATGGTTGAATAGGTTCACCATTACTTTGTATTGCTTCACATCCAGATAGATTGTCTTTTATCACAAAATCCACAAAAACACCAATATCATATGATACTGTGAACGGCAAGTCATTATCCGTAAATTCAAAGATGGACTCATTCACTAAGATTTGATAATCGCCTGACCCACCAATGACATTTTCAATAGTTAAATCAGCTTGATCTTCATTCGTACATGGACTCTTAACGGTGTAGGAATAATCGAAGTCAGAAAAGATCAGGATGTTAATGATACTATCGCAACCCGTGTTGTTTTGATTAAGTAATGTCTCTATTCCTGCTGGATTAGCCATGCCATATGTGGTGCCATTAATTACCACGGTAGCTTCTCCGCATAGTGTGTCTATATAGGTCGACTCACTATTCAAATTAAAGTTAAGGTTGACATTGACTATACTATCACATCCATTGCTAGCTGGTATACCTAATGTGGATTGCCCAATTGGATTGCTCATCGTATAAGTATCATTGCCTACTTGTAAGGTGTCAGTCTCACACAAATTCATTGATAAGTCTTGAACTCCTGGTAAGAGCAATACTCCTGATAGTGTAATTAGACTGTCGCATCCAGTAGATTGGCTTGGTATTGTAGTGGTGGAGAAAAGGTTGTCCTCGGACATTGTTATTCCATAGAGTAGTTTCTCGTCATTTGGGCAGAGTTCAAAGTTGACTATTCTCTCTGGAGTGTCCAAGACATTGAGTGCTACTCTTATCAAACTATCGCACCCGTTCTCAGAGGCATTTGGAAGGGTAGTATTTCCAGATTCATTGCCTTTATAGTAGTCATCATTTCCAATGGTAATAGTATCCCCTACGCATATGTCTTGGATAAATATACCTTCAGCCATGGTCAAGAAAAGTAAGTCGATGTTAATGATGCTATCACATCCTCCAGCACTCCCATTTGCTATTGTATCTAGACCACCTGGGTTTTCTATGGTATAGTCCTCATCGTTAATCCTAATCGTATCATTATAACAATAAGTGCCAGTAATAGGCAGTCCAATAACTGCATTGTCAAATATAGCGATATAGTTAATTATACTATCACATCCAGTAAATGACTGATTGTCAAGGATTATGCTGCCTTCTTCAATCCCATTATCATCATCATCCGAAATAGTCTGACCTGCGATCATAATGGATTGTCCACTACAAGTCGAAGGTTGTAAGAGGGTAGGGTTCGATTCAAGAAAGATCAAGTCTATTATGATCGTACTATCACAAATACTCGCGGGGTTTGGGATTTCTTTAATGCCACTTGGGTTTGTGAAGTCAAATATTTCATCATCTATGGTAATGCTGTAGTTGTCTTCCTGGCAATAAGTGCCAGTTACTTCCCTTGTAGTATTACCAAACAATCCAAAAGTCCAGATTTGACCGATTTGCCCAGAGCAGCTTTCATTGCCAAATTGATTGACAATTAGATTGTACTCTGATTCCGTTGTATTGTCTAAATTTAGTACCCCAGATGCGTAGCCTGTTGATTCTGAAGAGTTGCAGATTTGAAATAATACACTAGTTCCGTTACTACTTTGTTCATTGATATAGGTAATAGGGAGGAATGTACTACTTGCTACTTCAAATGTAAAGTCGAAAATGCTTCCATTAACTGCATCTATTTCAAAATCTATACAATCTAAATCACAAAGATCCATATTAGTTACAGTGCTGCTAAATGAAGGAATAGGCAAGGGTGATATACTAACATTGGCTGATGTCAGTGGACAACTGCCACTAGGATTTCCAACTTGGTAAACGAAAGTCTCCGACAAACCAACTGTGTAGTTAGATGGATCGATCAAGTCTCCAACAGAATTGTAAAAATCTCCACCAGAATTTGCATCAGCGGAAAGGGCTGCATACAGCGATATTACAGAACCAGAACAAAATAGTGAAGTCGTATCTATACCAGCCGAAAGAGTTGGGGTTAACTCTACTGTGATTAAGGCTTCGTCAGGTGGGCAGTGTCCATTACTATCAACCGTATAGATGATGGGATAGTTACCTGGTAATAGGTTGTCTGTGATAAATAGAGAATCTAATAAGCCGCCAGAAACATTTGCTTCTCCATAAGTTCCACTAGTAGGGACATATAAAGACAGATTAACCGTATCTCCGCTACAGACTCCAATGTTGGTTATATCAGGTCCTGCATCTATTTCTTCTTCTATGATAATAGTGACTGTAGCGAATGATGGTTCGCAAAGGTCTGCATCAAGATTGGTTGACATGTATTCAAATTCGTAGATTCCTGGCATGTAATCTGAGGGAATAATACATGATTCACCAATAGGTAAGGATGGAAGTGCTAGCGTAATCATCGTCCATTCACCATTGAAAGGACTACCTTGTGAATAGCTATCTAGTAGACTAAATAGATCAAATTCACTTTCACTACTATTGCAAAGACTGGCTGAATTACCCCCAATGACAAAAGGTGGCGGTATTATATCAATTATAACCGATGTAGTTACTTCGGGGCAACTATTGCTAATGCAACTGTATGTAAGTAAGTAGGTATTTTCTAATTGATTTGTAACACTAATTGTATTAGGATTACTGACGTCAATGCTACTTGTTGTTGACCAGTTTCCACATAGGTCACCACTTAAGACTGGTGTGATGTCAATAGTATTGTTATATCCAGCACATACAGATATAGTACTGTCTACTCCTGGTTCGGATAGAGGTATAATACTAATGTCGAGTGGTTGTGATACCATTGAACAGCCAACCTCTTGGTCAATAGCAAAGAGCTGTAAAGATGTAGTAATAATATCCCCTGGCATGTAAGTAATTCCTGTTCCATCAGCCATTGTATTGTAAGAGGGATTTACTAAATTATCTCCATCAATATTTGGAAGTGTGTAAGTATCACAAGCTTCAACTGGAGAAAAGCTAGTCAAAGTAATCCCAGACTGTATAGAAAATGTGATTTCAGGAAGTGGTGTAGCGATACAATCTTGGTTGCTACCAATGTCATATATAAATAGTGTATAGTCACCTTCGGTACATATTTGATCTCCAATACCAAACACATTACCCATCCCATTTGGTTGTGAATAGTACATTACAGTTGATGTCCCATTTTCAATCGGTGGCAATGTTATACATCCGCAATTGTTAGGCGGTATCGGTGGGTCACCAAAAGTGATTTCAGATAAAATATTGATAGTAATACTAATTTCGTCAGTACAGCCCAGCAATCCATTTTCAACATGGACGTACAAGGTTGTTGATGAAGGTATTTGATCACCTGGCTCGAACATATTACCTGTCGCTCCGGGTCCAGTGTAATATCCAAATACTGCATTAATACTTTCGTTATCTATGACAATATTTGGAAGCGTAAAGACCCCACAAGAAGAGAATACTTGGTCGGCTATAGGCTGCGCAATACTTGGGCTATTGACTACAGTAATATCGAATGATCCACTCGAAATACAACCGTTAGAGTTTCCTACTTCGTAACATAGAGTAGTATTAGAAGATACTGAATAGTTGTTGATGTTAGTGATTACATTAGTGCAGTTATCCAACCAAGTAAAGTCATAGACTTGGTTTGTTTGATTGATTATTGCTTCATAATTAACTAAGTCAAGAGTAGTGGTTCCACACAATTCTTCGTCAGTAACCATTGTCAATACAGGATTGGGAGATATATCAAAATCAACAGTAGTTGGATTGTTTATTATACCTTCACAACCTATATCATTGCTATCGTCTCCATCAGAACCATCATCAATGACATCAATGATTGTAATTGAAGTCAACCCGATTTGATCAGGACTAATTGTGATTACTGGAGGAGTACACCCATTTTCAGGTAGACAAATGTCAACTGAGCCTACAATATCTTCAACGCAAACGGATATGGTATTTGAAGCTGTCGACATGTTTTGATAAACGCCTGAATCAAATACTCCATTGGCTGTTATTATTTCAAAGTATATATCATAAGGACCTACTCCACCATTGATTGTTAGAGTTAATTGATCATTACCATTACTGCATTCATTGATGCAAAGAGAAGTGCCCCCATCTATTGTGAAAGTAGGAGGATCACTTGATTCAATGGTAATCATTACCTCAGCAGTGCATCCAGTAGTTGGATGAGTGACCATGGCCCAAAGGTCTGTACTAGTTGTAAAGTTTGCACTACTCCCGCTGAGTTCAGAGGCTCCAGACATTGATGGTTGACCTTCCCACCAAGAGACGTCATCTAGTCCAAGTAGATTGTTTACTTCATTAGCATGTTTGCCGTCAAGGTCATAATTTTGGAAGATAGCATCACAACCAGATAGTGTAAATGTCTTAGCCTCAGGTGCTTCATGGTATTCTATTGTTTGATTGCAGGCTGGATCAACAATGCCCTCACATTGTAATGTGACATCATAAATTGAGATTAACTCTACTGTGATAATGTCCCCTTCACTTAGACAGAATATTCCAAATGGATCACAAGTTGGTAATGTGATATCTGTTCCATTTATATTTGGGAAGGCTATATCAGGGTCAAAGCAAAGATTGAAAGAAGAATTTGTCGTGACGCCAAGGATTTGAAATGGTCCAAGCGGTATACCTAAAAATTCAATAAATACTTCAGCAGAATAATTCCCTGATCCACCACTAAGCACAAAGTTGAATTTTGCACACCCGCCTTCGCATACTTCTAAGTCTCCTTGAATACACCCTGAAGGCCCTTGAGTTATACTTACAGGTATAGCAGCCACAGCAATGCACTGATTAGTAGCATCTTGCACTTGTACCCAAACTGGATTAATCCCACTAATATCTGTACTTGCCGATGAATTAAGTTGAGTAGAACTTGCTAGGTTTGGGTCTCCATCCCACCAAGTAAAAGTGGCAGCATTCCCATAGATATTTAGATTTTGACTATCCAAGATATAATTAGAAAGTGCTGAATTACATTCAGTGATCGTAATGGTATTAAGCATTGGCGCTGCCTCAACAATAAGCATAATATCCTGACTACTTGTACAGTTGTCTATGCTTGTTATTTCAACTGTGTAAGTGTCTGTGTTGCTTTGTTGAACATTATTGAGTGAAAAGTCGCTAGTGTTGTCAACAATCGCACCACTGCTATTTGTCCACTCCCAGGCAGTACCGAAGATGCCAACTTCTGACATTGTCACATCGGAGCCCTGGCATACAGTAAGGGTTGAAGTAATAGAGCCATTCATAGTCACTACTAAACTTGGTTCAGGTAGCACAGATATTGAAACACTAGTGCTTGAAGTGCAAAGTGTTCCTGGATCAGTTACCGTAACTTCATAAATACCTCCATTCGTTAGAGGAGATCCATCCTGAATGACCCATGGATTACCTGTATAAAGTGTGGCGGTATTAGGGTGGAACCAGTTATATGTCATAATGTTATCTTCATCATTTGCTTCTAACACTATATTCTCGCCTTCGCAAAACAATATTTCTCCAGAATAGGTCAACAACGGAACACCTAGGTCATTGATTAGTATTGACACTGCATTACTACATCCATTACTATCTGTTAGTTCTACCCATAGGTCCAGTGATAAATCTGTAAGATCGGTGTTTACATCGCTAGCTATTGGAACTCCACCGTTACTTGGATCACCATTATACCATACCACATTGCCAACTCCTACCATAAGATTAAGAGTGGTAAGATCAAACATGATTAATTCATTATAACAGGCAGTGATTGTGTTTACCCCAATTTGAGGTGTCGGAAGAGTAGAGATTGATTCACTTGTAGTTGCTGAGCAAGAATTCAAGTCAGTTGCAGTCAAAGTGAATACCTCTCCATCAGAAAAATTAGTTGCTGTTGTATTACCAAGAGATGGGTTGGAAATGATCGCCCCCATATTAGATTCCCAAAGACTACTTTGTAAAACAGAAGGATCGCATGCATTCCCTGACAAGGTTAGGTCGCTCTCTTGGCAAACCATAGGTATAGGGTCCATAATAGGTGTACCTTCCCAACAGGTGATTACTATATTAGAGTAAATGTTAGTCTCATCTCCAGCACCGTTATAGTTTATAATGTTGAGGTTTGCTTGTAGTCCTCCATTTGTACATATGGGTTGGCTATTATAGCTATTTTGCTTATCAGCATTAGTTGTATTTGTATCCCCAATAAGTCTGTCTGCCACAACAACGCCATCGATGATGCATCTGATATACATAAAATCCCAACATTCACATTCGTTAGGAATTGGATTAATCAAAGGATCACAACCACAAAGAGTGGTATTTCCCACACACAAGGATGCTGGATCATTACAAAACTCCATATTACCACTCCCTTCCCAAAATTCAGAAAATGAATAGTCTAACTGAAATTGGATGGAGCTACATTTCGAAATATCAACACCTGGATTCGGTATGATGTCTTCTATTGGAGGGTCAAGATCTGTAGTCCCATTGATATTATTGTATGATACTATAGAGGGGTCTGAAAATACAACTACTTGGGCCGAGCAAAATTGACAAATAACTTGTACAACAATTAGAATTATATATGTTGTCAATCTCATAATAAGTGATACAAAATTAGGTCCTAATTCAGTTATGGAGAACAATTTCGCAATATATCATAATAATAGAGATTGTAGTTGCAATTACATATTGTTATTTTCATGATTTTGTTGCTTGTCATATACTTGTAGTAATAATATTGAGTTGAAAAAACAAATCGACTATAAGTAGTGATGTAATTTTATGTGGTTGACAGACAATGACTTAACTTATGTACGTAAATGTACACATAGGGTTGTTTCGAAATATTCAATTAAAATATATTATAAAATATTACCTATATAAAGTAGGACTTTATTAGATTTGTGCATACTCTTGAAAAGAAACCTACCAGCTAACCCCAAAAAAGCTATTTTAAGAACCTTAGTGTTTAGGCTAAAATCTGCACACTAATACCAACAAAACTCAACCTGAATGAGAAGATATACTTATCTTTTAACTGTCTTGCTCGTGGCTTTATCTTTTAACTGCTACAGCCAGCGTACTTGTGCAGCTGATGAATACCATATGCAGCAAATGCAATCCAACCCGCAGTATAGAACTAATTACAAAAACATTGTAAAACAAAGACTTGTTAACCAGACCCAACGAATAGGATGCTCTGGTGCAAACACGATATCAGTCCCTCTAGCATTCCACTTCGAAGCTGCACTTAACTTGTCTTGTGCTGATCAAGCGTGCATGCTAACAGAGATTATGGATCAGATCAATGCATTAAACATTGGTTACAGTGATAACACGGGTGCAACCAATCTCGCAGGAGCACCGCTTCTAGATGTTTCTGGATGTGCTGCATATAATGGTGTTATTTCGACGGGAACTTGTATAGATTTTTGTCTGGCAACACCACCAGCTGGTAATGCTGATGGATTAGGTGCTGGAGATCCTCCAGTGACATTTGGAGTCTATACTGCGTCTAACGCTTCTGCTCCGTCTTGGACGGGAGTTATCAATATTTTTGTAGGCGATTGTGGTGGTGGAGTACTTGGCTTCTCTCCGCTAGGAGGTAGTGCAAATGGTGATGGTATATGTATGGCTGCTTCTTCTTTCGGGGGACCAGGTGGTTCAGCTGGATGTGGACTAGATAATAGCGGTTCATTTGGACTTGGGGCGACTTTAGTTCATGAAATGGGACACTATCTTGGGCTAGAACATACATGGGCTGGAGCTGGTGGAGGTTGTGGAGATGGAGATGGTATTGCAGATACGCCAAATGGTGATAACAATCCATTCTTTGGATGTCCTGCAGGTCCAGGCTGTGCTACCAATTCATGTGGCGATATACAGGCAGCAAATTTCATGGACTACACAGATGATGCTTGTATGGGAATCTTTACAGAAGGTCAAGCCGCTATCATGAATGCAACAGCTTTAGCATTATTTGGAGCAGGCAATGCTGCATGCAGTGCTACACAGGCTCCTGCATCGCTAGCTCAATGTGTCGTAGCAGCATGTCCAGTTCCTACAGATATTACTTTAGATAATTTAGCAGAAGGAGATATGTTTTGCACGAATGATGGAGCAATTAGCTTGGCGGCATTAGAAACTGCTGCAGCTCCTTACCTGCCAGGATTTATCATCAGTTGGACTGATGGTACATGGGGTGGAGAATTTGAGGCACAAGTAGACGATGGATGTTTTGGAGGAGGTCTATTATTACCTCAAGGTTCATTTGGCACAGGAAACCCTTCTGGAGCTGGATCTCAGGACATTACATATTTCTCACCTGAAGGAATAACTACAATAACTCTTACTGATGCTAACTTTGCTGATGATTCAGAACTGCTAGGATTAACTATTGTAGACAGATTATGTGGCACAGTGTTATTCGGTCCGATGGATACAGGAACAGGATTGACGACTGCACCGCTTGTTGTTAATATTGCTGCTAACAGTTTATCTGGTGGAGTATTATTATCTGGGCCAGGTATCGTAGAAGATGCTTGTTCTGATGCTTTTGCTGGTTTCGATCCTGTAGTAGCAGGTCCAGGTACGCATAGTATCTGTGTAGATTATGCTGGTGTAGATTGTAATACTGATGGAGATTTTGATGATGCTGGAGATTGTATGGCTGTACAACAGTGTTTTTCTATTACAGTAGTAGATGCTCCTAGTTTTGATCTAGCAACATTTGATGTTGCTTGTTCTGCAGATGGTACGACATATGATGTTTCTATTACATTGAATTATGATCCAGCGGCGACTGGAAGTATTGCGCTTACTGCAACTGGAGGTACTTTATCTCCAGCTGTTTTATCAGGAACGGGTACAGATATACTGACAGTAACAGGGGTCACATCAGGTGCTGCATGGGATATCACTGTTGATGATACAAGTGCTACAGACTGTGATACACAGGTAGGCGCCACGTTTACATGCCTCGATTGCTCAGCGGATATGATTACAGAACTTGCGAATGGCGATCAGTTCTGTGCTGATGATCCAATAGTGCCGCTTACATTCCCCAAAATACCAGCACCAGTGGATGTCATTATAACTTTAAATGTTGTTGATGGAGGTGATTTTCCAGACGAGCATGTTGCTGCAATTTTACCAGATTTAGGGGGACTTCCGGATTATACAAACCCACTATGGCAGTTAAATGGAGGAGATGCAACAGCCCTCTCAGACCTTGCTAATGCAACTGCAGCTAATGTACTTTGCGATGGCGCAGCGGATATAGGAGGTGCTGGAATTCTTAGTGCTTCTGGCACGATGGTTACTATTTCAGCTGGAAGTAGTTATTATATTGCTTTGGCAGATGATTGGGGAGACACTTGGGGGGCGACAGCTTCGTTCCAGTTTACTGATCAATGTGGTAATATATTAGCTGACGAAGCCTTACTTGCTAATGGTTGTGGAACCATATTAGGTCCATTAACTACACCTAGTTCGTCAGGGACATTCTCTGGCTTAGGAGCAAGTCTAATCGCTGACCCTGATGGAATACTAGGGAATGGCGATGAATCATGGGCATTTGACCCATCTCTTGCTGGTGCAACATCATGTACTGCAGTAACTGATGACCTAGTCTATCTTTTCCAAGATGAATGTGGTAATATTTGTGATGTTAGAGTCACTCCTACAATATACCCTGCATTTGATGCATCATTGTTAACTCCAACAGTTGGAGACTGTTCTACAGCACCAAGCTTGACATCAACTTGCGCTGATTATTCCATTGCACTAGATGGAGATGCTGATGATATTACGGGAATACCTGCTGCAGGTACAAGTGGTACGAATAATTATACGATAACGTGGACAAGTGGTCCAGCCTGTTTTTCAGGTTCAGCTACAGTAGCTTATGACTGTCCTACTTCATGTCCAGATTTGACAGCAACAGTTGCGAATACAGCTGTCATCGTTGATAGTAATTGTGGAGCTGGATGTACAGTCTCCGGAGGTAGTATTTCTGCAGCTGCTACTGATAATTGTCCAGCAATGAGTACACTCCAATATGGTACGAGTGCTACAGGCCCTTGGTCAGCAGTAATACCGGCATATGGTCCAGGTGTCACAGTATACACTTCTTGTGTCTGTACTATGGATGTTAGTATGTTTAGCACAGCTACTTCAGTAACGACCGCTCCTGGAACATGCCCAGTAGTAGCAGATCCTACTTTGACAATTGTTGATAATGTTTGCCCTGCAACAACAGGTACAATTTCTAGTAATGGACTAGGAGGTGTGATCACATATTATACAGGACCTGATGCTGCCACTGCAGCAGCTAATGCTGCTGCTGATATAGGCGGAAGTGCATCTGCACCAGCGTATGGAGTATCACCGACAGTCGTTTTTGTCTGTATTACAGAAACTGATGCAAATGGATGTGTGAGTAATGCAGTATGCGGAATGACTGCTCCGACTTCTTGCGGTGGACCTACATTTACTTATGATGGAGCACTTTCAGATCCTTGCGATTGTAACAATGATCAATCTGCAAATGGAGCTTTGGATGGCACATTTTCAGAGACAGTTGTCTATACAACAGCTCCTGCAACACCAGGATTGTTGCTCTGTGCTTCTAATAGTTCGACGGGAGTAGCGGCGGGTTCTCCATTCACAGATAATGGTGATGGAACCTACGAAATATCATTTACTCATACAGATGGGGTAGGATTTAGTCTTTCAGTTGCTGACTGCGCTGACTTGACCATAGATATAGCAGGCCCAATAACTAATACTTGTAATTATCCAATTATCAGTATGGTTGTATCTGACCCATGTAATACTGCTGGTCCGATAGATCTTTCGACACTGGCAATGGAGACCACTGGAGGTGCCTTTGCTGGAACATTTAGCTTTAGCGGTACTGGAGTCGCAGGAACTCTTTTTGACCCATCTATTGCTGGAATTGGGACACATACTGTTACTGTCGACTATGCACCAACAATGGTTGTAGGGACTAATCCAGGAACAATAACCACATGTAATACTCAGATAATGGTAGCAATAAATGTTGTTGATTGTACCTGCAGTGGAACAAACGGAAGTCCTATGATTAAATCAATTCCAGGAACTAACGAATAGTATTAGTATAAACTATTAAAACAAGAGAAATGAAAATGAGAATAGCACTTATCATATTGATGTCTACGTTTTGCATGACAATGTTTGCACAGTCTCGAGTTGTGCAAAGTACTGAACTAGAAGGTAAAGCGTCACCTGTACTACAGAATCAGACTACTATCAATGACAACAATCAACTTACATCTACTCAAGACTTTAAGGATGAGTTACTCAGAGCTAGGTTGAGAAACATTAAAGTATTCGGAACAGTAGACAGAAATGGCAACTTGCACCCGACACCAAGTGAAGCGAATAATTTACCTGAATAATTAGAATATGAACAAAATACTTATCCCACTGGCTTTTATGAGCATAAGCACCATGGCTTTCGGTCAACAGAAACTTCAGGTTCTCAAACCTGTGCATCAAGTTCAGGTTTTGCAGGTTGAACCACCATTAGCTCATAGAATTAGTATTGCAACTAATCAGAATGATGTGGAGTACAATCAGATTCAAAATAGAATTGTCCCTACTGCAAGGATCAAGGATACGAATGCTATGAAAACAGATAACAAGTAATAGCAATGAAGAATAGAATAATTTTTACGGCTCTTTTTGTTCTGTATGTTTTTTCCCTAAAAGCAACACTGATTTCACCACCTCAGAATATGGGTGCAATGGTTGACAGATCAGAGGTTATTATTTATGGAAAGGTAACTTCAGAGACTGGTAATCTGAACGAATTCAAAGTAATTGATGCGATCAAAGGCCAGCATTCCAAAGGTGATCGAATTATTGTTGAAGAATGGAGTAAGGAAGTACAAGGTAGGCAAACCGTTGTATCGGGCGATGTAGACTTTAGATTTGATCATAATTACCTAGTTTTTCTCAGTAAAATGAAGAACGGCAATTATAAGGCATCACTTCTCTCTATGAGTGTTTACGAAGAAGGTATTATTGAAGGCCAAGAGATTCTGGCTAGGACTACAGCTTTTCAGCAATTAGTATTTACTACCAATGCTGTTGATAGAAGAGGATTTAGTTCTGCTTTTAAGACAAAATCTATCATTCCATATTTAAGGCAATTAGCGAGTAATGAGGCTACATGGAGTGTAGACCAACCTGATGTTTTCGTCCCAACTACAATATCTCCAGATATAGATAACATTACTAACGAAGGATATAATTCTGGTGATTTAAATAGAGGTGCATGCCCTAATACTGCACCTTGTCATTGTACAACATTATTTGGACCAGCAGGAGCTAATCAAACCAAATTTGCTGATAATAACTGGACTGTTTGTGTGTCTTCAGGAGCAAGCGACGACCCTACTACGACAACTGAGATAGCAGATCTTCAAAATGCTATCACAGCTATGGGCACTATGCCAGGTGTGAATATATCTTATACTGGTATTGATGCAACATGTTCTATGGCAGACTGGGGAGGAGCTACTGATGCAGGTACAGCCACACTCAATTGTGCAGGAGGGTTTGGTAATGATTGTAATAAAGTGATGGTTTACTTTGATGACCCTTTTGGAGAGGTGCCAGATGTTGATGCTAATTGTATTGGAGTATTAGGTGTTGGTGGTCATTTTGCTGGCGGTACGCATGTGGATGCTTGCGGTGCTACTTGGCAGACAGCATGTAATCCATATTTTGTAATGAATAATTTTGGATCTTGCATGACGGCAGATTTGCCGAGTCAATATTCTTACACAGCAGTGCTAGTTCATGAAATGCTCCATTCATTAGGAATAGGGCACCATTTTGATGCTACTGCTTTTACAACAACAACTGCAGCAAACAATCCATGTGGAGCTCCTGGAGCAAATAATCCAGCTGGAGCTGCAACAGGAGATATTACTCACGATCAGAATGAGTGTAGTGGTATTATGAACCCAGTAGTATGTAATGCAAACGAAGCAAATAATGCGCCTAATTTCGGACTTACGGCTCTAGATAATTCTTGTACTGATTGGATGTATAACATTACATCGGCTTCGACATGTGCTATTTCTAATGTCACACTTAATGTTGCAGCGACTTGTAGCGGTAATGACCAAACATTCGGAATTTGTTTTGATGTTGTCGATGGTTCAGGGCTATATGGCATTGAAATCAATGGTGTCAATGTTCAGAATTCTGCAGGAGCTACAGCAGGTAATGTCTGTGTGACAGTCACAGTTACTGGTCCAGCAGCTGCAAGTACTCTTACGGTAAATGTCAGAGATGATGCAGTTTTTGCCTGTGTGGATGCAACTAACCTAATGGTTGCAGTACCAACGTGTCCTCCAGATTGTGCTACAACATGTGCAGATGCAGCTACCAATGGATGTAATGTTGCAGTCTTCCCTACCAACATGTTTCCGGCTACTTATGCTGAAATACAAGCAGGAGGTGGAGAGAGTTGTACACTTGCTCCTGTCTCTGATGGTGGCTCAATGACGCAGTGTTTTGAGTATATCCATGCGGATGCAACAGCAACTTCTTTTACTGTATTGTCTGGTGTAAGTACATTTGAAGCGGATGATGTGGATGGTATCAGTGAATGTGATTTCACGATAGATGCAATAGATATTTTTGATATGAGTGCAGCTGGTTGTGCTGCTGCTGCAAGTACTTCTGGAACATTAAATAGTCCGGTAGTCGGTACAACTTATACCATTTGTGTGACAGCCACTGTAGTTAACACCGTTGATACTGAGGGTACATGTATGATGGATTGTTTTGCCAATTCAGTTACACCGGAGATGATAATGTGTGTAGGCACGCCAGATGCGACGATAACTCAAACTAATATATGTTCAGGAGATCAACTTAATGTTGCTTTTGGTGGAGGTTGTATAGTTGACCCTGTCTTTGACGGTTTGGGTGCTAACGCAGATGGCATGTCAGGATGGGCTATTTTACTGTATAGTGATGGAGTAGGTGGATTTACTAATTTTCCTCCTGGCCTTACAGGTTCTGATCTTCTGGCAGGTGGCGACGCTAACATAATATTTTGGGATGTCAATACTGGGGCATGTGCAGATTACTTAGGCAATATAGTAGCAAACAATACCTGCGATCCCATTGATGTCCCGATCGGAGTATTAAATATGGATGTAGTTAATTTTTTCATTTCTTCTGGTTCGACCGAATGTCCAATTGTAGAGATAGGCACAGTAACAATACAACCAGCTATTCAAGTACCTAGTTTGACAGATGGTTCATGTACCTACATATTTGATGCAGGATGTCCAGTAACAGAAACAATCACAATAATATCTGGAGCAAGTGCAACGGCAACTATTATCGGTGATGGGACTAGTACCGTGTCTTATATGCCAGCCCAAGGAGACCCGGCAACTACACTGACCATAGAAGTGACTAATGGCACAGTAGATGGAGCTGGAACTGCTTGTCTCGCCTCTACTTTTACACTTGAAATCGATGCATACCAAGATGCTTCCCTTACATGTCCAGTAGGACCATTTTGTGATGATGACAATACAGATTACCCAGTATCGGCCTCGCCTCCTCCATGTGAGATAGCATTTGCTGACATACAAATTACTCTTGCCCCAGATTTTTTCTCAAGTGAGGCAGGGTTTATTTTATATGATAATACTGGAGCAGTGATTTTAGACTTGTCTGCAGGAGGAATATATCCAAATGGTTTTTTCGATCCTTATACTATGGGAGTGTTAAATGATGTGATTGTGCTTACAGATATTGCAGTGTCTCCATGTGATCCACTTGGCACGTATACAGTTGGGGGTACAACTGGAATATCAATTGAATTTACTGACGCATTTGGTGATGGCTGGAATGATATTGCGGCCCAAGGAAGTGTAGCCGCTGGAACATTCTCAGTTGATGATGTTAATGGAGCTAATGTAATCCCTAATACTGCTTTCGGAGCTGGTGCTTCATCAGGAATCATTGCTTTTAATGTAGTTATAGACATGATCAATGAAACATCTGCAGCTTTCTCTGGTTTATCAGTTCCAGCTGATACAAGTTTGGACCCTTCAGGAACGCCTAATGATGCGATGTCGACTTTCAACCCAGCAACGGCAGGATGCGGAGAACATGAGATACTCTATACAGTCACTGACGAAAATGGATGTGCTTCTACAGACAATTGTTTTGTTGACGTCTATTGCTATCCAACAATTGTAGCAGGAACTCCTGCTTGTAATGCAGATGGTACGTACAATGTTGATATTACAGTAGGTAATTTGAGTACAGGCTGGAATGCAGTACTTGATGGAGCAGTTACCGCTCTGACTTTTGGAACAAGTGCAGGGACGCCAGCATCAA
>JAHDHH010000057.1:0-2389 GCA_020631405.1 Saprospiraceae bacterium
AGTTTATAGAAAAGAATGGACAGATAGATGAGCTAAGAGGAGAGGAGAATCCATTAAGTTGGATGTTAGTCTAGACGGTTACTCTCGAGAAAGCTTCATGAGTCTATTTAACATAATATTAATTATAGGAAAATAGCGTTTTCCAATGCCTTGACAAGCAATTGGTTACATATGCTACTTAACATAAAAAATATTATTTCGGCAGTCATGATAAAAAGCAAGACCACTGCTTTTTTTGACCGTTCGAACAAACATATTCGACGGCTTTGAAGTCTCGTATAAGACAGATTTCAAGCCCAAAAAACCTAGACAGATTTATACCAAATCTGATCATGGTTTTGGTAAGCGTACAAAGAGAACATTCAGGCAAAAAATGCAGCTGCTGGACACTCTTGATAAGTCGCTTTCCACATCTAATATTTATCTCCACACATTCAAATTTCACAACAAAAGGAAGCTAACAAAACAGCTTTGCAATAGGCAATTCTATCTCTATAAGATTGAATCTAAAGGCACGTACTTACATGTCCATGTAATAAGCGAAGCAAAGGAGATATCGAATGTTGAAAACTACCACAAAAAGAAAGTCTGGTCAATAGTCGGACTCATGAATTACCTAAGCAAACCCGAGAAGCTTAAAGGAATCAATGTTTGTGGCTACAGCCAAAATATAAAGGCATTGAAACCATTTACAATTTCCTCAACAAAGGAGATAGATCACCTAGTGAACTACAGCCGAGGTTCCCCACTTCCCCCCCCTATACAGAAATACTACAAAGGCAAAGCCATCGAAATAATCGCAAAGCCAAAAAGTAGACTATTTCACAATGCTTGGAAGATATACAAGACTTCGCAGCATGGAAAAATGAACAAAGAACAACATTTAAATCACTTATCTAAATCACTAAAAGAAGCATGGAATTCAAAATAACCATTACAGCAAATTCACTTCCAGTAATGCAAGAACTGCTAAAGGAAGCAACTAAAAAAGTAGAACAAATTGATACAGAAGCTCAAGAGAAATCATTGACTAGAAACTATGTCAATAAAAACAAAGAAAGTGTGCTGAAAATCAGTAAAACCGTATCAGGAAGCAACGAAAACGAAACATTATTTAACTAAACCGTACTACAATGGCAAAATCAAAGAATACAATAAAAACAACAGTAGCAATATCAATGGCATCAGATACAATACTCGACACCTACGGCAAGAGATACAACATTGCAACTAGAGCCAAGAGAATTGATACAATAATACCAAGATGGCTATTCCTAGACAAGGAGAATACATCACTCAAAGAAGAAATAGACATACTGGAAGAAAAAATCACCTACATGAGTTCCGCTATTTCGCAACTGGTTAACGGCATGCAGAAACTTGAAGCGATACATAATTCTAACAAATAGTTTCTCCGGATCAAATTGAGTTGTGTAATGATATCCTTTTAGTCTCAGCTGCAGAACTGCAGTAGTTGAAAAAGATATCATTCGTATTCAATCTATTCCAGGGCAATAAGCAAAAATGACATACTAATGAGAGAAATAAACTTTTCAGAAAATTGGAACAATAAGCTAAACTGTACAGCATTCACGACCATTAGAAAAGCTCGTGAAAAGTACTATCAATTAAATCATTCATATCAGATTAATTTGAATCGCAAGAGGATAGGAAAAGCAAGACTTATAAAGATTAGAATAATCACTTTACATACAGTCAATGAATATGTATCAAGGCTTGATACTGGTCTTTCAACCGATGAATTTAGAAAATTAATGATTGAATTGTACCCAGACACAGATTGGGATAATCAATTGCTTTATCTCCTACTTTTCGTAAATGAATCTAAACCGAATCAAACAGAACTATGGCACGAATCACAATTGAATATCACAGAATCAGCGACCATATCGAGGCGAAGTATAAGACAACTACAACCGAATTAGATCTTAAAATATTGGTCCAAATTGTTATTGAATGTATTGGCATTGTTCACGATCAATCAATCATTGATTTGAACGAGATTATTAACCTATTTAACGAATCAAATGAGAGACAAAGAGGTAATTGATATTACATACTACAAAGAGAAGGCCTTAAGAATGGCCTTGAAAATGAGTGATAACACAACATTAAGAATCAATGAAAGTAAGTACCATGTTTACAAGAATTGGGATAGAGTGTTACTACTATCAGAATCATATAAGGCACTACCCGACCGAGTTGGCAACTGGCGAGGTATGCCATATATAGAACTTTGGAGAAAGAATCAACATATAAGTTGATTTGATTGAGTTAAGGAGTGTTGACCTAGCCCATCAGCACTCCTATTTATAGAAATTCGTCCACTCCGCTGCGCCTATGTCGTGGTTGCCGAGCTTCGCTATTT
>JAHDHH010000057.1:2489-24960 GCA_020631405.1 Saprospiraceae bacterium
AAAAGACCGAATGAGTCAGGTTTGTGGTCATAGCCATTCACTAAGTCAACTCTAAAGAAGAAAGGTAGAAATTCGTCCACTCCGCTGCGCCTATGTCGTGGTTGCCGAGCTTCGCTATTTCGGCAATCTTGAAAAGACCGAATGAGTCAGGTTTGTGGTCATAGCCATTCACTAAGTCAACTCTAATAATAGTATATGTAGTTAGTAGTTAGGCTTTACAGCGCATACGCTTGTACCTCAATGGGTTGTTATATCTCTTGCTTCACTTCGAGATATTAAGAGTCGTTCCACGTTGTTTCACTGATCACATGTCCAAAAGTACTGAGGTATTTTGTACAGTTCATTCCTTGCCATGAATGGCATTCTGTCAAATTAAAATTTTACAAAAAAGAGTGCGGTTTCCTTCGACCTATCGGCGAATTGTCCATAAATGTCCAATGTTGATACCTCCGCAGTTCTTAAGATAGCAATTTTGGTGCAGTCGCTAGCCAATTCATAGTTCCAGTAGGTACATTTCAATATCTTTTTGGTGTAGAAAGTTTGTAATCTTCTGTCAAGATTCGGTTTGGTCTTAGGATTTCTAAGTAGTCACCTCACGTAAGTCATTCACACTCTGGCTCCGTGTTTGTCGTCTGTGATGCTTCCGCGAGTAAACAACCTAGATTTGCAAATAATTTTCAAGCATTCAAACATTTTTGAAAGTCAATGAATCCGATTAAATCGAAAAAAGAAATTACAGAAATTGAGAATAGAAATAAAAATAGAGTTTGAAGAATCAGAACTTTTTGCAAATGAATTTGAAAAATGATTTTATGATTTAAAATAAAAATAGTTGAGTAGTAGATTTGTTTCTCAAGTTCGTCAACTCCTTCCGTCACACTTAGCAGAATGCGAAAATCAATCATGGGTTAGCTGTTCTAGTCAATCATTGAGGCTCACACCTGGTCCACAATGAATAATAAAAGTGTTAGTCATACGAATCAGTAAGCGTGGTATTATCAGCGGTATCGGTCGCTTTGCTCCCTCCATCCTTGCCAGTCTGCAAACCCCACGCAAGAAGCTCATATTTAGTGGCGTGTATACTCTTTGCAAAGCACATATCATGCCAGTCATCCACTATTCACTTCGTGATCGCTTCGCTATAGTCGAGTGACTGTCACGATATGACAGAGTATCCACAGTAGTCTACTCTCATGCTGCCACCCTCACAGAGCTACCCACATGAGCAAACCTCGAACCTCTCCCACTCATATGTATAGCACTGTAAAAAGCTAAACTTCAAACAGCATGACCGACTACTTATCTGTCACCCCACTTCACCAGATCACACAGCCGCCAACCCTCAAACCCTAAACTCTTGGCCGTGTGACTTGTCTCGCGGGTCCCTTGGCAGTATTTCGGCTATATCTAGTGGCGGTGATGGCATTGCTGCCACCTATCACCACCCTAGATATAGCGCTGCCGTAGCCATCCAACCCATAAGCCGAGAAACACAAAGCCAACCCAAAACCCCTAAACACATGGCTTTTTTATACTGCCAGCGTAGGACTTTCAATTTAAAATGAAAATGTAGAATTGCTAATGACGAGAATCGATAGGAGTATCGATCTCTTAGACGAAGAATAGCGGTGTGCCTCTGGCACGTAGCCAATTGATAGTATGACCTATTAAGCCAAAGTTACTCCCTCCCAAATGGCTGAGTAAAGAGCGAGTTCGCTATGCTCATGGACTTAGTCCACTCTTGACACAGCCCCCCACGCTGTAAAAGTGGCTTAAGAGTTCATACTATGGCATTTTGTGCCATCTTATTTTTTATATTACAACAAATTAAATTGACATGAAAATTCTAATTACACAAAAAAGAAAAGTTTACACAGTAAACCAAAATCAAGTAACCAAAGTCAGAGAAAAAGACTTTAAGGAAATTGTACCTGAAATTATTAAAGATTCTAACGACATCAAACAAGTAATTGAACATGCAAAAGAAACGAATTTAACAGTTAATCAAGCAATTGAAAATTACAAGTTATCACAGATTGAAGCATCAGAAAATTCTGAAATTAACAGAGCATTGTTTAACGCTAACTTAAATAACTTTTGGAAAGATGTTGACTCCAGAATAGGTATGGACGTCTGCACCCCATTTATTAATAAATTTTCTGGTCATTCTTTTGTTTCTTACGATAAAGGTTTTGTTTGGAGTAAAACACAGTCTACAATTTATAAGCTTAGAAGCTGTTCAGCATCGTTTTTAGACTATCCAAAACAGACAAAAAAAATAGTTCAATTTGGACAAGAATTTTAAAATAAAAAGAGAGGTGCTTTGTTTAGAGCACCTCTCCTAAAACTAATTATGTTATACCTAGTAAGAATCACACCAAATACTGGTGCTGAAGAATGGAATACAATTGCAAGTAATCTGACCTGGTACCAAGCAGATGACTTGATAAAAGATTTCAACTCCAAGAACCAACCTCATAACCTCATAATACAGAAAAGACCACTCCCCCAAGAAACCCCGATAAGTGTACCCGATTGGCTGACCGACTTGAATAGCTTAGTATTAGGAGAATAAAACCGAGCAATAGACTATGATAGCTGACCAAGCCAAACACCACCCCACTAATACCAATGTAGCGACCTCTCACATTTAGGAGCTCGGAAAATGCCAGGACAAAAAAGAAAGCTGGACCACTCCAAAATACATTCATGAAAATGAGATTAATACCAAAGTGATACAGGCTATTATGTGGTAGTACTCTGATCACTGGTATAGTGGCCAGAGCATTAATAATACTTTTGTACTGCATAACCTCTCTCAATTAGCCATTGATTAACATTCACAGAGCCAAGGCATACAATACCAAGCCATCTGCCATATTTGCCTTTGCTGTCTCGTATCGTCCGAAGCTTGATAGTTTTACCAAGTATCAAATTTGATAAATGCTTCTTTGATATCAGGCCTGTTGGACGTTCTTCGCCTCTTATCTCAGGAGCATCGAGACCGTATAGTCTTATTTTCTGACCTTTTAGCCAGACATTTAACCCGAGATCTATGTCAACAGTGATGGTATCACCGTCATAGACTTTTCTAACTAATGCTTTGTAAGTGTACATTGATTGATATTGAGAGTTAAAAAAAGGGAGAATGTTTTCACACTCTCCCCTATTCGATTCTATCACCAATTAGGCGTTGGCATCCCAGATAATTTGAGCAAGTTGCCGTCTATTCATTCCATTTCCATCAACGGAGCTATCGATAGTCATTTGAATAATTCGGACAAGACTTCTCCTACTCAATCCTCTAAGTTGCTCAAATGTTAATTTAATCATGCGTGACTCCTTATGTACTGGGAACTGCCGTTACTTCTCCATAATTCATATTAACAGAAATTGAAGGACATACCGCCAAATTTCTTAATATAATATTGATAAAGTATTTTCCTGAATTACCATCATTAACTAGCTCAATCGAACCTATGTAACCAGACGAACTTAAAGCATCTGTAAGTATAGTATTCGCTGACGTTAATGCTGTAGTATCCATGCCACCATCTATTAGTTCTATATCATTAAAATCAATTAAATCAGAACCAATATTAATACTTTCAATGAATTGAATTGGATTCTCAGTAAATGGAGTTATCAAAGTAGCTACATATATACAAGGATTAGCCAATGGAATATTTCCACCAGTATCAGTACTATCTGTACTTACAAGAGTACAACTAGCAGCATCGTAAACAAATGTTCCATTTCCTAGAGCCGCAGTAAATGCAACCGCTAAAGCATCACCATCGGCAAAAGTTTCATTTGAGCTTAGTCCATAGCTTGTCAAATCAAGCTCAAGTGTAGTCCAATCAATCGGACATGTACCGTCACCAATAGTATATACTACATTTGCTGGCTCTTCTTCCTCTTCCTCTTCCTGTTCCTCTTCCTCTGGAGCTTCGTACCCACTGCCATCATTGACGCCAGCATCTAACATTTGGATATCATTGAATGAATATCCAATACCAGTTCTGTTCCTTTCACCATTGAACACAATACCAGTTCTATCGACATCACCATGATCATGACCACAACCGCAGAAAGTAGGTATCTCATCAGGTGGTGTAGTGTCCTCTATTTCGTCCTCTACCTCAACACATGTGAAGCAACAAGTTTCAGGGTCATGTTCAGGATAGTTGGCAAAATGTGTATCTGGTCCGATGTATACACTATCAGTATTATCGCCGTTGTACGGATTCGCAAAGAATGCAAACCAGTATGTCTTACAACAGTCACAAACTGGCAACTTCAATTCAATACTACAGTTTGCCATTGTGGCCCCAGGCTGAACATAACAAACATTCTCAAGCGTACCCTGATCATTGATTTTCACACCTACCAAAACCAAAGCATAATTAGCCTTTTGTTCAGCTGTCTTTGAGTCGCATTGACTTCCCCATCTTAACTGAACAGCACTTTGACACTCAGGGTCATAGTCCGTACCACTTTCAAGAGTAGTTTTAAATGGCAATATCTTTTGAACACCACTACCCAAAGCAACTCTAATTTTTGTCCAGTCGATGTACTGTGTTCCGTTGCTGTGTTGTATTACTGCATCATCAAGAAGATTATCTCTGACAAATGCATTGTAAGAAGATATCCCAAGTTGAGAATAATACCAAGCTCTTAAAACCCCTGCCCTATTCAGAGCACCCCCAAGAATAGCAAGAAGTCTAAACCTACTTCTTTGGTTACTTTGTAGAGTCGTGTTACTGTTGTTTCCAACTGGCATCATGAAACCAACTGTTTGTTGAGTGTAACTACCATTCCCATCACTGACATATTGTTGACGGAAACCAGTATCACCAAGACGACCTCTTACAAATCGCATTCCCCTCATAACTACCGCAGTTTTCAAAAGTGGTTCTGATTCTGTGAAAGCCATGTGATTAATGTCCTTGACGAACTGACCAAAAGCTCTTGTAGCCTTTGCCCTTAGTGAGTTGTTCTTAGACTTAGTCCTTTTGAATTCTGGACGAACTACGTCTTTTCTGTTCATTATCCCCATGGCCACAACCAAAGCCAATAGAAATAGAATTGTTGAAAATAAAATCATTATCAAAAAATTTAATTAAAAATTACATATCGCTACAAATCTTAATCTGTTTCAATCGTATTTCCAAGCATCCTCCAAGGTAGCTCCAACATAATGGAACATTACAGTCGATTTCAGCCGTTTAAATACAATCTCTTTAGAGTTGTTACATTTTCGACATTATCCATTCATACAGCCGAGATTTGCAGCGTTAGAGAATAGAACTTTGTGCATTCATAGACCAGATACTTACACATAAGTATTATTTTTAATCTAACATCCATATCATGAACAAAGAGCAACGTCTAGAACTGTATACCTCGGATATTCAAAGAATCAAAAATTGTTCTGACTCACGAGCGAGAGCAATAATGAGGAAAATCAAAAAGTACTACAATAGACACAGACACCAGATAGTAACAATTGAGGAAGGAGCAAAATATCTAGGAGTGAGCAAAGAGACAATAGTTTCATTTCTCTTCATCTTCTTTTTTAGTTTCCAGTTCTGCTATAGTCAAAAATCCAATTACTGGTCCCAAGTAAGATACTTTGAACCTGAGGAGTTTTATACATCTTCACACATTGAACGTGTAGATCCTGTACTAGTACTATTTCTTGACGAGGTGAGACATAGACTAAAATTACCAATAGTGATAACCTCTGGTGTAAGGTCACCACATCATAACAAACTTATTGGCGGTGTTGAGAAATCAGACCATGTAACAGGAAAGGCAGTTGATATAAAAAGTTCTGACCCATTCTATAGAGCTGAATTAATTCGAATAGCCTATGACCTTTCCAACTCTCTAGGCAGACCGATTAAGGTAGTACTATACAAATCGCATGTACACCTCAGCATTGCCACAGACAAGCCATATCTGTTTTTAAAGTAGGATTTACTATATTTGTGAAGCTCTCAGGGTTACAGTTATCTCTCCTCTTAAGCAGTGGTCTAGAAAAATTGTTTGTCACCCCTGAGAGTTTCTTAATTCAGTCAATATGGGAATGTATTCCGACCCTCTCGATTATCACAAAAAAAAGATAGCATTAACACTAAAATTTGGTGCTATAATCATCACTTTGACACTGATTGCAAAAGAAGTATTTCATTTATTAGAAAAGATGTAATATATTAGCTTTCGACAAACAATTTTACATTACACATTTTTATCATAACTGCTTGAAAATCAATAACATAATATTAATTATAGGCAAATAGCTACTGAGGAATACTCAAGTATATGGGCAGTCATACAGTATGCTCAGTTTTGTTGAAGTATATCCAGAAACTGTTAAAATTTGACAAAAGAAATATTAGCTAGTCTAAATATGGCTTTTTAGTATGATAAACAGAAGCTGTCATGCTGGAAAGTAATTCAGCACTTCTTGTAATATCAATCGTGTAAATAGAAATACTATTTTCCTTAGATTTTATTTGTGCTGTAGCTATGAGTTGATCACCTGACTTAGCTTGGAGTTGAAAGTTGATATTTCCATTTGTAGACAGTGTCAGATTGTTGTCAGCATTACATGCGAATGCCAGTGCAGAATCTGCAAATGAAAAATAGACTCCGCGCCATGTAAGATCTTAAACCCGTTGAGCATATCGTCCCTGACAACCATAGAGAGTTTGCAGTAGCCAGATTTGATTTCTATGAGCTGTACATCCATCCATTGGCTGAAAGCATCCTGAGCCATCATGGCATCATAGACTTGTTTTGGAGTCTTCATATACTACTATAAGTTGAATAATTGACCTTGTGCAGCCATATCCCTAAGTATTGGTGAACAACGATACCTAGATTCTCTATAGCGATCGTATAAGGCGTCAACCATGTCTACACATGTCTGAATGCCAACCGTATTCGCTAGTTCTAGTAATCCTTTCGGGTAATTAACACCCTTAGTCATAGCTAATTCAATATCTGTTGGTGTCGCTACATTCCAAAATACGGCATCTGCAGCTTCATTGATCAACATGAGGTTGATTCTATAGAGTACTTTTTCTATAAGTGACTTGTCATAGTCAACATCAACCACTGTATGGGGATAGGTATAAAATCCTTTGCCTGACTTCTTTCCAAGATATCCAGCATCGACTAGCGATTTCTGAGTGAAACTAGGCTTGTATCTCTCATCATAGTAGAATGCTTCCCACACAGAACTTGTCACCTTATAATTGACATCATGGCCAATATAGTCAGTAAGCTGAAATGGCCCCATGCGATAGCCACCTTGTCTCATTATTGTATCAATAGTCTCAGGATCAGCGATACCTTCTTCATAAATTCTAATAGCCTCTCCATAAAAAGGCCTTGCTACCCTGTTGACTATGAAGCCTGGTGTGTCCTTTGCTTTCACACAGGTCTTTCCCCATTGTTGCATAAGTTTGTAGGCATCATGGATTACCGTCGGATCAGTCTGTACTGCTGGGACAAGCTCTACCAGCTTCATCAAAGGAGCTGGGTTGAAGAAGTGAAGGCCTACTACCCTGCTTGGGTTCTTGCATCCATTTGCTATAGCTGTTACCGATAGAGATGACGTATTAGTGGCCAGTATCGTAGTATCAGATACGAGGTGTTCTATGTCGGCAAAAACAGCTTGTTTAACGTCAAGATTCTCGACAATTGCCTCAATAACTAAGTCTGAGTCCTTGCAATCGGATAGTGTGTTACTATATGAGATCTTACCAAATATAGCTGTAGCAGTTTCAGTAGTCCACTTCCCTTTTTCTACCATTCTAGCGACTAGCGCTTGATGTTTGGCCTCAGCATTCTTGACCGATGCATTGTTAATGTCAAATACTACTACTTCATGACCAGCTGAGGCAGCAACCTGGGCTATCCCCTGCCCCATTGTACCGGCACCAATTACTGCGACTTTTTGTATTGCTCTCATAGTGCTGATGACTTATTTGCCAATAAAGTTAGGAGCCCTCTTTTCATTGAATGCTGTGACACCTTCAACGAAGTCATGGGTACATCCTGCTTCACATTGAAGCTCTTTTTCTACATCAAGTTGTGTATGAAAGTCATTAGTCAATCCCCTATTGAATGCTTGCTTAGTAAGGCCAAGTGCCTTAGTTGGCAATTTAGCAAGTTGTTGGGCAATGGCAAGTGACTCTTCTTCGAATGTCTCATCTTCAAACACCTTATAGATCATGCCAATTCTTTCAGCTTCCTCTGCACCGATCTTATCACCAAGCATGGCATAGGCTAGTGCTTTTTGAAAGCCAATAAGTCTTGGCAATACATAGGTTCCAGCAGTATCAGGTATCAATCCGATCTTACTAAATCCCTGAGAAAAATATGCTGACTTACTCGCTACAATAATATCACAAACTAAGGCTAGATTAGCTCCAGCACCTACAGCAGGCCCATTGACGGCTGCGACTATAGGTTTGTCAATGTCATAGATGAGCTTGGCTATTGGATTGAATTTCTGGTCTATTGATTCAATGATAAAGTCACCAAGGTCTCTCCCGTCAGCTTCTTTGAGGTCTTGACCTGCACAAAATGCCTTACCGATAGCTGAGAAATAGATTGCTCTGACATCATCTTCTTGACACCTTGTTAATGCCGCTAATAACCCATCGCCCATTTCCTTATTAAAGGCGTTGTACTTCTTTGGTCGATTCAAATAAATTTTGCCGACATTATCTACTATTTCAAAGTTAATCAAGCTCATAAATGTTAAAATATTTTAGTGATGTGACTTTTGCTTTCAATATGGTCTAAATGGTATACTAGGAAGTTTTTTCATATTGTTTTGATTATTTTTTGGAAGCTACAAATTACAGTTTGTAGCTTCTTTTTTTCTCCCTACCCTATTGGCATTATCTTAATAATCGAAGCAAGATACTGATCAGGATACTTAATAGCACCATTGTCGTTATCGGGATGTAGACGTTCACCTGTTCTCTTTCAATTCTGATATCACCAGGTAGATTTCCTAACCAACTCAAGACATTTGGAAATAGATAAAGTATGCCACCTATAATACTAATGCCAATCCCAAGTATGATGAGGATCTTTCCCATGACTTATGCCCACAGACTATTTGGGTAAGTGCCGTTGCTTATTAGACTTTGGATCTTCTCCATGACGAATGGTTTGTCCTCCTTATAGGTCACTCCAAACCAATCACTACCCGACTCTAGCACTTTGACTTGCTTCGTACGACTTTGCATCATTTGGTCTAAGACAAACGGTATGAAAAATTCAGACTTGAGTTCTTGTCCATGATCTTTCAAAAATGTCTCAAAATAGGTGTTTGTCAGTTCAAAAAAGTCTGGAAAGAAACCAAACATATTCATACTCACCAGTGTATTTGGTTCTAGTCTATGCTCCTTACCATCAAGGGTATATTGGCCACTGCTGTCGGCATTTTTACTAATCTTTAGAGTCTCTACAATTTTATCTAAAAAGCCGTCCTTATTGTGGCAGATACCTCTGTTTACTTGACCATGATCACTGAGTGTATTTTTAAGATAGTAAGCGACCATGCTATATTGGTCTGAGATCCCTTCGTCTATACAGGTGTCAAAAAAATCTATTAAAGATACAAACGCCTCAGGTCCATAGTAGTCATCACCATTAATGACAGCAAAAGGATCATTTATCACGTCTTTTGCGACAAGCACTGCGTGAGCTGTCCCCCAAGGCTTCTCTCGTTCAGGATTGAGAGTAAAACCACTCGGTATATTGTCTAAGTCTTGAGTTACAAAAACCAACTCTGCCTTTCCTTCAAGTCTTGGCTCATAGATAGCTTTGATATCAGCCAAGAAAGTATCTCTGACAATGAATACCACTTTTTCAAAACCGGCTTTAATCGCATCGTATATTGAGTAGTCTATAATGCTCTCTCCACTTGGACCGAATTTGTCGATTTGCTTTAAGCCTCCATATCTACTGCCCATTCCTGCGGCAAGTACTAAAAGTGTTGGTTTCATAACATATAGTAGTTTTGTTTAATGCCACTAATGTAAGGATTTACATTAGAGATTACTAGGATAACAGGCTAACTAACGATTAAAGTTCTATCAGACGAAATAAAATATTGTTGTAAATCAAAATAAGTTGTGACACTGCTCTATTTTTAAGTTTTTAGATATTTAACCTACAATTACTAAATATGTTAACTAAGTGCTTTTCCACTATTCTGTTTATTGCAATAAGTCTCCACGGGTTTTCGCAGACACAATTATTGACCAATGTGTATAATCGAACGGGTGTTACGACTTTGAATGGAGATTGGAAGTACATAGTTGATCCTTACGAGAATGGATATTATAATTATCGGTACGAACCTTTTGACCAGCAACCTGCACCTTGGGCAAGTGCCTTCTTTCTCAATTCTAAGCCTAAAGATGCAAGCGACCTCTTAGAGTATGACTTCGATGGAATGGAAGATATCCAAGTACCAGGAGATTGGAATAGTCAGAAACCAGAATTACTCTACTATGAAGGTACACTTTGGTATAAAAAGTCATTTGACTATACGCTATCGGATTCTTCCAACAGGTTGTTTATCTATTTTGAAGCATGTAATTACAAAGCCGAGGTATATTTCAATGGAAAAAAACTAGGAAGCCATACAGGAGGGTTTACGCCGTTCAACTTTGAGATTACTGACTTAGTCAAGGATACTGACAACTTCATTGTAGTCAAAGTCGACAATAAGAGGCTTAAAGAAGGTATACCAACTCTCAATACAGACTGGTGGAATTATGGTGGATTGACGAGAGAAGTGAGAATAGTCGAGACACCAAGCAATATTGTTCAAGATTATACCATAGGTTTAGACCAAGATGATGCGAAATGGATCACCGCTGCTATCACTCTTGATGGCAGTGACATAGCCTATAAGACTATAGAACTCTTGATTCCAGAATTAGGGATAAGCCAAAAGGTACAAAGTGATGCAAATGGCAAGGCAAGTGTTAAGATCAAAGCTAAGCGTATCAATTATTGGTCTATGGAAAGTCCGACACTCTATGATGTCCAGATTAGAACTGATAGCGAGACAATTACTGACCAAATCGGTTTTAGGACTATCAAAACCAAAGGTCAACAAATCTTGCTCAACGACAAGCCAATCTACCTAAAAGGAATATCAATCCACGAAGAGAGCCCACTAAGAGATGGTAGAGGGCATTCGATAGAAGATGCAAGACAATTACTTACTTGGGCTAGAGAATTGGGCTGCAACTATGTGAGGCTAGCACACTACCCTCACAACGAACATATGGTCAGGTTAGCCGATCAAATGGGCATCCTTGTCTGGGAAGAGAACCCTGTGTATTGGACTATTGAATGGGACAACCCTGACACATATCAGAATGCAGAAGATCAACTTGCAGAAGTCATTGCAAGAGATAAGAATAGAGCAAGTGTCATCATTTGGTCTATGGCAAATGAGACTCCAAATATTCCAGCAAGAAATGCCTTTCTGACTAAACTGGCGACCTTCACCAGAGAGCAAGATAATACTAGATTGATAAGTGCTGCACTTGAGCAGAAGAACTTTGAAGGTGATCCATTCGTCAGGACAATAGATGACCCATTTGCTGATGTGGTTGATATCTTGAGTTTTAACCAATACATAGGCTGGTATGATGGCTTACCAGAGAAGTGTAGCAAAATTTCGTGGCATATTACACAGGATAAGCCAGTTCTAATCTCAGAATTTGGAGCTGGAGCTAAATATGGTATGCATGGTGATACCTTAGAAAGATGGACTGAGGAATATCAAGAGTATTTATACGAGGAGACATTAAGCATGATAGATAAATTGCCAGCTGTACAAGGGTTTTCTCCTTGGGTTTTGGTAGATTTTAAGTCGCCAAGACGGGTGCTTCCGGTGATACAAGATGGTTGGAATAGGAAAGGACTTATTTCTGATGATGGCAAGAAGAAAAAAGCATTTTTTACCTTGCAACGATTCTACGAACAAAAGAATTAATTACCAAAGCAGGGATTTGATCCCAATGCCTGAGGTATATAGGTAGGGATGGCCAGGAAGGACATTAAGAGCAAGACTTTGTCGTTGGTTGAGTGCATAAGTATATTCAATTTGTCCGCCATGCCAGACGAATGTAGTTTCCCATAACTTACTTGGGCTTTGTCTCATGAATTTTGGATCAGGAGTATATTCTGGGATTGTATTCCACCCTCTTCTGTAATACCATAAGGGACCTAGACTAGCAGAGACCTCGTGGATTGGGCTGCTCCATCCAAGAATATCATCATAGAGTTCAATACCAAGATGAGTCACTCCTGCTAACTTACCAGCACAATCATGAATAATAATAGCTTGTTGATACCGTAAACCTAGATAAGGATTCATTCGATAAGAAACTGCAAAGCTGATACCTCCAAAGCCTACTACCTGATGTTTCTTATCTAGCGTCCACTTATAAATAGTATTATTTGTCGATTGTTTTGGGTGGTACCCTACTCCTCCAATTACCACACCTATCGAGAGTTGCGCCTGAATATTTTGATGATTTGTCATCAAAAGTGCCAGAATTAACATAAGGGTGATAGGGTGCTGCATCGGATTTCTTGTCTATACATTACTGAGATGATTTTGGAATCGTCATGAATGCCTTCAGTTTTAATATTAAATATATTTATAATATGAAAATTGGTATAATTTATGATGTTATATATTAAGTATATTTATAATATGTAATTTTATAGCGTATGTTAATGTTCAGAAAATGGTATTCTCTCAGTATTCTAGCAGCAGTCCTGCTTTCAAGCTGTGTAAAAGATCAGACGCCATTCAGTGTTGCGTTAGACGAAGAATTAAAGAAACTCCTCATTCGTACAGCTGAGGATGGGCAGCTGAATTATTATGTCTTACCACATGAGACTGACCTTGCTAGTATTCCTCAAGATTATGAGAATAATCCACTTACGCAAGCAAAGGTGGATTTAGGTAAATTTTTATTTTTTGATACTGGTCTTTCTCAAGATGCAAAGTTTGAGTCCGGAAAAGGCACCTACTCTTGTGCGACATGTCATATTCCAGAAGCTGGATTCAGACCTGGTAACTACCAAGGTATTGCCGACGGAGGACTTGATTTTGGCATTAATGGAGAAGATAGAATTATGAATTATGATGACTATCAAGCATCTGACTTAGACGTACAATCGGCAAGACCATTGAATTTGATCAATGTTGCCTATGTCCATAATACGTTTTGGAATGGTCAGTTTGGTTCAACCCATGCTAATGTAGGTACAGAATCAGTTTGGAATGATAATCATGCGACTGAAGGCAACCACCTCGGTCTTATGGGTTTAGAAACTCAAAATATTGAAGGCCTTACGGCTCATCGAATCAGAATCGACAAGGAGATTTTGGATGAGTTCGGCTATACTGAATTATTTGATGAGGCATTCCCAGAAGTCGCTGGACAAGACACCTTATATACTAAGTTCTATGCGTCATTTGCAATATCGGCCTACCTAAGAACAGTACTAGGCAATCAAGCTCCGTTTCAAGATTGGCTCAAGGGCGAAAGTAATGCTATGACTGATAGAGAAAAACAAGGTGCTATCTTATTCTTTTCAAAAGCGAATTGTAGCAGATGTCACTATGAACCCAATCTAGGTTCATTAGAATTTCATGCTCTTGGAGTGAAGGATATGTATCAAATGGACTACTATGATACTCATGCTACTGATTTTAGAAACATGGGAAGGGCAAGTTTTACACAGAATCCTGATGACATGTTCAAGTTTAAAGTGCCAAGCATCTATAATATGAGTGACACCAAGTTTTACTTTCACGGAGCAAGTAAGTTTAGCCTCAAAGAGTTGCTAGAATACAAGAATGAAGCCGTATCTGAGAACCCCAATGTCCCTGATGAAATGTTGTCAGAAAAGTTTGAACCACTAAACTTAACAGATGATGAGATTGCGCAATTGGAAGAGTTTTTAGCTAATGGAATTAGAGATCCAAACTTAGTGAGATACAAGCCAGATTATGTCATGTCGGGACAGTGCTTTCCCAATGCAGACCCTCTTTCAATGAAAGACCTCAACTGCAACTAATCAGGTTAATAAAGAAATACTAGATACATCAAGAGCTTCGGTAACACTACCGAGGCTCTTTGTCTTTTCATTGACTTCATAAATTTTAATCAAAATTATTCCACAGTTGAATCATCTTTTACGTTACATTTGTGTTTAATAACCGATTTACTATTGAAATTTTAAATTATTTGCGTCTCACAATGACTCAATATTGTAGAATTCTTTCAGCTTTTTTTATTTGTTCAGTCACGCTATCAAGTTGTCTAACAGACAGTATCCGTATTAGCGCAGAATTAGACGAAGAGCTCAATATAGCTATAAGTCAAACGACCCTAAACTCTCCATCATATTATATTTTGCCCAATGAGAAAGATTTGGCAAACATCAAACAGGACAGTCTCAATCCTTTGACACCAGAGAAGGTAGCATTAGGCAATATGTTGTTTTTTGAAACAGGTTTAGCAATGGACGCCATGCATGAGTCTGGTCTTGGTACATATAGTTGTGGAACTTGCCATATCCCAGAGGCAGGGTTCAGACCCGGCTACAGTCAAGGAGTTGCAGATGGAGGAGTTGGTTATGGATTGAATGGAGAGGACCGAAAAATGAATTATGAAGACTATGATGAGGCAGAGCTTGATGTGCAAGCTGCTAGACCTTTAAGTCTGATCAATGTTGCCTTTGTAGAAAATACGTTTTGGAATGGTCAGTTTGGATCTACAGGTGTCAATTCAGGAGATCATGACCTGTGGGAAGGTGACGAGGTATTAGAGCTAAATAACTTAGGATTTCAGGGATTGGAGACTCAGAATATGGAAGGGCTCCATGTTCACCGAATTTCAATAAGAAAAGAACTGCTTGACGAATATGGATATACCCCACTCTTCGATGCAGCGTTTCCTGAGGTAGCAGGTACAGATACACTATACAATACTGTCACTTATGCTTCGCTAGCAATTTCTGCATATATCAGAACTATCTTGTCAAATAAGGCACCTTTTCAATCTTGGTTGAAGGGTAATAGTGAAGCCATGACTTCAGATGAAAAAGAAGGAGCTATCTTATTCTTTGGCAAGGCGAATTGTAGTAGGTGTCATTATGAGCCCAATTTAGGGTCTTCTGAATTTCATGCACTTGGAGTTAAAGACCTGATAGATGTAGGAGGTTTTGATTTGAGAGAAGATGATTTCAGAATTACTGGAAGAGGATTTTATACCAAAAATCCCGAGGATGATTATAAATTTAAAGTACCAGGCATCTATAACATAGAAGAAGCTGGATTTTACTTTCATGGGTCTTCACATTATTCAGTAAGACAAGTACTAGATTACAAAATTGCGGCAGAGTCTGAGAATTTTAGAATCACTACTGATGAGCTCTCAGAGAAATTCGAACCCTTGGATTTGACTGAAAAAGAAATACGACAGCTCGAAGTATTCTTATCTAATGCATTGAAAGATCCAGAAATGACAAGGTACTATCCAGATGAGATATTATCGAATAGATGCTTTCCTAATGCTGATCCACAGTCGATAAACGACCTTCCTCGTTGCAATTGATTCCTATTACATTGTATCACATAGATTAATTAACAACCATATGTTTCATCAGAAAGCTGTATTGAGTATCAGCATCTATTGTTTATTTACCATTACTTTGATCGCTCAATCCTATTCTTGTAGAACTGGACATGTCCATGTAAGTTCGACTAATAAGTTGATGAATATAGAGGCAGACAATTACCAAGTTCAAAGTACTTTAGACAGTAGTTCTGGCCAAGTTACATTTGTTGGATTGAGTAAGTCATTTGTCTTGGAATCTGGAGCACTAGATCAGGCATTTAATAGTAAGTATGTTGATGTCAATGGTTTTTCTAAATTCAAGTACGAGGGCAATATTGTAAATCTAGCTAGCATAGATTTTAATACGCCAGGCAAGTACCCTTTCAAGGTAAAAGGGTTCCTCTACATCGGCCCAGAGAAGAGAATGACAAGTGCAAACGGAACTTTAGTGGTCAATAGCGACGGAACAGTCCAAGCTAACTCTGACTTCGCCATCCGTATTGAAGAGGCCACTGTCAATAAGATTAACAATCTAATGAAAGAAAGATTATCTGGATACTTATCAATGTCGACATTTGGAGTTTCTAGAGATATTAATATAGATGTCAATTTCAAATTCAAACCTAAAGCCTAATCCAATGAAGCGTCTTGTTCAAATATTAGCAATCCTAATTGTATTGGCTTTAATAGTCCTTGCTGTAGTCAAGTTCATGCCCCAGCATTCAACTGATCAACATGTAGCTGCAGATTTCACTAGTTCGCCATCAAGTCTATTTGCCGAGTTTGAGAGCAATGAAGGCGTTGCATCTAAGAAATATATAGGCAAGACTATTGAGCTTCAAGGTATATTAGTTGAAAAGGATTCTGATGAGTCAGGTGCACCAGTTGTCCTACTTGCATCATCAAAAGACGGAGATCCTGAAGTGTTTTGCACATTGGAACAAAGTGAACAATCTAGCTTTGATGAGTTGACACTTGGACAATCCTTAACTATAAAGGGTCAATGCACAGGCATGCTTATGGAAGTAGTATTAAATAAAGGGATCATTGTCAAATAGACTTTTCCATCTTGTAGTGTGGGATGTTGATCTCTTCGAATTGCTCGCCTACTTTGCGATATCCTAAGCGTTCGTAGAAATCACAAGCTAATAATCTAGCATGCAATTCGATATCAGTATAGTTATATCTCTTACAAACAGATTCTGCATATCGAACAAACTCTCCACCTATTCCCTGATTCTGAAAGTCAGGATGCACTGCAACTTGTCGCATTTTAACAAGAGTTTGGGTAATGGGCTTGAGAACCATTGCTGCAATTACCGAATTTGCAACACTGCCAATAAGGTGGATAGAATCATATTCGGTGGCTAAGTCTTCAGGATAGAATTCTAGCCCTAGTGGCACTCTAAGTACCAAGTCCCTGAGTTTAATTTCTTCTGAGTAAAGTGGACTTCCAAATGGTATTTCAGCAAAGGAGATATCGATCATGGTTGACATTGCTTATGTATATATAATAGTCTACCCTAATACTGCCTTGAGAGCCTTTACAAGTTTATCATTATGTACAGGCAGACCAATAGTGATTCTTATGCATCCTTTAGCTCCAAAGTTACCAACTGGTCTTACCATAATGCCTTGCTTTAACATCTCTTGTTCGAATACTAGGTCATTCATTTCTGGCTTTATCAATACAAAGTTACCTTGACTTTTCCAATATGTTATTCCCAGTCTGTCAAGATGTTCATAAAGCAGCTCTCTACCTGAGACAACCAAGTCTACGGTCTGTTGTATAAATGAAGTGTCACTGAGTGCCGCAATAGCTCCATTAAGGGACAGCATAGAGAGAAAAAATGGTCTTACTAACTTACTTAGGTAATTAGCTACCCTTGGTTGGGCATACAGGTAGCCAATTCTCAACCCAGCAAGTCCATAGGCTTTGGAGAAGCTATTGACACCAATCACATTATATCCTTTGCTAAGCCAAACATGAGATTCGCTATAGTCCTCCACTGTAGCGAACTGCCTATACACTTCATCAATGACTACTACAATGTGCTTTGGCAGATGATCAAGTAAATCTTGGATAGTATTATCACTCAAGTATGTACCTGTTGGATTGTTAGGATTAGTGATAAATACTAGTCTAGTCTTATCGGTGACTGCAGATAGAATTGCTTCCGTGTTTAGATCAAATGTGTCTTCTGTAAGTGGGATGTCGACCACCTTTGCTCCAATCTTTTTGGAAAAAATAAGGTAGGGCATGAAAGTCGGCGTAGAAACGATGCATTCGAGTCCTTCGCCAAGGTAGCCCCGAATAATCATTTCAATAATTTCAGAACCGCTATTTCCAACTACGAATTGTGCCTTTGGTATTGTGCAATCGTAAAATTCATAAAGAGCATCATAGAGCCTATCTGGACTGCCGTCTGGGTATTCATTTAGCGAACTAAGTGTCTGAGCTATTGCCTCTATCGCTTTTGGAGAAGAACCAAGTAAGTTTTCATTAGAAGAGAGCTTTACTAGTTCGCCTGGGTGCTCTTTTGCAATTTCGAGTTTAGTCTTCCCTCCTTTATAGGTTTCAGCGTCTTCTAGGTAATGCTTATAGATATCTATATTCATTGTTGTATCTTATTGGGCTATGAAGGTTAATAAAAGTGCAGAGGTCAAGTCATCTGCTTCTATTGCTTCCTTAATCAATTGATGGATGTCTCCTATACTCAGTTGACTCAGGTCTTTGCTAAATGTTTTTTGATACTCGTTACAGTCTTTTTGACTTGGTATAGCTTCAGTATTTCCAAGCCTAGCAAGCATATTTCCAGTTAATATTGAACTTTCCTTGATTGCTTTTGGCAAGGCATCTATTCCTATACCTTGAGTATGTAGTGGCTTTGGGATTTCAAACAAAGAGGAACCTGATGCCCTTGTATACCACATCTCTCCCATTCTGCCCACTAGGTCCAACTTAGTGGTATCGATATTATCTTGGTCATTGAGATACTGACGCTGTATATGCATTTTGACGACTTCACAAAGTACTAAATTGCCAGCCCCTCCCTCATGGCCTAATTCTACAACTTGAGTCACCTTGCATTCAAAAGCTACTGGAGACTCTCCTACCCTAGGTGGTTTGATCAAATCAGAAGTCACCTGCGTAAGCCCTGCCTTGTCAAACTCATTGACTCCTTTTGGATATTCTGTGCTAGATAAGGACATCTGCTCCACGATTGCATGGTTGACAATATTGATGACTACCTCAGGAACAACTTTGACATTTTCGTAGGTATGTTTAGTAGTATTATCTCTGCCTCGTCTTGCTGGAGAGAATATCATAATTGGCGGGTTAGAGCTGAATACATTGAAGAAACTGAAAGGGCTAAGGTTGACGTTGCCCTCGCTATCTATGGTACTAGCAAATGCAATCGGTCTAGGAGCTACAGCAGAAAGCATATAAGTATGTAATGTGCCAACTGATAACTCTTTTGGGTCAAGGGTCAATACTTCATTCATATTTGAATAACTTAATTATGAGTATACTAAACTGATTAAGCTGAAATGCGACCATAAAGTTACCGCAATTTATAAGAGCAGATGCAGATAAAACGCAGAACTAAGATTTGAAATTTATGTGTTTTAGCAAATAATAGTTTAAGAAATTATGAGAATGGGTCACGTGGAATATTGAGAAGCACAGGTGTAGAGCACAGTGATATTATCAATAAGTTGTAAGAAAAGCTACTATATTGTTGCTTTAATAACAAGAATAGCAAACCAAAATAAATATGGAAGCATTGCAATAAGACGGTTCAAATTGTTCATTTTATGTATGTTTTCCATTTAGATTGTTTAAGTTCACAATAGGTTACAGGCTTGACGTGTTTTTTTAAATCAGAAGTCTACGTTTTCTATGTTTTTTGTTTATCATAAATCCATTCATATGATAAGATTTGTAATTTCTTTAATATTTACGTTATTGACATCTATGGCTGTGTATTGTCAAGATGAAGATTCTGATAAATTTCATAATGATATTAGTATAAATGCCACAACATTGCTAGGCAATCTGTTTAGTCTTAATACAAATGATACTGGTGTGCCGTATTTAATTAGTTATCGCAGACACAATGGAAATGTAGGTGTTAGACTGAGTATGGCAGGCAATTTTAGCAAAACAGTAGACTTTTTCAATGATGCCTCAGATTCATATCTGAACCTAAGAGTTGGTTTCGAAAAAATCAAGCCAGTAGGAAGTAAGTTTACAGTCTCTTATGGAGTAGACGCAATGTTCAATTACCTCCTTGAGCAGTCATTACTATTTACGACCAATGATATATTTGTTCAGAAGGACTTGGTTCGCGAAATAGGTCTTGGGCCTTCTGTGAGATTGCACTACAATATCAATCCTAGGGTGTCATTCCACACCGAGAGTTCTTTATATGCATTCTTTGGGGTATCCGAAACGACATATGACTCCTCATTTATTGAAGATGAATTCCTCGATACCTACAGAATTTCATTTGCAATTCCTCAAGCATTATTTATCACAATAGCATTTTGATTACCATGATAAGAACAATCACAATATGCTGTTTGATAACTTATGCTGCTTTTGCAAATGCACAATTAGATACACTTCCTGGATTTAAGTTTACCACTACCGTGGTTAAAGCAGATGATATATTTGAACGGTATGAAGAATATTACTATTCTAGAGGCAAAGAGATTGGTCTAGACTTTACATCGCTCCTTGATCGCTTCATTCCATTTAATTTTATACAGCAGAATAGTGCCTTAGCAGGTATCAAATTCAAAAAATATGGAAAAAGTATTGGCTTTAGACTAGCCTTTGGAGGCAACTTGGATTCATTTGGAGATAATCCATTCCTCTACTTTTCTGTAGGTTATGAGAAGCGTAGGCAAATACACAACAGATGGACCTATACTCGTGGTTGGGAGCTCTATGGCTTTGGTGATAGTAGAAATGACAGGGATGAGAATGGATTAGGAATAAGTAGATTTTATGGTATCGAGTATAATATCAATGATAAAATGTTTGTCTCTACAGAAGCTGCCCTGCAATTAGGTATACAGGATGGCTTTCCTGATATCAATTTTAACATTCCTACTACATTGTTTTTCAACATACGTTTTTAGCAATGTTTGGCGTTATTCAACTAGATTCCGTATCTTTATAATACACTGACAATCTTTATTATATGAAAATTCAATTCTTCCTTTCTCTTTTAATCGGAGCTATATTGTTTAGTTGTGGCAGGCAAGATGTTGGTTCAGACATCCTTGATCAAGAATTATCATTGCCAGAAACTCCATATGATTATAAAACCTTGCAACTTCCTTCAGGAGTGAGTCAAGCATCTACCTTTACTAGTTTTGAATTTATTAATGGAGGTGGTGTGATATTTAGTGAAGGAGAAAGATTGGAAGTAACAGATCATGGAGCTGCCTTAGGAAGAGTGTTGTTTTATGACAAAAATCTATCTATTAGTAATACTGTGTCGTGTGGATCATGTCACCATCAAGAACGAGCATTTACCGATGGTGAGCAGTTTAGTAAAGGCTTCGAAGGCAAACTCACAGATAGAAATACAATGTCATTGGCTAATCCTATCTCTCAGAATAATCTCTTTTGGGATTCTAGGTCGTTTTCAATAGTAGATTTATCACTAAAGCCAGTCCAGAATCATATAGAAATGGGAATGGAAAACCTTGACTACCTAGTGGACAAACTGGACAGACTAGACTACTATCCAGACCTTTTTAACCAAGCATTTGGTTCTAGTGAAATCACTGAAGAAAGAATATCAAAGGCCATAGCAGAGTTTGTAGGATCAATCACAACAAACAGATCTAGATTTGATGAAGATAATATGACGGATCTTGAACATGCTGGGCAAGCGCTTTTTATGAGTCAAGAGACTATGTGTAGTTCTTGTCATGGTGGTAATAATTTTGCTGCACTTGACGGTCCATTTGGTGAGTATGGTGGTGGATCTCCAACAGGCGGGAATGCCAAAGGGACAACCAATATCGGATTGGACTTAGTGAGCAGTGATGATGGTAATGGTAATGGGAGGTTCAAGATTCCAAGTCTTAGAAATATTGGCGTAACTGCTCCATATATGCATGATGGTAGGTTTGAGACGTTAGAAGAAGTCATTGACCATTATTCAGAAGGTGTACTACCCCACCCTAATTTGGATTCTAAGTTTTTGAACTCTGATGGAAGTGTCAAACGTCTAAACTTGAGTAATGCACAAAAGACTGCCCTTGTGGCCTTTTTACATTCATTAACAGATGAAGAGATGCTTACTAATCCAAAGTACAGTAATCCTTTCCTTCCATAATATTCTTCTTTGAGAATTGACTAGACTTTAGTTGGTTTACTTGATGCGGGTATTGCTTTTTTGACTGTTGTCAAAATTAAGCCAAATTTGTTCTAGTACTTTCATGAATGTATTGACTTCTTCATTACTGATATTCTTATATCCTGTCTTTCTTAATTCTGTAATTAGAGGAGTCACCTTAGTTACAAGGCTATGACCTGCTGGAGTGATGGCAAGTTTGTATCTTTTTTGGTCACCTTTGAATCTTATTTTCTGGACTAAGCCTTTATCAACTAATCCAGAAATCAACCTAGAAGTAGTAGCTCTGTTACGGTAGTTCGATTTCGAAATCTCTACTTGAGAAGCCTTGTCCCCTAAGTCATGGATGCTTGAAAGAATAACCCATTGCTCTAGTGAAATATTTATGTCATGCTC
>JAHDHH010000058.1 GCA_020631405.1 Saprospiraceae bacterium
TTTGCGATAGTACGATAGTGTTATCTGGTTTGTTTGACATGCCGATTGAGGTAGTGAAGGGACTTGATGTGTTTCCTAATCCTTCAACTGGAGACTTGACTATAGAGTTGCCTGAGCTTATGAGAGGACAAGTACTAGTCAGGGATGTCACTGGTCAGGTTGTGGTCAATAGAGATATGGATTACCAGAAAGCCTTACAACTTGATTTGTCTGACTATCATGTGGGGATGTATATAGTTGAGGTGGTAAGTGAATGTGGAAAGCGGTTTGCCGAACGAGTTGTGATATACTAACTTTTATCGTCCTTCTCTTCCAAAGAGGTAAAACAAGACGATATTATCCACTTAGGTGGACTTAATAAATCACCTAACAATTCCCCTCTTCAAGTCGAGATAGGGGAGTTTACCTACGAAAGTTCTGAGATGTCATATTGGTTTAGAAGTAAGGTATTGCCTATAACCAACCCTAGATATACCTGCTACAATACTTCTTCATTCTGCATCTTGGTTGCATTTTCTGCTACTTTGAGTGCTTGTACTATCCCATCAATATCTCCTTCAATAATCTTGTCTAGGCTATAAAGAGTCAAGTTGATTCTGTGATCAGTAACCCTATTCTGCGGATAGTTGTAAGTCCTAACCTTGTCAGACCTATCTCCGGAACCAACAAGGGACTTTCGTTGCTCTTTCTGCTCTTTATATTGCGCTTCTTTCTGAGCTTCTCGGACTTTGATATGGAGTCTATTAAGGGCTATCTCTCTGTTTTTGTGCTGAGACCTTGAGTCTGTACTCTCAGCAGCTATACCAGTTGGTAAGTGGGTAAATCGTACACCAGACTCTGTCTTGTTGACGTGTTGTCCACCAGCACCACTAGCTCTAAAGGTATCCGTACGGAGTTCGTCTTTTCGGATGTTGATGTCTTCTATTTCATACTTAGGGATGATGGCTACTGTAGCAGCCGAGGTGTGGACCCTACCTTGAGACTCAGTCTTTGGTACCCTTTGTACTCTATGAGCCCCTGACTCAAATTTCAGATTGCCAAATACATCTTCTCCAAATACCTCCATTGAGATCTTGTTGTACCCTCCTACAGAACCTTCATTGATGTCAAGCATTTCTGTCTTCCATCCTTTGGTGTCGAAGTACTTGGTATACATTCTATAGAGGTCTCCAGCGAATATACTCGCTTCGTCACCACCAGTACCTGATCTGATTTCCATGATGACATCTTTGTCGTCATCTGGATCTTTAGGCATCAATATGATCTTGATTTCTTCTTCTATTTCAGCAATAGCAGGTAGGAGTTCGTCGAGCTCTGCCTTAGCCATTTCTTTCATTTCGAGGTCATCATCTTTCTGCATCTCCTCGGCATTTTCCTTATTGGCCAAGAGGTTTTTATATTTCAGATAGACATTGTTCATCTTGTCTAGCTTCTTATACTCTTTGTTGAGTTTAGCGAATCTCTTATTGTCAGAGACTATCTCAGGATCAGAGAGTTGCTCTTGGACTTGATGAAATCTGTGATGTATTATTTCGAGTTTTTCGATCATCAGAATTGAAAATTATGGAGTATCAATAAGTATGGGTGCAAATAGGTATTAGCCTGGCCCTTGCAAAGACCAATGCGTTATGAATGTTGACTATTACTTTAGGTAAGCTAAAGGATGTGCAATCTCTTTTTGATGCTTTCTATCATATCTGTAGAGACAGATGATTTTTTAAAGTTGTTTTTTAGGAATTGTCTAGCTGTTTTCTCCTTTTCAAACTGTTGGCAGCAGTTAGGGTCTTTATCTATTTTTTCAAAGAGTTGATTTTGATCATTAGCACTAAGAGCATTGTCAAAATACAAACTTATATTCTCCTCAAATGACCTCAAATCGTCGAAATTTCCCATTTTGTAAACAATTAATTAAGTGAATGCAATTCAAATTATTTATTTATAAAAACAACTATTCTTCTTCTTTCAGACCTCTGACATTTTTGTAGCCAAGCTCTGACGCGTAACCTTTCAAGTTTTCTTTAAGCATATTCCTAGCTCTGAACAGTCTAGACCTGACTGTACCAATTGGAATATCAATAATCTTAGCTATCTCTTCGTACTTGAATCCTTCGATATCACAAAGTAAGATTACTGTTCTAAAATCCACAGGCAATACGTTAATCGCAGTAGTGACTTCATCACCCATCATGTTTTCGAATATCTCTTCTCTGAGATCAAGATATCCTGTAGCACCACCATCTTCGTCGGTGTCATGATAACTAATGAAATCTTCAAAGTCAACCTTTGTTGGCTGTTTGGATCGCTTACGATATTGGTTGATGTATGCGTTCTTCAAGATTTTAAACAACCAAGCCTTCGCATTAGTTCCAGCAATATACCGATCTATGAATCTATGTGCCTTCATGAAGGTCTCTTGGACCAGGTCATTGGCATCATCTTCATTGTAGGCAAGGTGAAAAGCAAAAGTTTTCAATGCATCAGCGTGAGGCAAAAACTCCTTTTGAAATATATCTGAGTATGGATTTTTGTTATCGGACAAACCTTCTATTCTGTTTGTGACAAAAATACAGTTTTAATTGGTTGACTAAGTGAATTGCCCTAATAATGTGGCGAACCGTAGTCAATATCAAGTCATTCAGGCTTTAGAAGTGGATTTTACCCATAGTATTGCGATCACTGCAAGGCTAAAGAAGTAGAACGAACCTACCTTGTCAGCCTCTATCAAGTCATTCATCAATTGGAGTAAGTCTATCACTACTAAGCAGACCGCTGCACTCATGACCAAGGCTCTATCTCCGTATTGACTGAGATTGTGGTAGGCATGTTGAGCCATAAAGAGTGGCAAGAAGGTCAAGACTAGGAAGAGTAGTAGACCAGGTATTCCCTGCTCGACAGCTACCATTAAGTAGTAGTTATGTATTCCTGATTTCTCAGGATTGTCGCTGACATAGGTCTGAAAACTTCTCAGAGTATAAGGTCTATAGGACTCATAGAATGCACCAGGACCGAATCCAGTAATGGGTTGCTGACCAACCATGCGGAACCCTGCGACCCATCGATACACTCTCTCCATGGTTGAGACATCTTCAAATTTGTAAGTGGCTTCCATTAAGTTTTCGAAGTTGTAGTGTGCTATAGTTGTCTCATAGTTTGGAGCATAGTCTAGGTAGGTGTTCTTATTGACCATGTATCCTACGAAGCATGTCGCTGCGATCAAGGCTGATAGTGTTGTAAGCCGTATGAGCCTCCAGCGTAGAATAAGGTAAACCCCTACAGTAGCTATGGCACAGACATAGGCTGCACGAGTATAAGTAAGATAGATGGCTACTAAGAAGAAGACTATTATTATTGGGTAGACTAGAGTGTTTACTATTGACTTGCTTGTGGCAAAAAGATACACGATGTAAGGAAGTAGTAAGACAAGGAGCCCACCATAATTGACGTGGTTCCTGAAGATAGGTTGGCAAGCCTTATTGATCGTATCAAACGAAAATCCCAGGCTAGCATGGCCAAGCATGACATAGCTAGTAGCTACAAACATCGCAATGACTGATATCTTGACCAAGGTTCTCAATTGAGAGGTATGCCTATGATAGAAGAATACAGTCAGTAAGTAAAAAGGTAGGACATACCAGAGCTTAGCAGCAAAGTACTTGATAGAGATGATCGGTTCACTAGATGTGACGCTAGTGAAGAGTATCCAAATCAGGATCCCTCCAAGCACATAGGTAATAGGATTAGTAAAGTATCTGATGTCAAGTCTATCAAAGTTGTCAATGAGCAACAAGATGAGTAGTCCTGAATTTAAGATCATGAGTGGTTCTGTGGGAAGGTCAGTACCGAATCCGCCAGGTAGACTCACTTCCATAGAAAATGGCATGGATGCAAATAGCACAAAGTACACTGCCTTAGGATTGACAAAGACATAGCTAGCAGCAAGCATAGCGAATGGAAGCAGGCTCAGTATCCACTCATCTAAGAGAAGACTTGCCAATATACACAGGCCAAATAAAGCTAGTGCCCAGTATAGCTTTGTATCCTTTGACTTGATTGCTAGACTCATAGGTGTACTTCCTAAGTTAATCTAGAAAAAAGGTCCTTAATCAATATGATCAACGATGTAAAAAGTAGGGTAGCCAATGCCACACCAAGTACAATCAAAGTCCTCTTTGGCCTTGACTTGATGATTGGATACTCTGCACTTTGGACAAGGTGGATAGCACTAAAAGGAGAGTTGTATGCAGCTTCCAGTTGACTCAGACGCTGTTTGTCGAGGCTTAGTTGCTTGTTGAAACTCTCTTGTTCATTTTCGGCGCTAAGTATAGTGAGGTACCCATTGTTGAAGAGGTTCATTTCTTGTTTAAGGGCATCCGATTGTGCTTGATACCCATTCAACAGAGATTTGACCTTAGTCAATGTATCCTTTGGTGCACCATTGGACTTGAGACTTGAGTAACGACTCTTAAGGTTGGCTAGCTTTGCTGATGTTTCTGGAATCAATTCGGCATAAGCCATAGATTGATTCTCCAGGTTGTAGACATTGTAGGTTGACCTTAGCAAGGTGATGCTGTCAGAGAGTATTTTCATTGCAGCATTCTTTTCATTGATAGTATGCTTATAACTATTGATGAGTGTTGCTTGACTCTGCTTGACTACCTGCTGGGCTATAGAGTTGAGGATGTCAGTAGCAGTCTTTGCCATTTGTTGAGCAAAGGCTGGATCCTTGTCTTCGACAGATAGCTTGAGGGCATCATACTTGGTCTTCTCTACTTGATAGAGTTTATTGAGCTTAAGATCCATAGCATAGGCTGCCTTAAGACTAGTAGTATCTATATCATAGTGGGTATATAGGTCGAATATATCGATGAGTTGCCGCTTCAGTTCTCGAGATTTGGCGATAGAAAACAATCGATCCAAGTCCCCAGATTCACCATAGTATAGCATCTTTTGATCTTGATTGCCAATGGGCATAGGCTTGGCAAGGTCGGTACTAGCTGGGTAAAACAGTGAGCTAGATTGATAGTAGTTAGGTTTAATTAATACTATGATTGCGGCGAGTATGCTAAAACCAAGAGTAGATAGTATTATCAACTTCTTATTCTTCCAAAGGAGGAGGATTGGTCTAAGTAGGTGTTCTGTTGAGTCCATCAAAAACTGATAGGTAGTTTACTTATTTGAATTTAGGATACTTCCTAAACGTAAAAACTTAAGTGACAATATGTATGCCACACTTATTATTGAGCCAATGATAATTTTAATTAAAAAATGAATAGTAGAATAATCTCTCAGTACGGAGAATAACACAAAGGCCAACCCAACAAACGAACTGTACTTAAGAATAGCTAGCTTATCAATCGATAGGGCAAACATGCGGTAGCAAAGTACTAACTGCCCAACAAGGACAACAATCTGAGTGATACACGTAGCTAACGCAGCTCCTGAGGCTTGGTGTAATGGGATGAAGTAGCTATTGAGACCCCAATTGATCACTATTGCTAGGCCAAAGAGCATATTGAGATGCTTGAGGCGAGAGGATGCGGTAATCATAGCCCCAAGGATGTAGGTCATAGAGAAGCAAAAGAAACTGAGTAGTAACCAGTCAAGTACTTGGTCATAGAGAGGATTGCTCTCAGTATAAAGAAAGCTCATAATGTCACTATCATAGATGTAGAACGACACACAAACTAGCCCTGAAATTACAAGAAGGATTTTGATCCCATCTTGAAATAAGCTATCCAGACTTGTGTGTTGTTGGATCAAATTGGCAAACATAGGGAGCAGCAGACTGGCAAAGAGGTAGCCTATGATATTTAGCCCATCGAATATTCTGTACCCAGCAGCATAGATTCCAGCGGACTCAGCATTGTCATCGAGTAGTTGCTCTAGCATGATAGCATCAACCTTGTGAAACAGTGCCATCAGGATAAAGACCAAGGCAAAAGGAAAAGACTGCTTCAGTAATGTTTTGGACTTTGCTATGTTGAATGCAATTGTAGTGATCTGATACTTAACCACGAAGGCAATGCTCATAATGATGGTGACGACCCCTACTACACAGGCTTGTACCTTGAGGAAGAGTGGTATGGTGATATCGATAGTTGAGCCATAGAGAATATATCCAAGGACTATGATGAGCAGAAACTTGTCTAGAAATGATAGCATCGTATCAAGCAAGAAGTCTCCCATTGCCGAAAAATGACTGCGGATGAATAGGTTGACAGACATCAAGGTCATGGACAGGCAGACTAATCCAATAACGAACCACATCGCTTGGCCATAGAATAGGGTGGCTAGACTACCTCCAATAAGGATAAACAGCATGGAGGCTAGCAACTTAGTAGCAGCAGTATTCGGGAACACTTCTTCTAGAGCAGAGCGATGTTTAGCAATAAACTGAGAATTATAATTCTGAATACCTGGGTCAAGAATCCACTGAAATAGGAACAAAAAATTGAAAATAGCGAAGTAAAGTCCATAGGCCTGGTTCCCAACATTATTTTGTATTTGGGCATCAATGCCAACAATGTATAGGGGTTTGATTAAAACATTAATACAAAGTAGTAGGATGATGTTGATATAGAATTGTCTATTCAAATGAGGTGTTTACTAGTGTTTTCACTGAAAAATAGTATTAAGAAGCTGTTAAACATAAGATTTCGCTGTCTTCAAGAGTTACCTTTGCGTTATTACAACATCTAAAGACAAAATTAATTATTCACTGATATGAGACATTGATTTGGTCTTATATTCTATTTATTAAAAATCGAACTTATGAAACAATTCAAAAATTTAACCTATATGCTCTTATTAGGAGCTGGTTTAATGTTCACAGCATGTGAAGAGGATGGAGGACTAATTGATCCACCAGGAGTGGGAACTACTGGACCAGAAGTACTTGTACATGATGGTACATTACAGCAAGCACCAGATGTAGAGTTAGCACCAGGAGGCAATTTTACTGTGTACGTCGAGGCAATCAAGCAAGACTTACCGATGAATTCATTTACAGTAAAAGAAGATGGAGTCGCTATTGACTTGTCAAGAGTATTAATTAACGGAGATCCATCAGGAGGTAATCCAGCTTTATTATTTGAAAATGAAAAAGACGGATTCAATTGGGAGATTACAGTATTTGCCCATGATGATGCAGCATTGAGAACATACTCATTTGAGGTTGCTGATGATGAGGGAAACATTGGATCAGGAAGTATCTTAGTGGATACTGATGCTTCAGGAGGAACTACACCACCAGATGTGACTTCTTCAGGTAGTGACAATATCACACTAGAACCAAGTACATTATATTCATTTAGAATTAGTGCTAATCCAGTAAGTGGAAGACTAGCTTCTATGGCTGTTTATCAAAATGATGAGTTGATCTCTGACATTAGTAGACTTGAGTTTGCTGGAAATGACTTTGATAGCAACCCATATGCATTGCCTGAGGCGTTGAAAGACGGATTCGTTGACGAGCAAATCTTTATCAGAATTCAAGATAGTGGATCTGCTACTTATAGAATCGTCATAGCAGATGAGTTTGGAAATGCTAGTGAAATCACTAAAACAGTACAGACGGGTTCTTCAGGTACACCGACTACTACTCTTACAGGAATCCTACTAAACCAAGCCGGACCATCAGGAACAGGAGGATTGGATTTGGATACAGGTAATAGTACTGGATCTGCTGACCTTGATGCAGAAATCAGAGACATGGGTATCGATGCAGGTCCAGTAGCGACTAACTGGTTGCAGCAGATTGCAGGTATCAATGGTTCTACAGTGAGAGCTCTTGTTGCTGGTCAGAATGGTTTGCTAGAGTCTTTCAGCTTTGAAAGCGTATCTGTAGTTGAAGAAATATCAGCAATACATAATGCTAATGGTATTGACTTCAGTGGTGGAGTGAGTAATACAGTATTGGTAGGAGACGTATTCTCAGTAGAGAACAACGGAAGATACTTCTTACTTAAAGTGACAAACATCAATGTTACAACTGATGATAACAATGATGGTTATACATTCAGTGTGAAAAAATAATCCTCATTTAGGATAAGAATACAGGAGGCTGCTCAATTTGGGCAGCCTTTTTTCGTTTATACCCAAGCTATCTCAGTACTTTGCGTATGTATTGATAGCAATGAGTTGCTCAGAAAATCCATTTTCACTAATATTGACACTATGAAACATATCTTCTATCTAATCTTTGCAAGTTTAATCATCACTAGTTGTGGTAAAGAATTGTGTAAGCAGACAGTCACCTATACTAAGGCAACAGCCATCTACGGGGACTTGGAAGCACTCAGAAGCCTCCCTGTCAATGCAGCAGTAACAGCAATCAACAATCCAGGAAAAATCTACGTAGGAGATGACTTCCTGTTGATAGGAGAAGAAAACAAAGGAATACATGTCATTGACAATTCAGATCCTTACAACCCACAAGCTATTAACTTTATCAATATACCACAGAACAAAGAGTACTATGTCCATGGAAATACACTCTATGCAGAGAGTATGTACGATGTAGTCAGCTATGACTTGACTGACTTGACCAATGTCACAGTGAGATCAAGAGAAGAGAACGTCTTTCAAGTTGGTTTTCAGAATACCAATGCAGAGGGAGAAACTTTGTTAGGTTTTGATTATGAAGAAGTGACAGAAAATCTCGATTGCAATAGCTTGATCAACCCAACTCAGATCAATTACTTTGGCTGGAATAATGAGTTGATACCAAATTCTGCTGTTCCATCATCATTCGCTGGAAATAGTACAGGAGGCGTCGGTTCTGTCAATAGAATGGCATTTGCCCAAGACCACCTCTTTATTATCAATTCTCGAGATTTGTTTGTCTTGTCTGACTTCGGACAGTTAGACTATGTGAGGACTCAGTCTAATATTGGTTGGAACATGGAGACTATCTTTCCTTATGAAGACAATCTCTTTATTGGAACACAGACAGGAATGCTCATCTACAACCTAGATACAGAGAGCAATCCAGAGTTCGAATCAAGGTTTGACCATGCACAGGCATGTGACCCAGTATTGCCTACGGATGAGGTTGCCTATGTTACGTTGAGATCAGGTACAGCTTGTCAAGGGTTTAGTAATGAATTAGATATCATCAATATCTCTGACTTACAGAACCCATTCTTAGAGAATATCGTCCAATTAGAAAGCCCATACGGATTATCTAAGTCTGGAAATGTACTCTATATTGGAGAGGGTGAAAATGGACTTTCGATATTCGATATTACAGATAGAGTTAAGCCTGTACTTATCAAAAAAGACCGTAGTGTTGAGGCTTATGACATCATTGCCCATCCAACTAATAGTTCTAGAATACTAATAGCCGGAACAGGTGGATTAGGGCAGTATGAGATTGACGGAAGTATCCAGAATCTTACATTACTTAGCAATATCAGCTTTTAAGACAATATGAATATTAAGATAATTAGTTTAGTGTGTAGCTGCCTATTGGTAGCTACATCTGTTTTTGCTCAAAAGAAGCAGAGAAAAGACCGTACTAAGATTACAACAGTAGAGACAGATAGGGTAGGGATCAACCTGTATGATGGATCATTTGTCATAGGTGACTTGATTAATGAAGATAATAAGGAGGTCGAAGTCTTACTGTTTGAAGATGATCAGGTAGTGATAGAGCACGGATTGATTAAGTCTATGCGAAAAGAATCAGAAGGCATTTCATTTACCCGATATGGGAGATTTAATTATGACAAAGGCATGTTTTTGAATATTAGCCCACTGGGTTTTGGAGTAAGCTTTGATGGCAATGGATCATTCTTTTCACATGTCTATTGTGGTGTTCACCTCAATGAAAGAATAGCAGTTGGTGGTGGCACTGGCTTTGAATTTCATAATGATTGGATATCAGGGAATTGGTTTGACTATGGAGTGATCCCGATTTATGGTTTTGCAAAATATAATATCAACCTGGATGGACCTAGACTATTCGTCATAGGTAAGTTGGGTTATGCGAGCAATGTAGAGGTTAATGTTTGGGACAATGACGATATCAGGACCAATGTCTATTCTCAATTAGGGCTAGGTGTTGTCTTTCCTTCAAGGTGGACAAGCCGACTATCGTTAGAGTTTGGTAGGACATTCATGGGAGTGAAGGGTACTATCAATGGTAGGGATTGGTCAGGCAACCCATTCACTCAACAATTCACTCAACTCTTTACTAGAAATAGCTTTAAGATTGGAATTGGTATCAATCAATAATTGCAACAACCCCTGAAGACTTTAAGGCAGACTTGATTTGCTTTTTACTCACTTTGGTATCATACCCACAGGTACCAACAGCTTGCAATAGTGACATCAAGATATTTTGATTCGCATTTTTCTTGTCCTTAGTCATTCTATTGACGATGCTTGACACCTCAGACTTAGTCAAGTGTAGCGGTGTACAGGGATAGATGCTTTCTAAGTAAGTATTGATTTCTTCTTTTTCAATTAAAGAAAGTAAGCCAAGATTAGCTGAGAGCTCGTTTTCTACCATCATACCTATCGCTACAGCATACCCATGGAGTAATGGAGTATCTGTAAGCAAGAAGTGACTCTCCATAGCGTGCCCTACAGTATGTCCATAGTTGAGTATCTTCCTCATCCCTCCTTCGTAAGGATCAGCTTCTACCACAGCGGCTTTTATTCCAATATTAGCTTCGACTATCCTTGACCACTTACTAGGCATCTCATCGCTAGAGAGTTCAGACCACATTGCCTTATCAGCGATTAGACTATGCTTGAGTACTTCTGCATATCCACTTTTTATCTCTTGTCTAGGGAGGGTCTTGAGGTATTTTGTATCTACCCAGACGCAGTGTGGAGAATTGAATAACCCAACAAGGTTTTTCAATTCTTCAAAATCTACACCTAGTTTGCCACCCACAGACGCATCCACCATGCTCAGCAAGGTAGTAGGTGCTTGGATGAAGGCCATCCCTCTCATAAAGGTCGATGCTGCAAAGCCACCCATATCACCTATGACTCCGCCACCTAAGTTGATCAGGAGACTCTTGCGGGTCATGTTTAGCTTAAGCATAGACTTCCAGATCAACTCAACTGTCTCTATCGTCTTATAGTTTTCTCCAGGAGAGATGATGATGACGTCAACATTGTACTTCAACTGCTTCTTCAAGCGTGGTAGACAGTGCTTCTTAGTATTCTTATCTACTAATACAGCTACCCTGTCAGGCTTGAGGTTAGAGATTACCTTGTTGAGTTTGCTATAACTCTTGTCTATGTGTATAGGATATTCCTTCATGATATTATGTGCTGCTAAGTTGTATGGTAGACCAGGCTTCTGGCTTACTGACTAGTAACTGTTTAGTCCGTGGCCAGACCTTGCCAAAAAATGCAGAATGCCTATACTTATTGAGGTGGTCAGTACTCTGCCAATGACTGTATGTAAAGAAGATATGTGGGCTCTGTTCATCTTGTAAGAGAGAGACATGTTCACAACCTTCAAATCCAAGAATATTGGGCTTGCTCTCTTCGAAGATGCCTTTGAATGTCTCAATGGCTTCAAGATTGAATTCTAGTTTGACTATTCTAATAATCATAAGAAGTAGATTTGAATAGTTTCTCCATCATAAAGGTGGAGTAGGCTACTAGCTTTTCCCATATTGATGGCTAGCTCAAGCATGTTGCTATCATTGAACATACACAGCACCTCTCCCACTGCAACGTCAGAATAAGAAGTGCTAAGTTGGGTGATGGGCTCATTGTGCCTGAAGTAGATTTCATACCTCCTACCATTTCTCTGAGTATCGAATAGGTCTCTGGAAATGTTGGTTACCACATTTTCCATATGGTCAATGTGGATGATGGTCCCTCTGATTTCATTAGGACCGATGACTGGCTGTACACTGATCTTTTGGTTGTACTCTCCGATAGGCTTGCTACACTCCTCGATTAACCCATTCTTGATACAAGCACAGACATGCCCTATGAGGTCAAATGTGTTGGTAGAACTAGGATGAGGTAATATCTCTCTGACTTGACTCGAGTCTATAGTATCAAATATCAAGCTAATCAGACCATTGTTAGGCAGGATATAGTGCTGATCATTGGAAGTATAGAGCAGCAATACTGGACTCGAATTGTATGCAGAATAGACATGGAGTACATGGATAGTTCCAGGTCCAAAAGATTGATGAGAAGCCCTCGCAAAGTGAGCAGCCTTAGCAATGTCATGAAGTGGAATAACATGGGAGATATCCACAATGCTTGTACTAGGATTATGCGTCAATATGCAGCCTTTTAGCTTACCTACATAGTAATCTGTAGTGCCTAGATCTGTTGTTAATGTAATTATTGCCATAGAAAAAGAACTCTCACTTGCGCTTGCAAAGGTACAGTTATCAATTGCAAAGTAAGACTTACTGAGACGCCAAATTAATATCGTGTGAAATAATACAATATGAAGGAATCTTAACAGCAAATGCAGTAACTTTACTAAGCGTTAAGCATATCACAGAGAATTAAATATAAGAAGTAACATATTGAGTGAAATCATACTAACATTCGGAGACATAGATACAGCAGAGCTAGTCGGTCAAAGAAATTCGAATTTAAACCTAATCAAAGAGGCATTTCCGGAGGTCCAGATAGTTTCTAGAGGAAGCAATATCAAGCTAAAAGGCGAAAAAAAACATACTCAACAGGCTAAGGCTAAGTTTGAGTTATTAGTACAGATGCTCAAGCAAAAAAAGCAGCTGACGAAGTCTGATATCTTAGAAGCGATTAATGGAAATATTGCATTGATAGATGATGCAAAGACGTCATCCAGCGATAATAAGACGATAGTGCATGGGAGGAATGGCAAGGCTATCAAAGCAAGGACTGTCAATCAAAAGAAGCTAGTAGATAGTGCCGAGAAGAATGATATCGTCTTTGCCATAGGACCTGCAGGTACAGGTAAGACCTATACTGCAGTTGCACTTGCAGTCAGAGCTTTGAAGAATAGACTTGTCAAGAAGATCATCCTAACTAGACCAGCTGTAGAAGCGGGTGAGAATTTGGGGTTCCTACCAGGTGACCTCAAAGACAAAATAGATCCCTATCTCAGACCACTTTATGATGCACTTGATGACTTACTCCCTATGGAGAAGCTACAGTACTTCATGACTAATCGAACAATAGAGGTAGCTCCACTTGCATTTATGAGAGGTAGGACATTGGACAATGCCTTCGTGATACTCGATGAAGCTCAGAATGCCACTTCAGTACAACTCAAGATGTTTCTCACCAGATTGGGACCTACTGCCAAGTGTATTGTGACTGGTGATCTTTCTCAGATTGACTTGCCAAGGCACCAACGATCAGGACTATTTTCTGCACTTGACATCTTAACTGATTTGGATGGGGTAGGACTAGTGAGATTGAGTTCGGATGACGTGGTTAGGCATAGGCTAGTCAAGGATATCATCGAGCGATATAATGCCTACGATGAGCAAATGCAAAAACAAAGAGAAGCAAATAAGGAAAAGTACAAAAGCTAAGTATGCCCACTTCAGAAATCACTTATCAAGGAAACCTAAGAACAGAAGCTACCCATCTTAAATCGGGAACTACCATCATCACTGATGCTCCAGTGGATAATCAAGGGAATGGAGAGGCATTTTCGCCAACTGACTTAGTGGCTACATCACTAGGCAATTGTATGCTCACTATCATGGGCATAGCTGCACGTAATCATGACATAGATATGGTTGGCGCCAAAGTATCAATTACCAAAGTCATGTCATCCGACCCTAGGAGGATTAGTAAGCTAGAGGTCATTATGAATATGCCACCAAACGATTACTCAGCAAAGCAGAAAAAGATTCTAGAAAGAGCAGCTCACGGATGTCCAGTACACCACTCATTACATCCAGAAATAGTGGTCGACTTTACCTTGTTTTGGTAGTAGTTTACACAGCCATTACAGAGTCCAAAGTCGCTTGCCTGATCCTATTGTAGTAAGCTTCATACTGAGGCACTATATTGGTAATGTCAAATTCTTTGGAAAAGTTAATACAGTATTGAGAAAAAGCATCCCAAGTGGCTTGGTTGCCAATCAGCTTATTGACGCTGATAGCCATACCTGAGATATCTCCGAGTTCATGGACGAATCCAGTCTTGCCATTAATGTTGACCTCTGGAATACCACCTACATTACTGGATACTACAGGGACACCACAAGCCATAGCTTCTAGTGCTGCTAGACCAAAGCTTTCCTTAGCCGATGGCATCAGAAACACATCGCAAATACTCAATAGAGTACTAATACTATCCTTCTTTCCAAGAAAATGGATGTGATTGCATAGGCCTTTTGCCCGACAATACTCTTCCAACTTATGTCTTTCTGGCCCATCACCAATCATCAAGAGTTTGACATTGGGATAAGTCTCATGTACTAGTTCGAAGGTTTTGAGGACATCCAATACCCGCTTTACAGGTCTGAAATTACTGACGTGGACTAAGAACTTATCCTCAGGATCACCGTAGCGAGCCTTCAAAGCTGGATTGAATTGTCTGTAGAATTTATTATTGTCAATAAAGTTGTAGATGACTTCAATCTCATCAGTAATATTGAATCTATCTAGGGTGTCATTTTTCAATGATTCAGATACTGCAGTCACACCATCAGACATATTAATACTAAACTCAACCACTGGGGCATAGCTGGCATCATTGCCAACCAAGGTGATGTCAGTACCATGTAGAGTCGTGATTACAGGGATGTGAATACCCTTGGTTTTAAGTATCTGCTTAGTCATGTATGCTGCAGAGGCATGAGGTACGGCATAGTGGACATGGAGGATGTCTAGCTTCTCATAAGTGATCACATCTACTAGTTTGCTAGATAGAGCTGTCTCATAAGGAGAGTACTCAAATAGCGGGTATTCCATGTTTCTTACCTCATGGAAGTAAACATTATCATAAAAAGTGTTGTTAAGCCTTGCAGGTAGACTCGAAGAGATGAAATGTACCTTGTGTCCTTTTTCTCCAAGAGCTATTCCAAGTTCGGTCGCTAGCACACCACTGCCTCCATACGTCGGATAACAAACTATACCTATATTCATTCTTATATTATTACGGTAATTACTTACTTTCGCTGTTACTGTAGTTCACTTAGACAAACGCTACTTCAGCCTAATGGTTGTATACTCTATAAAAGATATTGAAAAATTAACGGGAGTCAAGGCTCACACTATTCGTATTTGGGAGAAACGATATGATATTATCGAACCCAAGCGAACCAAGACCAATATCCGATACTACGACGAGCAAGACCTGAAGTTGATTATGAATATCGCTCTCCTCAATGCCAATGGGTATAAGATATCTCATATAGCCAAACTTACAGTGCAAGAGAGAGACCGCATTGCAGCCCAACTCAACAAGGTAGATGCTAAGTTTGAAAACCAAACTGATGCAATCACCTACTCCATTTTGAAACTAGATGAAAAGAACATCAACTTCATTCTTAGTCAAAATATAGAACAGAAGGGACTCAAGCAGACCATGGACTCATTAGTCTACCCACTCTTAGAAAAGATGGGAATCATGTGGGTGTCGGGTTCTATCTCGGAAGTACACGAACGCTTTGTTACCAACCTGCTCAGGAATGTCATCATCTGCGAAATACAAAAATATCTAGAGAAGTACGATGAACCTAAAACCAAGGTGCTACTCTACTTGCCAAAGGGACAGACCCACGAGCTGAGTTTGTTGTACCTGCATTATTTAATGCTCAACCATGGGTGTGAAGTGACTATGTTGGGTGCAGAATGTACCCTTGCTGGTGTCCAAGAAGCAATCGAGCTCAAGGAAGTAGACTACGTAGTGACAATTATCAATGAGACACCTGCTGAGGCCCCAATACAGCAATATATCAATGTGTTATCAGAAGTTATTCAAGACAAGGCAGAAGGAATGATCATAGGGTACCAACTCTTCGCTAACCCAATAACTATCCCAAACAACCTGAAAGGGATTCAGAATATGGAAGAAATTCTCCAATATTGCACAAATAAGCCTAAAGTTAAAAGCCAATCCTAAGTAAAAGTATAGGTTAGAATAATTATACTTCTATCTTTGCTCACGCGAGAGGAAGTAATTCCATATCGCAATACATTATACATTAAATCATTTCTAAACAAGCGTATGAAAAACTTGATATTATTATGTTGTCTTTGCTCAATGGTCCTAGCAATTACATCATGTTCTAATGCTCCAAAAGCAGACAAAGCAGTAGTCAATGAAGTGGCTAAGACTGTAGAAAAAGCAGTAAGTCCTAAGGGCGAAGCAAAAGCAGTAAATGTAGCAGAAAGTAAGATAAATTGGACTGGGTCAAAGCCAGCTGGGAAGCACATGGGATACATCAGCCTCAAAAGTGGATCTATCATGATAGACAATGGTGATATCTCAGGAGGATCTTTTGTATTGGATATGAACTCTATCACTTGTACAGACTTAGAAGGAGATTCTAAGGCAGGTCTTGAGTCTCACTTGAAAGGTCTTGAAGCTGATAACAAAGATGACTTCTTCAATGTCACTGCACACCCGACTGCTAGTTTTGATATTACCAAAGTAGCTAAGCTTGCAGGTGATGCAGTAGCTACACACCTAGTCTATGGTAACCTTACACTTAAGGGAGAGACTAAGGAAGTAGGGTTCAAAGCAAAAGTTGAAAATACTGATGGTAAGATCACGGTATCAACTCCAGACTTTTCAATCAACAGAACTGACTTCGGAATCAAGTTCATGAGTAAGACTTTCGTCGAAGGACTTAAGGACAAATTTATAGATGACGAGATAGTACTATCTCTCAATATAGTTGCTGGATAATCAACACAGCATTGTGAAAAAACTTCGGTAAGGGAGATTTGAGTAGGACTTGAATCTCCCTTATTTGTTTGGTGTACTTGGCACAGAATCCTAAGCTAATCTCTGCTGTTGTTGTTTTAAGTCCACCGCAATACATTAATTCTTCACATTGTAGCGTTTCCTAGTCGTGGATATTTATAGTCGAAAATCAAAGTGGAAAATGTACCTCTCCGTATTGGGGATGGTCATCATCGTGATTACTATGATCTACTCCTCGTTTCTAGCAGAGAGACTAGCTGAGTTTGAGAGGAGTAAGGTTGAGCTGTTTGCCGAGGCACTCAAGTCAGTAACTAGCAGCGATATCAACACCCAAGATGATCAAAATGTCGAATTCTTAATCGTCCAAAAGATATCAGACATTCCCGTCATCCTTGAAGACGAAGAAGGAAACCTCCAAGGTGAAAACTTTGGTAGAGAGGTGTCAGAAGACTTCCTTTATAAAGAAAAACAAAAATTTCTAGACTCAGGAAAGAAGCCAATAGAGTCCATAGGGTATAGCCGCTATATCTATTATAGAAATAGTAGACTCTACCGCTATATTACCCTCTTTCCTATTATCCAGTTTTTGATGCTTGGAGCCTTTATGGTGATTGGATACATTGGATTCTCAGCTTCTAGGAAGGCGGAGCAAAATCGAGTGTGGGCAGGAATGGCGAAGGAGACAGCCCACCAACTTGGCACTCCAATTAGCGCCATCATAGCATGGATAGAGCACCTCAAGGACGAACCTGAGATCAACCAAGGACAGCTAGATATTATCAACGAACTGCGCAATGATGTTGGTCGTCTAGAACTCATAGCAGATAGATTTTCTAAAATAGGTTCAGATCCTATCCTAGTAAAAACCAATATTGTGGAGAACTTGCAAGAAGCGATCGACTATATGCAGAAGAGGGCAGCAAGGCGGGTCAAGTTTACCATGGTGACGGATGATGATCCGATCTATGTCAACATCAACCACCACTTATTCGCATGGGTCGTTGAGAATCTCATGAGAAATTCTCTTGATTCTATGGATGGAGAAGGGCAGATTACAGCGAATATCTATACTGCTGGAGGCTCTGCTTTCATTGACCTATCTGATACAGGCAATGGGATAGCTGCCAATAAGCATAAGACAGTTTTCCAACCAGGATACTCTACGAAAAAGAGAGGATGGGGACTCGGGTTGTCACTGGCAAAGAGAATTATTGATAATTATCATAAAGGCAAAATATTTGTCAAAACATCCAAAATTAATGAGGGGACGACTTTTACGATACAGCTGCCTTTACTTACTACTTAACTGTATTGTACTCGAGAGTTCTGCTCAGGTTCAGCTCCATTTTATAGAGTACGGTACTACAACTCAAGAAGAATTAATCGGCGTCACAGTGAGGCAATTAGATGGAACCTTCACAGGTGTCAGTAGCGATAAGCTAGGTGTCTTGATACCTCAAGGCCAGACTATTGGACAATTTGAATGCAAGTATCTCGGCTACCAGGATACGATTATCACCCTAGACGGTAAGGCATTCGAAGACTTCTATGTCGAATTGATCCCTGCTCAGACACAGTTAGAGACAGTAGAGATTGTAGGAAGAAATCAAAGCAACAAAGACCTCCTCCCTCAGACGATACAAGTCATCAATAGGGTAGATATTCAACGTCAGGTCAAACAATCTTCCGCTGATATCTTAACTAACTCAGGCTCAGTCTTTGTGCAAAAAAGCCAAATGGGTGGTGGAAGTCCAGTCATGCGGGGTTTTGAAGCTAACAAACTCCTCTTAGTAGTAGATGGAGTCAGGCTTAATAACCTCATCTACAGAGGTGGCCACCTGCAAAATGCCATCACAGTGGACCATGGCTCTCTAGAAAACATGGAATTGATCTTTGGTCCAGGCTCCTTGACCTATGGTTCTGATGCCTTGGGTGGGGTCATTCACTTCAAAACACTAGATCCTAAGTTTAACTCTAAAGATGAACTCACTCTCGGCCACCAATATGTCTCAGCAAATCAGGGCCACAGATTGGGAGCTAGTTTGACATTTGGCAAGGAGAAGTTTGCCTCAGCGACATCAGTAAGTTTTGGAAGTTATGGAGACTTGAAAGTAGGGGGACGACGACCATCAATCTATGCTGATTTTCCCAATTTTGGGCTCACTGAGAGCTATTACTCAGAGGATGGAGACCTGCTGCAAAATACGAATCCACTCATTCAGAAGTCAACAGGATATACTCAATTTGACCTCCTCCAAAAGTTCAAATTTAAGTTGAGTAAAGATATGGATCTGACCTTCAATGCTCAGATGTCTACCTCTACTGATATTCCGAGATATGACCAGCTCACACTCTTGCTAGCAGATGGCACACCAGAGTTTAAGCAGTGGTATTATGGACCTCAGAATAGACTCTTACTCAGTCCTACACTTGCCATCAATAGGCAAACAAGGCTCTTCGACAAGGCCCTAGTCATCGCCTCATTCCAAGATGTAGAAGAGAGCAGGATCAGACAATTCTCTGATTCCGAAACGATACGAACACAGACCGAGCAAGTTAATGTCTATGGTCTAACCGTAGACTTTGCTAAGACATTGACAGATCAAGTTCACTTAGACTATGGTATTGATATCCATTACAATACATTGAACTCATCAGTAGCCAATAATAATCCAGACGGTGTGATTACTGACTTGACTAGATATCCAGACGGTGACAATAGCCTGACACAAGGCGGTATCTATGCCCAGCTCAACTATTATACACTTAGCGAAAAGTGGCGATTCACCTTAGGCGGTCGAGGTAGTGGACAATCAGTCAAGATGGGATATGTGAGTGATGAGGTTATAGTCTGGCCAGATTACTTCTATGATGGCTTTGCCAATACTACATCATCCTTCGTCGCATCTGGAAGTGCAACCTATAATCTGGGAAAAGTTAAGCTCAAATATGGAGTTGGTCAAGGGTTCAGAGCACCTAACATCGATGACTTAGCTAAGGTCAGAGTCAAGTCTGACGAGATCACAGTCCCTAATCCTGACTTAACCCCTGAGAAAACCTTCAATCAAGAGCTCTCCATATTGTTTAGCGATAAGATGACATCACTGGAGATAGTAGGATTTTACACTTTGATAGATGATGCGATAGTGAGAGATGACTTCACCTTGCCAAATGGCTCAACCTTCTACACTGATGGAGATGGTAACAGCTATGCTATCACAGGTAATCAGAATGCAGAGTCAGGTTATATCTATGGTACAGGTATAGCACTAGAGCAGCAGTCCGCTAACGGATTGTCAATGGTTGCTAGATTGAACTACACAGTGGGTAGGAGTGTGAGCAATGACATCACTACACCACTTGGACACATCCCTCCACTATTTGGAATGCTTGGGGTGAACTTTACTAAAAACAACCTTGACCTTGGTGCTGACTATCGATTCAATGAAGTAAAGGATATAGCTGACTATGGCGGTTCTGTGGATAATCCAGAATATGCCTTGCCTAGCGGAAGTCCAGCCTTTGGTATCTTTGGGTTGAATGCCCAATATCGATATAAAAAGCTCACTGCAGTAGTCTCACTTGAGAATGTCCTAGATACCTTTTATAGACCCTTTGCCTCTGGAGTCAGTGGCAGTGGGAGGAGTGTTAATGTGAGTATGAACTTTCGGATTTAGTGAATTGGCTATAGGGCTAGAGTAGCTGACAAACTTTGTATGAATTCAAGTCTCAGAGATCTAGCATCTAGCAGTCTAAATACTTCCGATTAAAATCTAAACCCAACAGAAAACTGACCGCCTATATTGAGGTCTTTGTCTTCATTGAGTTGGAAGCCACCATTGCTGTGTAGAGATCCTAGAGAGATGTCGACATTGTCATTAGTCGTGTCTATCAGACCATACTCAAATCTTGCTCCTACATAGAAACTCTTATTGACATAAATCTGAGTTCCTATTACAGCCGAAAGGTCAAACCATTTATAGGCTCTTTCTCCCTCGTCACTGCTATCTTGCCAATAGTATGCACCTATTGTACTAGGTACAGTGATGATGTCATCACCACAATAGACTTGAGGACCAGTGCTAGAAGTAGTAGTTCCTGTAGTGCTTCCAGTTCCACCAACAACATCTTGGTAGTATCTATGAGCCAATGTCTGCCTAAAAAACAACCTGTCTGGATTTTCTGAGCTAACGAATAGTACGTTGCCATTTCCTATTGGATTGATGAGGAAGTTTGGACTTATCCCAGCATAGACTTCTATTTGCTTGACTGGTTGAAAGTGAAATGTGATTGGCAGCGAAATATAAGCATTGGATACTTCGAGGATATAGTCTAAGTCTCCAGGTATATATTTGATAGCATTGTCAGAATCTTTGATGCCATAATAACCAGCACCTTGGTAGTTCTTTTTGTACCCTTTCTGTTGGTAGAGAAATTCAGCCCGTACGCTAATCTGATTAGTGAAGTACCTCGCTACATTAAAGCCAAAATGAAAGCCCTGACTTACACTAAAAGTTTCGTTGGCCTCAGTAGGTCCGGATAAGGTAGTAAAGTCTACCCCAGCCCTTACTCCTACTTTATAGTCTTGAGCAGAACTACTAAGTATAGTAAAACATGTGAGTAGTAAACTCAGTACTATCGAACGTGGTGTGATGTTATTCATTTTCATAAGTCGCACAAGATAAGTAGATTGGTGGTATTAGCATTACGAAGTTACAGACTTACATCTTGGATGCAAAAACAATAAAGAAAAGCTTAGATTAATTCTAAATAACGAAGCTCTTCTTTTGGCTATTTAACTTAGAAAGCCATATCGTGTTATCTTGGTAGTATATTCTAAAACGACTATGAATTGGTTAATCAACTTTTTTACATCTAGTATTGGTAAAAAGCTTGTCATGAGCCTTACTGGATTATTCCTCATTACCTTTTTGCCAGTGCATTTGCTTGGTAACTTGATGCTGCTTAAAGCAGATGGAGGAGAAGCATTTAATACCTATGCTTATTTCATGACTAACAATCCACTGATCAAGTTTGTATCCATAGGATTGTACTTTTTCATCATCCTTCACGCCATCCAAGGGATACTCATTGCAGTGTCTAACAAGAAGGCTAAGGGGACAAAGTACATGGTGAATACATATACTAATAAGTCATGGGCATCTAATAATATGGCATTACTTGGGATTCTCATCTTTGCCTTTATTTGTATCCATATGGGAGATTTTTGGTTTAAGATGAAGTTTACCTCACAGTTAGACATGGTCACAGACTATGCTGGTTATGAGGGTATAGCCATCAAGGATCTCTATGCAAGAGTGGTGGCTGCCTTTGATCAACTATGGATAGTAGTGGTCTACTTAATTGGTATGGTGGCACTAGGATTTCACTTGATGCATGGGTTTGCTAGTGCATTCCAGACATTGGGAATCAACCACCAGAAGTATACACCAATTATCAAATCATTAGGGATGGCATATTCGATATTGATTCCTCTAGGATTTGCAATTATTCCGATTTACATGTTCTTCACATAAGCGAAAGAGAATGTCTACAATAAATTTAAATTCAAATACTCCCGAAGGCGCTTTAGCCGAGAAGTGGACTAAGTATAGAGGTTCGATGAATCTCGTAGCTCCTAACAATAAGCGAAGGCTAGATGTCATCATAGTAGGTACTGGACTTGCCGGTGCATCAGCTGCAGCCACTATGGCAGAGCTTGGCTACAATGTCAAAGCATTCACCTTTCATGATAGTCCAAGACGAGCTCACTCGATAGCAGCTCAAGGTGGTATTAATGCCGCTAAGAACTACCAAAATGATGGAGATAGTACTTACCGACTATTCTATGACACAATCAAAGGTGGTGATTATAGATCAAGAGAAGCGAATGTACATAGGCTTGCAGAAGTCAGTACAAGTATCATTGACCAATGTGTAGCGCAAGGAGTACCATTTGCAAGAGAATATGGAGGACTTCTTGCCAATAGATCTTTTGGTGGGGTACAAGTCTCTAGGACATTCTACGCTAGAGGTCAGACAGGACAACAATTGCTCATTGGTGCTTACCAAGCACTGAGCAGACAGATATCCAATGGTAAAGTCACTATGTACAATAGGCATGAAATGCTTGACTTAGTACTAGTAGATGGCAAGGCGAGAGGGATCATCACGAGAAACCTATTGAATGGCCAACTAGAAAGACATGCGGCTCACTGTGTTGTATTAGCTACTGGTGGATATGGAAATGTATTCTACCTATCAACTAATGCCATGGGATGTAATGTCAGTGCAGCATGGAGGAGTGTGAAGAGAGGAGCCTTGATGGCTAATCCTTGTTATACTCAGATACACCCAACATGTATCCCTGTATCGGGACACTACCAATCTAAGTTGACACTGATGTCAGAGTCACTGAGAAACGATGGTAGAGTATGGGTGCCTAAGAGTGTTGAAGATGCTAAGGCCATCCAAAAAGGAGAGAAAAAAGGAGTTGATATCCCTGAAGAAGATAGAGACTACTACTTAGAGAGAAGGTATCCAGCATTTGGTAACCTAGTGCCTAGGGATGTAGCATCAAGAGCTGCTAAGGTAGCCTGCGATGAAGGAAAGGGAGTAGCACCGACAGGTTTGGCTGTATTCTTAGATTTTGCCAGTGCAATAGAGCGATATGGCAAGTCAGAAGCTATATCAAGAGGTATTGAAAATCCGAATATCACGCAGCTAGGAGAAGAAGTCGTAGCAGCGAAGTATGGAAACCTCTTCCAGATGTACGAAAAGATCACTGGAGAAGACCCATACAAAAACCCAATGAAAATATACCCAGCTGTCCACTATACAATGGGAGGACTCTGGGTGGATTATAACCTACAGACTAATGTACCAGGACTCTTTGCCCTAGGAGAAGCTAACTTCTCAGATCATGGAGCCAATAGACTAGGTGCATCAGCACTCATGCAAGGTCTTGCTGACGGATACTTCGTAATACCATACACTATTGGTACATTCTTATCCAAAGAAATCAGAACACCTCAGTTTACTACTGATACGCCTGAATTCGAACAAGCAGAGAGAGAAGTAGCAGAGAGAATACTTAAGTTGAAGAATATCAATGGTAACCAATCAGTAGAGTCATTCCATAGAAGGCTTGGCCAGATTATGTGGGATTACTGTGGGATGTCAAGGACAGCAGAAGGTCTGAAGAAGGGACGTCAGCTCATCAGAGACTTGAGAAAAGAATTTTACAGTGATGTATTCATTCCTGGAGATGTAGAAGATTACAACCCAGAACTAGAAAAGGCAACTAGAGTAGCTGACTTCTTAGAACTCGGCGAAACTATGATGGTAGATGCCCTTGACAGGAACGAATCATGTGGTGGTCACTTCAGAGAAGAGTACAGGTCAGCAGAGGGAGAAGCAGCAAGAGATGATGCTAACTACACTTACGTATCTGCATGGGAGTGGAATGACGAAGAACCTATCCTGCACAAGGAAGAGTTGACATTTGAGAATGTAGAGTTGAAAACTAGAAGTTATAAATAACAGAATATAAAAGATCAACTATGAAACTGAATCTTAAGATCTGGAGACAAAAGAATAATAACGCCAAAGGCGAATACAAGCCATATACAGTTGAGGCGAGTGAGGACATGTCATTCTTAGAAATGCTAGACGTAGTCAATGAAGAGCTAGTATCTCAGAAAGAAGAACCTGTAGCATTTGAGCATGACTGTAGAGAGGGTATCTGTGGGTCATGTAATATGGTCATCAATGGACAGCCACATGGTCCTCAGCAAGGTACGACTACGTGTCAGCTGCATATGAGACACTTCAAAGAAGGTGATGATATCGTGATTGAACCATTTAGAGCATCAGCATTTCCTGTGATTAAGGACCTTGTAGTAGATAGGTCATCATTTGATCATATCATCCAAGCAGGTGGGTATATCTCGGTCAATACAGGTCAAGCACCAGATGGCAATGCTATCCCTATCGAAAAAGAC
>JAHDHH010000007.1:0-6991 GCA_020631405.1 Saprospiraceae bacterium
TGGTGGATAGACTTCACCTCGTCATCTTCCATATAGGTGTAGAGATGCCTATCAAATAAGGTAATACCTAACTGCTGCTCGATGTATTTCATTAGATGGACACTGCTATCAACACTGCAACCACTGACCCCTAGTTTTGATTCATCAGCCACTAAGACAAAGTATTGCATATGAAAGACATTCGCATAAGATTCGACATCTGTACCATGGCTATTCCACTCTCTTGCAAACTTATAGAGAATCGGTCTGACTTGGTCTACTTCATCATAGGTCAATGGTCGATTGGCTTGATAGATCCAGACTTTACTGGTATCGGGTAGTGCTATTAAGTCTCTTAACATTAGGCAAAGGATTGTACTATTAATTCTGAAATATCATAGACAGATACATCGTCTGCCTTTTCTTTAGCTGTGACACCATCTCCCATCATTGTCAGGCAGAATGGACAATTAGCAGCCACTATACTAGCGCCGGTCTCTAAAGCCTCTTCCACCCTTTCGATGTTGATCCGCTTTTCTCCTGGCTCATCCTCCTTAAACATCTGAGCACCACCAGCTCCGCAACAGAGTCCATTGGTCTTGCAACGCTTCATTTCTACGAGTTCGACATCCAGCTTAGCTAAGAGTTCTCTAGGGACTGAATAGACTCCATTGACCCTTCCCAAGTAGCAAGAATCATGGTAGGTGATTTTCTTTCCTTTGAATGCTCCTCCTTCTACTGCAAGCTTACCCTCTTCGAATAATCCGTGGATAAACTGTGTATGGTGGACCACCTCATAGTTGCCACCTAGCGCTGGGTAGTCATTCTTCAATGTGTTGAAGCAGTGAGGGCAGGCTGTTACTATCTTTTTGATTTCGTAGCCATTGAGTACTTCGATATTCTGTAGGGCAGTCATCTGGAATACGAACTCATTTCCTGCTCTTCTTGCAGGATCACCAGTACAACTTTCTTCGTTACCGAGTATTGCAAAGTCAATATTAGCTTTGTTAAGTATCTCTACAAATGCCTTTGTTACCTTCTGTGCCCTTGCATCAAAGCTACCGGCACACCCTACCCAAAATAATATTTCAGGAGACTTTCCTTCGGCTGCATATTGAGCCATTGTTTTTACTTCCATCATCGCTGTATCACTAGTTTATGAGTTTGTACTATGGTGTTTTCTTTCTGTAGATTGATAAAATATATTCCAGGTGCAAAAGCATCTAGAGGGATATCCAATTGATTTGAATTGACTTCTCCAATCTTTAAAATGGAGAATGCAGAATTAGTAATTGAATAGTAGTCATAAGCTCCTATGTCACTCACCTCTAGCTTAGTCAATTGGTTTGCTGGGTTGGGATATAGTTTAGAATTAGCCTCAGCTAAATTATAGTCTTCTGTATCACTGAGTAAGTCCACTAAAGACTGCAAGATATCAATCGGATCATTGTTAAACTCTGGACTCTCAACCTTTATATCCACAGCTAGTTGACCATCAACATCGTCTGGGTTAGCGACTCTGATAAAGGATGACTTTGAGCTCAACCCATCCACCAGGCACCTACTATCTGCACCTGGTACATTAGCGCCTTGCATAGCCTCCATCATCCTATAGAGAAGCGACTGACCCTCTGACCTGATAAATCTCGCCTCCATTGAATCCAATATCTCAGGACCAAGTAAGATATTACCTTGAATGGCATAGTCTACACCTGTTCTATGTCCTGCATGGCTAAGAGCTCCTTTGCCTGTATATGACGTGGCATCAATGACTCCATCTTGGAATGTCACTATTCCGTACTGTCTATCTGTAGTATTGCCAAATTGGCATTGGTCGTTCGCTAACACTGCTGTTAAAGCATCGGAAGCGCTTAATCCTGAATTGATGTCTTGCGCTACAGCACTTGCATTCGAATTTGGAAGACAAACCGTTGCTTGGGCATTCACAGCCCCTCTACCAGGGATCACTTCTGAAATAATGATCGCTCCACCACATCCTCCACACTCCGCAGAAGTCAAACAAGTGGCTCCAGCACTTCCTATTTGTCCAGTTAACGTATCAACCGCTACTATTGAGAAGGTATGCTGAGCTATCATTTGGCTCGAAGCCAACACGAAACAGGTTACTATGATGTGTATTGCGAGCAGTCTCATTTGTATGCTTAAGAGTTTATCCAATCTTCTCTAGAATTAGGTACTTGCCAGACGCTTCCGCTATTCTCTATACTTGTGAACATTGGTAACCACTCCGACGGTCCAGCTGACTCAGTCAATATCTCGTATCTTCTTAAGGCTAGTATTGGCTCTAGTGGGTCAATCATCACTGGACAAGCTTCGACACAGGCATTACAAGTTGTACAGGCGTGGAGTTCTTCCCTACTGATATAATCAAATAGAGACTTTCCATCATCATAGTTGTCAGCACTTACTGGCTGTTCTTTATCTTTTGCACATTCAATATTGCCACTTGATATATTCTCACTAATCTCTGTTGCTCTATCTCTAATATCCATCATGACCTTCCTAGGTGAAAGTTTCTTGCCAGTCGTATTGGCTGGACACACATCTGTACATCTTCCACACTCAGTACAGGTGAAGGCATTGAGCATATTAACCCAAGAAAGACCAAAGACATCATTGGCTCCAAACTCTGGTAGCTCCGCATCCATATCTACTTCTGATTCTGGGATGATGCCCATCATACTCTTGACCTCGTTCATAATCGCTGGCATATTCTCCATTTCTCCTCTAGATCTCAATTTAGAAAAGTAGACATTAGGGAAGGCTAGCATAATATGCAAATGCTTAGATATCGGCAAGTAATTCAAAAAAGCAAATACTGTAAGAATATGAATCCACCACCCTGCTCGTTCTAACCCGACCAAGGTACCTTGTGAGAACCCACCAAAGAGCATCGGTCCAAGCCATGAGGTAATTGCAAAGTTGCCAGTCTTCGGATAATGTTCAGGATCTAAGCCTTGAAGGACTACATCTGTCCCATTCATAGTAAATACTGCACACACTAAAAAGATTTCTAAAATCAAGATGATATTCGCATCAAGGGTTGGCCATCCATCCATTTCTGGCTTGACTAATCTTGGCACCTTGAGTAAGTTTCTTCTCCAGAGGAAGATCACAGTAGCTACCAATGCCAATACTGAAAGTATTTCGATGGTACTAATAATCACAGTATACAGTCCACCTAAATAAGGTGCAAGAAACCTATGCTGTCCAGAGAAACCATCAATAAATATTTCGATTAACTCTAGACTAGTAAACAAGAATGCCACGTAAATAAAGAGGTGTAGTATTGCTGGAATCCACCGCTTAAACATCTTTTTTTGACCGAAGGCTACTAAGAGTGTATTCTTCAATCGCTGACTTGGATCGGAAATGAGTTCGACATCCTTACCAAGTAATATTGTAGATCGAATCTTAGAAAATTGTCTTCCGGCAAAAAACAAAGCTGCCCCAGAAACAAGAATAAATAGAATTTGCTGCATCCCTTTGTGCTAATTATATATTTACGACAAGGTACTAAAAGTGTGGTAGAAAGTATTCCTGCCTTGTTTAAAAAGCGATACATAAATTACTTTGAGATAAGTAGAGTGTTTGGCATTTTTAATCTCCTATGCTTGTTCATTTTTTTCATTGATAAAAAAACGAACCAAAAAAATCTAGACAAACCCAACTGCTCCGCATGTTTTGTCGGCTATACTTGCGACTTTGCTTGGAATCAACTATAGCTAAACAACTTCAGGATTGACCAGAATAAGAATGTTTCTATTCTCAGCAATAATGAGCTAAGCTTTCGATTTCTTTGGGGTGCAAGTAGAACAGGTGGTAGGTTACTGGTGCAAATCTTATTAATGTATTTCGTCGATCAAACTATTAGTTTTAACTTCTTGTATTACTTAATTGGCAAATAAGCAATTGCCTTAATCTCAATCAATAAATTAGGGTGTGGTAGTTGGTAGACAGCAACCGTTGTTCTTGTGGGACCTGTGTGGTCAAAAAACTGTCCATAGACCTCATTATATCCTGGGAAGTCGTCCATATCCACCAAAAATGTGGTCAAATCAATAAGGTCTTCTTTCTTTCCCCCAGCCTCTACAAGTAGGTTAATAATATTTTCAATGACTGCCTTAGTTTGGTCTTTAATGCTAAGTACTACATCCCCATCAGGCCCAACTACAGCTCCAACATGGGTATTGTCAGGCCTCCTGCTGCTAGTGCCAGAAATATAAACAAAGTCTCCTACTCTCTTGACATGCGGATAGTTACCTAGTGGCTTAGCCTTCCCCTCAACAACCTTACTTTCTATCATATTTTAGTTTTTTCTAATTTATAAATAACTGGTTTACTTGGCACAGCATCTAAGCCTATAGGCGAAACTTGCAAGTCGAGCAAATATAGGTTGTCATCTACTTCAGATGGAACAAAAATCAATTCTGTAATTGTGCAGTGCCTGCGTTGCTCACCAGTAGTGCCCCAAAACATGTTGTGATTAGCCAATGCACCAGCATCGACTTCTCTGTCTACTGATGGCAAGTCTACCAGCAAGTGTACGATTTTAGCATTTACAATAGCTTGCATAGCATCGGCAGTAAAGTATGGCGGATTCGTCTCTGTATAGTCCTTTGATAGCTTAGCTAAGCTGTTTGGCATTGTCCTAATGATGAGTGCTTCACTTTGTGGATTGATCTCACCAAGCAGCTCTGCAGTGATGACTTGATCGCCATTTTCAAGGTTATCTAATGCTACACTCTTTAGCTCTGCTATAAAATGTGTCCTCCCTGTGTAGCAGTCACTGAGTTGCTCGTGCTCCTTTGTGATATGTCCTAGGCATTCTGTATGTGTTCCATTGCCATGTGGGTTTATTGCTACATTGTAATAATTAACAGGTGCTCCACTTGCCACAGACCCAATGAAATCACCATCGGTAAAGGGTTGTAGCTTAACTTCAGGGGCATAGAAACATCTCACCTTTCCTAACTCTATTGATAGGTCAATTGGCTGATCAAGATCTGCATTATAGCGATTTCCGTGATGCTCTATTGCTATTTTCATGATATGGCTTTCAATTGATTCATGACTCTATTTAAATCTAGGTCATCCACCTCTCTGTCCTCACAAATAGAGAGTAACAGTTTATCTTGAGCCCTTCCTATTCTCATTGCATCACTATATCGCATCTCAGGTCTGAAGGTCACTAAAGAATATTTAGAATAATAGTCTTCAAACATTTGTTCTAGCTTCATTTCAAGAACTCTCTTCTTGATAAATATTGGGTCAGCTACCTTGTCCTGCATTTCATAGAAGTTGTCTACAGCGAGGTCTGCTATGGCATCTGCATCGACCATCCGTTCTGTTTGAAAATGCGTAAATAATGCCTCATTCTCCAATCCATGAGTTGCAACATGTTCGCTAAATACTCTGACATCTTCGAATGATGCATTCATACCTTGTCCGTAGAATGGTACTATTGCGTGGGCCGCATCACCCATGATTAACGTATGGTTATTGGCTTGCCATGGGTTACACTTAATTGTACCTAATGTACCTACAGGATTAGCGAAATATTCTTGGGTAATATCTGGAATCAAGTCCAAGAGCTGAGGGTATTCCTGCTCAAACATGTCCATGACATCTTGCTCTGTCTTGATAGTATTAAACCCAACTACTCCTTCATAAGGATGAAACATTGTGACAGTAAAACTACCATCTAAGTTGGGTAAGGCTATAATCATGTGCTTGCCTTTGGGCCAAATATGGAGGGCATTCTTGAATAACTTATGACTTCCATCTGCATTCGGACTAATTCTTAGTTCCTTATACCCGTGAGTCAAAAAGGATTGAGAATAGCCAAATAAGAGTTTCGTGGTATTCGCCATCAGGCCCTTCCTGACTGCTGATCCTGCTCCATCTGTACCAATGAGTTTACCACGCTTTCCTGTAATCTCTACTCCCTCTTGACTAAATACACAATCGCCTGTAAAGACATCAACACCCGTACATTGAGTCTTAAAGTGTAAGTTCAAATTCGGAAATTCTTCAGCTATATCCAAGAGTAAACCGTTGAGCCCAGGTCTAGAGATAGAATTGATATAGTCACCTGCTCTTCCACTATACTTAGACAATCTCGGTTCCTGCCCCGGGACATGAATCATTCTACCGTGCATGGGAATACAGAGTTTCAAGGCTCTTTCTCTAGCACCAACCAGGTCTAATGCCTTCAATCCCCTACTCGACAAGGCCAAGTTAATTGATCGACCAGCATCTAGGGTGACTGTTCTGAGGTCCTCACGCTTTTCATAGAGGTTGACCTCTTGACCTAATTGAGCCATTCTTATTGCTAAGAGAGAGCCACAGAGTCCTGCGCCTATTATGTTCCAGTTATTCATTTATTAACTTTTTCAACCGATCTGCGATGTCAACTAATTGATTTTTAACTTCTTCCTGAAAAGTACTTGGAAAAACATTATCATAAGATGAAACCCCTCTAGCAACCAAGTGTGGAGAGTTTGAAAAATCGAGTAATTGATATTCAATTTCTTCTTCGTAAAATTTAAATTTTACTTGCATATCAAAGTCGAATGTATTATTCGTGAGTTTCTTGAATTTAAATTCATTTTGCCTCATTACAATTCTTAGAATATCCAAATTAGATAGACTCCTCTGATTCTCTTCTATAAATCTTTCTACTTTGTTTATTGATGTATAATCATTAAAACTTCTGTAGGCCGAAAATTTACCAAGAGGATTATATTGACCAATATCGATGTTTACAATTGAGAAATTATAGAACTTAGAAAGTGGCTTAAAGTAATTGTTAACGAGCGGAATTATCTTTTTTGATATTATGATTATCGAATTACTCTTGCTTATTAATAGTTCCTCTTTCTGAATAGCTTGCAACTTAAGTTTAGACTCTAGTTTTTTGGCAAGTATTTGGGTTTCTTTTTCAAAGTCTTCATCTTCTTCAATTTTATCACCTCGAATAGCTGATATT
>JAHDHH010000007.1:7091-37116 GCA_020631405.1 Saprospiraceae bacterium
GCTGCTTTGATTACTGGATGTAAGTCAACAGATTCAGTATTATACCACTCAAGCAATTCTTGCATTTTGGCAGGCACTTCTACTGGTTCAGCGTATCTGAATACTCTACCACCTGCCAAGACTACATGATTGGGTTGCTCCTTATATTCACCTGGCTTGATTAATCTTCGTGTTGGATTCCCATCTTGCGTAACAGCTTCAGACCAATATTCCTTAACTAATAGTGTCTTATTCAAACTTCTGATGTCTGCTTCTAATAGCGGTCTACCTTCTTGTGACCAATTTTTTACCATTTCAACAGCGACATCATGGGCTCTCATTTCGTTGACATCTTTCATACTATTATTTCCAGCTCTGAATTCGTCGCCTAGCCTAAACAGTAACTGAGTCTCGCCGTAAGTCATGGTATTGCCCTCAATATGGTTAGAATTGTAATTCCATTCTAATCTGAGCTTTTCCCATAAGCGTTGCTCATCCTTTGGTTTCATTGGAAGAAGAGCATCGTATTCTGCTTTTAGTTTGTCTATATGTTGTAGTGTTGTAAGCATTCTACAAAGTTACGCCTTCATTTGATTATACATCACATCCACAAACCTCCACACATCTTCATAGCTATTGTACATGGGTACCGGCGATACTCTGATGACATTTGGTTCTCTCCAATCTGCAATCACGCCTGCTTGTGTTATTGCATCAAACAACGGTTTACCTTGTTTTGTTACCAAAAGGGAGAGTTGCGACCCTCTTTCTTTACTCTCACTTGGAGTGATAATCTCAATAGCATGACCACATTGCTCAATGAGTAAGGCTTCCATATAATTAGTCAAGGAGATTGCCTTCTTTCTCAAATTATGGATACCAGCAGCCTCAAACAGTTGCAACGAGGCCCTAATAGCAGCCATTGAGAGAATTGGCGGGTTGGAGAGTTGCCACGCTTCAGCTGTTGGGATTGGGTCAAATCCATCTCTCATACCAAACCTTGTTGCCTTATTATGCCCCCACCAGCCTGTAAATCTTGGGATTGACTTGTCCTTATGGTGTCGCTGGTGCACGAAGCAACCTCCAAGGCTACCTGGACCACTATTTAGATATTTGTAACTGCACCAAACAGCAAAGTCAGCGCCTGAGTCATGCAACTCTAATGGGACATTGCCAGCTCCGTGGGCACAGTCAAAGCCCACTAAAGCACCTGCCCGATGTCCAGCGACAGTGATAGCCTTCATGTCGAAGAACTGACCAGTATAATAATTTGTATTTCCAATCAATACTAAGGCTACTTTGTCGCCTTCTCTGTTTATGAGGTCTAAGAGGTCCGCAGTTCTAATGGTATGCTCGCCTTCTCTGGGCTTGACCTTAATGCATGCATCTGGACCATAGCCATGAAATTGTATTTGACTCTCTACTGCATACACATCTGATGGAAAGGCATCAGCTTCGATGATAATCTTGTACCTCTCTTGAGTAGGGCGATAGAAGGAAACCATCATCAAGTGTAGGTTAACGGATAGTGTATTCATTACGACCACTTCTTCAGGCAAGGCACCGACTACATTGGCCATTGCTTGAGTCAGAAACTCGTGATAGGGCAACCAAGGGTTCTTTGCATGAAAGTGGCCTTCTACTCCATATTTAGCCCAATCATTTAGCTCTTGAGTAAGTGCCGCAGCTGTTTCTTTTGGCTGTAGCCCTAATGAATTTCCACAAAGATAAATGTGGTCTTCTCCATTGGCCTGCTTTGGGATATGGAAGGCATCTCTGAACTGTCTTAATTCGTCCGTCTCATCTAATTGCCTTGCATGTTCTAGACTAGTATTCATAGGCTCTATATGCTTGATTTATTTAACCATGAAAGGACATTCTTACTCCAAATATCCTCTTTTTCTTGTGTTGTAATGACGCCTTGTTGCTCACTCAGATCCAGTATTTGTCCAGGGTAAGTCCCGTCATCTGCTTCCATCTCACCAAGTGGGTAGGGATCATCTAGCCCAGCTACAATCTGAGCGACACCTTGACGCTTCTTCAGCAACTCCAAGGAATCTACATCATGGACTAAAGTATCAAAGTAGGTATTGATATTGCCAATGACCTTATTAGGTTCAGCTTTGCCTTCAAACAAGTCTGGCCTTCCTCGATAACCTCTAGTCCTTCTGCCAATATTGACTTGGCCAAATTGATTGCCGTGGGCAAAGCAAGTCCTCATATTGGGATACTTGAATGCAATGTCATTCAATGAGTAGAAGTGGTAAGCATCAGCTGTCTGAGCACACATCCAAACTAAGTGAAATCGCCAATTCTCATCTTCTAACTTTATAAACTTTGGTCCATCATATGGATGTATCTCTACTGCCAAGTTATGATAGCTAGCCAATTCGAATATTGGATTATTCTCTTCGTGAAAGATAGCCCTCCAATTATGATCCTTAGACAGGTAATGGGTAGGCAGGCAAAGCACTGTCATACCCAGTTCTATAACACAGCGTTCTATCTCAGCAAGGGCCGCATCAAGGTGCAAAGGCTGAACTACGAATCCTGAAGTAAATCGACCAGGATACTCATGCTGTATCTTTGCATTGAAGTCATTCTGAAAGGTGACCACATCGATGGCATCTTGCTTAGCATAGCCATTGCAATAGAGTTGTGACAAGGTAATAATCACCTCATGGTCAATTGCATTAGCATCCATCCACTTGATCTTATCATCTAGGAAGAAACTTGGATGTGTGACTGGCCTTTTCCAGTCTCCTTGGTGCATATACTTGTGTCCTTCATCAATCCAAAAAAGCCCACGATCCTTCATGTACTTTGGTATCTCTTTTGCAGTTGGCAGAAGATGACCATGGCCATTTATTCTTTGATATGCAGTGGTTGTTTTGATGGGTTGAATTATGTTTGATTAGACTTAGACTCTCAAGTGGCTATGAAAAAAAAGGTAGCTATTCTAAAAGCTTGTACAAAGCTATTTCTTCATCTGTCATCCAATGAATATCATCAGCAGAGGCAGCATTGATTGTAAAATAGTAAAATGCCTCAGCGTCCTCCACTGAAAACCCCATATCAATATAATAGTCTATGGCACCTTGGTGTTCTTCGTGCCCAACTGGATAATCAGTCGCCTCGGTACCATTGCCATCAGCCCATGCATGCACTCCAATTTGACTGCCAGATTCTCTTGTTCGTGTAACCCCACAAAGAAATAGGTCAACAGCCCCTGAAGCAATGACTGCATCAGAAGGCAGGTGGATAGATACTCCTTGATCTCTGATACTTCTTGCAGCTTCCCAATTCGCATCATCATCTGTCGAGCCGGGGCAATCCCTCATAATCATCATGGAAGTATTGGGAAAGGCCGCTATGTAGTTACTCCAATATTGCGGAAGATCAGAATCTATCAATCCATCGATGACGACAACTTCATCACTCTGGGAAGAAAAGATCCCAAAATCATCCGAATCAATAGTGCCAGAATTACAGGCCGTTATACTGATAACGATAAATAAGAGAAAAGCACTTTTTATTCTAAACTGGCGCATGATGTATGTTATGGAAATTAATTATATATCTCTCAATGTAGTAGCCCACTCTAAGCCAGACTGGTAATTGTATTCTGCTTTGCAATGATGCTTACTAAGTTTATTTTGACTTTATCATGCTACAATAGCCTGTGGAGCTTCCATTTTAGCTCCGCATTTGCCACAGCTACAGTGTTCAACTGTATTATAAAACCTATCAAAGATCACTGGCATATCAGTGACAATGTTATCTAACATGAATGGTTCTCTGTAGAGCTCAGCATGACAATTCTCACAAAACCAGACTAGACCATCTTCCATACCTTCTGGCCTCTTTTGTTCAATGACTAACCCAATTGTATCTGCTCCTCTCTGTGGTGAATGAGGAATATTTGGAGGAAGCAAGTAAATTTCACCTTCCTTAATTTCAATATCTTTTTGCTCTCCTTCATCTATTAATTTGAGTATTATGTCTCCTTCCACCTGATAGAAAAACTCGGGAGTCTGGTTGAGGTGGTAGTCTTTCCTTGCATTCGGACCACCCACTACCATGACAATATACTCGCCATTATCCCAAACACATTTGTTTCCGACAGGCGGCTTAAGCAAGTGTCGATTCTCTTCGATCCACTCTTTAAAGTTGAACTTTGGATATAATCTTGACATCGGTTAGATATTTTAGAGTTGCGTTTAAAGTAGCACTAATATAACCAAAATCCCTCCGCCTAGAATTGCAATACCCAGAGATTTTCACTTCCTACCCAACCATTCAGAATCTAAAAGACGTCTTTAAGGTGTAATCAAATTATTATTTGTAATTTTAACTAAACAATGGCTTATGAAACTTTCTAAATCACTTTTAGCCTCTATGGCAGTTGGCCTTGCATTAACAACAGTTACTTCGTCTTGCAACTCTGAATTCATTACACCGAATCTAGAAGACACAAGTGAGGTAAAAGAAGATCCAAACGGTGGCGAGGGAACTTGTGACCCTAATTGGGAAGATTGTCCAGCTTGCGGATTAGGCTAGGCAATGACAACACCCTATGCCGGCATAGCAGCAAACCTAGATAAACACATTCTCACAGCTGCGCTACCATTATTAGAAGACGGAAAGGTCGAAGCCATTGAATGGTCATTCGATGCATTGTTCAACCATCGCAATATTCCAGATTGGTTTGTGGAACTACTCTCAGCTTTCGCAAAAGAAAAACGCTTAGTCGGACATGGAGTCTTCTTTTCAATATTTAAGGCTGAATGGTCGCCAGAGCAACAAAGGTGGCTAGACCACCTGAAGAAAGTCAATAATTACTTCAAATTCGACCACGTCAGCGAACACTTTGGCTTCATGACAGGTGAGAATTTTCATAATGGAGCACCACTCAGCTTACCACTCAACTCGACTACTCTTGCTATTGGCCGGGATCGCTTACAAAGGATTAGTGATGCAGTACATTGTCCTGTCGGACTGGAAAACCTAGCCTTTGCTTACTCACTTGATGAGGTGAAAAGACAAGGAGCATTTCTTGATGACCTTATGAAGTCTGTGAATGGGTTCGTGATTCTGGACTTACACAATATCTATTGCCAAGCTCATAATTTTGATGTTGACCCTATAGACTTAATCAAGTCATATCCTCTGGACAGAGTTCGAGAAGTCCATATCTCTGGGGGAAGTTTTGTAGAGGCCTATAGCAACTCTAATAAACAAATTAGGAGGGATACTCATAATCACAATGTGCCTCAGGAGGTATTTGACTTACTGCCTTACACTTTAGCTAATTGCCACAATATAGCGTACTGCATGCTTGAGCAACTAGGTAATGGACTCGTAGAAGCTGGTGAGAAAGCGCAGTTTAGGCTAGACTTTGAACAAATGAAAACTCTAATTAGCCACAACTCCATTCAGTCAAATCAATATAATATCAATAATTTTCACAATTCAAAAAGTGCAATAGAGACACAACCGTGGAATAGTATTGAACTCCAAGTTGAACAAACTTATCTTTCTAACTTACTAGAGACAGAACCAAGCATTGATAGTCTCATAGCCAACCTCAAATCAGGACGGCTAGCAAATACCGACTGGAAAGTCGAAATGTGGGACATCGACATGTTAGCAACTGCACATGCCATAGCTCAAAAGTGGAAATAAAAAAGGTGCCAAATAGAATTATCTGGCACCTAGACTGTTTCTTTTAGATATCCTTGACGTGATGTAGAGATTACTATTTTCAGGATGTATAACAGTTAGTGAAAGTTGTTATACAAATACTAACTTGAAACAGTCCTTGAGTCTATGCTCTAGGCAACAGCCATCATTGGCCCCGACCTTGTAAAAACTTCCTTATACAAAATTGGGTTAGGGTATTCTTTGAGGAAATTGTACTTCATTACATCAAATGAAGTTACAATCCCTACTAACTTATCTTGGTTGTTGACGACTGGCAACGCATGAAACCTATTATCCAAAAACAATTCCGCTGCTGTGCCAACTTTGTCACTCTCGTTAACCACTGCTACACTCTTAGTCATCACTTCTTGGATCGTCATGATCTCGTAGGTATTGTGGTTAGTATTTAACTTCCAGAGGTCATAGGTCGTAATGATTCCTTTCAGATCACCATTCTTGACAATTGGAATATGGTGAATACGATGCTTTGTAAATATTTCTTTGACTCTCATCAGTGAATCAGATGGAGACAACACAATCGGATTCTTGGTCATAATCGTAGAAATTGCTTCATTCATCATAAGAAAGGAATTTAAGAAGTTAATCAATACCCTTAAGTTACTCCATATTTACTTAAGAGTCAATAGCTTGTGCAATTTATCTTCTACCTCATTCGCTTGGCCTTGATTTCCAAATACTTGTTAATTGTATTGACTGAGAGGTCACTTGGTGCTGTAAGTATAACTTGTATACCTAGAGTCTTAAGCATCTTTTGAATGAGTTGCTTTTCCATCATTGTTCTTCTGATGATGGTCTGCCTATAGATGTCTTTGACTGTTTCTACTTCTTGCTCAACCCCTATCCTCAACAGTGTATTTTCAAAACAAATCACAACTAATAAGTGCTTCTTATTGATAGCTTGTAAGAATGGCAATTGTCTTTTGAGGTCTTGGACATGCTCGAAATTAGTAAACAAGAACAAGATACTTCTCTGCTTCAATCCATGATTGATAGTTGAGAGTAAGGCCTTGTAGTTAGGCTCCATAAAGGCAGTCTCCTGGTCAAATAAATGCTTAGATATTAAGCTGAGTTGATTGCTCTGATGGTCAGCTTTAATCCTAGAGTCCACCTGTTTTGAAAAGGTAATAAGTCCCGCCCTATCGTACTTCTTGAGCACAATATTAGCAATCGCCAACGTACTATTAATCGAATAGTCCAATAGTGTCAGGTCATCAAATGGCATCTTCATCGCCCTACCCTTGTCTATGACGAAGTAGACATTCTGAGACCTTGAGTTTTGAAATTGATTCACCATCAGAGTATTACCTCTAGATGTAGCCTTCCAATTGATAGATTTGATGTTGTCACCGCTGACATATTCTCTGATCAGTTCAAACTCATCATTCTCTCCAATACTTCTTACTTGCCTGATGCCTGCCATTCTAGCAGTCTTAGAGAAAACCGCTAGCTCATATTGCTTCATCTGAATAACAGATGGATAGACTTCTACTTCCTTAGGAGTATAGTACACCTGCTTATAACTCACAAGACCAAGGAACCTTGTGTTCAGCATTAGGATCACGTTGCCAAAGTGATAAATACCTCTTTCATTTGGCTTGATAGCAAATGTAAAGAGCTGTGAGTCTTGTCCTGGTTGTAATATTATACTTGTCAATCCTGACCTATGCTCTAGTTGCTCTGGCAATTCGTCATACAGCTCTCCACGCAATTGAAGAGTATGACTGCCATCAATACTATATCTGACATACTGCTTGTCTCCAAGAGAAAGCTTATCCTGAACCTCTCTCCTCACTAAAATGAGCTCAGCTTGACGCTTGATTAAGAAGTAGTCAAGAATCGTTAAAAATATGAGTAAGCCAAGACCGACCCACCCATACGGATATAGCCATGCCCAGGTAAAGCTCAAGCAAAACACTAGGATAATTGCTCCAAACCCGACAAAACATCTTGTATGTAAAAATAGCTTACTCAACCTACCTTGGCACTTCTACGTCTTTGATAATCTCTTCAATGATATCTTCGGGAGACAAGGACTCCATTTCTGCTTCTGGTGTAAGTATCAACCTGTGATTAAGTACATGTGGCAATAGATACTGGATATCCTCTGGTATGACAAAGTCTCTGCCACGATAAGCTGCAACAACCTTGCACAACTGCAATAGTGCTAGGCTTGACCTAGGAGAAGCACCCAAGTATATTTTGCCATGCTCTCTAGTGGCAACAACAATATCCCGTATGTACGCTACTAATTGATCTTTGACGATAACTTGATTGATAGTTTCTCTGATTTCTGCTAAGTCATGCTTTGAGACTATGCTTTTGATCAAAGACAAGTCAGGCTTGGCTAGCTGATCCTTATACCTATTGAGTATTAAGAGTTCTTGTTCTTTAGAAAGATAACTAAGCTTGATTTTCATGAGAAACCTGTCCAACTGTGCTTCTGGCAGTCTATAGGTACCCTCTTGCTCTATTGGATTCTGTGTGGCAATGACGATAAATGGATCTTCCATAATATAGGTATTGCCATCTATGGTTATCTGCCTTTCTTCCATCACCTCAAATAGTGCTGATTGAGTCTTAGCTGGTGCCCTATTAATCTCATCTATCAGTACTACATTGGAGAAGATGGGCCCTTTTTCAAACACGAACTCCGATGTATTCATTTTGAATATAGAAGTCCCTAAGATATCTGATGGCAGTAAGTCTGGGGTGAATTGTATCCTTGAGAAATCTGCTGCAATGGTCTTTGACATGACCTTGGCAGTAAGTGTTTTTGCAATACCAGGCACTCCTTCTAGTAAGATGTGTCCATTACAAAGTAGGCAAGCAAACATGAGTTCTAATACCTGTTCTTGGCCAACTAAAAACCCAGAACTCTCAGCCTGAATTTGCTGAACTACTTCTGTAAACTTTGACAAATCTAATCTTTGGCTAAATGAGCCTCCTTCTGTTGGCATTTCCATATGTTCTTTAGTTTCCAATTATTTGATATACTGTTTGAATTCTATAATATAATGCAGTCAATTGATCTGATGTGAATGCCAGACTAGTAGATTCTTCAAACCTCCTGAGGATGACTTCTATTTGCCGTTCAGGGATCTTTGATTTCTTAGCAAATTTCGAGACAAAGTCCACATCATTCTTCTCGATATAATACGTATTGTAGACTGTGTGATAGAATGTATCCTTCATCGTCTTTATCATCTCGCTATGATTACCAATACTGTAATTTAACTCCGTTAGAGTATCAACATACTCCCCAAGGGTATTTCTATTCTTATATTGAACTGGTATTACTTTTTGCACTCGTTTACTGTTAAATAATACAAAGAGCAACATACCCGCTAAAGACAACAAGTAAGCAGTCTTTAGGCTTCTTTGAGCAAATATATAAGTCAGGTAATTCGCAGAATCTTCAGTATCGGCATAGTAAGTACTTGGATCATAAATCAACAGGGTGTCACTTTGTATTGTCGAAAGCATATGAAAGCAATGATTGATTCCTGCCTCAGTTGAAAGGATAGTGTTTGTAAACAGATTCGGAGCACTATGATAGATGATTCTTCCACCTTCAATATCAAATTGATACGCTATCCCATACTCTCCACCTATTGCCGCAATTGCATGGTCTAAGTCCTCGGTAAAATACCGGAAGTACTTAACCGAAAAGGTATCTACAACCTCCTGAGGATATGGAGGGGATAGATAGGTTACTCCCACTGCAGTAGAATCGGCCAATCCAAATAGACTTGAATCAAAATAACCCGTGTCTTTCATTGCCCCTGAGAATGTATAAATACTGTCTTCAGCAAATGCACTAAGTCTAGTCGAAGAAATAAAAGCACTATTCCCATGTTTGACATAATCCAACAACTTCTCTCTATCCCTTCCAAACCTATCTTGGCCATTAATAGCAATCAAACTACTCCCTCTTCTGTCAGCTAAATCATCTAATGACGTCAAGGTAATATACTTACCACAAAACGCCTCTTCTACGACCTGATGGAACATCCATAGGCCGGAAGGATACTTACTATCCAATTGGTAGGCTTGTGTCGGCTTCTTCTGAGGGACATCCCTATATTCATATTGAGTATAGACTAGTACGCCTATCAATAGAGCCACTATTCCTATAATAATCAGGGTAATTCTATTTTCCATATTCCTGATTTTCGAAGAATCGATCGAAATATGGCAACCATTGTTGATAGAGGTCTAGACTTACACTCCTGTTACCGTACCAGATATACTCATAGTTACGAGTTATCATCTTAAAAATGCCCAATAAATGATGGCTTCGCATCTCTGCTACATAGACTGAATTGGTTTTTTTAGGTTTCCATCTGATGGCTTCTTCCTCACTAAGCTGTTGTAGTACTCTGAGGTATTGAATTCTCACTGCCAGACGCAGGTCATTGTTTGATAAAGCCTTATCAAGCTCTTCGTCTACTTTAAGATCAGCTATATCTTCTATGTTATCCAAGTCCACCACTCTTTGCTCTATGACTTCTTTTGGCTTCAATTGGCTGACTAGTACATAGCACATTACCACCAATAAGATTCCAACAGTCAAATACAGTAATGTAGTAAAGAGTCCATTATTAATTAAGTCACTCAGAGTATTACCCCTTCTATCAGAATCACGTGTTTTAATCTTTGGCTCGCTTCTCTTCTTCAGCACTAACTTTTTAGTAGTAGCATACTTGCTCACCTCTTCTACAAGTGGATTAGTGACAGTCGAATCTTGGCAAATCAGTACAATATCTGTTCGCTGACTAATGGATTTAAATCCAAAAGACATTAAAACAAAACATAATATATAACATCTCATCCTACTCACTTCCAAATGTTTCTAACTTGAGTAATATATCTTTCCCTTCCTTACTGCACACATAAGCGATATAGACATAGAGATTGATGTAAGTTACTAACGGTATGATAACTATGCTTACTAGCAATCTGCTAATACCATTATACAATTGCCTGCTCTGAACTGTAGAAGTAATACCATCATGAATGTCAAAATATTCAAAAAATAGTGACATCAAAGAAGAGCTTAAGAGCAAGTTTAACACATAATACAAGGCCACCACAATTAGTGTAATCAATAGTGATCGAGCATAATAGGTATAGCCAAGAAACATTGATGTAGTATGATCCTTAATAGCACTTCCTTCAGTAGAAAAAAACGCCAAATACATTACAGGAATCGGAATCACTACCAAAGTAATCAACCCATACATCACATGAATGGAATATACTATCTCAATGCCCGTCATCAAGATAGTACTCCAAGCTAAAATCAATAATCTATTACTTTGCTCGAACATGAAGGCTTTGAACCTCTCATCTTTTAGTATAAGCACTACCACCTTGTATTGCAAGACTATACAAATCAGTAGACCACCACCCTTCATGAGTTGTGGAGCCGTGAAATCCACCAAAACCTGCTCTAATACGAGGATACTTAAGTAAGCAAAGCCAATAAAACCTAACATCAAAGGTCCTATCCAATACTTCAACATATTACTAAAAGCACTAGCATAGTCCCTCACTGATCTTAATAATATCTCGGTAGTATTATGACTTCCTATTGGATTAAGTACCTGTTCTGAAGGCAATCTATCTACATCATGAAATGCTGGGTTGTAGTCAAGTTTTCCTGCCACCTTCTTTGGGTAGTACCAATAGATATACAAGATAAAAATCAACGAAACCACAATAATACCAAGCTTTACAATATCAGGTAAGTCCGTCTGTCGGGTAACAAATGATTCTAAAAATCCAGCAATGAAAAAGAGTGGGACTGTACTCAGCAAGATCTTCAACGACCTAATTGCGGACACTTGCAAGGAAACTAGTCTTGAGTATGTGGCGGGAAACAGCAGCCCACTACCTAGTACGATACCAGCTGCCCCAGCAATAATTATAGCAGAAATCTCTATTGTACCATGAATCCAGATCGTAAGAAAAGAAGTGGTAAATAACCCTTTAGTGTAAAAGAAGTACTGGAATGTTCCCACCATAATACCATTGTACATCAAAATAATAATGGTGCCAAGCGAGGCAAAAATGCCAAGTATATAGGTGATAAAAGATACTCTGATATTATTAATGGTGATACCGAGAAACATATCTGTCTTATTGGCATCCTTATATACAGCCATAGGGTCTCCAGAATTAATATTATCCTCAGTCATGTTGACATAGGTATCACCAAGGACCACCCTTGCAAAATCATCATCGTATGCAGTTGATACAGCACCAATAACAAGCATAGCGATAAAGAACAATAGGGAAAACAATAACGCCTTCCTACTTCTGTATAATTCAATGGGGAGAGTGTCTGTAAAAAATGTGACTAAACCTGCTAATGAGACCTGCGTCTTATTCTTACTTAAAGAGTCAAATACTCTTTGGGTCAGAAGATTGAGGTAAACCCTAACTGATCGATTAGGAAAATATGTACTAGCGAAGGCTAAGTCACCTGATACCTTGACGAATAAGTCCTGTAATTCAGAAGAGTTGTCGAGTGGTGATTTGAGTAGCTGCTCTAATGCATTCCAATCTTCTTGGTTGTTTTCTATAAATTGGGTCTCAGTCAATACTATATCGTGTCTATCTCATTCTAAATATACACAAATGACTGTAACTACAATGAACAATTCGACTTACTCTGCTCGATAAGTAATATAAGCTCTTAAATCAGCTAACTGTTGTAGACTCATTTTCTCTAACGTATAGTGAGGCATATAGGACCTTCTACCTGAAGTAGAATATATGCCATACCTGACTGCTTGGTAAATTGAATGATCACCATAGGTTTCCATCTTTGTTTTCAGATACTTCATCGTCAGCTTGGTGGTATCAAGATTGAAGTAGGAGTATCGCTGGCTATCATGGCAATGCAAGCAACTTTGTATATAGACATCTCTTCCAGAATTGATATCGGTATCCATAGATGCGTATGATGCTCTTTCGTGATCTGGAGTAAGAAAAGTAGCTGGAGAACCATTGAGGTACTTGCTTCTGATCAGCTCTACTGCCTCAAGAGTTGACTCTTCTTCTAGGCTGCTTTCTATGAAGGCTTTCTCCTCATCACTCAATCCAAGGTCTTTAATTTTTAGATCAATAGTCCATAGGTACATAAGTACTGACTCTAGTTCCCAATCCTTCAACTCCCTACCCTGGGCACACTCAACAGCACAAAGCTGGATAGCACCTCTGAGGTCATTCCTCGCTGCTTCTACTAAGTCTCCATATTTCTTGATATAATCATCATTGTAGTAGTATCTCCTTGACACAGCACCGTACATCGTAGTACCTTGAAGGAAGGGTAAGTCATTAGCCAAGGCGTAATCCATCCTAGCCTCTGGATCTGATACAGTCAGGTCTGGGTCTTCTCTTTCTACATTATGACAGCTCGTACAGACAAAATGCTTAGACTGCTTTCGTTGATCTTTACCATCAATACTTGTAGCAAACCCTGTGTGAAAAATATCTCTCCCAATAGAAGAGGAGGCACCAACAATGTCTTTGTTAGGGTACCAACCACTATTGTCCCCAAGCTTCTCAAGTACCTTGGCAACACTATAATCATCCTCCAACACGAATACGTTGTCATCCTCAAACAACAACGGAGTCAATATAATTAGGATCGGAAACAGTAAGAATCTCAATTTCATAATTAGTTATTTGGAAATTAGAGCTTGAATTGTCTGCCCACTGTAAAGCCAAATCTAAACTCACCATCTGCCCACGAAGACTGAGTATAAGGGATATAGTCTGTCTCAGTCATACCTGTGGCATTAGTCAAATTAATCTGAAATACGTGGCCTCCGCCAGTCTCCCACTCTAATCCAACACCAATGGCAGGATAGTATCCATTCTCAGCTTTCCTGATTTCAGATAGAGGGAAGTTGCCTTCAAATATAATCCCTAGAGCCTTATTGAGTTGGTAGTGAGAAGCAAACCCTAGTGAAACCAAGTCATTAGTATCACCATTCTCTGGAACTTGATTTCTGTATGTCCAAGCCGGATGCACTTGTAGTGAAAATCTGCTTCCTATCTTTTTAGCCATGATTAGTTGGATATGGTAACTCACTCTGTGCAAGAAGACTTCATAGTAACACAAACTTCCCTTATTAGGACATTTCGGTGCTGTAGCTACAGAGGTGAGGGCATGTACCGCTAAGCTAAACGGCTTATTCCCTCCTATCTCTTGTGTCATTAGCCTATACTTAATCGAGCCAGCCAATATTTGACGTAGGACATGTGATCCCTTCATCCTATGGAGACCAATCATGGTATTATCTCCTAACCCATAGTCAAAACCAATAGAGACATCTGTTGAGTTTTCCAACCCATAAAATGTCTCCCAACCTCCTCCAGAACCAGCAAGATCACCAAACCTATGACCAACTCTAAAGTCCATATGACCCTTTTTCAAGGTTTCGATACTTTGTGTATTGATCACTCTAGTGTCCTTAAACGTCTGAACTAACTCCTTTTGAGCAGATAAAGAACCAGCAAGCAATAGGGTTAGCGCAAAAAGTTGCATTTTTGCCCAACGGATTGAAATGAAGGTATTGAACGATTTCATGAATGTCTGATTATTAGAATTAAGTCAAATATATTGAACTAAAGCTATTGATTTCTATTTTATAGTAACTGTAAATTCACTCAAATTTAGCATAGATATATTTTTTTTTATTATATATCTATCTTTCTTTTCAAATAACTAACAATATATATCATGTATCCAATAGAATTAACGACACCGATGGCAAAAGATTTAACCGATTTTGGGTTTGAATCATTGACTTCGGCCAGCGCTGTAGAAGACGTCATCACCAACATGGAAGGGACTGCACTCATCGTAGTCAACTCTGTATGCGGATGCGCTGCAGCAAATGCAAGACCTGGAGCTAAGATGGCGATCCAAAATGCCAAAAGCCCAACCAAAAACTATACAGTATTTGCAGGAGTAGACAAAGAAGCTACTGACAAGGCAAGAAGCTACTTTATGCCCTATCCTCCATCTTCTCCATCGATTGCCCTATTCAAAGATGGCAAGCTAGTCCACATGCTTGAGCGACATCATATTGAAGGAAGGTCAGCTCAGATGATAGCACAAAACTTAGTCGAGGCATTCGATCACTTTTGCTAGACACACCGATAAAAAAAGTCCTTGAGTGTAAGCTCAAGGACTTTGCATTTTTAACAACCAACAAAAAAATCTCATTGCTGAGAAAAGTTCTCTAATTTGGGACTGTCAGACTTATTCGTCCAACAACTAATACTTCTAATAATAAAACCTACTCATAAGACAACATAATCCCTTCTATCCCCTATTGGGTAGTTGATTTTATTTGTTGAACTCTTGTAGACTTAATGTATTCCAGACAAGCAATTTTGATATGGGATAATTTGATATTTTTGCCATCAATCCAATTGTCGTATGTTTAGCGTGCTATGGATGCCGCAAATTGGATGCTTTGAAACATTAGCTTTCGTATCTTTTATTAATTTTGCAACCAAATAGTAGATTGTATTTACCATACAAACCTTAGCGAAACCAAATGAAGCACTTTATTCCTTACTTTTTCCTAATATTGTTTTGCATCCAAGGCAAGGTAGCTAAGACGCAAGAAATAACCTTCGCTTCTGACATAGCAAGTATCATCTATAACAACTGTACGACCTGTCACAGACCAGGAGAAATTGCTCCATCTGCTTTTACATCTTATGATGAAATCAAGAACTGGGGCGGCACTATTAAATATGTCACACAAAGTAAATACATGCCACCGTGGCCTCCCAATAAAGAGTATGCTCATCTAATTGGAGAAAGAGGTCTTACTGATGAAGAAATACAACACATAGCTACATGGGTGGATAATGGCATGCCACAAGGTGACATGTCGCTAGCACCGGAGTTGCCAATATTCCCAACTGGGTCACAAGTCGGTGAGCCTGACTTAGTGTTAACCATGAAGGAAGCCTTTGTCCAGCCTGGCAACAATACTGACACCTATCGAGTATTCGTCCTTCCAACTGGATTAACAGAAGACAAGCAAGTAGCCACGATGGAGCTCAGACCAGGTAATGCCAAGGTTGTACATCATGCATTGTTCAGCTATGACACAACGGGAGAGGCACAAGCATTAGATAATCAAGATCCTAATTATGGGTATGATGGGTTTGGTGGTTTTGGGATAGATGCCGCGTCTTCTACTCAATTCCCAGGATATGTACCTGGTCAAAAACCCTACATCTACCCTAGTGGGTTGGGTAAGTTACTTCCAGCTAACTCTGACCTACTTGTACAAATGCACTATGCACCTGTGCCCGTAGCTGAATCAGACCAGTCAACTATCAATATCTTTTTCAAAGAAGAGACTGTCGAGAGACAGGTAAGAGAGTTTATTATGTTGCCATTTGGATTCTCTGGTACAGAGTTAGATCAACCCTTTTTCATTCCAGCAAATACAGAACGTACCTTTCATGGTACTTTCACGACTCCTATTGATGTATCTATCCTTGCTATAGCTCCACACATGCACTTACTCGGCCAGCACTGGGAAGTTTATATGGAAGCACCTGATGGGACTATTACCAACCTTATCGAAATTCCGACATGGGACTTCAATTGGCAAGGCACTTATAACTTTCCAAAATACATGGTCGCGAAAGCTGGGACAACAATCCATGCAATAGCATCATACGATAACACAACGAACAACCCACAGAATCCCAATAACCCACCACAATTTGTGACGTGGGGTGAAAAGACCACAGATGAAATGTACTATCTTCCCATATCTTACGTACCATATCAGACAGGTGATGAAGATGTAATATTCGAAGATAGCACCACATCTACTCAAGAACAAGTCAGTATAGAACTCGGAGAAGACAGATTGTTTGATCCTTTTCCAAATCCTACTTCAACTGAACTGAATGTCCATTTTACACTTGCAATGGCTCAAAGAGTAGTCTTAAGTCTACAGGATATCAATGGAAGAACACTTGCTACGGAAGCAAATAACAAAGTACATTATAGAGGAAGGCACGAATATACATTTGATGTCATGCAAATACCAAGTGGCACCTATTCTGTCACATTAACAACAGATAGAGGTGTTGTACAAACAAAACAAGTAAAGATTAATTAAGTAATTATACGGGTGATTTAACAACGACCGTTATTAAGTTACTCAATTAGAAAAGAACATTATTAAGTAAACTAAAAAGTATGTCTAAAAAAAGAGTTGCAATTAACGGATTCGGAAGAATCGGAAGACTCACATTAAGAAACCTTCTTAACAAATCAGATATAGAAGTAGTAGCTATCAATGATTTATCACCTAATGCTACCCTTGCCCACTTATTCAAGTACGACTCTGCGCATGGGATATATGATGCTGAGGTGACTTCAGATGATGAGTCTATCACAATCAATGGCCACAGAATGCTAGCAATGGCAGAAAGAGATCCAAGCAAATTGCCATGGAAGGAAAACAATGTGGACCTTGCTATAGATTGTACTGGTCTATTTACAACTAAGGACAAGATGCAAATGCATATCGATGCAGGAGCTAAGAAAGTCTTGCTTTCTGCTCCAGCTAAGAGTGACGGGGTTAAAACAATTGTACTTGGTGTCAATGATGATGAACTACAAGATGACCACTTATTCGTGAGTAATGCTTCTTGTACAACCAATTGTCTTGCTCCTTTGATGAAAATCATCGACAAAGAGTTTGGCTTAGTACAAGGAACTATGACAACTACTCATGCCTATACTGCAGATCAAAAAATCCAAGATGCTGCTCACAAAGACCTGAGAAGAGCTAGAGCTGCTGCTTATAACATCGTACCGACAACAACTGGTGCAGCGGCGGCAGTTGGTAAAGTAGTACCCTCAGTAGTAGGAAAACTTTTTGCAATGGCAGTAAGAGTACCTGTAATCACAGGATCACTTGTAGAGCTTACTGTAGTAGTAGATAAGGATGTGACTGTAGAAGAAGTCAATGCTACATTCAAAAAATACGCTGACGGACCAATGAAAGGTGTGCTAGAATACGCAACTGCACCTCTAGTATCAGCAGATATCACTAGAAACCAACACTCTTCAGTCTTTGACTCTATGCTCACAGCTAAGCTCGGCAAGATGATCAAAGTCGTGAGTTGGTATGACAACGAAGCAGGATACTCAGCAAGATTAGCTGACCTCGCTTGTAAAATGAAGTAATATTAAATTTAATTATAATATGAGTACCTCATTGTTGAAGTAGACACTGAGGTACTCATTTCTTTTCACGCTATATTTTTCCAATTATGCTATCAGGTATTCAAGGTAAGACTGCATTAGTCAGAGTAGATTTCAATGTGCCACTTAATAGTGAATTTCAGATCACTGATGATACAAGGATGTTAAAAGCACTTCCTACTATTCTCAATCTTAAAGCACAAGGTGCAGCCATTATATTAATGTCCCACCTTGGAAGGCCTTTGAAGAAGAAATTGGATAACGGAAAGGTAAACGTAGAAACATTCACCCTAAGACACCTAGTCGACCACCTGGCTAAGCTTACTGATAGCGAAGTCATCTTCGCTACAGACTGTGGCGGTGAAGACTCTATACTCAAGGCAAGAGATCTTAAGCCTGGGCAAATCTTGTTGTTGGAAAATACGAGATTTACGGAAGAAGAAAGCAAGGGTGATGTAGACTTCGCAGGAAGACTAGCCAACCTTGCTGATGTGTATATCAATGATGCCTTTGGCACTGCTCATAGGGCTCATGCCAGCACTACAACAGTAGCTCAATTCTTTGAGCCTAGTCACAAATCATTCGGCTTACTTATGGAAGCTGAAATAGCAAATGCTCAAAAGATACTTAACAGCCCTAAAAGACCATGCACAGCAATATTTGGTGGAGCCAAGGTAAGTGACAAGATTAAGCTTATTGAAAGATTCATCAACTTTGCAGATAATATCATCATTGGTGGAGGGATGGCTTATACCTTCATCAAAGCACAAGAAGGAAGCATCGGAAACTCATTAGTAGAAGATAGTCACCTTGACCTAGCTAGAGACCTCATCAAGAAGGCTGCTGAGTACGATGTCAATCTCTTGATTCCTGAAGACTCTGTGATAGCGGATGCCTTCTCAGCAGATGCCAATACTCAAATAGTAGATTCTAACAACATTCCTGATGGTTGGATGGGATTAGATGCAGGACCAAAAGCGATAGAAAAATTCAAAGTAGCGATACTCTCTGCACAATCTGTCATCTGGAATGGCCCACTCGGAGTATTCGAAATGGAAGCCTTTGCTAAAGGTACAATGGAAATAGCCAACACTGTAGCTGAAGCCTCTGAAAAAGGTGCATTCTCTCTAATTGGTGGTGGAGACTCAGTATCAGCTATCAATAAGTCTGGCCATGCTGACAAGGTGAGCTTTATCTCGACTGGCGGTGGTGCTATGCTTGAGTTCTTAGAAGGGAAGAAACTGCCTGGGATTGCGGCAATAGAGGGTTCGGCGAAGTAAGTAGATCAAAGTAATCATTCGCTAGATACAAGATTTCAGATTAGCAGCAAATAACTTGCATTAAGGGTACTGCGGTATGTCTTCTATGCTCGAGATTCATCCTGTGTAAACTCAATGTTAAACATCTTTTTGCTTAAGCGAGATTACAAACTTGATATATGTAAACATAGGGAAGCACTTGCCTTTGGTTCGTTTTTGATGTATTATTGCATCGGATAATTCGTTGTTAAACTATTGATATTATGAATAGACAAAGCATTTCGTTTACAAAGCCAAATGACGACTGGCTTAAAGATATGGTATCTAGTCAAGAATATTCTAGCAAAAGTGAACTTGTGAATGACCTCATTCGACAAGCAAGAAAGCAACAAATACAAGTATATTGGATTAATAGAAAGTTAGGCACTGCTGAAGGTAGCGGGTTTACTAAGTTAAATCAGAAACAAATCTTAGCAGAATCAAAAGCTAGGCTTGATGGCTAACTATAAGATTAGTAATGAGGCAAAAGAAGACCTTATTAGAATCCACCAGTATGGAGCAAAGACCTTCGGAATACCACAAGCAGATAGGTATTTCAATGCTTTTTTTTCTTATTTTGACATTATAGCAAGCAATCCCTATTCTTTTGAATCAGTAGATCATATTAGACAAAACTATAGAAGATGTCCATGTGGGTCTGACACTATCTATTTCAGAGTTTCCAATAAGTGTGTTGAAATTATGGCAATAATCGGCAAACAGGATTTCAAAAAGCTTGATAATTAGTCTTGAACACAGAAGTCACTAGTATTGAGTCTAGCATTCGATATTATAGAGGTATTTTGTTGCAATCAGAAACTAGTCTTTATTCAATATGTTCAGTGCAGCAAGATTGGATTAACCATACGCCAAGTAATAAGGTAAGCCCCCTACATAATTTAACACTAGCTTAAGTCTTTCCCATGGAAATAACATTGATATTTGCAGTGTTAATAAGATATATTATGACTCGATTTTTGACACTGACATTGTTCTTACTTACCTCTTTGGGTTTGTGGGCTCAAACAGATACTCCTCTGGTCCAAGCTAGCTTTGATCCAATGTTTATTGAGTTAGGAGAAATGACTAAAGGCGATACCCGAGATACAGTATTCACATTTACCAATACCGGCAAGGAGACATTAGAAATAGAGATTGTTTCAGCCTGTGAATGCACTACCTTAGACTGGACTAGAGGCCCAATAGCACCTGGGGAAACTGGAAAAATAGACGTACACTTCGACAGTTCTGAAAAAGAACAAAGCGAGACCGTAGAAATCGATGTCAATTTTGTGAATACCAACCCTGATACTGGTGGGCCCTATTGGCTAATCTTAGAGTACAGCTTTGAATTTGTGGAATAGCCCCAAATCATGGACTACTGTATTGTATTTGACTAGGCTAATCAGAATATATAGGCTCAAGCTTCGCTCTTTTTAATCTGAATTGTCAGCTCACTACCCTTACCTACTTCAGAGTTAACTACTACTTCCCACTCATGATTTTCTAGGATTCGTTTGACTATAGCCATGCCTAGCCCCGTTCCTTCAAATCCCTCTGCATTGCTCAACCTCTTGAATGGTACGAACAATTTTTTGATCTCTGATTGAGGAATTCCTATCCCATTATCCGAGACCTTAATAAACCAAAAATCTTCTGATTCCTCTGCAGACAACGTGACTTGAGGGACTTGGGAAGTATTATACTTCAGACCATTCGTAACTAAATTCTGAAATAACAACTTGATTTCATTAGTTGACCCTTTTACAATAGGTAGTGTATTCTTAATGAGCAATTCTCCAATACCATATTTTGCATGAACAGAAAGCTCTGTTTTCAACTGAGCGATCAAGGCATTAAGATCAACATCCCTATATGCTAATGAATCCGCATCCTCAACTTTGTACTTTGCCAACTCCTCCAAAATCGACACCATTTGATGTGTTGATTGATTTGAGAGCTCCATATATTCGAGAGCATCTTCATAACCACCTTGAGCAAGCTCTTGTTTTAAGCTACTTTGAGCCCTTTTTAGCTCATCTAAATCAGCATTGATTTTTGCAGAGATAGATGCATTAATCTTTTCTAACTCTATGTTCTTGTTAATGAGCACTAATTCTTGCTCTGTTATGGACTCAATGGTCAAATGACTTTGTACATAGTTCTTTTCTAATAGTTTTACAATCAATATGAAAAAGTAGGTAATCGCAGAGATCCCTATCCCAATGATAGTCACCTTGTCAAAATAACTCACCTTCATCGTAAAGTAATCAGCAAAGTAATACCTCATCACTATGGCTAAAAGAATACAGACTAAGTTCCAAATAATAATCTGTGCCCTCACCTTGGCCTGCTCATAACATACTATCCCAAATATAATAGTAATTGGAAAGAGCAAAACATTAGCTCCGAGTCCATATGCTATCATTGTCAAAGTTGTTCTCAGAGGCGTGAATATATTGAATACATACATTGCCAGTGTATATATATGCTGCCTATGCAACACAAATACAAGGATATGTAGACTAATGAAAACACTCAATAATGTAGTATCAATCCAATCAGTTCTAGACAAATCTGAAAAGTATATAGCTAGAAGCAACAATGAAATAAAGATGCAGTAGATGTTCATTGCACGGGTACGTATCCGCTGGATTGTCGTAGAGGTCTCCTGCACTCCTAGATTGGATAAATATAGCCAAACCTGCTCAATTCCTATAGGCAACTTATTCTTCAAATCAATTAGAATTTAACTGTGGTTCACTAACTAAGTCACTCTTTGGGATCAACAAACTAAACTTAGATCCCTTTCCCAATTCTGAGGTTAAATCAATTTTCCAACCAAGATTGTTGATCAATGAACTTATCATTGAAAACCTCAAATGCCAATCTGAATTTTCGAATGTTCCTGTTTTTCTATAAGGCAAGAATATGCTTCTAATCGATAGTTCAGATAGCCCCTTACCATTATCCACAAAGATAACTTCAACATTATCCGCATGCTCTTTGCTAGTGACATTTACACTAGGTCTATCTGAAGAGTTATACAATAAGCCGTGTTCCAAAATTGTTCGCAATATTAACTCCACTTTTTGCTTACTTGCCCTTACTCCTTCTAAATGAGTCTTTATATTGACTTCCTGATTTCCTGATGTAAGGTTTAAATCACGAATAAGAGAGTTCAGATCCAAGGTCTCAGTTGACCCTTCACTTTCTACCAACCTATTGAATGTGGATAGTTCAGCCAATGTTCGTTTAATAGAATCGACTTTTGCATTAGCTACAGTTAAATGCTTTTGAGTATTCTGATGTTCTAGAAGTTCATCCTCTTCGTTTAGGAGGTGCTGAAAGCCTTGAATTGACTGCAATTGATTTTTTAAGTCGTGTGACATCACTCGTGTGAATTGAAGAATATCCTTACTAGCTTCCATCGATTCTGCCTGTTTAACAACAAGTGTAGAAATAAGTATTTCCTTATGATCTCTAGACCTTCTAAACTCAATCATAACTGCTATAAAAAATGCACTTATTATCGTAGTATTCAGCATTAAGAGGAACACATCATCTATAAAATTGACAGTCGACAGAAAAACTGGCGTATAAAAATAGTGATAGAGTAACCCTAGCCCAATACAGAGTAAGTTATAAGAAATCAAGATATTTCTATCATTGCTTCTAGGATAGCAAATTATTGCAAATAAGATCGAAGTTGGATAAGATGTAACCTCCACACCAAGACCATAGAATACTACACTCAACAAGGTAAGAAATGGAGTACACACATTGAATAGGAGGTTGGCATACTTATAGTTTCTTGAAGCATTTAGGACAAGACACATAGCATATACTGCCATACTAAATCCAATATACCAATAATCAAAAACTGAAGCTCTACTATACTCACTTATCCAATACATGGTACCGAACACAAGACAAATAATACTATAAACATTGATGCCCTTAGTTCGCATTCTCTGTATCAAACTTGAAGTAGGAGAAAAGCCCAAGTTGGCGAAACTGTTGAACAGAAATACTAAAGACTTAACAAGAGGATTTTGACTCATCACTTAAATCCAATTAAAAGGATTGAAGCATTATCCTGTTGTACATCACTATAGACTGAGAAGAATATTGGCAAATTTGTAATCAATACCATAATACACTCATAATTAGAAAAAGACCAGCAAATTCTATGTTGCATGGAGGAAGTTCAATAGTTAAAAAAGTTAGAACTAGATGATAGATATAACGTCTGTTAGTCACAGATTACGTTATAATAGCATCAGATTGGGGTTAGTTCAACAAAGAGAATAAAATTTTATCAAATTCGGGTTATTTATGCTGTTTTGCTCTCTTCAACAGAATAATTGATAGATTTTATCAATGATTGTGGGCATGATGATTACATTGAACCTATTCTTAGCTTTCGTATGGCAAAATGCAATGCATACCGCAACCTACGAACTACAAGAAAGCATTGAGCAACCCACCTTGTGCCTAGCCCACTCTGGCCTTTTAGCAAACCACTTCTCCTTTTCAGACTGTTCTGCGTATGGCTGCTTAAGCAATTTGTAGAGCTCATCAATCACTGCATAGTCTCCTTGCTCTGCAGCATCAATGGCTAGTTGTGCCATATAGTTTCTAAGGACATATTTGGGGTTGACCGAATCCATCGCCATGATTCGTGATTGATGATCACGGGTCTCTTTGCCTAGTCTCAGGATGTAGAGCTCAAGCCAATCAATCCACTGTTGCTTGATCAGCCCACCTACGTCCTCGATAGTATAAAATGCATCATTTAAGCTTTCTAGCGCTGTGGAAGCAGGTTGGCCTACCCTAATTTTTGATAAGAGTCTAAAGAAGATGGTCATATCAGTCTCCGTTAATACAAGCATGTCACCAAGTTGAGTGATTAATTTGCGATCTCCATCAATCATCTGTTCTAGGCCTAGCTTAGATAGCCACATCGCATCCATTTTGGTGCTATAATTGACTTTGTATCTTTCTAAGGCAGCTTCCAATGGTTTAGGGTCGTCTACAAGCATATTGATGACATTGGCTAGTTGGTAGAGATTCCACAATGCGATCTGAGGTTGGTGTCCATAGCGATATCTTTTATGTTGTTTGTCAGTGGTGTTGGGTGTCCAATTCGGATCATATCCTTCTAGCCAACCATAGGGTCCATAATCAATTGTCAAGCCAAGGATAGACATATTATCAGTATTCATGACACCATGAACAAACCCTACTCGCTGCCACTCTACAACCATGTCAAGTGTCCTATCCAAGACGCTATTGAAAAACTCAATATATTTCGTCTTACCTTTTGAATGAATCTGTGGAAAGAAGTGCTTGATTGCATAGTCACTTAGCTTTTGAAGGTTAGCCATATCTCCCCTACTTGCGAGTATCTGAAAGTTGCCAAATCGTATAAAAGAGGGTGCAACTCTACAGACTATAGCACCTGGTTCGTATGCTGCATTACCATCATACATCATGTCTCTCCACACTTGATCTCCTGTGAGGCTCAAAGACAATGATCGAGTAGTAGGCACTCCTAGGTGGTACATGGCCTCGCTACAAAGATGCTCTCTAACTGATGACCTAAGTACTGCAAGTCCATCAGCCGTCCTTGAATACGGAGTAGGGCCTGCTCCCTTGAGCTGGAGAGCCCAGCGTTGATCATTGTGCATGATTTCACCTAGGTTAATAGCTCTGCCATCTCCGAGCTGTCCTGCCCAGTGTCCAAACTGATGTCCACCATAACACATGGCATAAGGCTGAGCACCTTCTATTACTGTTGCACCAGTAAAGGTCTTGAGAAATTCATCAGATGTCAAAGAATGACTGTCAAAGCCAAGAGCATCTGCCATTTCTGTTGAAACATGAAGGAGTTTGGGATTACTTGGTACTAGTGGGGTGACAAATGAGAAGCAAGACTCTTTGACTTGCCGAGGGCTATTGTCTAGATTAGGGTCAGCTGGCAACTCTTGATTAAAGGTATCTGCGAGGTTGATATGCATAATAACATCTTGTAAGTAAAGGAACACTAAACAATCTCAATAAGTTGTCCACCTTGTTGCTTGGCATCAAGTAGTGAAAGAAACTCTAGACAAGGAAGTCTAGACAATAAGAGTAGCTTGAGATCTATAGCATAGTATTATCCCGCGTATAACCAAAAGAGTATCACCAAGAGAACTAAGGTAAGGATACCCACAATTTTAAAAAACTGTTTCTCTTGCTGCTTGTTCTTTGCTTCTGCTAGTTGTTTTTTTCTTGACTTCGCCATGATGTTAGTTTTTACATCTCCAAATTATAAAATGAAATCTAGACTACCAACTCAAATGTGGAGTTCGATTGAAATTAACAGTCTACTGTGAATAGACTTGTGGGTGAGTCTCTGGTCAATCCAAGTCTTATCGCTCAAGGTCTATCTCAAAAAAACATACATCAGCTCCTTGATAGTGGAGTGGCAGCCCAGTATAATCATTGAGTTTGTGCATCCCTAGATAGTCAAAGCCTTGAGATTGATAGTATTGGATGAGGCCATGATTTTCGCCGCAGGTATCAAGCCTGATATAGCGTTTGTTATGTAGCTTAGCATATTCACTAGCCCATGCTACAATAGCCTTGACATATTGATGACCTCTATGGTCTTGGTGTGTTGCTATCCTATGGATGTAGACTGCTGGGTCAGCATTCTTTTCTTCCCATATCTTAGGGTCGTCAAATGTAGTTGCCCAGACACAGATTAGTATATCGCCAGACTTGATGTGCCATTGACGCTGATCATTGATTTCGGTTTCTACTAGAGTTTGCGAGAATGTAGGCCATTGAACCGTCCCTTTACGCTGTTGATGGGCAGTGGCCATGGCGTAAAGACTAAATATCTGTGGGATGTCGGAGAGAGTACTAATGCTAACGTTATGATATAATCTACTCACAATCAAATCTATTTTTATTGAACATACTGTATTAAATGTACACGAGTACTTCCAATTTATAGTACAATTTGATTAAAAATAATTTTAAATAAAGAACCCACTGTCACATCTCTTAAGTTTGCTGTGTATTAGTAATGAACGTCGATTCGAACAGACAATATCTTTACTCAATACTTTAAAAATAACATTATGAATTACAAATTTGGATTTATCCTAGCCCTACTCGGATTATTAGTTTTTGCTTCTTGTTCAAAGGAGAATATTGATGAGACAACCACAGAAGAAGATGATGTACAAGCAGTAGTCGTAGACTGTGACAGTCTATTGCTAACATTTAGTTTAGACTCTACACAGACAACACTAACTGCACAGGTATTCGGAGGAAGTGACACCTATACATACACATGGGACAATGGTGATATCTCACAAAGTATCAGCATTTCAGAATCTGGAGATTACTCAGTCGTTGCTGTTGGCTCAGAGGGTTGCACTGTATCAAGTACTTATACTGTTGATGCTGGAGATGACTGTAATGGATTGACAGTGACTATAGTCCAAGATACAGTTGGTTACTTGACAGCATTAGCAACGGGTGGTAATAATCCATTGACCTACTCATGGTCGACCGGAGAAACTACACAGTCTATACAAGCTAGCGAACCTGGCAATTATGAAGTGACTGTAGTAGATGTACTTGGATGTACTACAATATATACTTACACTATTGATGCTACAGATGACTGTAACGGATTAGGAGTGTATATGTATCAAGATACATCAAGCTTTGATCTATTGATTGCTGAAGCATTTAATGGTAATCCACCATACAATTATAGCTGGTCTACAGGCGAGACTGGAGAATCTATCAACGTAGAAAGTGGCAATGCTTACACTGCAACCGTAACAGATTCTATGGGATGTATTGTTTCGGAGTCTTACTTTGTTCAATAATAAGGTTACTCAACTTGGTAGGCAAGGTGCTCTCATCAACTTGATAGCACCTTGCTCAATAAACACAAGGATTACTTGATGATCATTCAACACAAAAGATGCAGATAGATAAGGCAATACTATCAGGATGTTTAGCTAACCAAAGAAAGGCTCAACAAGAACTGTACAGAGTACTACTGCCATACCTACGTGCAATCGCCACTCGATATCTCAAGGATAATTCATATGTCAAAGATGTATTACAAGAGAGTTTTATTAAAATATTTAAGAATCTCGAAAAGTATAATTCTGACAAAGCTCCATTAAAATCTTGGGCAGCTCGGATAGTAGTCAATGCTTCACTCAATTATAATCAAAGACAAATCGGAGAATCTAGCGACGAAATCGATCCTGAGTCACGCGAAGTGATCGTATTCCCCCAGATTATAGGTGAGCTATCCAATGCAGACATTTTAAATGTACTTAAAACAATGCCAAGCAATTACTACGAAGTATTCAACCTTTCGGTAATAGACGGATACAGCCACGAAGAAATAGCAACACTACTAAATATTACAGCGCCTCTATCCCGAAAACGCTTATCTAGAGCCAGAATATGGTTAGCAAAGACATTCCCTGATAAGAGCCGATATCCAGTAGACGAATACTCATTACCTAGAACAATAAATAAACACTGATGAGCAAGATAGAGAACGAATTACAACACAGGTTCGGTGACGAGCAACTACCTAATGATGGCTTCGATACTGTAGAACTATGGGATGCTATTGCTAGTGATCTTGACCCTGAAGTGGTGGCGCCATTTTGGTTGTCAAATATCAGAACAATTGGCCTCACTCTTGCTCTAGTCGCAATTGCAGGTGTATCCATACTTTACACCTTCTCAGGCTCTACAAGCTTTCAGCTTACCCAAGAAGATATAGTCACAGATTACAACAACAGTAACAAAAAAACAAGCCAGAATGCCTCGACTGTTCAACAAGTCGCTTCCAAAGAATCAACAGATAACAATACTGCTACACAGTCATTGATTACAGCTCAATCGGCTGACAAATCAGCAACTACCCAAGTTCCATCATTACAACAGAACAAAGAAATTCTCAACAGCAAGAAAGCCAATGCTAATCCTACAATTAACACTGTACTTAACTATAATAGTGTAAGCTCAACCCCTATAGCTCAAACCACAACTCAACAAAAGTCAGCAAATCTACCGCTCTTAACTAATTTGACTCAAAATACACATGCAGCAAGTGAATTGACTAAATTAGCCAGCACAGCAGTGTCATCCAATGCTAGTCAAAGAGAATCAAGCTTACTCAGTCCTGCCCAACCAAGTACTGCAGGCTTGATCACCTTAGCAAATGCAATATCACAGCTTAAGGCTAACCCATTGACTAATAACATCATACTTCCAGAGGTGTCCATCGATGATATATACATCAAAAAACTAAGCAATAATAATGAAACTAAATGGTCTGCAAGCTTAATAGGTGGTGCCAACATGCTAAGACTAAACTACGCTTCATCCCAATATCCTGACCTTGCAAATACAAAATCTAATAGTGAGTCAGCCTATCTTGGGACTACTCTGGGCTTCAATACTGGAGTCCTACTCAATGACATATGGACAATCAATACTGGTATAGAATACCACCAACTTTGGTCTAAGTTTGATAGAGTCAATGTATCATCTGGCCAGGTAAATAAGGTTGATGAAATACTTAAAATAGTTCTGAATAGTTCAACTGGCGATACTATCAATATTATACGTGGTGATACTCTAGTGAATGCTACTTTCACTCAAAGAGTACAACACTTCAATAGCTTCAAAAGGCTAAGCATTCCCTTAGAGTTTGGATTTAGAAAGCAGGTAGACAAGGTGTTCTATGGACTAAAAGTAGGCGCCGTATTCAATTTGACGTTGGGTCAATCAGGTAAAGGATTGAATAACAATGGTGATATCGTATTATTTGCAAAGGATGATACCAATAGCCCATTACAACCATCTGATATCAGCTTGAGACTCAGTCCTATTATCGGGTATAAGCTCACAGATAATCTTGCAATCAGCATGACTCCCCAATGGATGTGGACTGGTAAGACTAGTCAGGCAGCATTTGATGTGAATATTCATCAGTTTAATCTCAATCTAGGTCTGCAGTACGGATTTTAATATCACCCCAAGACCCCAACATATCTACAACTTGAAACCTAGCAAATAATTCCTCACTATACCAATCATATTGCTTAGTCATAGTAATCGCCGTTGCATGTTCTTTGCTATTGTAAGCGTAGTCTTTGACAGAGCCTAGACTATCCCAAAGACTGAATGTTGCCATTTGTTTGATTGGAACCTCCCCTATTCCTTTGGTGTAGAGTAATCCCTTTGCTTGTGCAATGGGACGTTGAGCAGTAGGCACATACTTCCAGAATCTGATGAGCTGACTATTCTTAATCGTTGCCCTGGTGATGACTGCTATTGGTTTGTTTTCCTCTAATCTATTGTCTCCTTTCAAGAAAGGCTCCTGCCCTGACCATTTCCCATGACTAGCTAGATTTTTCATGAAAAATGTTCCAGTTTCTTGAGTCCTAGCTCGATAGTCATCCATTAAGGTATGCTGTTTGAAGAACTGCCTTGCATCCTGTTCGCTATCCCAGACTTGCAGCATGGCATAGACTGACCAGTCTGGGAATGGGTTAAAGCCTAACCCTTTGCCACTTCCCATCAATTTGTAAAATTGCATCCCATTTACCTCGGCTAATCGAACATGGGCAAACTGCATCATACCAAATGCCCACAACTTATTCTTAATACCCTCATATTTGAATAAGGTGAGTGTGGTGATTTGGGTTGA
>JAHDHH010000007.1:37216-52603 GCA_020631405.1 Saprospiraceae bacterium
ACTTATTCTTAATACCCTCATATTTGAATAAGGTGAGTGTGGTGATTTGGGTTGAAGGAGGGTTGTTGGTCATAGTTTAAGTTGATGAATTATTTGGTTTAGACTTCACATACTCATACACCGTCACAACTAGCATTAGCATTAAAAGACTATAGACACTATCCTCCACGGGAATAGTTATGATCCTTAATCCTATGATCTCTGCTTCATTGTAATTGACAATAGGCTGCTTAGTGAGCATCCCAGTCAAAGCTCCATTCACTAATACAAAAGGTATCCAACTCACTACATACATCATTAAGAATCGTCCTATCCAATCAGGATTGCGCAACCCTAGCAGCAGACAAGCTATACTGGTCAAGCCAAATGTTATGAAGGTGTAATATTGTGGGTAGTAGTACCAAGCCAAGAAGCCAAGAAGTAGGGATAATATGATAAAAACATAGCGAGCAATAGGTCTTAACAAGTCATGCTTGATGTAATACTTCAGCACCTCATAAATAAATAGGCAAGCATAGGGCACTACAATGAAAAACAGCCACTCTTCAATGGGCAGTAAAAATATTTTCAAGCCCGTAATGTAGTCATCTCTAAACCACCAAACTCCTATATCTGTAAACCAAATGTCCCATGGAATAAAACATATCATCATCACAACCGTGCCTGCAAAGATGGCCTTCCATTGTTTATACAGGGTAACCCGATATTCAAAACTCTGAGCCAAAGGATAGCTAATCGTAAAGAGCATCAGACCAAGGTAGAGGTATTGACTTTCAAGAAATTCCATCATAATATCATATTGAGAATGGCGAAAAATATTAACTGAAGCCCAAGTATGAAGCAAGAAAGCTTAAAGTCTATGTGTTTAACTCCTAGATACCATATACTATTGACTCCTAGAGCCGTGACAAACCACATAATATAATTCTGTAGAGGAATGTCATAGTTACGCGGCAAGGCAGCTTCTAGATTTTCTGGCAGGGCAACCCAGTTCCAGAAATCTAGAGTAACAGCTACTGGCTCTATAACGAAGTCAAGTAACACCATCAGAATCGAAGCTAACACTACTTTCGCAATAGCAGAATCCATTAACTTATTCGCAATACCAAAAGCTGCCAAACTCAGTAGCACCCAATTCACACCAATCATCAGTGGCACATTGAAAATCTGCCAACCTAATGGCGACCCATAGTGGTAGTCACCAAAAAGGACCCCCGTATTGACCCCTGCAACTTCCACCCCGTATCCGATCAGAAATACCGTCGCAAGTGACCCTAGCAGTTTCTTATCCACTTTTCCAATACCCCAAAGGAACATGCCCATTGTCAATAGCAAATTCATAGGAGTCAATGATACAGTCATTGCTCTAGTTGATGGCATACTAATACCAATGAGGCCTACTGTATAAAAGATACACAGGACAACTACTACTATCTGAAATCTACCCAATCCCTTCATGGTACTAATTCGCTTACAATTTTTGCCGAAGATAGGGCTAATGGTATACCCCCACCAGGATGTACACTTCCACCACAGAAAAATAGGTTGTCAATCTCTCTACTAAAATTTGGGTGGCGGAAGAAGGCTGCCATAGTATTGTTAGATGCTGTTCCGTATAATGCACCTTGGTACGAACTTGTCTTTTGCTCTATGAGCCTGGGATCTAGGATTGACTCGTACTCAATGAGAGACTCTATATCTGTGTCCAACATCCTGGAAATCTTACTTATAATGTGGTTTCTTGCCTTGGCTATCAACTCATCCCAATCTTGACCTTGATCGCTTGGAACGTTGATCATTACAAACCAATTTTCTGATCCAAGTGGGGCATCTGAAGTATTGTGCTTTGATGAAATATTAATATAGACAGTGGGATCTTCGTAGATATCATATTCCTCAAAGATGTGCCTGAACTCTTCTTTATAGTCCAAACTAAATAGAATGTTATGTAGGATCAGTTGATCGAATGCCTTCCTGATTCCCCAATAGAATATCAATGCAGAACTTGATCTTTCCTGAGCAATCACCTTTTCAGGTTGTTTCTCATTGGGCATGAGCTTTCTATAAAATGGCACTACATCCATATTACTTACGACTACATCACCCTCGAAAGTCTTACCTGATTGAGTAGTCACAGATTCCGCTACCTTGTTGTTGACAGCTACACTTGTCACTTGCTCTCCAAAATAGAACTGTACACCAAGGTCTTTGGCTTTAGCGGTTAAGCTTTGTGTAATCTGGTACATGCCTCCTTTCGGAAAATATGCCCCTTGACCAAACTCAAGATGCGGGATGATATTAAGGATACCAGGTGCCTTGTAAGGGCTAGAGCCATTGTAGGTAGCATAGCGATTGAAGAGTTGTACTAGCTTATCATGCTTCAGGACAGATCTATTCACGCTATCCATGGAGCGATGGATATTGAGAGTAGGTATCTTCAGAAATGATACTAACGTCTTCCAATTCAGATAGCTTCTCACCTTGTGCAGTGACTTTTCTAAAAAGAGGTGGTTGGTCGTATTAAAAATATATTCGCTTTTCGCTAAATGCTTTGAGACCACTTTTGAGTTTACGCCTAACTTTTGCTCTACCTCTTTTGCGAACCTGCTAGCATCTCCATAGCCATGAATCATGGTACCATCTTCGTAGTAATATCGACAAACTTCATCCAGTCGTTCATAAGAGAAGGTTGTGGGGTTGTGGCCTCCTAGGTTAAGCAACTCATCAACTTTCTCTGGCATTGTAAAAAGAGAAGGGCCTGCATCAAACCGATATAGGTCGTCTCCTGTCATTGTGAGTTTACCTCCTGGGTAGTCATTCGCTTCAAGCACTTTGACTTGGTAGCCTTGATGCCGTAATCTGATAGCTGTGGCTAATCCTCCCATACCTGCCCCGATTACGATTGCTGTTTTCACAATTGGATATTTACTTTGTCTTAGATAGTAACTTGATCTATTCTCTATTGTTTATATCAGGACTATTATGTTGTCTAAAATGCAAATTCATATTCCTCACGTCAATACTCAAAAGACTGTTGACTAGAAGGCATCTTAATGGTAAACGACTTAAATTAAGCTTATCAGTATAAATTATTGTCGATCCTATCGCTGTGTCCAATAGACTCACAGGTACTAAATCAAATTGATATTTAGCAATTCATCTGGATGCAGAACCTCTATTATTGACTCTTTAAACCCTTTTTTATCTCTAGTAATTATAAAATCAATCTTTCCAACTTTATTAGCACATTCTATTTGACTTGCATCATCTAAGTCCTTCGTTTTGGATTTTATTGCACGAATCAATTCCTTCTTTGTAAGGTCTTGGATTTCAATTCTTCCAAGTATCATTTCAATTGCATTATTAGCATCTTTGGTATTAAGGTGTTTTTCTAAAATATAAAATGTTGTAAGGATCGAGCTTGAAGAAGTAAACAATTGCCAAATGTCTAGTTTCGCTTTCTTGAAAATTACGTACGCAGCATTCGAAAACGGCCTCCTATCCGCTAGCAAGTCAATAATTATGTTTGTGTCAATAAACAAATTGAGCTTAGCCATGCTTTTTAACTTTTAACTCAAGTACTTCTTTTTTTAAATCAAAATCTTGAGGTAGCGTTATTATTCCTCTAATAGCATCTAATTCGGAGTCTCCTAATTCCGGATTTTGAGATGTAATCTTTTCCAAATAGGATTCTATGATTTGGGATAAGCTTTGATTGTTACCCTTGGCATAGCGCTTTGCTTTTTCAATAATAGATTTATTCATGGAAAGGGTGAGCTTAGTTGTCATACGTGTACATTTTTATAAACATACGTGACTTGATAGAGTATTGCAAGAACTAAAAATTAAAATTCTCAATACTTCAAACTGCCTAGCTTTATAACTAATAGGTCGATGATTGAAGTCAATAATAAAAGCGCTTATGCTGGTAGTATTCTGTAATCCGTTCGTCACTCATCACATCCCGACCTGTCAATGGCTTACTCAGTTCTATGCCTTCAAGGGTTCGACACCTACTCAATGCTACATAGGTCTGTCCAAACTCAAATGCTCCTCGCCCCATGTCTATCCTCACTCTATCAAAGGTCTGTCCTTGACTCTTGTGGATGGTGATAGCCCAAGCAAGCTTAAGTGGATACTGTACAAAAGCTCCAATGACTTCAGTTGAGAATTTCTTTGGGTTATCCTTGTCGACCTTGTACTGAAGTATCTCCCACTCTTCTTTGTCTAATGAGATATTCTTAATGACTCCATCACTATCCTCTATTCCCACAGTGACACTTTCTTCACTCAGGTCAATGACCTTGCCCAGTGTCCCATTGACAAATCGCTTCTCCATATCATTCTTTACGAACATGACCTGGGCACCGACCTTGAGCTCGAGGAGCTGCTCAGTTGGGTATTGACTTGGGTTAAACTTGCCATCAATTCTAGCCGTATACTTATAGGACTTAGCATCTATCTTTGCCAACTTACTCCGGTTGATAGCATCAGCAGAAGCGTTGATACTTGTCAATGTAATATAAATGTCATCTTCAGTAAAACTATGTGTCACTCTTGAATTGAGTAATTCGATATCTTCTCGATCTATATCGTTAGTTCTGACCCTATCTAGCAGACTGACGAAGTGTCTATCCTTCTGTCGATAGACTTCATTGAGCTCTATCATCGGGAGGTCATAAGATGCCATCACCTTAGCACTAAAGAAGTATGGTGTCTCATATTGACTTTGAAAAATATGCCTTTCGAATGCCGAAGCAACCACTGGTGGCAATTGGAACATATCCCCAAACAACAATAACTGGACACCACCAAAGGGCTCGGGATTGTCCCTATTCAGTCTCAGGAATCGATCAATATTGTCAAGCAAGTCTGCCCTAACCATGGAGATCTCATCAATGACCAAGGTCTCTAGATTCTTGTATATTTTTCTATTCTTAGCCTTGTGAATGTCTTTTGGCATAAGCATCCGAGGTGGCAACTTAAAGAAGCTATGGATAGTTTGTCCTTTGACATTGAGTGCTGCAATACCGGTGGGAGCTACTACTGCTATACGCTTTCTAGAAGTTCTTCGAAAGATTGACAATAACGTAGACTTACCAGTACCCGCCTTACCAGTAATGAGAAAGGAGTCATTTGTTGTTTCAAGATGTTTGAGGATATCTTGAAATTCGTTGCTCAGTGATATAGGATGTCTCTGGATCAAGTACACAAAGATAATCCAGAGATACTATTTCTTTTGTTGTTATCTTTCGTGAAATGATTTTGTGACCATATCTACTAACTCACTTCCTTAATCAAGTAGACATAGACGGGAAAGTGATCACTGTACCCACCTTGGTAAGCACTTCCTACAAAAGTCCTGTAAGGATAACCCTTATATTGACCAATAGGTTGCTTTAAGAATTGCTTATTGTGGATTACAGCTCTGTAGAACTTGTAACCATTATTCTTATTATCCAATAGCGGCTTAGACACTATGGCTTGATCGAATAGAGACCATGAGTCTCTCCAGGCGTTTGACCCATATCCTTTCTTGAATAGTTCTCCCATCGGATTATACATATCCTTGTATTTAAGCTCTTTCATCTTGACCGCAGCACCTAGATGCTCAGTAACGCTGACATTTGTCGGATTATCGTTGAGGTCGCCCATGACTATGATTTTAGCATTCGGATCACTTGTATAAAGCGAATCCAAGACCATCCTATTAACGTCAGCAGCCTTTGCTCTGCCTGGCTCCGACCTCTTCTCTCCCCCACTTCTACTCGGCCAGTGATTGACTAAGAAGTGCATCTTTTCACCATCAAGCATTCCAGATACAAGTAAGACATCTCTGGTATAGTTAATCTCTCCATTGTCTCTAAATAGCTCAACGTAAAATGTCTCCATATTATCTACAACAAAATGATTCTTCCTATACAGGAGGGCAACATCTATCCCTCTTTCGTCTGGCGAATCATGGTGGATAATGCCGAAGTCTTTGTCTGCAAGAGCTGGGTGAGCTACTAGGTCTTCGAGGACAGATACATTTTCAATTTCTGACACACCAAGCACTGAAATACCAGAAGCTGCCTTTTCTACTCCCATTGAGTTGATGACATAGGCTAGGTTCCCCAATTTCTCTTGATACTTTGAAGTATTCCAACCTTTGCCCCCATTTGGAGTAAACTCAGTATCCCTCACATCAGGTGTATCGATGGTATCGAAGAGGTTTTCAAAATTATAAAACCCGACCGCAGCTATTTTATATTCCTTTGTTTGAGCTGTCAGAGACAAACAAAGTAGCACTAACAGGCCGAGTAATCCCAATTTTATTGTAAAGTTTGACACAGTTATGGTTTAATTAATTACAAGTATGATTCGCAACTCTAATAAAATACTAAATTTGCAATACACAGCCAAAACAGCATGATAAAAAGATTAATTCTACCAATAGCCTTCTTTTTCATTTCTATAACATTTGCATTTTCCCAGATTTCTGGACGAGTGATCTCTAGTAGTGACTCTACAGCAGTCGTAGGTGCAATGGTTACAATCAATGAATTAGGCACTACATCCATCACAAATGCCTCTGGTGTCTATCGATTTATGGATGTCCTTCAAGGAGCTTACAACATATCTATCAAGGCTGATGGGTTCAAAAAATCCACCTTTGTATCACAACAGGGAGAAAACTTGGGTGATATCATCATCCAAAAAACTACAGCAGATGTTTCTGCCGCTAATGATATCTCTACTATTACAGAATTCGAACTTCTCGATGACCAAGGCGGAGGATTGGTATCTAGTCTGCTTTCTGCAAGTAGAGACCCTTTTAACAATGCGACCAACTTTAATCTCCGGGCAGCTAGATTCAGAGTGAGAGGCTACGAGCAAGAGCTCTCGCAAGTCTTTGTCAATGGTATTCCATTCAACACTCTAAATAGAGGTAATGCCTACTGGGGTATGTGGGGAGGACTGAATGACATGTTTAGGGCCAGAGATGAAACAGAGGGGTTGCAACCGACATCATTCACTCTAGGATCAATAGGAGGAGCTACTAATCTTGATATCAGAGCTTCTAGACATCGTAAGCAGTTGAGAGCTTCTTATAGTTTAGCGAATGCAAGTTATACCAATAGAGTCATGTTGACATACGGAAGCGGAGTCAATGAAAAAGGCTGGGTATTTTCTGGAAGTCTATCAAAAAGGTGGGGTAATGAAGGATATGTCAAGGCGACATTCTATGATTCTTACAGTGGGTTCTTCGGAGTGGAGAAACAGTTTAGCAACACAGAGTCACTTGGATTATCTGTATTCTCAGTGAATACCGTAAGAGGAAGAGGATCTGCATCAACACAAGAGGCTTATGACCTCGCTAATGACAACTTTTACAACCCTAACTGGGGATGGCTAAATGGTGAGAAGAGAAATCCAAGACAATATAGAAACAACCTTCATACTGCTATCTTAAGATATGATAACAAAACAGATGATGGTACACAGATACTAGCTTCTGCAGCTTTTCAAACTGGTAAGGATGGTCAATCAGGAATAGATTGGTATGATGCCGCAGACCCCAGACCTGACTATTATAGAAAGTTGCCAAGCTTTTCTGATTCACCAGAAGTGAGAGCTCTAGCTGAAGACTACCTTTCTTCTAATCCAGACCTACTCCAATTAGATTTGGAGAAAATGTATAGAGTCAACAATGAAAGAATAGAAACCATACAAAGTGTCGATGGAATCACTGGCAATGACATTACAGGCAAATTAGCTTCATACAAGATTCAAGAATCAAGATATGATCCTACGAAGTTAATCTTTAGTACGACTGTAAGTAAGCCGTGGACTGACCAACTGACTACCAACTCAGGACTAAACTACACGTATGAGTCCATTAACAACTTCAAAGTAGTTGATGACCTATTGGGTGCTGACTTTGCTGTGGATTGGGACAACTTTGCAGATGATAGTGGCGATCAGTCATTACTGATTGATCCAGCAAAACAAAATAACTTACTGACTCCTAATAACCTACTTCAAGAAGGTGATATGTTTGGCTACCACTACGTAGTCAATCACTCTAAGGCAAGTGCATGGACCAATGTCGAGTATACGCTGAACAAGTTAGACTTCTTCATAGCTGGTGGTATTGACATGACGTCATTTTATAGAGATGGCAAATATCAGAATGGTAGATTTCCTGACGATTCGTTCGGTACAGGTGAAGTCAAAAACTACACAACTGGTACTGCCAAGGCTGGTGTAACTTATAAGATTAATGGTCGTAACTATGCTTATGCGACTGGAGCCTACCTAACTAGGGCACCAGTTTCTAGGAATAGCTATATCACACCTAGGACTAGAGCTACGCTAATAGAAGGTCTAGAAATAGAAAAAATTACCGCTGGAGAGATTGGATATATCACTAGATTCCCTGGATTCAAAAGTAGATTCTCCCTCTACTATACTGATATGAAGGATCAATTCGAAACTAGAAATGTCTACTTCGATGAGCTTAATCAATTTGGGAATATGATCTTGAAGAATGTAGACACAAGACATATAGGAATGGAGTTTGGCGCTGAAATCAAGCTGACCTCAACTATGAGTGCTGATGTAGCTGTTGCAATTGGTGATCACAGATATACTTCTAACCCTAATGTGCAAGTGGCTAGGGATGACCTATCTGATATTATAGAATTAGGCGAGACATACTTTGTCAATAGATATGTGAGTGGAGGGCCTCAAACTGCTGGGACCCTACAACTAAACTATCGAAGTCCAAAGTTTTGGTCACTTAGTATCAATGGTAACTTCTTTGACAATAGCTACATAAGTATGAGTCCAATAAGAAGGGTGGAATCTCGAGTAGGCCAGGTAATTGAGCCTCAATTAAGCAACCTCAATGCTATTGATGCAACCAGTGCCGGTTCAGAATATGTCAATTCAGTAGTACTTGGCAATCCTGCAACTGACGTGCTAATCGAAGATATCTATGGACAAGAGAAGTATCCTAGAGCTATCACATTTGATGCTTTCGCAAGAAAGTCATGGAAGAAGGATGACCTCTACATTGCGCTTACAGCAAGTGTAAACAACATCATGAATAATAGATTCAGAAGTGGTGGATTCGAACAATTAAGGCTCAGGTATCGAGGAAGCTTTGACAATGATGGTCAGTTTCAACTAGAAAACCTCTTCCCTCCGAAGTATTATTATGCTTATGGGACTACTTACTTCATCTCACTTAGTGTGAGCATCTAATTTAGAATAAAATATATAGTTAAATATAATTTAATATGAAAATTTTAAAGTTATCCATTTTCGCTTTGATCTGTGCTCTGATATTCACTCAATGTGTTGACAGAGAATTTGAAATTCCTGACTTGAATGGTGTTTCGCCAGAGCTTCCAGCTGATGCAGTGGTAGTATCGATCAGGTCATTGCTCGACAACCAAACACTTGGTACATCAAAAGCACTACCTGCTGGATCGTATATCAAAGGAATCGTAGTCGGAGATGACAAAACTGGCAATATCTACAAGACTATGATCATCCAAGATGAAACAGCTGGGATAGCAATCATCATTGATGAGACAGATCTATTCAACACCTATTATGTAGGCAAAGAAGTCTATGTGAAGCTGGACAACCTTTACCTAGGTGACTATAACAACAACCCTCAGATAGGAATGTCTCCAGACAATGATGGGGTCACTAGAATACCTGCAGCATTGATTACTGATATCTTTCTTGAAGGGACATTCAACAACCAATTAGACCCAGTTGTATTGACGTTAGGTCAGTTGAGCAGACAGCATTTGAACATGCTTGTTCAATTTGACAATGTTGAATTCGCAGCATTTGAATTGAATAAAACATTCGCCACTGCAATTCCAGAAGAAGATATTTTTCAATCGGAGAATAGAATTGTGAACAATTGTGAAGGTGTAGTTGACCTCACTGTGAGGAGCTCAGGCTTTAGCAGTTTTGCCAACACTGTCATCCCAAGTGGAAATGGTACCCTGTATGGTATACTTACCATCTTTGATGATACTTACCAACTCACGATTCGAGACTTAGCCGATGTACAGTTTTTCGGTGAGAGATGTGATGGGGGATCAGGCACAGGTGGTGGACCAGACCAAGAGATCATTGTACTAGGTACAGGAGGCAGCGTGGATGGTGCCCTAGTTGAAGACTTCCAAAGTGGTAGTAGCAACTCAGATGTTGTGATCGATGGTTGGTTGAATATTGTAACTCAAGGCGAAAGATTTTGGAGGTACAAAGAGTTTGATGGCAATGTCTTTATCCAAGCTACAGCATTTACTGACGAGAATGCTGTAATGGAAAGCTACCTTGTCACACCTGAGCTAAACTTTGACAATGTAAGTAATATGTCCTTCAAGTCAGCAACTGCATTTTATAGTCATGGAGGGTTAGATGTCCTCTACAGCAGCAACTTTGATGGTGATCCGAATACAGCGACTTGGGAAGCAATAAACTGTAACCTTGCAGGTTCTGGACAAGACAACTACGATTGGGTAGAGTCAGGCAATATAGACCTTACTGTATATTCAGGAAAAGGCCACATAGCATTCAGATATACAGGAAGTGGACCAAATGGTGACACTAACACTATGATCTTGGATGATATTGAAATCGAGTAATGTATGGGTCCACGACCCTAATCCATTTTACTTTCAGCAATTCGTAGTACACCATCATCGTTCGGCATTCAAAGTCAACACTGATGGTGTACTGTTAGCTGCCTGGGCTAACAAATCAGGAAATCATATCTTAGACATCGGGACAGGAAGTGGCGTCATTGCACTGATTGCTGCTCAATCAAACCCTAAAGCATTTGTCACCGCCATTGATAATCATGAGGACTCTTTCAAACAATCTAGATATAATTTTGAACAGTCCTCTTTTCAGTCTAGGCTGACAGCAGAACATATTTCTATTCAAGACTACACAAGTAATCAAAAGTTCTCTGCTATACTCTGCAATCCACCCTTCCACCTTGGTAGCTCTACACCACTCAGTGATCAATTAAAGACAGCAAAACACAGCAATTTCACATTCTTTGAACAAATGCTCACAAAGGTCAGTAAGCTATTACTACCATCTGGTAAATGTAGTTTAGTGTTTCCATTTCGATACCTTGACCAAATACAAGCAATGGCAATTAAGTCAGGACTGCATCCTACTCGGATTTGCCACGTCAAGAGTTATGTAGATAGAGCTCCTTTCAATGTGCTTATTGAGTTGAGTCTTGCTCAAACTAGCTTGGAGACTACTTCAATAGCAATCTATTTAGCCCACAAACAGCATAGCCCCGAGTATATTAAGTTACACTCGGAGCTATATCAAATATTCTCAGCACAGCAGTAGTTAAGGGTATTTCATTCTAGTGTTTGATCACTTTAAACATCTTATATTCTTGATTGGACAATTCAACTTTGAGAAAGTACCAACTCGGTGGTATTGCATTGTCAGGAAATATGTTAGCCACTCCTTTTCTTTGTTCTATTTCTACAGGCACTTCTTTGCCATTTGGACTAATCATGAGTATTCCTGTTAGCTCTATTCCTTCAGGTAAGTCATACTCTATCCTAAATGCATTTTGAAAAGGATTTGGACTCAGCGTAAAATCGGCCGTTGTAATATCATATTCCAATTCGCTTCTTTCTCTGTAATCTAGCTCAGTCTTTTGAACAATTACGATTCGAGTATCACCAGTGTTTTCGAAAGTATACTCTAGTAAGCCGAGAGTAGTTTTGAAATCATCCATATTAAATTCCTCCTCACTAACAATCTCATCACCCTCTAAGTAGAGAAGGTAGAGTGTCTTGGACTTATCAATGAAGTCAAACTCAGATTGATTGAAGTACAAGGTAGTTCGTAAGCTCATGGAGCCTTCTTGGGAAATATCATATAACTTAGTATTGAATGTCCAAGAAAATATATCAAGTTCATGAACCAGGTCTTCAACCTCTATTATTTCAGCCTCATAACATGCTAAGTTCTGTGAAGAATTACTTTCTACCGAGAGTACTAACTTCCCATAAGTATCTCTAAATATTAAATTACTCTGCGAATCTATACTTGATCTGTGACGACTATTGATCACTGATGCTGACTCAACACTACCACCCATAGTAATCCTAGTGGTAGGTCTCAATTTGCTGGACTTCATAACTTGCTCGATTTCACAACCTATGCTACTATCAGCATATGAATAAAATACACTAGGCTCCTCTGTCACATGGCAAGCAATTTTGTCACTACTAGACCATTGATTATTATTAAAACAGACTTGCACCCAAAGATCATCTACCCCATTCCAAAAGTAGGGATGTTCAAGTATGAAAGTATTCCACCCTTCTATCGTAGTATAGTCAGATTGGAATACCTCAGTAAATTCACCGAATGCATTTGCAGCATTTCGATCCTCAGTAGAAAGACTGATAGTTAGGCTCTTTAAGGGAATATCTGATTGCTTCTTCAGAATATACAAATCCAAAGACTGAATATCACCTGCACTCAAGCCAGAGGCTAGCAACTCACTAGCAGAAATGACGAAAGCTGATTTAGCGTCTTCATAGTATGCTCTAAATGGATAGTGATCTGTCTCTGCATCGAACTCTCCTATCATGCTAGTAATTGAAGAGGCTCCTTGTGTTATTGGCTTATCATTATCGTAAATATTAATGAGTATCTCTTTGCTTTTTGTATTCCCTCCACAGCTACATACTACATGGAGCTTAGCTTGTTCTCCGTGTTCAAGTAAGGCATCATCATAGAGTATCAACCCTAATTCAACTTGGTTGTCAACTGTGGCAATTGTATTTTGTTGAAGCGCTAAGTCAAGCGAATTAGATGACAAATGCTCTAGACTTGCTTCAACAGTTAGCGTATCATTGCACCCGATAGTCTCAATATTAACCATGTATTCGCTGTAATTAGTTGTGCAATTTGTACTCGATACAACTGACTCCGTGAGGTCCAATGTGTCTCTATCATTAACAACTTCAAATGCTAGGTTTTTGCTTCCGATGTATATTCCACTACCATAGGTTAGTACAGCTATTTCATCTTTATCATCTGTAGTAAGTATCTGGGTAGCATTACTGTACTTAAATGGAGATTCAATACTTTTCCAATGTGTCTTATCCCCTGCTAACTCATGTGTCTGCCAAAGTCCTCTATCTGTTGCGATAAGGTATGAGGAATCGCTGATGTGCAGATCCCTTACTGGTATATCAGGTAGGTTGCCATCATGACTCAACCAAGTCTTTCCAAAGTCATGTGTAGAGTATATATTTTGAATGCCATAATTAGAAAGTACTACGTATAGACTATTAGGGTTAAGTGGATCTTCAAGAATTTCTTTGATCGTACCTCCTTCCTCAAATTTAGCTATTTGAAAAGCCTGCCTATTGGTACCAACAAAGGCAAAGTCAAGATATAAGAGTTCTCCATCTGCATTTCCAAAAAACACCCTGTCTGCCTTATGTTTTGATACTAATAAAGATGTGACTTGAGCATCCGCATTACGCAGCTTTATAATATCAACATGTTTGCCTAAGTCTAGGGGATTATTCCAACGTAGCAGCTTACCTGGTGCTTCTGCCGCATAGAGGACATTTCTTTTGTCATCATACACCGAAGGGTTGGTAAACAATCCCTCATTAGAGAATTCTCTGTAGTGAAATTGCTCACCTCCATCTCTACTTATAAAGTAGTTATTCTTAATATAGCTTGCAATAATCATCTCCGGGTTATCAGAATCAATGTGAACATATCCTCCATCGCCTCCAATCAACTCGGTGACATCAATAGATGAGCTATCTTGCACTGCTAGTGTTCCATTATCTTGAGTACCAATTATGTATTGTGCCCTATGGTGGTCATAGACACCTGCATAACATTGTCCTACTAGGAGATCCTCATTAATAGGAGTCACTCTACGACCATCGGTAAAGACATCTTCTATCAAATAGACTCCTCCATCATTTCCAATTAATACTTCTGTGTCATTAATGAATGTAATACAATGTTGGTCTGCATGCATAGTTTGCAAGCCTAGGTTTCCATGCCTGTCTGTGATTCTGACCCAACTATTCCCACCATTCTTAGAAAGGTATAAATCTATGCCTCCTAAAATGACCCAATTAGGGTTTGTAGGATGTACTGCTAAAGACAAATTGTACCATGCTTGTCCACCCGCAAAGTCTCCTGAACTCTCTAAGACTGGCAGAGACTTTCGAGTCCAAGTAGTCCCTCCGTCAATACTCTTTCTAAATGTCGTAGCTTGACCTGAATCGTAGTCTTGGGCAACAGCATACAATGTACTAGGAGTTGATTGGTTATTAGCCAACTCTATTCGCTTAACTTTCTCATCAATATCCAGAGGCACCTGTTGAAAGTCCAATTTCGAATGAAGTGACTTGAATATTCCCCCTTCGTTCTGAATCCCTGTACTCACTACAATTGCTTCTTCTCCAACACTTACGATATCATTGACAGAGGCATGAGGACCTATCTCCGCTTTAGTAAGCACCTGACTTACACTCTCTCCAAAATCAATAGAAAACAACAATCCATTGGACAATGATGAAATATACAGCCTATCACCTACCACTTCGATGTCTTGTACGTAATCAAGGTGACTCGTTGCTGTGAGCAATGTCCAAGTAAGTCCAAAATCCTCACTTCTATACACACCTGTACCTGGGAATGACTTATGTTCATAATACCCTTCTCCAGTACCAGCATAGAGCAATTTATTGACTGAATCGTAAGCCAGACTGGAGACAAAGGTCTCTGTTAATGTAGTCTTGGCCCATTGATAGTCTGCTAATGATTCAGAAACACTTCTGTACACCCCACCTGAGGCTGAGGCTGCATAGATGTAGTGCAGACTGTCTTGCTCAATATGCAAAACATCTCTAATCCTTCCCCCTTGTTGCCCGAGAGGTAGTGCTTGCCAAAAATAAGTGTGATCTTGAGGATAACTCAACAAGTCAATACCTGACCTATCAATGTATTCCTTGTTCGGATCCTTCGTAAATAGCCATTCTTGTGAGGCAGACGAAGCGATTCTATCGACTTTTGGAAGTGTTGCAAAATGCTTGTCAGGGACATAGCATTCGATGGACAGGGTTAATACCGTTGCTGGTATTAACCATCCGATGGTTAATGATTTTGACATAGTTTGGAAATTGTGCCACTACTACTAAGTCAATAATCATGCCAAATATTGCAAAAATAACTAATATGTAACTAACTCACTTAGAATCAGAAGCAATCCACCCTGCCTCCAAGTTCTTTAAAATATCAAGACTAATTTGATTCTTGGATTATTCTCTTTGCCACATCTAGGATAGCGGT
>JAHDHH010000007.1:52703-97515 GCA_020631405.1 Saprospiraceae bacterium
ATCAAGACTAATTTGATTCTTGGATTATTCTCTTTGCCACATCTAGGATAGCGGTGTCTTCTAAGTTCACAATTCCTCCCTTCGGTCTAGGTTGGATATGCGATCCTACTATAGCCCCAGTATCATACTTATGAGCACCGAAATAATTTCTTACTGTCTGTTCTTCAACAGCTAGTGTCTTGGCTATCTTAGAAATACTGCCAGTTGGCAAATCATGCTTGATTTTACGCAATTCTTCATAGGTGATATTCATACTCAGTAGGTTATTTGTTAAATAGATAAATGTGTTGATTCATTTAAAAATAAACAATTTCCCAAACTAAACGAAAGCAAATCTCAACAACCTGTTAGTCTAACACTTCTTCAACCTGAACATAAGGCAATCCAAATGCCTCCGCGACACCCTCATGTACAACTTTACCATGGACTATATTTAGTCCTGGCACTAATTCTTCATTTTCTTTACAAGCTTGCTTCCAACCCTTATTGGCTAATTGGATCATATAGGGCAAAGTTGCATTGGTCAATGCCATGGTAGAAGTGTAAGGCACAGCACCAGGCATATTAGCCACACAGTAATGTACAATGTCATCTATGATAAATGTAGGATCGGTATGTGTTGTAGGCTTACACGTTTCTATACAACCTCCTTGATCAACAGCAACGTCAACTAATACTGTACCTGCCTGCAAGTCTTTAAGCATCTCCTTAGTAATAAGGTTTGGAGCCTTTCTACCTGGGATTAATACTGCACCAACAATTAAGTCAGACTCTTTTGCTAACTTCTCTATCGTGTGCTGGCTTGAATAAATTAGAGAAACATTGGCAGGCATGACATCAGCTAAGTACCTTAACCTGGCAAGACTGATATCCAGAATAGTCACATCAGCTCCAAGTCCTGCAGCCATTTTAGCAGCCTGAGTACCAACTACGCCACCTCCTAACACAAGTACCTTTCCTGGATGAACTCCTGGCACACCGCCTAGAAGTACTCCTTTACCTTTTAGAGGCTTCTCCAAATACTTTGCTCCTTGCTGTATTGCCATCCTTCCTGCCACCTCGGACATCGGCACAAGCAAAGGCAGAGAACCGTCCTTTGCAGTGACCGTCTCATAGGCTAGACACACCGCATTAGACTTAATCATAGCATTAGTCAATGGCTCATAAGAAGCAAAATGAAAATAAGTAAATACTAACTGGTCATCTCTTATCAGGTCATACTCTGCTTCGATAGGTTCTTTTACCTTGACTATCATTTCTGCGAAGTCATATACCTCTTTAGCAGTATTCCCAATACGAGCACCTGCACTGATATACTCTTGATCAGTAAATCCAGAACCTAGACCAGCCTGAGTCATTACTAGTACTTCGTGACCTCTCTTGGTAAGTTCAAGTGTTCCTGCTGGGGTAAGGGCTACTCTATCCTCATTAGTTTTTATTTCCTTTGGTACTCCTACTTTCATAAGTTGAATTTAATATGTTATTTCATGTTGTAAACATACCAAAACAACTGTAGATAATAGATTGGAAAATTGCAAATATTATAGACATAAATATGTTAATTGTGCCTTCTTGCAGAAGATTCTATCTCTCCCACACAATAGAGACCAATGAAGCACTGTCGAAGAAGGGCTTTCCATTACACTCAGCAATACCAGCAATGCCGCCTAAGTAGCATATTTCCTCACAATCCGAATTGAATACACTAGTACTGGCATCTGTAATACAGTTGCCTTGAGCAAATACGCTTACTTCCATATCCTCGAAGATATAAATGCCGACTTGTGCCCCTTCACAATTTTGATTTTCTTCAACAAACAAATCGAAGAGAGGATTGATGCATTCTGGCAGCTCAGGGCTATCATCTGGCTCTGAACAACAAGCTAAGCCAAATAAGAATGCCATCAACAGAGTTAGGATAATCTGATTCATGCTTTAAAATAATGAACATTTGGTCAATCTTAGTCTAAAAACTTGTAGTATTATTGTCTAAAATTAAGACAATGAGAGATCAAATAGCTGCTGGAAACTGGAAAATGAATACAACCATAAGCGAAGGAGTAGCCTTAGCAAAGGGATTAGTTGACAATGGCAAGACTACAGCTGATAAGATGATAGTATGTGTGCCTTTTACCCATCTTGCTAAGATCTCGGATGTACTCTCTAGTCAACTAACAGTCTTTCTAGCTGCCCAGAACCTTGCCTCAGAAGCTTCTGGTGCTTACACTGGAGAAGTCAGTGCAGCTATGTTAAAAGAGGCAGGCGTACAGTATGTACTTGTCGGTCACTCTGAAAGAAGAACACTATATGCCGAAGACGCAAGTATTCTTAGGAAAAAGATTGCTCTTGCTCAAGATGCCGGACTGAAGGTAATCTTCTGCTTAGGTGAGCCCCTTGAAGTAAGGGAAGCGGGAACTCAAAATGCTGTTGTTCAACAACAATTAGAAGACGGGATTTACCACTTATCAGCTGAAGATGTGTCAAAGTTAATCATCGCTTACGAACCAATATGGGCAATAGGTACAGGCAAGACAGCTAGCCCTGAGCAAGCTCAAGACATGCATGCCTACATCAGATCTTCTCTAGAAACTAAGTATGGTAGTCAAATAGCAAATGCTATGAGCATCCTCTATGGAGGAAGTGTAAAGCCAGCGAACTCTAAAGAAATATTCTCACAACCTGATGTAGACGGTGGTTTAGTTGGCGGTGCTTCTCTAAAACTTGACAGTTTTGTAGCAATCGCGAATAGCTTTTAAGGCTTGGCAAAGGCTCCTTCTGCAATAAGCTTGTCAACTGCGGTTATCCTATAGTCAAAGATACTCTTTAGTTGTCTGCCTACGAATAGCCATTCAGCTATCCTACCAAGGAAACCTAGTGGCAATCCATAGTGAACGACGTCCTTCATCAGTACTCCTCCATCTACCTGCTCAAACCAGTGCTGGTGATGCCAAAATGCATATGGACCAAATCTTTGCTCATCAATAAAAAACTCATGCTCTCTCACTTGAGAGATCTCAGTGGCCCAACGCAGCGGGATACCTAAGACTGGCTTTACTATATAAGTGATGATCTGACCAGGATACATCTTATCAAGACCGAGAGTAGAGGTGATCTTAAACGAGAGGTATTCTGGTGTAATCTTTGGCAGGTTCTTAGGAGAAGAAAAGAAGTCCCACGCATCTTCAATTGTCATGGGCAAGAACTGCTCCCTCGATAACATATATAATTTCATCGTAATGTGTTACTTATTTGTGATAAATGCGTCTAAATGACTCAATCAAGTAACAACCCAAGGTTTGAAAGTGTTGCCAATAATCAGTGATAACAACTAATTGCTGATTTGATCGCTAAGGGATTACTCTTAATTTTTACATGAAATGCTATATATCCGAGCATGTTTGTAAGAATTAGATTTGATTTGAATAGTGGGGTGGTCACATTATGAACAATATGTTATCAACTCATATAAAGCTTATTAATTACATCACTTATTAAATTTTATACCCATGAAAAATTCAATAAAAGTGTTTTGCTCTTTCTTATTCGTTGTATTTACGCTATCAACAAGTACCTTACTTGCACATAGTATTCCAGATGACTCGACATGCGACAATGTGATTACCATTTCTATTGAACTGGATGACAATGCAGAAGAGGTATCATGGACTCTAATCAATACTGGTGTCTATGATAGAGTGGCTGACGGTGAGTACTTCACTGAGCTTGATGACTACGAGCAAGTTGAGACTTCAGTATGTGTATCTAATGGGTGCTACGAATTGACGATTTATGATTCTTGGGGAGATGGCTTTAGTTGTAACACCAACACTGAAAAAATTCAAGTCTCTACACCAAACGGTAACAAGATCCTTTCTTCAGATGGCAATTTTGTTGACTATATCAATGTCCAATTTTGTGTAACAGAAGATGAGGTAATCCTAGCTAATAAGGCATAGAAAAGCCAACGTAATATTCAAAAGCGGGTTGACTACTGAACTACAGTAATCAACCCGCTTTTAATTTAAGGCATATCTTAACTTCTGACTCTTAGAATACTAAATTAATAGTCAAGTCAAACTCATCATAAATAGTCTTGTCTCCAAGGTTTTCAAAAAAACTACCAGAACCATACTTCACATCAAAGTCTGTTCTATCAAGCTTAAAGGCTGCTGTTGCAGTGCTTGCTAATTCTCCCTTTGTAATGAGGGCATTGAATTTAATCTTCTCTGTATTGTCCTTGATCGTGATATTACCAGACACTCTATAGTCTCCATCTACTCCCCTACTCACTACATTGTCTATAGTAAACTTTGCAGTTGGGTACTTTTCAACCCCAAAGAAATCCGGTGACATGAGGTGACCTTCTAGTTTTTCTTTGCCTTGTCCCTCTTGCAAGTCAGTACATGCAATACTAGTCATATCTACTTCAAATGTGCCTCCCACTAAGGCCTCACCTTCAAAAGAAAGTTGTCCTGAAGCGAGGTTCAATGTTCCTTCATGTGACCCAGTCACCTTGTAAGCCTTCCAACCTATGATACTCTTGTCTAAGTCCAGCGCTTTTGTGCTCAGAGTTGGCTGAGTAGAAAATGCCATGGAAACAAACCCTAGCATGAGTAATGTGTAAATTTTTAACGAATTCATCTTGTTCAATTTTTGTTAGTAAATGATTTTTCAATGTTCAAACATCGTATTTTGCAAAAGGTTGCAAAAAAGATGCTTTCAACATAAAAAAAGGGAATTGATCCAAAAACCAATTCCCTTTTCCTAATTCTATTTAACTAAGACTAGAACTTAATAAATTTGGATCTTCCTCCACAACTAGCTTTTCCATAATATCCAATACCCCAATTCAATTCAAAAGATACTCCTGCGAACAATGGTGCAAGGTTACTCGTTACTGCTAGATTTGGAAGATAAGCGCCATCTACTTGGCCGAATTCATTTAATGCTTGAGTAAGTCCATACTCAAATCTCAATCCTAAGATTCCGCTAAACGAGCCATCACTACCAAGGAAGTAAGCTCCAAACCCAAGTACAGCAGAGACATAATTATCTTCAAAACTATTGCTTATATCGACAACATCACTTACCCCTGATGGATCTTCATGGGTTGCATTACGCAAAAAAGAAAATTTAGGTCCAATTTCAAAATATCCTAATTGACGATTATTTCTGTATAGGGTGTAGAGATCAAATGTTTGCCACTTCACTACATTATCATTAGCTTTCACTGCTATCACAGAGTCATCAAACTCTGCACCAGCTGCTTTCTCATAGTCCTGTTCTCCATTCGATAACATCGCATCAATGGTGAATCCACTAGTACCCTTATTGATACCTAGCTTTACTCCTACTCCATAACCCGTACTAATATCATAATTCCAATCCTCACTATCCGCTATCGTACTTGAGAATAGACCAGTGGCACCATACTGTGCTTTTACACCAGCATCAAACCACCAAAATTTGGCTGCTCTTTGTCCAAGAAGTGATGAACTCTGCACTAAAAACGAAAAAAACAATATTACTATTAAACGCATATTCCTATGATTTTGATAATTATCAAATTTAAAAAAGTAAATATATAAGATTTACAGAGTTTAACTATAGTCTAGCTATACTTCTGCATATCATTTTGCTGCTTTTGAGCATTATTCCTGAGTATACTCCATAAATCCACCTGTAATATTAGTCACTCTAGTGAAGCCAAGCTCCAACATGAGTTCTGCAGCCTTGCCACTTCTACCGCCAGACCTACAATACATAACATAGTCTTTTGACTTATCAAGAGCCTCTAATTGTGCTTTGAAGTCAGGTGCCATAAAGTCGATTTCTTGTGCTCCCTCTATTTTGCCTTCTGCAACTTCCTCTGGAGTCCTGACATCAATCAAGATCTGACCAGGTTTAAGGCCAGTAGTCTTTAAGTCGGTAGCCGACCTCAATTGGATTGATGGTGCTTGGCTCTCTGAAGTAGCTTCTGAGGTCGCCATTTTGGTAGATTCTTTTGTATTGTTACAACTCAATAGCGCTGTCGAAAGAACCAGGATAATAATTAGTCTCATAATTTAGATTATTTATAATAATAAATGACTGCTGCAAGCAGTGTTATTAGCATGAGCAAATATGATGCAATTTTTAACGAAATTTGAATGTGTCTGCTAAATTTTAGAATATCTTCTTCTGAATCTGGGTAATAGGGGATAATCTCATCCTGGAGCTTCTTCTTATCCAAGATATACTTGGTAGGAAACTCTACCTCAGCCTTGATCAATCGCTTATAGTGCTTCAAGACCTTTAATCTGATATAGATATTCACTACTAAGAGAACAAACATTAGTCCTGCGCCTAAAAAAATTAACGTACTATACATATCTTACACTTAAACCACAATATTGCCTAATGAGAATAGTATCATTCATAGTATTACTGTTACAAACACTTGTTGTATTTGCTCAATTTGACACGAAAGATATTCATTATTATCTTCCTGTTGAAGAATATGACACAAGCATTACAACCCCAGAAGACTATCTAGGCTACCAAGTAGGAGAATGGCATGTCAGTCATGACTTGCTAGTAAAGTACATGCACCTTCTTTCAGAAGAATCAAATAGGGTTAGTATAGAGACTTACGGTTACTCACATGAAGATAGGCCTCTCATCTTGCTTACCATCACAAATGAGACCAATCAAAACAACATCGATGTCATTCAGAAGGACCATCTGAGCATAGTCAACCAAGGTGAAACTTCTACAGATATAAATCAACTCCCAGTAGTACTTTATCAAGGGTATAGTATTCATGGTGATGAAGCAAGCGGGAGTAATGCTGCACTTCTTACGGCTTACTACCTAGCAGCGAGCCAAAGCCCATTTGTCCAAAATTTATTAAAAGATGTAGTTATTCTGTTTGATCCTTGCTACAACCCTGACGGTGTTCACAGATTCAGTACCTGGGTTAATAGTCACAAATCAGCTAACCTGAATCCTGATGAGAAGAGTATCGAATTTCATGAAAGATGGCCGACGGGTAGAGGCAATCACTACTGGTTTGACTTAAATAGAGATTGGCTATTATTGACCCATCCTGAGAGTAAGGCAAGAATTACAAAATACCACCAATGGTACCCAAATGTCTTAACTGACCACCACGAAATGGGCAAGCACTCCACCTTCTTCTTTCAGCCTGGAGTACCAGAGAGGACTAACTTACTCACCCCACAAAGAAACCAAGACCTCACTGAAGACATCTCTCACTATCACGCAAAACACCTTGACTCTATAGGTAGCAAATATTTTAGCAAAGAGCGGTTTGACGACTATTATTACGGCAAGGGAAGTACTTATCCAGATGCCCTAGGCGGGATTGGAATCTTATTCGAACAGGCAGGAGTGGAAGGTCACTTACAAGAGACTAGAAATGGCCTGCTTAGTTTCCCATTTGCTATAAGAAATCAGATTGTGACATCATTTTCTACTTGGGAAGCCAGTCTAGATCTCAAAGATACCTTGATGGACTACAAGGTCAACTTCTTTAACAATGCAGCTACTGAAGCAAAAGAAGACAAAGTCAAGGGTTATCAATTGACAAGCAAGGATCCATTCGTCATACAGTATCTGTCTGACTTCTTGACTAATCATACCATTGCATATTCTAGATCATCAGACTCAACCATAGTCCTGTCAAGCAAGCAAGCTGAATACAAGTTAATCAAGTCTATGATGGAGCCAACAGTAGACTTCCCTGATAGTATATTCTATGATGTCTCTACATGGAATGTACCAATGGCATTTGGTCTAGACTGCAAGTACTTGTATGATAATAGTGAATTAGATGTAGAGCCTTCAAAGCTAAGCCCTCTAGAACCACTTGAACTAAAAACACAAAATACTTATCAATGTGATCAAGACCTGTACGCTTCTACCCAACTTGTTTTTGGCCTACTGAATAACAATATCGAAGTCTCATACACTACTAACAAGTCTCATTATGTATTTACAGTGACAGAAGATAATAAAGCTAATATTTCATCTGTGCTTTCAGGATTGTCATCGCAAGTATCTCTAGATCAAGTTAGCAAACCTTCTGGGCTTACTCCAATCAATAAACCTAAAATTGGTATGCTGATAGGGAATTCGGCAAATGGTTATGATGCTGGAGCTATTTGGCACCAATTTGATCAAAGGTGGAACTATCAAATCACATTACTAGATATCACACGACCAAGTACAGCAAACCTAGACAAATATGATATCATAATCATGCCTAGTAATATTAGATTAATGTCACCAACGCTTTCAGAAGACCTAGTATCATGGATGAAGGCAGGCGGCAAAATGATAGGAATCAAGAGTGCTATGGATTGGGCCATAAGCCAAAAGATTACAAAGTTAAAAGCTAAGAAGATCATAAAGAAAACTAATACTGATCGACAAAACGGCATCCTATCTATCGGTGGATCGATATTGAATACCACTTTTAACAATAATTCTATATACCAATCAGGATACGATAGAGAAATTCCAGTATTTCATAAAGGGAATACATTCTATCATGAGAAGAAACAGAAAGAAGCATTTCTCAATTATACCAATACTCCGGTCGCTAGTGGGTTTGTCTCTTATGACAATCTTGGTATAATAGAAGGAGCCGTTGCAGGATCGTATACTCCAGTTGGCAAAGGGTCTTTTATCAATTTGATGGACAACCCGCTATTTAGAGGATATTGGTTGAGTGGTGCTACCCTACTTGCTAATACACTACTTTTGAACTAGCAAAAAAAAGGAGTAAGATTCCTGTTAACCTTACTCCTTTCGTTTTATTCTATTACTACCAGCTTACTTAATAGCTGTTGATTATCGTATTGTAATTCTACTTGGTAAATTCCCGGAGTCATACTACTGACATCCAAGGATATAGGGTTTCTTCCAATTTGAATTGTGAGTGCTTGTGTATCGACTAACTCACCTATACTATTGTACACATTGAGTCTGCCAGTCTCTTGTGCTCCTGAGTGAGTCAACTCTACCACTACTTGATCTTTCGCAGGGTTCGGATAGATTACTAAGTCACTATCACTACTTCCTACTTCCACTGCTACTATGGCACTAACAGTAGACTCTCCATTATTGCTCAACTGAATGACTCTGTAGTAATACATCCCTTCTGCAAAAGCATTAGTATCTATAAATGTATACTCTGCCTTACTACTCTCTTGACGAGAAGAAAGGCTAGCCAAAGTCACGAAATCCTCTTCACCAAACATTCGTTCTATTGTATACTCTGTGGCATTGATATCTTGGCTTATCACCCAATCTATTTTATTTCCACTTTCAACCCTTGTCGCTTCAATACCAACCCAACTTGCACTCAATATTGAATTGGTATAAATACCTCCATCGACATCGACATAATTAACTCCAGACTGTAATGAATACATACTAGTAGTATTCGGGCCATTAGATTGATCAAAGTCACTATCTAAGAGATCATTACCTGTATTTGGTTGAGTCATGACAAATCCCGTTGGTGGTACTGCCTCCACATAGTAAGATACACATCTTAGATTATAGAAAATATATTCTCCATCACTATCGGTATTAGTTTGATCAACAATATTACCCAACTCGTCATAAATAGTCACTTGAACACTAGGAACGCCTGCTTCATTATTATCTTGAATCCCATTCTGATTATCATCATACCATATTCTGTCGCCTAATGTAGCTTGAGGATAGAAACCTGCACCTATATCACACTTATCTCCTCCACTAAATACTGTAAAGTTCGATGTAGTTAAAAAGCCGTTAGCTCCATTGACATCACTATCTACTGTATCATCATTTCCTACATTGTCTAAGACACTTACCAATCCAATAGCAGGAATGCTATATTCTGCATAGTAAGTACCTGGAGGTACGCATAGCTTCCAATAACCGTCATCACTCGGAGTTCCTGGTTTGTGTCCAGTAAACACATAATCATACAAACTACTTACACCATTCTCAACTCTGTATAAGTTAACTCTAATTCCATTTAATCCATTTTCTACACCGTCGTCAAAGACATTATTCTTATTGGTATCATACCACACTATCTCTCCAACTAAAACACATTCATAAAATCCGGCAGACCATGATGTATCATTCTCGCCTGGCAGTAATGTAGTCAATTGGGTAGTTCCCTCTCCATTCGAATTGTCGACATCGCTATCATTCATATCATTAGATCCTGTATTTGGGAATGTGATATCAAATCCACTTGGACTTATAAACTTCAAGTAGTAATCTCCTGGATATAAGCCACTGAATGTGTAAGTACCAGTAGCATCAGTATATTGATAATCTACAAGTATCCCGTTACCGTTATATAACTCTACTCTGACTCCTGGTAAAGTAGGCTCTCCAAAGTCAAATGCACCATCTCCATCATTATCTATCCATACTATGTTAGAAAGTGAGGCCAAGAGTATCAGCCCAGCATCTATATGTTCAAATGTACCATTAGTTCCAACCTCAAAGCAGTCAGTCAATCCTGACAAACTCGCATCACTATCTGTACTACTAGAGCCTATATTCTGATAAGTAAAATTACAAACAAGCGGCAAGTTGCTCAAGTCAAATTGGACTTGGTATTGACCAGGAGTGAGGTCACTAAATGTGTATTCACCTGATAAATCGGTTGTTTGACTACCGATATAATTACCAATACAATCATAAAGATTTACAACTACGTTGGCAACTCCTGGCTCTCCCGGGTCTTGAATTCCATTACCATTCTGATCTTTCCAAACAACACTAGAAGCGCCTGCTAGAGGCATTAATGGAAGAATAGTGACAGTTGGATCATCTGGCTTACCATCTCCATTAAGGTCAATATTTGCTGGATTGGTTGGGTCATCTGAAAGGTCAGAAACAAATTCCCCAAGAGGACCAAATCCATTTACCGTAGCAGTATTAACAACTTGACTTGCTAGAATGTCTTGAGGCCCAATGATATAATCTGTAGTGAATGTAGTACTGTTACAATTCATCCCACTGCCTGTCCATGCTAAGTAAGGCAATGAACCACCTACAGCAACTAATTGATCAGATATAGTAATATTATATAAGTTTGTTGTGCCTTCATTACATACATTAAATGCGTAAGAAATAGTCTCTCCCACTTGGGCATAACCATCTCCATTTTCGTCATTAAAAAATGCCGTTTTTTCTAATGAAATACACGAACCACTTCCTGAAGAGACTAAAAATGTCCCTTCATTAGCAATTGGTGAAAGGATGTATTTATCCTTAAACTCCTCACTAATTGTGTTGATATCGTATGAAGTTTCTGCTATTGCGTACAAATTAGTACCTAATACCATGAGCAACATGGTATATATCACTGCAATAATAGAAGTTGGGCTTTGCTGCATTGTAGTTTTCATTCCTGAAATAATTTCAATCTAATGTTGACTTTGTCCAATAGCAATAGAGCTACGAACTTCATTCTCAGGAATAGTAAATTACCACCTATTTTGATTCAAATAGGAGACATTGCAAATATACATTAAAATATTTCATAATATGTAAAGTCCCGTCACTTTAACATCTTAATACTCACATCATTCCATTTACTGCTGTCTACATGGGGTGTTTGCAGCTATAAATGTTGCTCCAGTTGAAACCTCAAATCCGATATCGAGGCATACTTCTTCGCCCCCAAACATCCAAACCTCATTATTCTGAACAGATCCAGTAGAGTTGAGGTTGAGTTCGGCAGAGTAAACACCTGCCTGAACAGGATTGTCCATGACCGTCACGATATCATCAATGCAAGGGAAGTCAGCCATACCTATTTTAATCTCAGCCAATCCGTGACAGGTTCCGCCATGATTACTCAATGATGTGATTGCCACATAATTGGCAACATTGCCAGATAAGTCAGCAACCATTTGTCCACTATAATCCGACATTGCTTCCCCAATTGGCAAATTGCCAATAAAGACTTCGTTCCAATTCACTCCATCATTGGATACATCGATTGCTATTTGGTTCATCCCACTAGTTAAGTATTCTGGATGATTCATGTTCCACATGTCTAAATTGCCCAAACCCTTGTACTCGTCAAATTCAAAGAGAAGCCAATGGGACACCCCTCTAATCGGGTTAGGATGCTGAGTCGGTGTACATGACATCCAATGGGAAGATAATGATGTGTTGTGCCTATCTAACAAACACTGAGCAGATAGACTGCTTGCCGCCACTAGCAGCAAACTGAATAATAGATATTGAGTCAGTTGTTTCATGTTTTTTTGAGGTATGCAGGTTACGTAGTTAAAAATCCTAATGGCAAAGATCCTGAAGTTGTATCATAGAAGTTGCCAATATTGGGGAATAATATACTCAAGTCAGAAGGTGATACTCCAAACCACAAGGCCAATTCAGTAAAGTACTCATCTGTAGAAATATCTGGAATAAGGACACCACCTCCAACTTCTGCTGGTCCATCGAGCAACAAACTAGGATAGTTGCCGTAAATAGTCCCTCCATTGACAGCACCACCCATCGCTAGCACATTGGCTCCCCAAGCATGGTCTGTCCCGTTTCCATTAGATGTCAAAGTCCTTGAAAATTCGGACATGGTAAATGTAGTAACACAGTCAGAAACATTAAGCTCTTCCATGGCCTGATTGAACTCTACTAATGCATCATTCATCAAAGACATAGCCTCAGTATGTGAGTTGAGTAATTCATCATGCATGTCAAATCCTCCTAGCTCCACAAAGAATATCTGTCTTGTAAAATTCAATGTATTTCTTGCTGCTATAGTTTTAGCAATCATATGAAAACTCTGGGATAAGTCTGTATCACTAAAGGTAACAGTAGAAAATGGCGATACACTATCTATCGCTGAGCTAAACTCCAAGTGAGCATCTCGACTTACCTTAATCACATCCACATAGGTCTGCTTGAAGATATCAGCATAAGCGGCTTGCACCATATTGTCAGTGGTCGCAGTTTTAATTTGGTCTAAGGTATTCGTACCTCCATAGCCTCGGATTCCAAGACTACCATCATAGGGATCAATGGTGTATTCGACAGTATTGTTTCCTCTTTGATAAATATTCGCCCCACTAAGGCTGATATTCATTGAGATAGTATCGTTAGTATTCATACTATTCAGCAAGTCTGCAGTCTTACCACCCCAGCCAATATTAGACCGCTCATGTGGTACGGATGTCTGCCATTGCTGGACTTGATCTGCATGTGAATAGAGTCCCAGAGGTAGGTCAACTGATTCGTTGTAAAATTGCGTCTTTGTTGTAGGCTCAACCATAGTGCCGACATTCGAAATAAAGGCCAATTTGTTATTATCAAACAGTGATTGAACTCCTGACAAAGAAGGATGCAGTCCATAATTCACCCCAGAAAGTGGCAATATATCTGCCTGTGGAATTGCCATATTTGACCTAGTGGTTGCATACTCATCATAGGCAGCTTGATCTGTAGGGATGAGCATATTGAATGAGTCATTGCCTCCTCCTAGAAGCAAGCAAACCATCGCTTTATAATCACCTCCAAGACTTACAGTACTATTGGAGATAGCTGCTGCGTTCAAGGTTTTAAGATTGATCAGCGTATTCAGCAAGGTAGTACTGCCTATAGCTGCACAACTACTCTGCTTGATAAATCGTCTTCTACTCTTATCGAATGTGTGCTGTTTCATAGCTTTTGATTGTGTTGTTTGAAGTGATTATTTGTCAATCATATAATCTGGTGAGACCATTGTAAGGTATATCATGAGCATACCGTCAAACCAATCTCCCCAATTGAGAGTTTCGTGAGCTAATCTCATTTGGGTACGTGACTCATCAGAAATCTTACCATGAGTCAATACGATATCGAGATAATTGATTAGTTCTTCGGGGCCTTCATTTGCTATAATGTCATTCAACCAAGTCTCATCGATAGCTGTATGATTATCACCAAATACGTCATCATCTTCCCAGTCATAGGTAATATAATCCCAAAACGTCCAGGTATGCACCTTATTCAAATAACCAACTGAAGTTAAGGTGTTGAATATTTTGAATTCAGGAGCTACTAAATCATTGTCTGAAATACCGCCAATTGGAGTATGATCATAAGTATAGAAGTTAAATACTGACGGAGCCCAAAGAGGAAATTGACCAGTATCCCCCAAAAGGTCGAAACCATTATTCCAAAAATTACCAGACGATGTGATGATTGGTACTCCCTTCATAAACTGAGCAAGTGCCAACACTGGCTCTTTTAGTTTACCATTGTTCGGATCTTCAAATGACGAACAGCTTCTCGCCTCTTCATCTAATAGAATTTGCTTGACTACAGCAAACATATCTCCACGTTCGCCTTGTCCATTATTATTAAATTTCTCTGCTACTCTTGCAATATATTCTGGCGAAGGATTACTCTTGACTAACCTCTGTATCATTCTTAATGCTACAAATGGTCCTACATTCTCATGATTAAAAAGAAAGTCCACAGCATCTTCCACATCTTGCATCCCACTCTGTCCATCAGGAATTACGTATGTGCCTAATAGCGTCTTGGATCCCTGCTCATGCCATGCATCATACATGGCCATTGGCACTCTTCTATCTGTACCCCAGAGTCCCAAGCCAAAGTATGGGTCATTAGTCCAATCCACGTACATATTAATATCTCCAGGACCTAAACCTGTAAATACTTTTGCTAATTCTTTGATGTCATTGTTATCATAGGTAGGTATTGCATTGCCTTCAGTATCCAATTTCAAGGTACCATCTATATTGAGTTCATAGAGGCCGATAGAAAATAGCTGCATAATTTCCCTAGCATAGTTTTCGTCAGGGTGTATATTGTTTGCTGGGTCTGCTTTTGGGTTATTAAAATGACTTAAATATGCTCCCATTGCTACATTGAGGCTTACATCCAAAAGTAAATCTTTGTAATTACCTAAGGCATGTTCTAAAAGCAAGTCATAATAGGTAGAGCTTGCGTCCAGATAGTCTATGAGGTTAGAATTATTAGAAATAACTAGTATTTGAGATAGTGCATAGGCTACTCTCTGGCGTAATTGATCTTCTCCAACCATCAAATTGTTCCACCAAGTATAGTTAAGGTGTACTGCATAGGGACCATCTATCTCTTCTTCAGGTACTCCTGAGGATAGGTATCCATTGAATATTTCATTCCAAATTGCTTCAAAATTATCTGTAAATGGAGTGATGGGTTTTGTTAATTGGTCATCAAGCCAAGCTTCTTGACCTATAGTTATCAGGTTTTCAATATCATCCATAGATCCACCAAATGCAGCCTGAGATAAAAATCTAGCTGCTGCCATCTTCTCAGCATCCATCCCGCTACCATTAATTGTATTAATGGCAGATAGACCAGCAAAGTCACTACTCGAAGTGATAGTTACACCATCAGTATTCCCTGCTCCAATGTATTCATCATATACCTGTGAGAGGAGGACACTGTGACTTGCCCACATTAATAAGATAGAGGTTAATAGTCTTGTCATAATCAGCACTCTTGTTGTAATTCCTTACAAGTTTAACTATTTTTTCCTGCAATCATTAGAGGGAATTCCCTGATTCTACTCTCTGATTACACTGAATTTTTGCAAAAACACCTGCGTTGATGTCCTAAAGTGGAAATAATACATCCCCTGAGGTAATACACTGATGTCAATCTCATCTCCACTGGAGAATTTGCCAGAAAGGATACTAGCACTTACAGTATTGAGTATTTGGTAATCATAACTCAAATCATCCTGGCCTGTAAGTATCGTAATACTTTGTGAACTAGGATTCGGGAAAAGGAGTAGGTCTTCACTGACTATTTCTTGAGCTGAACTAGGTATTCCTAAGGTTTCAAAAGTCACCTCCCCAAGTCCGATGCACCCTGTACCCTCATGGTTAGACACTAAAGTCAACAGGATATACCTTGCTGCTATACCAGCAAAATCAGGACCGTCCTCACCTTCATAATAAGCACTGCCGTTTCCCTGACCTATTGAGTAAGACCCAAGCATGGTGTATTGGTTGCCATCAAGCGAATAGTACACCTCTAACTCATTGACTCCACGACCAAGCTGGTCTGGACTATTGATATTCCATATCCAACTCTCGCCTATTAGCAATGGACTACCTAGGTCATACTGTACCCATTTACTAAGGCCAATGTCAGGATTTGGGCTTTGAGTAAATCCACATGTCATCCAATTGCTTGACTCAGAGGTATTATATCTATAATCATGACATTGTCCTATACAGTCCAAGGCCAGCCATAACAATACCCAAGAAATAACACATATTCTCAACACGTCCACTTAGTTTGATTACTAAGTTAACATTTCTAGACTATACAGTATTGTACTTCAAGACTATTTGTAACAATAATTGGGAGTATACCCTAGTACCTGATTAAGAAAATAAATGAAAGGAGGTATTAGTGTTTAATCAACTTTTGGGTCTGTGTAATGCCTCCAAACCTGACAGCGTAAATGTAGATACCATTAGTAAGGTTATCCAGAGTACTAGAATCCAAAGTATAGCAATGCTCACCTTGTGGAAATGATGCACTAGCATTAAATAGCTTCTCTCCAGTGAGTGTATATAACTCAATACTCACCTCACCGCTTATTGGGATAGCAAATGGTATGGCTGTGCTATTAGTGACGGGATTTGGCACATTCTGATAGACTTGAAATCCTGACTTCACTATCTCAGTGGTATTTGAAGAAACAACAACTGAACAGTTGACATCTCCCATTTTGATGCCAACTATATCTAGATTAAAGTCCATACAATCAAGGTCAAATAGCATTGTATTATTTATCAATACTGGATTTGTTTGACTTGGTTCAAAGTTTCTATTTACATAACTCCAACTCGGCGAATTTGGGAAACTATCGATTTCTCCAGCAATTAATTGATCTACATAATATTTATCCAAAGAAGTAATAACACCATCCTTATTAACATCCGCTGCCAATAATTTATACTCATCTACAATTGGCTGTATATTCAAGATATGCTTTTCTATTAATTCAGCATCTAGGGCAGTTACGCCATTCAAGTAATCTGTTGGACTAATAACCTTTACTTTAACTTCTTCAGCAATGTTCTTAGTTGAATAAATCAATTCAACTCCAAACTCACCTGATTCATTTGTAATAGTTTGCTCTAAAAACGAAAAATTTGTTGCTGAAAATTGAACCTCCAAATTATCAATATGCCTTTCATTTGCACTGTTGACTTTGCCATTTATTTCCATAAAACAACATCCAACAAGGTTTGGACAGCCATTAACAAAAACCTGTGAAGTACAAGAGTCCACATTGCCATATTCATCCCAGATAAATACCTCAATATCAACTATTGAATCATCCGACTGCAATACTTCATTGCAAGTAAGTAATTTGCTCGAGCATCTTAAAGATGGTATATAGTCTGGATCATCGCTGGGAGGTGTCGAAGTAAATGTATATCTCATTTTCTCACTAGATGTACAATTATCCATTCCTTCAACCACGAAATCACAAGCCCATAACTCCACACTATCAGATCCCTCATTGAGTATAACACTACTTATCTTGTGACAATAGGGCAAGGGATGTAATGTATCAATTATTAGAAACTCTTGAGTCCTAATCAAGCTATTTCCACAATTGTCAATGGTCTTCCAAACTATTCTATGATAGTATTTAGATGCTGAAAGCTCCTCAGGAATAGTCAATGATATTGTATCTCCAGATTGAGATTTACCAAGAAAATACTCGTTTTCTGGTGTCCCGAAGTTGTCATCTAACGAATCAAGATCTGATGAGAATGTATACTCATAAGTCCAATCAGAATTGAAATCAAACCAAACCTCCCAAGCATACAAGGCATCTTCACAAGGGTCTATTTGATTTATTACTGCTTCAAACACCATTTCTCTTGGTGCAGCGACACAATCATAATCTACAACATAATCTGATTCGACTATTGTCAACTGACTAAAAGCTTGATTACTCAGTATCAAAACAAGCCATGCTACAAGGCTAATAGTTCTCATGTTGTTATTCTAATTTAATTCAATGGACAGTGTCAAATTCAATATCTACTCAACGACCAACTTCTTCGTAATAACAGAGTTATTGAATGATATTGCATAACAATAGATACCTGGCTTAAACCCTGCAATTACTGTATTGTCTAGGTTAAAGGAATGTTCACCTTGCTGATACAACTCAGCAACACTATACAATTTGCGACCTGTAATACTATAAAAATCAAGGGATACCATTCCACTTGTTGGGATGACAAACTTAATTGCTGCTTCCATTTTGACGGGATTTGGCACATTTTGATAGACTTGAAATCCTGATACTTGGTTATCAGTTGTACTTGAGGTGACACACCCTGCCCCACTCGTTCCATTAACATCTCCAATCTTTACGGCTACCCAATCCAAGCCTAATTGATCACTATTTAGGTTACTGATTTCCATCACTTCAACAAAAGAGTTTGGATTATCTATCGCAAGTTCGTAGCTCGCATCAAAGAATCTATAGCTAGCATTGTCTGGCAATTCTGTGTACTCTTGCAGGATGAGCTTCTCTAATTCCACTAGATCAAAAGACGTAACATTCCCATCCTTATTAATATCTGCAGCTATATATTGCCATCCCTCTGTAAACAGCTCTTGGCCAAGTATGTGTCTCTCTATCAGCACTAGGTCAAGTGTGGTAACTCCATTCAAATAGTTGTCATTAGAGGTAAGATAGAGTGAATAATCTTGGTTACCTGCGTGGCAATCTAGGTTATACACCGCAGAATGAGTGCTTTCCTTTGGGTAGCCATCTTGATCGGAATCGAGATAATATTCTATTTTCAAATCTATTGGTTGATCACACACATCAAAGACTAAGCCTCCAATTCTATAACCATCATTACAATCACCTGTGTTATTATTATTGGTAGAGGCAGAGCAATTGACATCACCTATTTTCACCGCTATCCAATCAATGTCATTATGATCTTGATCTAAGTCATTGATCACAATCTGTTCATTGAATGTAGAAATGTCGCTGGGATCTAGAGTCTTGGCATCAAAACACTTCCAACTTGGACTATTGGAAAAGGTCAGTATCTGCCCCAAAATAAGTTGATCCAATTCTGCAATATCAGCAGCAGTAATATTACCATCATTGTTGACATCAGCAGCAATGAGTTGGTAGACGTCTGTCAATGGCTGAATTCCTAATACGTGTCGCTCTATCAATACCTTGTCAAGAGAGGATACCCCATTTTGATAGTCAACATCGCTATTGGCCTGCAAAATATACTGTTGATTCGGGACATGACACATGCCATCATATGCACCATCAGTATTTGACGTAGTAGACTGTGGATACTCGGGTAGCTCTGCATCAATCACAATTTGAATTCCAGAAAGTGGGTCTCCACAACTGGTAGTCACATTTCCACTTAATTGGAATAAATCTCCACATATTGGCTGAGCTTGAACAATAAGAGTCAAGAATAGGGCAAGTGAACTGAGTAGAATAGTCTTCATCTGTGTTATCTGTTATTTACACTTATAATGTGTGAGAATGAGAAAGCGCTACACGAAAGTTGAAATAAATTCTTGAAGATATGCAGTCATCATTCTATAAACTATTTGATTTCTTACAAACAATGTACTTTTGTGGCTGTTTACTAGTATAGATATAAATAATTCATAACACTTAAATCAAAGATAACATGGCATTTACACTACCAGAATTAGGATATGCATACGATGCTCTTGAGCCACACATGGATGCAAGAACTATGGAAATCCACCATACTAAACACCACAATGGATATACTACAAAGCTAAATGCTGCAATTTCAGGTACAGATCTAGAAGGCAAGAGTATCGAAGACATTCTAACTTCTCTAGATATGACTAATACAGCAGTAAGAAACAATGGTGGTGGGTATTACAACCACAATCAGTTTTGGACTGCAATGAATCCAAATGACAAAGGAAGACTATCTGGAGCTCTACTTGATGCAATCAATGCTGCATTTGGTTCTAAGGATGGGTTCATCGAAGCTTTCTCTAAGGCTGCGGCAACTAGATTTGGGTCAGGATGGGCATGGCTATGTGTACATTCAGATGGCAAGGTAGAAGTTTGTTCTTCACCAAACCAAGACAACCCTCTTATGCCAGGAGTTGGCTGTGGTGGAGTACCTATTTTAGGACTAGATGTTTGGGAGCATGCTTACTACTTGAACTATCAAAACAGAAGACCAGATTACATCTCTGCATTCTTCAATGTATTGAATTGGAATGAAGTAGAAAAGAGATATGCAGCAGTAGTAGCATAATCAAGTTTATTCTAAAAAAACTAATAACAGGTGGTACGTCTCAGATGGTGTATCACCTGTTTTTATCTTAATACTGTGATATCTCCACCTAATTGTTCTATATGATCGTCTATCGCCTTTACAGTGATGGCAAAGGCATAAACTCCTATCTCCACAGGATTGCCATCGAATGTACCGTCCCATCCTTGATAGTTTCTGATATCCTCAATATTGCTGTCCTCAAAGACTAGGTTTCCCCAACGATCAAAGATTTGTATCTGCTCAATGGACTTAAATTTTCTTCCAAGAAAGGGCTTGAAATACCCATTAGTCCCATCTCCAACTAGGAGGACATTAGGCGTTGTCACAGTATAGTCTTTGAGTACTCTTAGCTCAATTGAATCAACATCAATGCATCCATTACCATCCGCTACATTGACATAGATTGTTTCGCTATTCAAGGAGAAGTATTCTTCAATAAACGTATTTGTCGTGATCACTTCATTGGCTTCATTAGTCCATACCCAAGTCTCTAAAGCAAGGTCAAAAAATATGGGTTCTATCCTTACAGATTCTCCCAATTCTACAGATATGGACTCCTCTAACTCTACACCTTCGCTTGGCTCAACCAGCTCGATATTGACTGTTATAATTGAGTCACACCCATACTGATTAATTGTCGTGGCCTCGAATGTGCCACCCTCATCTGTACTTAAGTCGTACAATGTAAATATCTCTCCTCTGCAGAGTATAGCGTCTGTCTCACCTACAGAAGTGGGGTTAATGGTAAGGGTAAGATTGATCAATGAGTCACAGTTGTTTGGTGTGACAATGTCATAGACATAGTCTCCAGGGCTATTGTATTCGACTTGACCTATGGTGTAAGTCTCTCCATCACAAATAGTGACATCTTCTACTCCTTGGAAACTTATCCTTTCAAATTCATAAGTCTCACTGACAAAACATCCCTGTGGTGTTTCCACTAATATTGAATATAACCCTTCTTCAGCATCTGGGGACAACTGAATCTGGGGACCATCTTGGCCAATTATGGCTATTCCGTCTAAGTACCATTGAAAGGTCAGTCCTTCATCTTCAGTAGTAGCAATAACCAAGGTACCTTCGCAAAGATCTCCTTGCACCTCTACAATTGGCAATTCGAATTCACTAGATTCTGCAATTGTGATATTGTCCATGTAGAAGTAGGGGTCCTGTAAGTAGTTTGGATTCTGACCACATGCAGGACCAAGCACTATGACTTCATAGTCTTTGGCCGCGGTAAATTCGAATACTACATTGACCCATTCATCAACCCCACTAACAGATAACTCACCAATCTCATCATAGCCTGGGCCATTGGTTGGGCATCCAAATTCATTACTAGTCTGACCAAAGGGGAGATCACTACAGAATTCACCAACGAATAGTCCAAGATCAAACTCTCTACTCCCGTCAACATCTTGAAACCCAACAAAGAAATCGATTCTGTATTCATTGCCAGCCGTCATAGGAGAAAGGAGGCAGGCTCCTACATATTCTTTAAAATTGGGATTGCCCGGCTTACCATCTCTAAATCCTACTCCACCTTGTCCATCAGGAAATGGTTGCGGTGCCGCATAGCCGACAAGAAAGGGATTAGCCAAGACTCCACATGTATGTACATAGTCCGTGGTGGGTATTGATGCTTGTATCCAACTGACTGCACAGTTGAGCTGACTTTCGTCTGTTGGACAACATATCATCTCCTCGAAAGAAGGATTAGGTATCAATGATGCAGGCAATATGGCTTCGCAGATACAATCATCGTCGTTCAAGTCGATCAATCCATCGTTGTCATCATCGATAGCATTGTTGCAGATCTCTTGCGCTGCGCTGGTCCACACAACACAAGCAAGTAAAATGATTGATATTATTCTAGTCATGTACATTATCAACTTAGTATATCCTTAAAACAGTCAAAAAGTTGCATCTCCTACCCGATATTCATGTTAAATGTCTTTCATGGTGACACTTATTCTCTTTCTGTCTCTATCTACGTCTAATACTCTTACTGTAACCTTTTGAGTTAGGCTAAGCACTTCTGCTGGGTCGGCAATATATCTATCGACAATCTGAGAGATATGCAACAGTGCCGAATCTTTAATCCCTATATCAATAAAGGCCCCAAATTTTGTCAAATTTGCAACTGTACCTTTGAGTTCTTGACCTACTGTGATATCCTCTATGCTATTGATCCCAGTATTGTATTCTGCCTTCTCAGCCAAGCCACGAGGGTCTAAGCCAGGTTTATTGAGTTCTGCTATGATATCCTTTAGCGTGGGCATTCCTACCTCATTATCGATGTATTGTTTCAAATCAATTTGTTCAAGAGCAACCTTGTTGTTAATAAGATTCTCGACAGAAAGCTTCTGATCCTTTGCCATCTTTTGGACTAGTTTGTATCGCTCTGGATGGACACCAGTATTGTCTAATTGGTTAGCGCTTTCTCTTATTCTCAAGAATCCAGCACATTGCTCAAATGCCTTAGGCCCAAGTTTTGGCACTTTTTTTAGCTCTGCCCTACTCTTGAACTGTCCAATAGTTGACCTAAAGGCAGTGATATTCTTTGCTGTAGTCGGACCAAGCCCTGACACATAACCAAGTAAATGACTGCTCGCCGTATTAAGGTTGATACCTACTGAATTAACCGCTCTAGAGACAGTATGACTAAGTTCTTCTTTGAGTCTAGTCTGGTTGACATCATGTTGATACTGTCCAACTCCTATGGACTTTGGATCTATTTTGACTAGTTCAGCCAATGGATCCATCAATCTTCTGCCTATAGAAATGGCTCCTCTTACTGTCACATCTTCCTTTGGAAACTCCTCTCTTGCAATAGCTGACGCAGAATATATGGAAGCACCATCCTCGTTAATCAGAAATATTTCAGCGTCTAGTTTCATCCCGTTGATCCATTGATAGGTCTCTCTTCCTGCTGTACCATTCCCTATAGCTAGAGCCTCTATCTTATACTTTGATACTAGGTCGTAAATGACTTTTTCTGCTTCTGTTTTTGCTAACTGAGGTGGATGAGGATAGATAGTATGCTTTTGGAGTAGGTCTCCAGTCTCATTCAAACAGACGACCTTACAACCTGTCCTAAATCCAGGGTCCAAGGCGAGAATACGTTTAGGTCCAAGTGGTGCTGCCAAGAGCAGTTGGTGAGCATTTCTGCTAAAGACTTCGATTGCTGCTTTGTCAGCTTCGGCTTTGAGTTCGCCCCTAACTTCATTACTTATTGATGGCTCTGTCAATCGCTTGTAACTGTCTTCAATTGCTAGCAGTATTTGGTCTCCACATTCATTATCAGCCACATGGAAGTAGCGCTTCATATTATTTAATATTCTGTCCTTGTCCACATCCAAGTTGACTCGAAGGTAGCCTTCAGCCTCTCCCCTATTGATTGCCAATACCCTATGTGATGGACACTTTTTGATGGATTGACTAAAATCAAAGTAATCCTTATACTTTGCAGCCTCCTTAATTTTAGACTTGACCACTTTTGCTGTCAATGTGGCATAGGAAAATTCTCTTCTAACAATATCTCTACATGAAGCATTTTCATTGACAAGCTCAGCGATGATATATCTTGCGCCTTCTAGGGCTTCATCAACCGATCTAATCTCCTTTGACAAGTAAGACTCGGCTGTCTTGTATAGGCTGTGAATATTTTGTGACAACACCTTACGAGCTAATGGCTCTAAGCCTTGCTGCCTTGCTTTCTCGGCCTTAGTCTTCCGCTTTTTCTTAAATGGAAGGTAGATGTCTTCTAAGACTTTGGCATCCCAACAATTGGTTATGGTCTGTGTGAGATCAGCCGTCAATTTACCATCCTCTTTTATTGCTGCCAGAATGGTAGCCTTCCTCTTTTGCAAATCCTTCACTTTGGTCAATTGACTAAGGATATCGGCTATTGCCACTTCATCCAAGGATCCTGTTCTCTCTTTACGATATCTAGCTATAAATGGTATAGTTGCTCCCTCCTCAGAAAGTGATACTACATTGAGTATTGATGTTTTGGGATAATCAAGGTGCTTGACTAGGTAGTCTATGAGTTGTTGATCTAGAACTTTCACTATGGTTGGGATTATTTAGTATAAGGAAACAAGTGTAGTAACACAGTAAAGGGTGTCGCCCTAAAATGTTATGGCGATTATCATCCGCTAAGATAATAACCGCCAGTAACCCCAAAAAATTTATTGTTGTTCTATAATGATTTTATAACAATATGAAACTAGTGGGTGTCGCCAATTCTCAAACTACCTTTGGTAGTAATCGACTGCACTGTAAAAGTATGAAGCGAAAGACTCAATTCCAGCATATTCGATTAGCATTCAATGAAGTGCATGACATGCTTGATGAATGACATTAAATTCTCAATAGCTGACGTGCAAAATAATCTTAGTCTAATGGAATCGAAATAGTGACAAGCGTACCTCCTACCTCTTTTGAGCTAATCTCTATCCAAGCTGCATCTCCATATAACGCTTTGAGTCTTTGTCTATTCACTGAAGTGGAGTTGATTCTTCTTTTTATTATTGTTTCATCTAAGGACAGATCTGCATAACCAACTCCATTATCATATACTTCTATAATTAATTGACTACTTCGCTTATAGATATTTAGAGAAATATGTTTGTTAGGGTTTTCTGATTCCGAAAGCCCATGCCAAATAGAGTTTTCTACCAAGGGCTGCATGATTAAAGATGGTATCATAATATCATTGAGATTGAGTTCTGGACTGTATTTAATTTCAAATGCAATCTTATCAGAAAATCTCAAGTCTTCTAGCCTAACATACTCTTTCAAGAAATCGAGCTCATCGCTCAAGTTGACAAACTTACGTTGCATGTTGTCAAATATATACCTGAATAATCTGGAAAAGGAATCTAGGTAGTCAGCTGCATTATCTACTTCATTTTCTAGTATATACCGCTTCAAACTATTCATACTATTGAATAAGAAATGAGGATTCATTTGCCTACGAAGCAGTTTGAGTTCAAGGTCTTTGCTTTCTAGTTCATATTTAACACTGAGCTTTTCATTTGTTTCAATTTCTATTTGAGTTTTGACCTTCTTAATCTCATTCTGTAAATCAATTTCTTTTTGAATCTGATGATCTCTATTCTTTTTCATTTCTGTTAGCAATGACTCTTGAATACTATTCTTGTATTGCTCTGTTTGATTTGCTTTAAACAATAAACCAGAAGAAAAAAACAAGATTTCTAACAATACAGAAATCAGTAACCAGTGAATCGGAGCTATACCTAAAAACCAATGCCCAGTCCACGAAAATATCATTGCCATCAACGAACCTATAAATAGGGAAAGACTACCAGCGATGATAAAATATGTACTACTAAAAATCTTACGCCTGAACATGTACCAGACGAACACAAGACTAAGCAAAGACATTGACACTCTATATATTGTAAACACCCATGTACCTACTGAGTCCATTCCGCTAGCATAACAGATGTAAATCACAATAGGCGATACTAATGACAATACCGTAGTGAGTCTAGTACCCTTCTCTAGAAATGCTGCCTCATCAAATGTTTGAAAGAAACTATTGATAAATAAGAAGTAAAACAAAAAGATGATCGGCATCAGGACTCGGCTGATATACAGAGAACTAATGAAGTGTGCCTCCTGAAAAAGATTGAACAAATCATTGAAAAAACAATACTCTTGTCTTACCGCATAGTAGACACAGAGAGTCAAAATATAACAACTGTAAAACAAGTAATCTCTGCTCCTAGTAATCCGATAGGACACCAAATTAAGTAGCAAAAACATTAATAAGAACCCAACCATGAGCTGGTCGAGGTGGGCCATTATTGATAATGCAATTCGATTCGTCTTGTTGAGGTGTGTGTACACCTGCTCAAAAGAGACTTGTTGCATTTGGAACAAACTGCCTCCTTGAGCATGAATCACTAACTGCAAAGTCAGGTTGGACTTGCCCTCCATTTCCAAAAAATAACCCTGCCTGTCAGTTCTGCGAGTGAGTCCAGAATATAACGAAGGCTCTCCCCATAGGCTCAAAGAATCGACTCCAGAAATTGTGTAGGCATTGTATGTGCCTCTGTCTTTGGATGTTTTGCGAAATTGAACTGTGTATATGCAAGGCAAACAATCTCTTTCTATCAAGAATGGTACATTCGCCACCCTTTCCCCTTTATCATCGGTAATTTGGACTTTATAATCACCCTCGTCATTTGACATCGAGATAGAAGCCCAACTATCGCTACCTCCTGCAACCAGAAGATTGCAACAGACCATCAGTAGCAATACTCTAGTAATTCTCCACATACTCGGTAAACTCATCTTTCTTTATTCTAGAAATATTAATCTTGAGGTCATTGTCCATAATGACATAGCCTCCATCTACCTTGACATACTTCTTGATCTTATTTAAGTTTACAATATAGCTTTTGTGAATCCTCATGAAATCTCCCTCACAAAGTATTTCTTCTAAGAATTTGAGAGGCTTTTTGATAAATACTTTTTCTCCATCTTGAGTATAGACCCTTGTATAGTTCTCGTCGGATTCACAGGCAACGATCTCTTGTAATTGTAAGAATATATAACCTTCTAGACTTGGTAAGATGATCTTCTTGACTGAGTTTCTTTTAGTCGCATCAACTTGATGCGCTACAAATTCTAGATTATTCTGAAATTTGATGCTTTTGTTTCTAATAACACTGTCCACTGCTGATTTCAGCTCATCTTTCTTGATAGGCTTGAGTAAGTAGTCCACTGCACATGTCTTAAATGCCCTGACTGCATAATTGTCATAGGCCGTAGTAAATATGACTTGATAGTCACCATCTGGAATCATTTCTATGAGCTCCAATCCAGTGATATGTGGCATATTAATGTCTAAGAATATGAGATCCGGCTTATGTTTTTTAATTGCAATCAAACCAGCCTTCGCGGAGTTACATCGATCGACTACATGGATTGCCGGACAGTGTCGCTTAAGCTCAATGTCTAATACACTAAGACAATCGAGTTCGTCATCTATTAGTATTGCATTTAGCTCCATATTGGACTTCATTTATTGTTAACTATTGCAAGTTAATGAAATAGCAATAAAGTAAATAAATAAAGCATGGGATAAGCCGGATTCTGTTTTGCAATCTATCATTTATCTAGGCCAAGGATCACTCTTTGGCTCTAGCTGCCTACCCTTCTTGCCTTGCTTAGCCTAAACTAAGTTCACACTCGGGTAAAGTGTAGTGCAAGATTTACTTGACATTTCAACCCACGAGGTTTATCCCAATCAATAGTCGCCTATTGACTGCGTGAGCTCTTACCTCACGTTTTCACCCTTACCTTGATCAAGATCAAGGCGGTATAGCTTTCTGTGACACTTTCTGTCCCTTCAATCTTTTACCATTGAAGAGCCTATCCGTTAGATAGCGTGGTACCCTACGTTGTCCGGACTTTCCTCTCCGACCCATTGGTCGCAGCGATAGATTCCCATGCAAGCCACAAAATTACTCTAAAAAATAAGACCGCCTAGACTATTCATCTAGGCGGCAATGTTTATACGAAAAGACTGAAATCCCTTTTTTAGAAATTGATTAATGAAATACCAAATGTGATTGGCACTAGCTCAGGGTCAATTCCGTCATTGAACATAGACTCTGCAGCAACTTGGCAGTAAAAATCAACTGGCCCAAATCCTAGTCTAACTATTCCTCCACTAGTAAAGTCTCTTAATGAAAAGTCACCTCTTGCAATAGTTTTTCCTTCTTCTTTGCTCTTGATCTTCTGACTACTTCCTATTCGCATCCCTGCATAACCACCGACTGAGAGTGTGAATTTTTTACCCTTCGGGTTTAACGTAATCATGATCGGAGCCTCTAAGTAGGTAGTTCTAAACTTTGACTTCTTAAAGTTTTCTTCAGATTCAACTGGGATGATTGAGTTGTGACCTTCAGTGAGTAGCACAACATCGTTCTCGAAACTAAACCTTCTGAAATTTGTGGAAACACCGTATTCAAAAAAGAGTGACTCAGCCAGCAGGTTTACTCTATGTCTAAATATGTGTAGATTCCAATTATGAGAATTGGGGTATCTAAGTTGCCATCCTGGTATATCATCGTGATTCAGGCTTTCATTATGCAAGTAAGATGATACACCTAAATCTAGAAGTCCTACTCTAAATTTGTTCTTCTTATTTTTCTTAGATACTTTGACCTCTTCATCATTGTCAATCTTGATTACGACTGTATCCTTGTCTGAGACAATGACACCATCTTCGTTTTGGAGCACCCTTGTCTGACCTATGGCTGAGCTTGACATAAGCCCAAATAGTATTACCGTGATATATGCTAATGTTTTCATGGATCTTGTTTTAATTGTTTAATGTTTCTTTTTTACTATTAATGAATGTTGGCAAAAATGCCATACTTGTATTTGCGAAAGCAAATGAACCGGTTAACTTACTTTTTATAATATTTAATTTTTCGTCTTTCTTAGGGATTACCACCGTGAAAACGATATCATATCCTGGCTCTTCGGCCAATTGGTCAATACCTTTCACACCCAAACTAGGTAAGAACTCGACATGATCCAATACTAGACTGTTTCCCACTTTATCTCGCAATTCTTCTCCCGAACTCACCACAACCCTTGGAGCTAATACTTGTCTAGTTTCAATTGCTCGAGGCAGTTGTGGTCCATAAGTCTCTGCATCTCTTTGAGCATTGGAAGAGCCCTGCTTGACTTGTGAGGGAGTCTCAATCTTTTCAACAATTGTTGACGACTGTACGATCAATTGACGTTGCCCTTGACCGAGGCTATTTGCCTGGTGTACCTCATCAGCTACACCCACTGCATTGGCAATAGCTTCTTGATTTATGGCCTCATCGCCCTCTACTCTTATCACTGCTTTATCTATTTTACTTTTGATTGTATGTTCCACCACTTCTAATGACTTACCCTTCTGGGATTGTGACCCACCATACCATAGGCCTCCAACCATTAACAATCCAATACAAGCAACAGCCATTAACTTCTTCCACATTACAATAGTCTTGCTTGGTTCTTCTAGTAACAGGTCAGTGGTATCTGGGTACTCGACTGACATATCAGGTACCAACTTGATATTCCTAAAGCTCATGACTTCTTCAGCTACCGCTGGATTAAGATTTAAAAATGAAATCATTTCATCATTTAGCTCTTCAGACAAAGTATGTTCGACAAAGTCAATGATATACTCTTCGTAATTGTCTAGAGTTATTGTTACTTGTTTCATTATGCTACTTCGTTTTCAAGTTCATGTAATATCGATTGCATCTGCTTTCTTGCTCTGAAGATATTGACCTTCACATTAGCAAGTGTCATATCAAGCATACCTGCAATTTCTTCATAAGCATACCCTTCATAATCTCTCAATAGCAGTATCGATTTGTACTTTTCTGACAATTGCTTAAAGGCAATATCAAGCAACTCCCTGGTCTCAAATCCTGTCGTATTGTTACTTCTTGTGTTCACTGGTATGGCTTCTCTTTCTGTTCTTGCTTTATTACTTCTATAGGTGTCTATGATAGTTTGATGTGCCATTTTAAAGAGTAGTCCCTTGCACTTCTCTACCTCCACTTTGTCCCTACGTTGCCAGAGTTTCAAGAATACATTCTGCACTACATCTTTAGCAGCTTCTGAGTCGCTTATACTCTTCACTGAATACCTATAGAGGTTGTCAGAGTAAAGTTTTACGATGGTATTATATTCTTGAACTGTCAGCACTTATTGTCTTTTCGTTGTCTTGATATGCTGTTAATACGTGGCTGGATTTCAAAAAGTTACATGCCCTGCAAAAAATAATTTATCCCACACCAAATCCATAAGGACATCGGTCTCTGCACGAAGATTATATTAAATTATATTTTAATGCGTAAAATGCTTATTTTTATAGCCTTAAATCATTTTGAAGCAGACATCAAACTATATCATTGCTGGAATTCTGTTGTTGATTGCCTTTGGCACTTCAACAATGCTTTTCTATCCTAAGCAAATAGCTGAGGACAACCAACTCCTTGAACTGCAGTTGCAACAGGACGAACGTAGCCTGATCAAAACGATTAATTCAATCTCAAAAATTCACCAAAGTGACAATCTAAACCTTGTTGAGCAGAGCTTAGCCCAGCTTAACTCTAGGCTGTCTTTCAAGTATGAGCAAGCAAGTGGTGAGCTTATCACATGGCATGGCAATGTCTCAGAATCCGACCTCATCAGGAGCAAAGGACTACCAGGAGGCAAGAGTCTTACCATTGGATGGAACTTAGGTCTGGATGAGGTTGCAAGCATTACTGGACTAAGTGGGAGCTACAGATCAGCGCTTTCAAGCGAAGACATCATCCTGCATGGCAATGTCCGAGCTCACTCATTAGAATACCACAAAGCGAAACGTAAGCCTTGGATACAATGGATCATTTCAGCATTATTCTTTTGTTCGTTCTGTCTTTGTATCAAAGCTTTGTCAAAGAGCAGACACATTGCTAGTTTTATTGGGATTCCTCTTGCCTACATCCTATATACTACATGTAATAGGTTGTTCTTTTATCAAACATCACTCTATCATGATGTTTCCTTAGAACTTACACAATGGACACCATCTCTTGTGGATTTAATGATGCTGACTATTGCTTTGTTTGCATACTATGTCAAAGACCTCAAATTAACCAATCAAGAAAGTAAGTTTGGTCTAGCGTCTCATGTAATCAGCACAATTTTCTTATTTGTTGCTGTCATTTTATCGCTCCATCAGTTTATAGATTCTCCAGCTATCAACATTAATTTCAATGAGCTGTCATCCTTATCATTGCTAGAAGGTCTTAGCCTTGTTTGCATAGTATCATGGACTTTATTGATTTTTCTTAGGACCCAACTATTAGTCCAGGCTACAAATACTATGAGCAGCCTCTATAAGTATTCTTGCTACTTTAGCATTGCTGCTGTGCTGATGGTCGTAGGAGCCATATATGCACATATCCAACCAATCTGGGTACTACCTTTGTTCATACTTGTCTATTTAATACTCAGTGACTTGTACTATGACATAGGTGCTAAGAATATTACATGGTTGATCTTATGGCTTGTGGTTATCTCTGGATTTTTATCGATCCTGCTCTTCGGTTTTGACTATCAAAAAGATTTAAGCCAGAAACAGTTGTTGTTAAGTGCTTACTATCACTCATTTGACCAACAGGCATTTGGTGAGATCAAGGCATTGCATGAGACACACAACGAAACATTGATTGCTAAAATCAAAACACATCCTAGACTTGGTGTCATCAGTGCTCAAGACATGATAGAGAGTACTTTTGGAAATAATCAAGACATAGTCATTGACCTTATTGGCACGACTCAACAACAGACTAACATCTACACAAGTACTGGCCTCGTTGATATAGGAATAGATGATACGCAATATCGTAACATTGATAAAGACTGGCAATTTGACCCAGTGAATAACCAATATATTGCATCTAGTATTTTTATCAAGGACCTTGATACTATTAATCACAAAGTAGCCTATAAGAAATACATTTCCAATGACGACCTAGCTATCCCAATCACTATTACCAGAAATGGAAAATTACTTAGAAATGACCTCAAGCTAACTGAAGATCGAATTTTGGAGATACAGTCCAGTGAGACAAGTAGTATTGTATCAGAACGGAGTATCATTTTAAAGTACCAACCCTATGCCGATACCCTACTGATTTCTGAAAAGCCAATCTTAAGCATATTAAAACCAATCACACTATTCTCATTTTTCTTTTGTCTATTGACAATACTTATCATAGTCATTATGGTGATGAATAGTGCCATGAAGTTTTTACCAGACTTCTTACCATTGCAATTTACTAGTGAGACAAGCCTAAGTACAAGGATACAAATCATCATAGTTGGTATGGTGATCTTTTCCTTCATAGCGATTGCCTCTATCACAAGTATATACTTACAAAACCAAATAGCAAAAAACAGAGATAGCGAAATTCAAAACAGGATAGTCACTGTGACTAACAACATGTACTGGCACCTAAGAGACACAGACAATGCTGACAAGGCACCGTACTTACTCGAGAATATCCGGCCTGAGCTAGAGACAATCCATAAGTCTAGCATTGAGCTATTCGATACTCTAGGGAAGAATGTCAAACAAGGTTCTGAAGAGTTTATGCCCTACCTTGCCTACTACTACTTCAAGCACTACGAAAGCTCTAATGCCTTTACAATTACAAGCAAGACTCAAGAGTCTAGTTACATACCAATCATCAAAAATGGTAAAAATCCAGTCATGTACGCCAGCCTCAATCAATCAAAACACATTGATAGTGAGCTAGGAGTGATTGACTATCTAGGAACTTTACTCAATGTCTATGTCTTCCTATTCCTAATAGCGGGAGCTGTAGCACTGGCAATTGCTAAATCTATCACGGAGCCTCTAGAAACACTAGCGACTAGGATGACCCAGATCAAACTCAATAGAAAAAACAATCCAGTCAATTGGAAGGCCGATGATGAAATAGGCAAACTCATTAAGAACTACAATGTCATGATTAATGAGCTAGAAGACAGTGCCAAGCTTATCGCAAGGACTGAGCGAGATGTGGCGTGGAAGGAAATGGCACGAAATGTAGCCCATGAAATCAAAAATCCATTGACGCCAATGAAGCTCAGCATTCAATACCTCGAACGAGCAGTTGGACAAGACCCTAGTCAAGCTCTACCCTTGGTCAGGAGGATTTCAAATACGCTTATCGAACAAATAGACAATCTTGCTGAAATTGCAAGTGCTTTTTCAAATTTTGGCAAGATGCCTCAAGCAAGCAATGAAAAGGTCATACTAAATGAAGTCGTAGAGACTAATCATGACCTCTTCCGAAAGAGAGATGATATGGACATTCGACTATCAGAGCCAATAGAAGACTTAGTCGTATTTGCTGATAAAAATCATTTGGTAAGCATACTCAATAACATTGTCAAGAATGCTATTCAAGCTATTCCAAACGACAGAAAAGGAGTTATAGAAATCGCATTGTACCAGGAAGATGATAATGCAATCATAAGAGTCACTGACAACGGTGTAGGAATCTCTGAAGATAAGAAGAAGAAAATCTTCACACCCAACTTCACCACTAAGTCATCAGGTAGTGGCCTAGGGCTGGCGATATCCGCGAATATGGTTGAAGCATTCAATGGTTCTCTCTACTTTGAAAGTAAGGAAGACGTCGGATCTCAGTTTTACATATCGATTCCACTCATGAAGCAGTTTTCTAGGAGGTCAGACAAAAACACGATTGGCTTAGATGAAGGCTAGTATTAGATTTTGCTCTACATTTGTAAGGTTATGCATAGCAACACGATACATCAAGTCATACTCTCGCTAATATTCACCCTACTCTGCCATATAGCTTCTGCCCAACTCAATATCAAAGCTGGCTTCACATCTCTCTATACTCCAGCTAGCAATCACAATGGAATCATTGCAGAATTCAATACTCAAGAACAAGCTAGACTACAAAATCCAATGTCGGATCTTCATTTTTTGAATGGTCTCCAAGTAGGTGCAAGATATCAGTTCTCAAGCATGGCACTGGATTTCACTTGGGAGAATGTATTACGAAAGAGAACAGGAAATGGCGAAGACCCGAATACATTGACATTGTTCGAGAAAGAATACTTCTATAATATCAATGCTCTATCGATCAATATTGAATCCATAATTAATGAGAACATTGTCTTTGGACTAGGGATAGGTAGGCGTAACTTGAGAATTAGGCGATATATTAATGGATCTAACGTCAGAATAGATCTTTTCAATGAACAGCAACAACAATACTTCATCCAAGCTAAGTTGATGTTTGTCTTGTCGCCAGATGCTTCTACTCCGATTGCCTTAGTACCATTTTACACTTACCCACTTAAACACCTTGGACTAGCAGAGTTCGAAGAAGATCTTGGCTTGAATAATGTTACTGACACCAAAGAACGCTTTACTAGCTTTGGATTTTCAATTGTCTATTATTACGGGAATCGGTAATACTATGCTAAAAACCTTAACCAAGAATAATATTATCTAACCTCTAGAAAACAACAAAGGGGAAGTTATCCACCTCCCCTTTATATTGATATTTACTTTTTTATTTTTACTTACACCCCAAAGGCATCCTTCATCAATTGCTCTTGCTGAGCATCGTGGATTTTCTTAAAGCCGGTTGAAGGCGATGCTCCATATCCTCTGCTCACTACATCTATATCAGTATTTCTCCAGTATCTCAACAAATACTGCCATGCTCCCATATTTCTATTCTCTTCTTGAACCCATACTGTAGGAACTTTGTAGCTCTTCATAGCCGCTTCTACTTGCTCTGCTGGATATGGATAGAGTTGTTCTAATCTAGAAATAGCAACATGCTTCAGCTCTGGGTGATCATTTCTGTACTTGAGTAAGTCGTAATAAACCTTTCCTGTGCATAGGATATGTCTCTTAGCATCTTTTGCGCTTACCTCTGTATCTACAATAAATTCTTGAAACTTCGTCTTACCGATAAAGTCCTCTCTTGGAGATACACAAAGTGGATGTCTAAGCATAGACTTAGGTGACATCACTACTAGTGGTTTTCTATAATCTCTCTTAACTTGCCTTCTTAGTGCATGGAAAATATTCGCTGAAGTCGTGATATTCGCGACTGTCATATTGAAGTCAGCACACATCTGTAAGAATCTCTCCAACCTTGCACTAGAGTGCTCTGGACCTTGACCTTCATTACCATGTGGAAGCAGCATTACTAACCCACTCATCCTTTGCCACTTACTTTCTCCAGCACTGACAAATTGATCTACTACCGTTTGAGCACCATTATAAAAGTCTCCAAACTGAGCTTCCCACAGTACCAGAGTATCAGGGTTAGCTAGAGAATAGCCGTACTCAAACCCTAACACAGCAAATTCTGACAAGAGTGAGTTGAATATTCTAAACTTCCCTTGCTTGGCATCCATTCCATCCAGCCTATTGTACTGCTCGAATGTCTTAGCATCATTAAATATCGCATGTCTGTGTGAGAATGTCCCTCTCTTGACATCCTGTCCACTCATCCTGACGTCGTTTCCTTCGAGTAAGATAGACGAGTATGCTGCTAATTCGGCCAATGCCCAATCTATAGTATTATTATCTAGGAATTTTTGTTTTCCTTTCTGCAACCTATCTACCTTAGACAGTGGGGTTAGGCCTTCTGGATACTTCTGTAAATGCTTGAATATCTTATCCAACTTTGTTTTTGCTATCCCTGTTACTGGACTCTCCTTTGCATCCTTGACATCAGTAGTGAACTTTAGCTTTCTCCAAGCTTTTTCAGGTTGTTGGTACTCGTATTTAGTCGCTTTCTCTTTGACTTGGTTAAGCCTATCTTGCAACACTCCCCAAAACTCCTGTTCGAGTTTTTCGGAAAGATCCTTCTGGATATCTCCTCTTGAAGACAACTTATTAATATAAGTCTCTCTCGGGTTTAAGTGCTTTCCAATGAGGTCATAAAGATATGGCTGGGTAAACTTAGGATCATCTCCTTCGTTGTGACCATGCTTTCTGTAGCATACCATGTCTATAAAGACATCATTGTTAAATTCTTGTCTGTACTGTGTCGCCAACTCTACAGCAAACACGACTGCTTCAGGATCATCACCATTAACATGAAATACTGGAGCTTGTACTAGCGAGGCAACACCTGTACAGTAGTTGCTTGATCTAGCATCATCGAAGTCCGTTGTAAATCCAATTTGATTATTGATGACAAAGTGCATAGTTCCACCAGTATAATAGCCTTCTAGTTGGCTCATCTGAACTACCTCATACACTATCCCCTGCCCAGCTATAGCTGCATCTCCATGGATGAGTATTGGCAATATTTTATCATAGTCGCTTCCGTAAAGGATATCAGCTTTCGCTCTAGAGAACCCCTCAACTACTGGATTAACTGCCTCTAGGTGTGATGGATTTGGTGCTAACTTGAGCTGTACTGTTTTGCCTGCCCCAGTCTTCACTTGCGATTCGAATCCAAGGTGGTACTTCACATCTCCGTCTCCAAAACTTTGCTCTGGCACGGCTGTACCTTCAAATTCAGAAAATATCTGCTCATAGGTCTTTCCCATGACATTGGCTAGGACATTGAGTCTACCTCGATGTGCCATTCCTATGATGATCTCTTCGACTCCTAGTCCCGAAGCCTGCTCTATGATTGCATCAAGGGCTGGGATAGTACTCTCCCCTCCTTCTAAACTAAATCTCTTCTGTCCTATATACTTAGTATGAAGAAACTTCTCAAAGATGGATGCACCATTGAGCTTCTCCAGAATTCTTTTCTTCTTAGCGATATCCAGACCATAACCTCCTGCAAGAGCCCTTTCTTCTATCTTTGCTCTCAACCACCTTCTCTTTTCTCGAGATTCTATGTGAGCATATTCGAAGCCGATATTGCCACAGTAGATTTTAGTCAATTTTTCAATTATTGATTCAAGACTTCCATTCTCCAATCCAATCTCTTTGCCTGCTAGAAACTGAGTCTTAAGATCAGCCTCTGTCAACCCAAAATCAGCAAGGTCAAGACTAGGCTTTCTATCCTTTCTCTTTCTTACTGGATTGGTAGTTGAGAGTAAGTGACCCCTCCTTCTGAATCCATTGATGATTCCCATCACACCGAATTCTTTGACATTACCAACACTCTCACTTAGACTGCCATTAGCTGCGTGCCCATTGCCTGTATTGAATTCAAAACCTTCGAAAAAGAGTCTCCAATTAGTGTCAACTGATTCTGGGTCATTGACGTATTGGGTATATATTGAATCGATATATGCTGGTTCAGCATTGAAAATATAGGATAGATTATTCATAGATAAAAAGAGTATGTTCTTTTCTAAATTTCGGGATTCTATTAAAACAATGACAAATGTATAACTTCACCAATTCGTATACATGCACTTTGAGTAGAAAAGTGAATGTTTAACCTTATATTTTTAGAATATTATTGGTTTTTGATAAAAATCTTAGTCTAATGTACATTTATAGCCACTTAATAAGTGTTTATACTGAAATTTAATTTACTTTTGCACTCCAAATAAAATAATAGAAAAATGGCACATCACGCTTCTGCAAAAAAGAGAATCAGACAAGATGCTAAGAAAAGAATTCAGAACAGGTACTACAAAAAAAGTGCTAGAACTGCAATTAACAAGCTGAGAGAAATGGAAGATGGAAAGGAAGCTGCTGAGTTTTATCCAAAAGTTGTAAGCATGATTGATAAGCTTGCAAAGAAGAATGTTTGGCATAAGAACAAAGCATCTAACTTAAAGAGTAGCTTATCTGCACACGTAAAAAGACTTGGCTAAGAAGTAAAGTCTTCTGAACGATAAAATAAAAAAGCGACATTTGATTTATTCAGATGTCGCTTTTTTTATTGGATATTTTCTTAAGTTTTATACTGTTTTACCAAGCCATCTCATCACCACCTTCTGGTGACTTCTTCTCTGCATCACCTGTGCTTGTCTCTCCACCTTCACCTGACTCTTCTAGCTCCTTTTGCTGTGCCTCCCACTCTGCTTGTCTCTTTTCGTATAGGTCATACTCAAAGTCCGGCATAAGCTCAGTCTTGACATGGTCTATAGCTTCTCCTAAGCTCGATTGAAATCTGTTAAAGTCTTCTTTGTACAAAAAGATCTTGTGTCTTTCGTAGCCATCATCGTTAAACTTCTTAGTGCTTTCAGTAAGAGTTATGTAATAATCTCCTCCCTTAGTCTGCCTAACATCGAAAAAATAAGTTCTTCTCTTCCCAGCCCTTACTTTAGATGAATATACGCTTTCAAATCTGCTGTTGTCTTCGTTCACTGCTCTGAATTAAATTGATTAATATTTAGCTAAACTAATAATTTTTTATAAAGGCAAACGGTTTTAACACATTTTAGAATCAACATTTTGTTGAAAACATAAGTACGCCAAGCGCAAAGACCTATTGATTCTCAACCATTGAAGAGTAGAAGCTACCCTTCGCTAGCAAGGATTCAGGACTTCCTTGCTCTACGATTTTACCATCTTCCAGTATGATGATTTGATCAAACTGTATATAATGAAGTATCCTGTGGGTAACTATTATGGAAGTCTTACCCTGAAGATTATCGCTGAGGTATTCCAAAATATTTTTCTCTGTCTGAGTATCTACTGCTGAGAGACTATCATCTAATACGATAATCTGCGGTTGCTTGAGCAAGGCTCTTGAGATTGAAATTCTCTGCTTCTGACCACCAGAAAGTGTAACACCTCTCTCTCCTACTATTGTATCATAACCTTCAGCAAACTGCAAGATGTCTTCATGCACATCACTTGCCTTAGCTAGTGCTTCTACCTCACTTCTGCTGGCTTCATTGACTCCAAAGGCTATATTGTTGTGAATGTCATCTGAAAACAAGAATACATCCTGGGTGACATACCCTATTTGCTGCCTTAGTTCATTGATATTAAGAGATTGTATAGGCTTACCATCGATACGGATAACTCCTGAAGTGACGTCATACATTCTAGTGAGCAATTCACAGATCGTACTCTTACCAGAAGCCGTCTTACCCATAATAGCTAACTTTTGACCAGGCTCTATGACAAAGCTCACCTTATCAAGAGCCTTCACTCCAGTATCTGGATAGACAAATGAGACTTGATCAAACTCAATCCTGCCTGCTATATCGAATGACTCGTTAGACTGGTTTATAATACCAACCTCCGTATCAAGGATTTCATTAATCCTTTGTTGAGAAGCGTCAGCCTGCTGAATAATCGAGGCAATCCAACCAATGGAAGTAAATGGCCATGTCAAATAATTGACATAAATCACGAACTCAGCAATCGTACCTGGAGAGATCGTGCCATCCTCTACCAATGTACCACTGATATAGATAGTCAATAATGTGCTGAGGGAAATAATCAAGATCATTAGCGGAAAGAAAAAGGCATTGACCTTTGCTAAGTCCATAGACTTAGTCTTGAACACCTCCGACTCTTCATTGAAAAATGCTCTAAACCTAGACTCCGAACTAGATGACTTCACTACTCTTATACCTGAATACACCTCTTGCGCATTAGCTGTAAGGGTGGACAACTGTTTCTGGATGAGCTCACTCTTCTTGTGTATCAAACTACTCACATAATAGATAGATAGAGACAAAAACGGCAAAGGCACCAAGGTGTAAAAGGTTAACTTGACATTGACCTGAAGCATGGCATAGATCACCAACACACAAAGGCCGACTAGGTTAATCCCATATAACAAGGCTGGCCCTAGATACATCCTGACCTTGCTGACATCTTCTGCCACTCTTGACATCAAATCTCCAGTCTTATTCTTTTTGAAGAAAGCAGTATCTAGCTGTTCGTACTTGGTAAAGATGTCCTTTCTCAAATCATACTCTATCAATCTTGACATCACGATGATAGTCTGCCTCATGAAGTACATGAATACTCCCATAATTACAGCAGCACCAATCACATACAGGGCATACTTCATCACCTCATCTCCAAACAACTCGGAAAAATCTCCTCTAACACCATCTTCACTTGCTTCTTCAACTTTCTCGAAAATATAATTAAGCGCTTCTCGGATTGTCTGAGGTATCTTAATTTTAAAATAATTGGACAACAACACGAACACGACTCCAAATAGCAGGTGCCATTTGTATCTGAGAAAGTACTTGTTTAATCGAAATAAATTTTTCAAATAAGGTTAACTTGGTGGTTATTCTAACACATTGTGATTGATGAAGTTGCGAAAGTAATTGATTAATGTCCAACCTCAATCACTTGCAACCATTAAATCCCTATGAAATATTATTTACCTATTCTAATAATCTTATTGTTCTGCTCAAGCTGCAACACCCCCCGATCTTTGCAGGTCAATGAGAGTGACCCAATAGAAAGATTAGAAGCCATGATAATTGGTTCATATACTAGCGAAGCACAATCTTTAGCGGATTCTACCTACTTTAATATTTCATTGCAAATGTATCCGATATGGCAGGATAGGCCAGAAGCAAAATATCTCTATGTTGAACAAGCTGTAACTGCCAACCCAGACAAGCCATACAGACAGAGGGTCTATAAAATCGAACGAGTAGATGCCAAGACTATTGGAAGCAAGGTATATACCTTAGATGAACCAGACCAATATATCGGCAAGTGGAAAACACCAGAATACTTTGATGACCTCGATCCTTCTATCTTGTCTGAGAGAAAGGGTTGCACTGTATTCCTAGTGGAGCAAGCGGATGGCACCTACACAGGAAGCACCAATGCCAAGGACTGTAAGTCAACACTTAGAGGGGCAAGTTATGGCACTTCTGTCGTCACTATCTACCCTGACAAGATTGTTTAGCTGGGACCAAGGATTTGACTTATTGGACCAACAAGTATGGGGAGCAGTCGAAGGAGGATATATCTTTGATAAATTAAAGTAGTCCTTCTAGCCCATTTATTGCTTCTTCCAACTTACTTGGATCACTCCCACCTGCACTTGCAAACTGAGGCTGGCCACCACCGCCACCTCTGATGATGGTTGCTAATTGCTTAACAATATTTCCAGCACTATAATGCTTTGAGGCTATCAAACTTGGACTCACATGGCAAAGCAACTGCGGCTTACCATTGCTGACAATTCCAAGTAAGACGACTGATTCTCCAATCTTCTCAGCAAGATTATAAACAAGTGTCTTTGCAACTTTGCTATCATCTACATCCGCTATGCTAGCTACTACTTTGACTCCACCAATATCTCTAGCCTTGTCCGCAAGTATCCCAATCTGAGCATTTGCTACTGTAAGCTTGAGTTGGTCCAACTGCTTTGTCAAGTCCTTATTCTCATCGATAAGCTTAGATACAGATTCTGCTATCGGCAGTTTCGATTTAAATTGATTTCTCACCTCATCTAGTTGATCAAGCTCACTATTGATGTGGTCAAGTGCTGCAGTAGCCGTGATTGCTTCTATCCTTCTGACCCCTGCAGCTATACCAGATTCTGAAAGTATCTTGAGTACGCCTATTTTACCAGTAGCTGGGACATGGCATCCTCCACAGAGCTCAATACTATAGTCCTTGTCGAAAGTAATCATCCTAACAGTGTCACCATACTTCTCACCAAAGAGCATCATAGCTCCTGACTCTTGCGCCTGTGTAATTGGAATAGCCCTATCTTCTTGAAGAGGAATATTTTGCTGGATACGTTGATTGACTATATCCTCTACCCTCTTGATATCTTCTATCGACATCTTCTCCATATGACTGAAGTCAAACCTGAAGTAGTCATCCTTGACTAGTGATCCCTTTTGATTGACATGGGTACCAAGCACTTCTTTGAGAGCTGCATGCAGTAAGTGAGTAGCTGTATGATTATTTTCTACCAGCCTTCTTCTATCTTCTTTAATTACAGCTTCCCATTGACTGGTTGGCTTTTCAGGCAGTGCATTGACATGGTGAATAATCAGGTCATTTTCCTTAGTAGTATTGATGACATGTATGGTCTCATTAATCGACTTAAGCACCCCTATATCTCCCACTTGACCACCACCTTCTGCATAGAATGGTGTAGCATCTAAGACCAGTTGGTAGGTAGGCTTTCCTTTGACCTCGGTGATTCTATACCTGGTTATTCTGACATCTTCAAGTCGATCCTCATCATAACCCTTGAATAGTGTAGCACTCGCATCAGCAACTACTTCCACCCAATCACCAACACTTTTTTCAGCATCGGCTCTTGATCTTGCTTTTTGTTCATTAAGTGCAGCTTGGAATCCTACTTCATCAAGTGTCCAACCTCTATCTTCTGCTATTAGATTAGTCAAGTCTATTGGAAATCCATAGGTGTCATAAAGCTCAAATGCAGTCTTCCCATCAAGTCTATTGTCTGATACTTCAATACTTGCAATCCTCTTCAATCCTCCTTCCAATGTCCTCAAGAAGGATTTCTCTTCCTCAAGTATGACCTTTTTAACAAAGTCTTCTTGTGCTTTTAATTCAGGGAAAACATCCTTAAACTGGTCTGCTAGCATAGGCAGTAACGTATACATGTAGGGCTCCTTGATATTGAGCAAAGAGTAATAATACCTCACTGCCCTTCTCAATATCCTCCTTATGACATATCCTGCACCCGAATTGTCAGGCATCTGACCATCTGCTATCGTAAAAGCAACTGCTCTGATATGGTCTGAGATAACTCGCATCGCTATATCAGTCTTGGAACTGTCATCATACTTGCTAGTATACTTGATCCCACTATCCGCTTCTATCTTTGCGATGAAGTGAGAGAAAATATCGGTGTCATAGTTAGTCTTCTTCCCTTGGATAGCCATCACTACTCTCTCAAGTCCCATACCCGTATCTATGTGGGTAGCAGGTAATTGTTCGAGGCTTCCATCTGCCTTTCTGTTGTATTGGATAAATACTAAATTCCAGATTTCTATGACTTCAGGATCATCCATATTGACAAGGGTCGCACCGTCTACCTTAGCTCTGTCTTCATCTGACCTCAAGTCAACGTGTATCTCACTACAAGGACCACACGGACCACTATCTCCCATTTCCCAGAAGTTGTCCTTTTTGTCAAAGTGCAGAATCCTATCTTCAGGCACTATAGCCTTCCAAATATCCACAGCTTCTGTATCAACTGCTAGTCCTTCCTGCTCATCACCGCCAAAGACTGAAACATACAACCTATCAGGATCTATCTTGTAAACATCTACAAGGAGTTCCCATGCCCAAGCTATTGCTTCTGTTTTGAAGTAGTCACCGAATGACCAATTGCCCAACATTTCAAACATCGTATGGTGGTAAGAATCCCTACCTACTTCCTCTAGGTCATTGTGCTTACCTGATACACGAAGGCACTTTTGAGTATCAGCTACCCTCCTGACATCTGGCTCTTTGTTTCCAAGAAAGTAATCTTTGAATTGATTCATACCTGCATTAGTAAACATCAATGTCGGATCATTCTTGACTACTATAGGAGCTGAAGCAACTACTTTGTGTTGCTTTGATTGAAAAAACTCCATGAACTTTTCTCTTATTTCGCCAGATTTCATACTGTATATCAATTAATTATACGTGATACATATTACTATGTGTAATTATTAGAACAGGCAAAAATATTATAATTCTTTGGTATCACCTAGAGTCTACAACCTTCATTCAATACCAATTGCAAATATTTTACTTATGAAAAAAATGTATATATGTTAAATTAATTTTGTGGAATAGATTTCAAACCTTACATTTGCCATCGTTCGACCCCTATGGACATAGTCATCGCCAAGTACAACCTTGGTGACAACTGTACATAACCAACACTGATGAAAAAAGACCTTTATGTTTACAATGAGCAGACCTTAAGCTTTGAAAAGGTAGGCAGTCCAAGAAGGGTAAGGCTTGTTAAAAATGCATTCTTACTCTGTGCTATAGCGTCAATTTCTACGGTAGCATATTTAATATTCAATGGAAACATCCAAAGTCCTGGCGAAAAATTCTTAGTGAAAGAGTTAGGTCAAATGGAAAGACACTACAGTGCTTTGACTTCTAACTTTGATGAATTATCATCTGAGTTATACAACATTCAATTGAAAGATGCAGAGGTACATAGGATGATCTTTGGGATGAATCCTCTTGATAGTGCTGTATGGGAAGGTGGTATAGGTGGCCACGACAAATATGGATACATCACTAAGTATACCAATAGCGCTGAAATAATAGAAACTTCATTAAGTAAGGTTGAGAAATTGAAAAGGCAACTTGACCTGCAGAAAAAATCTCTAGATACACTGTATGTCAAAGCCATGGAGAGAGAGTCTAAATTAGTCTCCATTCCATCAATTAAGCCAATCCAAGAAGACAAGCTCAAAAGAAAAATCAGACACATGTCAGGATTTGGATTCAGAATCCACCCTGTACACAAGGTGAAAAAGTTTCATAAAGGGATCGACTTTACTTGCCCAAGAGGGACAGCAATCCAAGCCACTGGAAATGGAACAGTAAAGAAAGTAGAAAAAAGAAAGTCTGGATATGGTAACAACGTCCTCATAGACCATGGATTTGGTTTTGAGACACTCTATGCTCATATGTCAGACATAGAAGTGAAAGCAGGGCAAAAAGTCACTAAAGGACAGCGTATCGGTACTGTCGGTAGCTCAGGGACATCTACTGCTCCACACTTACACTATGAAGTGAGAAAGCACGGGAAAGCAGTCAATCCAATCGATTACTGTATGGATGGTCTGTCTTCTGAAGAATATCACGAACTAGTAGAAAAGTCAGCTGAAGAAAATCAGTCTTTTGACTAAATAGATAAAACAACCAAACGAACTCAATCAACTTAAAGAGG
>JAHDHH010000059.1 GCA_020631405.1 Saprospiraceae bacterium
TCGCCGCCTTTTTTATAAAGCCTGTCTAGTCTAAAACTAGCAGGCTTTTCCTTTTACTGGGTATTTCTAAACTTTTTCAAGTGCTAAGGCTTTTAGAACTAGTATCATTTTAATAATGTCATTGTCTTATGAATAAAATCATAACTCCATTTATTTACTGTATTGCATTGTTATGTCTTCTTAGTTGTAAGACTACTAAGGATGTCGAGATAACAACCAATCAGCTAGGATCGCAAGAATTAGAGTATTCAAAATTAGAGAATGCTTTATTATGGAAGATAGAATCTAGTGATAAGTCACTACCTAACTCTTATCTCTTCGGTACAATTCATATGATAGAATCTAAGGACTACTTTCTTCCGACAGGTACTCAAGAACTACTAGAAAGTTGTAGTGAAGTAGTATTTGAAATAGATCTGGATGACATGAATAGTTTAGGTGCCCAGATGTCAATGATGAATAAGATATTCATGAAAGATGGTTTGTCACTAAAGGATTTATTATCAGACTCAGATTATGTACTAGTTTCTGATTTTTTTAAGGATAAGGGCTTGCCGATGATGTTTGTCAATCGTATAAAGCCATTATTCCTATCCGCAATGACAGAGTTTGATATGAACTCTATCGATATGTTTGGGAAGGATGATAGTAGCGAAAATGCTATGAAGTCCTATGAAATGGAGTTTTATGATATGGCTAATCATAAGGGGATACCTGTAGATGGTTTAGAAACGATGGATTATCAACTTAAAGTGTTTGATGCTATACCGTATGAAACACAAGCTAAGATGCTAGTAGAGGGTGTAAAATCTCAGGGAGATGATGAGAATGGTAGTCTTGACGAGCTAATCAATGCCTATAGGGAACAAAACATTGAGTTACTAGTAGAATCAATTGGAGAGGAAGAGGAATTTGGAGAATTCGAATCTATTCTATTAGATGATCGAAATATGAACTGGATTCCAATAATGAAAGAAAAGATGTTGGACAAATCAGTATTCTTTGCAGTAGGTGCTGGTCATTTAGCTGGACAGATGGGTGTGATCCATCTATTAAGGCAAGAAGGATATATAGTCACCCCAATTCTCAAGAAGTAACACTTATTCTAATTATGCCTGTTGATTACTTATCCATAACACCAAAATTGGGTTTAGATACTTGGATCGCTGAGAATGCCACGGTAGTAGGTGATGTAGAACTAAAAAAGGGTAGTTCTATCTGGTATCAAAGTGTAATCAGGGGTGACGTCAACTCTATAAGAATCGGTGAGTATACCAACATACAAGATGGTAGTATCATTCATGGGTCGACAGGAGGAAAAGATACATTTATAGGTGATTATGTAACAGTTGGTCATAGAGCCATAATACATGGGTGTACTATTCATGACTATGTGCTAGTCGGAATGGGAGCCATAGTGTTAGATGGAGCTGAGATTCAAAGTGATTGCATAATAGCAGCAGGAGCGGTAGTATCACCAAGAAGTATTTTAGAGAGCGGTTACCTCTATGCAGGCGTACCTGCAAAACAAATTAAGCCAATTGATGTCACTCAGGTCAGAAAGCAATTGGAGTTGTCTGCTACGAAGTATGTTGAACTAGCAGAGATGCACCGTAAACATTAAGCCTTAGAAAACTTAATAGCTAATTCTTTAGCGAAATAGGTGATAATAATGTCTGCTCCGGCTCTTTTGATACTCAACACAGCTTCTGGCATTGCTTGGTCATAATCTAACCAACCTAGTCTTGATGCCGCTAGTAACTGGGCACACTCTCCACTCACATGGTAAGCGACAATTGGTATATCATAAGAAGCTTTAAACTCATTAATCACATCAAGATAGTGCATTGCTGGTTTAACCATAATCATATCTGCTCCCTCAGCTATATCTAATTCAGCTTCTATATGAGCTTCGTTTACATTAGCTGGGTTCATTTGGTAGGTTTTTTTGTCACCACTTTTTGGCGCCGAATCTAGAGCATCCCTAAAAGGCCCGTAGAAAGCACTAGCATATTTAGCTGTGTAGGCAAGGATCAATTTATCTTCATACCCATGTTCGTCTAGAGCAGTCCTGATATGCTCTACTCGCCCATCCATCATGTCACTAGGTGCTATGATATCAAAACCTGCTTCAGCTTGAGCCACTGCCATTTTAGCTAGAATGGGGAGGGTGGGGTCGTTTACTATCTTTCCATCGACTACAAGGCCATCATGACCATCAGAATTATATGGATCCATAGCTACATCTGATATTAAGCAGATATCTGGGAATTTAGACTTGATCGTGTTTGCCGCAGTCAGATAAAAGTTGTCTTTTGCATAGCTATATGATGCTATTGTATCTTTCCTATTTTCAGGAATTGAGGGAAACAAAATAAACTGTTTTAGTCCTAAGCTAACGCAAGTATTTACCTCTTCAAGAATCACATCTAGACTCATCCTCCTTGCTACAGGCAAGGATGTAATTTGTTCATCGACCTTTGTGCCTTCGACTAAAAATAATGGCAGAACTAAATCGGACACTTGTAGTGTCGTTTCTTGTACCATCTTTCTGATAGTTGGTGATACTCTATTTCTTCTTGGCCTTCTTAGCATGATTTATTTATTTGGATTCTGAGGTACTGGATCTTCGCCGCATCCACCCCATGGGTTACACCTGACTATGCGTTTAGTCCCAAGCCATATACCTTTTAACACTCCCCACTCTTTGATTGATTGTACCATATAAGTAGAACAACTTGGTTCGTATCTACAGGAGTCTGGTAACAATGGTGAAAGTATAGTCTGATAAACCTTAATTGGGAAAATAAAGATTGCTTGGAGCAACTTACTCATAGGGCAATTGAATGTTTGTCTTATCGCTGTTTAATACAAAATAACTCTTTTTCCCTGAGCCAGAGGTCCAATAGACCATATTATTTTGATCATCAAATAATTCTAAGAGAATACTACTTTCAAAATCAAAGCTTGATGTAGTTGTGATAGAATCAGAGTAGAGGTATACATTGACAGCTGATAAATCATTTGATATTTCTTTGCCGAGTAAGTTTAATGATATAGTATCTGAGCCAACCTTGATGAGCATCTTGTTAGCAATGTACTTTGTGAGGATGCTGTCTGCTGATTCTTTCTCAAGTTCTGTACAAAGATGTTGAGTATCATAACCTGAATGTTCAAAGGCATATTCAAGGTCATCAAGGAACATAAACTGGCAAATTTCTAACCTAGCTTTCTCACTGTTAAATGTAATTTCACATTTGCTCACATGGTAGTCGTGACTACAGAATATCAGTAAGAATAGGAAAAGCAGTTTGGCTTGAGTTAACATAGTTACCTTTTATAACCTAATGTCTTCTACTGTGATATTAGGATGATCTTTGACTTGAAACGCAAATATAGCATCATCAAGTGAAGCGTTGAGTTCTAATTCTTCTATTTTAAACTTGAACCTACTCCCATCTTTATTAAAGATTGTCAAGTCTTGTATCTGGGTATTGTTATCTTTTAGAACTGTCATCCTTAATTTTGAATACTCTGAGAGATCGTCTAACGGCTTGAATTCAATATAATACAGTGTTCCATTATTAAATGGAGAGGTATTAAAAATGGTATAGACAAAGTCGCCAGTAGAGTAAAAATCTAGCATTTGAGTAGGAGAAAATGCAGGCCCATCTGACATTTCTCTGCTATCAATAAGTACTTCATTATCCTTGATGTTATGTGTCCACATTGTTTCTCCATAAGCATAAATGGATTGGTCGTCAAGTACTATTTTGTAATTGTCTCCTTTTTGCAATAGCTTACCAACTTGACTCTCTGGAGCACTGCCCGGGTATTCAATTGTTAAAGAGTATTCTAGTGAGTAAGCTGTGCTTTGATCCACATTATTCTTGACTTCATTTAAGAGGGCAGTAGCTTCTGGATCGGATTCAGATGCAAGATTGTATTGAGCTTGAGCATAAGAGTTATTTGAAACTACAGAGCTAACTATTAAGATGGTATAGATTAAGATTTGTCTCATGGCTTTAGATTCTTGTTACTACTCAATTATTTAACAATCTTAAGGTAGTAATGATTGCGGATGAGGAGTTAAATGACTGTTAATCTGGAACAGAGGTTAGTTCTTATTGAAGAAAAGCTCCGTATGCGTAGGGAATGATGCACTTCCATAATGGGCAAAACAATCAGTGTTGATTTTAGTAAAAGTATATTCCGCAATAAATTTGTCAAAAAAGGCTCCTAGTTCGTTAAAATCCATGTTTCTGCAATTAGGCTTAGGGTAGAATACCATATTCTTGATGCTACCGTCTGGGTTCCAGAATGCATTTACCCAAAGTTTAACTCCTCGAATTTCTACTTGTTCTTCTTCAGCAAACTTTTCTATATCGTGCAGCATTAGGAGCCAATGCTCATATGCCTCTTCCATAGAATCATCGCATACTTTGAGCAAGATGTCCTCGCATTCTACGACAAGAGATTCATATTCCAATTCGTACTCACCAATCATAAACACAGAAGGTATAGTATCTAAGGCATTTGCAAAAGCAGAAAAGCTTAGAATGATGGTGAAGAAAGCAGGAAGTATGTATTTAGATAATTTCATATAGTTTGTATCCTTAAGAATACTCAGAAACTCATTTATGAATTTCTCTCTTGTTTTTGAATTATTATTGATTCAATTGAATTATTAATGTCACAACAGTATTGCGTTACTTTGTAACTATCTTCTAAACTGAGTGAAAAGATAAATAATTTTCAAGAATCGCTATTTATAATAAGATTAACAAATATAACTGCTAAAGATGGTATTAGATATAATTATTATATTATTAATTGCTTTTGGATTTTACTCGGGTTATAATAAGGGTGTAATTAAGACACTATTTTCCATAGTCTCTGTGATTATTAGTATTGCAGCGGCACTGAAGCTCTCTCCAATGGTAGCAGAGATACTAGTTACTACCTTTAATATGAAGGGCAATGTGGCTCTAATTGTTGGCTTATTACTTACATTTTTCTTATTTCTCCTCTTTATTAGGTTTGTAGGTAATAGGATTGAAGCGTTGTTGACAGCATTGAAAATTAACTTTGTAAATAAACTAGCAGGTGGTGTCTTGATGGCACTGCTCTATGGTATCATGATGAGTATGGTTACTGGCTTGGTCAAAGATTTTAGAATTATAGATGAGCAAGTATTCGAAGAGTCAGCAACATATCCAATGATTAGACCGCTTAGCAGTCAGAGTATGACCTTGTTCAAGAAGGTTCAGCCAGAGATAAAAGAGTATTGGAACAAAATGATGGACAGTATGGATGAATTAAAAGAAAATACGGAACCTTTCATAGAACAGTAGGATAGTGACTTGGATAAGTAGACTATTTGGAAGTACTCCGGATGAAGGCAAAACACCACCTGCTGTTAGATCTGTCTATGACGACAAATCCGTAGAAGAACAATTCGAAAATCTCAACATAGATGATACTTACTCGAAGTTTAGCGACTTTGTTCAGCAATGCTGGAAGGATGAATTAGCTGGGACATTGAATGAGTCATCATGTTATGTGACCAGAGAGAATGGATTTAGAGGGATAGCAATCAAGCCACTGCCTAAGTCGCCTACAATGCTCTATCAATACTATTGTAAGCAGTTAGCCATGAAGCACAAGCAACTTGGATATGTACTTAAGCTATCAGAATATCAAAAGAAGGCTGGTACTGAACTTATGAAATACTATCTGAAGCCAAGTATTAAATTACAGAATCAAGTGAAAGCTGAGCAACTCTTTGGGAATGTGACAATAGAGTTACATGTTAAGGATGGGGTGGCTCAGAAGCTTTCTGCTGTTACATCTTATTATAGTGATGTCAACTTTGACCAAGTTAGAGATTTTGAGGAGTGGATAAATGTTGTATTTTTAAACGAAGCATTTAATCTATAAGTTGAGATGGATCATAAAAGAGTTACTGGAATTGGAGGAGTATTTTTCAAAACTACTGACCCTCAAAAGACCAAGGATTGGTACAATAAGCATCTGGGATTTGATACAGACCAATGGGGATGTACATTTGCTTTTAACAAATCAGAGGAACCTACAGATAAGGGTTACTTACAGTGGAGTCCATTTACTCAAGATACAGAGTATTTCAAGCCTTCAGAGAAAGCATTCATGATCAATTATAGGGTTGAGAATTTGGAGTGGTTAGTCAGTCAATTAAAATCTGAAGGGGTAGAAGTCCTTGACGAAATAGAGACCTATCCTTACGGCAAATTTGTTCACATAATGGATAATGATGGTAATAAAATAGAATTGTGGGAGCCAATCGACGATAAGCTCTTACCAGATTAGACAAGGTCAGCTGAACCCACTGTACCCTCTAAAAAAGGAACAAACTCGCATTCTCCAACTTTCTTGACAGAGGTTTTGCCATTTGGAAGTTTGGTAACAACAAGCATCTCTTGTTTATCATTATTGACAACCGGGATCACCATGATACCTTGTGGAGCTAGTTGGTCGACGAGCATCTGAGGGATATCGTTTGCACCAGCAGTAACTATGATTCTGTCAAAAGGAGCTCTTTTGCCCAAGCCTTGATATCCGTCTCCGTGGAAATTTCTAATATTAAAAATATCCATGTCAGCAAATAGCTTATTACTTTGCTTGAATAGGACTACTTGTCTTTCAATTGTATAGACTCTGTTAGAAAGCATAGACAGGACGGTGGTCTGGTATCCTGAACCAGTCCCTATCTCTAATACTTTTTCTCGACCAGTCAACTTGAGTAGGCTAGTCTGAAGAGCAACAGTATAAGGCCTAGAGATTGTCTGATCAGAGGCTATAGGGAAGGCTTGGTCTCTGTAGGCCCACTCCTCAAAACCAGTCTCTACAAAATAGTGACGAGGTATCTCCAGCATTGCCTGCAATACTTTGACATCTTCAATGCCAAGACTCATCAAATGCTTGACCATTCTTAATCTCAGACCTTTTAATTTGTAGTTATCTCTTCTTCCTGTAATCATAATTGGAGTTTGTGTAAGGAAGTCAAATTTACACATTAAAATAAATTATAATATGTTTTAATGCCTTTTATTCAATATTATCTTAAATTTGATACTCTAAATCAAGAAATATGACTCAGATAAAATTTGGTACAGACGGTTGGAGAGCAATTATAGCTCAAGAATATACAGTTGACAATGTAAAAAGAGTGTCAGAAGCTACAAGCCATTGGATGGCCAAAAAGAATATGAGTTCTGTAGTTATAGGACATGATACTAGATTTGCTGGTAGACTCTTTGCAGAAACAGCAGCAAGTGTTTTTGGCAACTTTGGGATAAAGGTATACTTCGCGGATGATTTTGTGACCACACCAATGATATCGCTAGCCTGTGTAAAGTTAAAGGCAGATATGGGAGTCGTCATCACAGCAAGTCACAACCCTCCAAGTTATAATGGGTACAAACTAAAGTCAGCATATGGCGGACCAACGATACCGAAGGATATAGCTGAGGTAGAAGCTTTGATCCCTGATACACCGCTTGGCAAGCTTAAAAGTGTAAGTGAGCTCAAAGCTGCTGGAATACTTGAATATGTAGACCTAGAGCAAATGTATGTAGACCATGTCAAGGCGAATTTTGATTTGGAATTGATAGAAAAAAGTGAAATAGCAATAGCATATGATGCGATGTATGGTGCTGGTCAACGTGTCCTTCCAAGGATTCTGCCAAATGCCCACTTATTGCATTGTGACAATAACCCTTCATTCATGGGCCAAGCACCTGAACCAATTCATAGGAATCTTACAGAGATGTCAGAGCTGATGAAGAATGATTTCAAATTAGCATTTGGATTGGCTAATGATGGTGATGCTGATAGGATAGGACTCTATGATAGTGATGGTAACTTTGTAGATTCCCATCATATCTTATTACTGCTACTCTACTACATGGTTGAGTATAAAAAGCTAACAGGTAAGGTCGTAGTTACATTCTCTGTTACTGACAAGATGCTAAAGCTTGCGGAAATGTATGGCCTTGAAGTAGAGGTAACAAAAATTGGATTTAAGTATATTGCTGAAATCATGATCACTGAGGATGTCCTAGTCGGAGGTGAAGAGTCAGGAGGATTAGCTATCAAAGGGCACATACCTGAGAGAGATGGTATCTGGATAGGCTTGACTATCTTAGAATTCATGGCAGCGACGAATAAGACATTAGAGCAACTGATTAAGGAGCTTTACGATAAGGTAGGTAGCTTTAAGTTTGATAGGGATGACTTACATCTGACTGATGCTAAGAAGCATGCTATCATCAACAAATGTGCTTCAGGTGAAATTACAAGGATAGGCAATAGGGAAGTCACGCTTACGGAAGATGTAGATGGATTCAAATTCTTCATGGGTGACGAGTGGTTATTAGTGAGACCATCTGGCACAGAACCAGTATTAAGAGTCTATGCACAAGCCGCTAACATGGATGATGTGAGGGCACTACTTGATGATGCTCATAAGGCATTGCAGGAAGGGTTGTAATCATTAGTTTTCCCAATATATTGCCGCCAATGATATACCAAAGGATAGATAATTCTTGAATATTGAACACAGGACCCAGCGTATAAAATCACTAGCCAAGCTACATGGGTTTGACCATGTGGGCATTGCTAAAGCTGGATTTATGGAGCCAGAAGCGAGACGACTAGAACAGTGGCTGAGCCAGGGGTATCATGGGAACATGTCCTATATGGAAAATCACTTTGACAAAAGAGTAGACCCTACTAAGCTAGTCGAAGGCGCTAAGTCAGTCATTTGCCTCATGTATAACTATTTTCCAGAGAAACAGCAGGTCACTGAGACTCACAAGATTGCTAAGTATGCTTATGGCAAAGACTATCACTATGTCGTCAAGGATAAGATGAGAGCCTTACTTGCTGATATGGAGGATGAGTTTGGTGCTATAAGTGGTCGATGCTTTGTGGACTCGGCACCAGTGCTAGAGAGAGACTGGGCTAAGAGGGCAGGACTTGGTTGGGTAGGGAAGAATACTCTCTTGCTCAATAAGTCAGTGGGCTCGTTTTACTTTTTAGCAGAGCTTATTGTTGATCTCGAGTTAGCATATGATGAAGAGGTTAGAGACCATTGTGGTACTTGTACTAAGTGCATCGATGCTTGTCCCACGGATGCCATCAGTCCAGAAGGTTTTGTAATGGACGGCAGTAAGTGTATCAGTTATTTGACCATAGAACTAAAGGAGGCTATTCCAACAGAATTTGCAGGTAAGATGGAAGGATGGATGTTCGGTTGTGATATTTGTCAAGACGTCTGTCCATGGAATAGGTTTTCTAGTCAGCACAATGAGCCAGCTTTTGATCCTCATCCACAGCTATTAGATATGACACCTTCAGATTGGAATGAAATCACAGCGGATGTCTTTGGTACACTATTTAAACAATCAGCCGTAAAAAGAACAAAGTTTGCTGGTCTTCGTCGAAATATTCAGTTTTTGACGGAAGATTAGTCTTACATTTATAATAGATTAATGTCTAATGAAGCAAAGTTCTAAATACCTACTTGCCTTAGTTCCTTTATTACTAATAGGAGGAGTACTCTACTATTTCAGTGATATAGTTGCCTATGTAGTCATTGCTTGGATTGTATCTATGGTAGGAGCTCCATTTGTTAGATTCTTTAATAAAAAACTCAAACCAGGACTTTCAGCTACTATTACTCTAGCCATATTTGCCTTGTTATTTGTTTTACTGATTTCGCTATTTGTTCCGACGATTGTACAGCAAGCAAGGAATCTTGCAGGGATAGATTATAATGCATTAGCTACTAGTCTAGAAGAACCTATAAATGATTGGAATACGTGGTTAGTCGATAAGGGACTTATTGAAAGCGCAGATGAAGCTATAGATAGCCCAGCTAAAGAAGAACTCAGGGTCGATGATCGTATACAAGCAGAGTTGATAGAAGTAGATCGTCTACTTAAGGAAGGCGGTGATACTACTACAACTACCCAAGTTACTGTGCTTATCAATGTACAACCTGAGTCAAGCCATTCGCATGATACGGAGGAGGTAGCAAGCCAAGACTTTTTCGAGACTATACAGTCTGGCGTATTGAAGTATCTTAATCCTGCTCAGATACCAGCATTGTTTGGTTCAGTGTTTGGTTTCTTTTCTAATTTTTTGATAGCTATCATGTCTATCTTTTTTATCTCTTTTTTCTTCCTTAAGGAAAATGGCTTGTTTGATTCAATGATTACATCCTTCGTTCCAGATGAATATGTAGGTAAGACCTTGGATGCTGTGAATAATAGCAGTAAGATGCTAGTGAGGTACTTTATTGGAGTGATATTTCAAATTACGCTGATAACCCTCTTTGTCAGTATGTTACTTAGTATCCTTGGAGTAAAGAATGCCTTATTGATTGGCTTTTTTGCTGCTTTGATGAATGTAATTCCCTACTTAGGACCTTTGTTTGGGGCTGCATTTGCCATATTGATTACAATTTCGTCAAATCTAGAATTGTCATTTTATACAGAGATGCTTCCGTTAATAGGCAAGGTGATTGCGGTATTTGGGATTATGCAATTACTGGATAACTTCATCTTACAACCCAATATATTCTCTCGCAGTGTCAAGGCTCACCCCTTAGAGATTTTTATCATCGTATTAGTAGGTGCCAAGCTAGGAGGTATACTTGGGATGGTCTTAGCTATCCCAGCATATACAGTATTGCGAGTAGTCGCTAAGGAATTCTTAAGTGGATTTAAGATAGTACAATCGATTACAAAGAGTATCTAACTCCAACGTCCAGATTCTCTACCTTTTTTATACCATTTAGTTGCCATCATAAGTACAGCTCCAAGGACTACAAGCCCTATGAAAGCGTATAATGTATTCAAGCCATTTTTGAACACTGCAAGAAGGACAATAGCAAAGAGAAACATAGTCGGCACCTCATTGAGTAGTCTAAACTTGTACGAGTCAATGCTACTCACATCATCCTTTAATTGGGTTATGGTTTTTTTTCTTGATACATGGTGGATGGTAAGTAAGACAAGGAGTACTAACTTAGGGTACATCCAAGGATTGACTTGTAACCACTCAAGACCATTCATAGCCAGCATGGCCAGGCCACATGTCCAGGTAATCATCATTGCAGGATTGCAGATAATCTTATATGCTCGTACCTCCATGAGGTGGTACTCAGAACCATCTTCTCCTGCTTCTAGTTTTTCTTTATGATAGACGAATATTCTACCTAGGTAAAACAACCCTGAAAACCAAGCGGTAAATCCAATAATGTGAAGTGACTTAAGCAATAAATATAGCATGCCTCAAAGATAATATTTCTAAAGATGGACAATATACCCAAGAAAAAATGACTTTAATTCGTAAGCTATAATGATGTTAAAATTATCTTAATTATGAAGCAAAGATATCTAGTAGGATTTTTAGCCATGTTGGCAGTAGTCTTGAATAGTTGTGATCCTCAACTGACAGTAACAGAAGCTGTAGGTATGACTCCAATCTATGCAAGTGGAGAAGAAAGCAGTATATCCTTGACGGGAGTAAGAGACTACGAGAACCTAGGTGGAATAGTCTACAAGGCTCCTTACATCTATTTGAATGAATCTTATCGTGGGATTCATGTCGTTGACAATAGTGATCCGTTAAATCCAGTCAAGGTGGCATTTATCAGTATCCCAGGGTGTAATAGTTTTACACTACGTAATGATATGATTTATGCTATTTCTGGTAGGGATATGATCACACTTCAATATGCTAGTAATACACTAGCTGAGGTAAATCGAATTACAGACTATTTCGCTGCAGATCAGGCACTTGATCAGATAGTCCCTCCAAACTTTAATGGATTTTATGAATGTGTTGATCCTTCAAAAGGTCTTGTGGTAGGCTGGGTGCAAGAGACGTTGCAAAGTCCAGAATGTAGAACAAATTAATAACAGATTAGAAGTCAAATCATGAGTTTATATAAAATTAAAACATTGTGTTTGGTATTGGGAGTAGCAGTCGGTATGCTTGCTTGTTCATCAAATGATGGATCACTTGATAGTTCGTCAAGTGGCGAAGTCTTATCTGGCTCCTATGCTCGTATGCTAGCAATAGGTAGTAAACTATACCTACTAGGTACTAATACCTTACATGTGCTAGATATCACGAACGAAAGTTCACCACAGGCTATTTCTAGTCAATTTGTCACTGAGAATATAGAATCCTTGTTTTTCAATGACAAGCATCTCTTTGTGGGTTCTCAAGATGGGATGTATATCTATTCGTTAAATGCTGAAGGAATCCCGCAATTCGAAAGTGTAACATCTTATGAATTCTGGCCTGATGTGCTTCCATGTGATCCAATCGCTGCGAACGAATCTTATGCATTTAGCACATTAAGTACCACTATAGCCTCAGGCAGTCCTTGCCAAAGATGGGTACAGATCAATGAGTTAAGAGTATTCGATATCTCTGATGTTACAGAACCAGTGAATATTAATACTGTGCAAATGGAAGAACCAAAAGGAATCGGAATAGATGGCAACCTCCTCTTTATTTGTGAGAACACTAATGGCATTAGAGTCTTTGATATTACTGATCCTACAGACCTAACTATGATCTACAGTGATACTGGATTTGCAGCTAGAGATGTCATTCCTGCCAATGGACTCTTATTGGTCATGGGAGATAACAATATCCATCAGTATGACTACAATGATATAAACAATATCACAAAGCTATCATTGTATGAGATTAAGGACTAGGCTTGTAGCCTATTTCATAATACTGTTTTGTAGCGCAGCCATTGGTCAATCAACTGTCGTTGATAGTCTAGAGCTCGACTACTATAAAAGAAAACTGCATTATCTCTACTTAGATCCTACGGCGATAATAAATCCAAATTTCGGAATCCAAATAGGATACGAAAGAAACCTGGTTGGAGAATTGAGTGTAGTAGTGGAGGCTACCTACCTTGCCACATTGCTGACAGACATGAGTGGGTATAAGTTCATGATTACCCCGAGGTACTACTTGACAGAAAGAATTTTTGTGGGAATAGAAGGAGTACACAAAAAGATATCTGCAGATCGAGAGAGTTTTTTTGATTTGGGTACTCACTTTCAGAGGTTACCATACAAATCTACTATCACAGCTAATTATACGGCTGTACAATTTGGCACTCTTTTTAATTCCTTGGACCAAAGGGTATTCATAGAAATTGCGATGTCAATAGGGGCAGGTCGTCGCCAAATAGTCCACACAGGAACGTTAGGATTCGATTTACTCGAAGCACCAATATTTGGAGTTGGGTGGATACCAGGCGACGAACGTCTTCCTTATGCTAACTTTGCAGTAAAGTTTAAATTCTGCCTTAATAGGCTTTAGCATATAAGACTCGATACTTAGCTTCCTTTCCTGAATACATACAAGGTCCAGTCGGAGTGCTATTGTCATCAGGGATACATCTAATAGTTGCTCCTGTTTCTTCTTTGATAGCTAGCTCTGTTTCTGGTGTTCCGTCCCAGTTAGCATAGATGAAGCCGCCTTTGCCTTCTAGGAGTGCTTTGAATTCTTCATAAGTACTACATTCATGCGAATGTTCCTCCCTGAAAGCTTTTGCCTTGTTGAATAAATTAGCTTGGATCTCTTCTAAGAGGTTTTCTACGTATTGTGCTATCCCATCTACTGGTACAGAGGTCTTTTCTTTAGTATCCCTTCTAGCGACTTCGACCACATTATTCTCTAGATCTCTCATCCCTATTCCTATTCTTACAGGGATACCTCTCATCTCATGCTCTGCGAACTTAAATCCTGGTCTTTTCTTCTTGTCATCATCATAGATGACTGAAATGCCTGCTGATCTTAGCTCACCCATAATCTGTTGAGTGACTTCATTGATGACCTCATTAGGCTTTGGTATTGGCACTATTGCTACCTGTGTAGCTGCTAGCCTCGGCGGAATGACAAGACCATCATCGTCCGAATGTGTCATGATCAATGCACCGATCAACCTTGTAGAAACACCCCATGATGTAGCCCACACTAGGTGTTCTTTGTTGTTGGCATCCAGATACTTGACGTCAAATGCTTTGGCAAAATTTTGTCCAAGGAAGTGAGATGTCCCAGCTTGAAGAGCTTTTCCATCTTGCATCATTGCTTCTATCGTATAAGTATCCTCAGCACCTGCAAATCGTTCGCTGTCAGACTTAGCGCCTTTGATTACGGGCATAGCCATATAGTCTTCAGCGAATCTAGCATAGACTTCATGCATTTTTCTTGCCTCTTCTACTGCTTCTGTTTGAGTAGCATGTGCTGTATGACCTTCTTGCCAGAGAAATTCTGCAGTTCTCAGAAATGGACGAGTTCTCATCTCCCACCTCATGACATTAGCCCATTGATTTATCAACAGTGGTAAGTCTCTGTAGGATTTAATCCAATTTCGGTAAGTATCCCAAATGATGGTCTCTGAAGTCGGTCTAATAATAAGCTCTTCCTCTAATTTAGCTGTTGGATCTACAACTACTCCAGGTCCGTCAGGGTTGTTCATCAATCTATGATGTGTCACTACAGCACACTCTTTTGCAAACCCTTCAACATGCTCTGCTTCTTTACTGAGAAATGACTTAGGAATAAGTAAGGGGAAATATGCGTTGACGTGTCCAGTTTCTTTGAACATCTTATCGAGCTGGGCCTTGATGTTTTCCCATATGGCATAGCCATGTGGCTTGATAATCATACACCCTCTTACAGGACTATGTTCTATAAGTCCTGCTTTCTTTACTATGTCATTGTACCATTGTGAATAGTTTTCTTCACGTGGTGTTATCTCTTTTGCCATCTGTATTCCCTTTTATCCTAGTAATGTAATAACGGCTAAAACACCGTTTAATAAATATTTAACTAGGGGTAAACTCATTATTAAGTAGAATTTAACTAACTGTGTGGGACAAAAGTAATAATTTGGTGTTGTAAGTAATAGATAGTGAATTTTAAACTTTGATAATATTACTTTTTACAATTGTCATCGTCTAAAACAAGCTAGCTAAAATACAAACCTTTAAAATTTTAGACTTATGAAATTCTATTCTTTATTTATGTTGCTGGTGTTCTCCGTGAGTATGTCGGCACAATTTGACGACCTGTATAACAATCCGATTGAGGAGGCACCGGTATATACCGAGACTGTATCCAATGACTACGGATCTGAATACACTTACTATGACGAAGCTGGAGGTTATGATGACTACAGCGATTACGAGTACTTGAGTGACTATGACTCATACTATTCAAGCCGAATCAGAAGGTTCAACAGAGTAAACAGATGTGGATTTGACTACTTCCACCCATACTATGCGTACTCTGGAGCGATTGATCCTTTTTATGATCCATTCTTCAATTCTTATGCTTACTACAATCCTTTCAGGAATAGAGGAATTACTATCCTTGTAGGAAATAGATGGGGCAATAGATGGTACAACCCATACAGAAACTATGGTTGGGGGGGATTCGCTAACTATTATTCAAACCCTTACTGGGTTGGTGGTTATGGATACAACAACTATTTCAACAATGGTTGGAACTCTTGTCCACCAAACTACGGAGGTGGTTGGTATGCTAACAATGGCGGATGGAACAACAATGCAGGGTATAACTATGGTAGCACTAACTACGATAGTGGTAATGGTACTCACTTTGGTTCTAGAGGCGGAGGATCTACTAGTAGTTCTACTGCTGGACTAAAAGATAGTCCAAGAAGCCAAAGTCCAAAAAACAACAACTCTCCAAATGTCTACTCTAATCCTAGTTCAACTGTGATCTCAGGTGGTGGAGTGTCAAATGGCAGAGTATTACAAACAGAAAATGGCCCAGTAACTGGTCAAGCTAATGCTAAAAGAGGAGCAACAAGAGATATCTATAGAGGTAACTCTAGCCCTGTGCAGTCAGCACCAATTACTAAAGGTACTAGTAGGTCAGATCAGGCTACTCGACCTTCTAGAACTTATGAAAGACCTCAGTCAACAAGGGGAGCTAAGACTTATGATAGAACTAATTCTAGCAGCAAGTCAAGCAGAACTTATAGTAGACCTTCTACTTCAAGTAGAAAGAGCTATGACACTAGTGGATCTTCAAGGTCTTCAAATAGCTATCAAAGATCTAATTCAAGAAGTTCTTCATCTTCTTCGACTAGAGGATCTAGCAGGTCAACTTCTAGTAGCAAGAGTTACTCACCATCAAGGAGCTCAAGAAGCTCTTCTAGTAGCTCGAAGTCATATTCTCCAAGATCGTCTAGCAGCTCTAAAAGCACGAGCAGCTCGAGCAGATCAACTTCTTCAAGGAGAGGAGGAAAATAATAAGCACAACCATAAGTCAAAAAGGATAGAATTTTGAAGAGATAGGAGGGTAAGATTTAATTTTGCCCTCCTTTTTTTACCTAAAATCGAATAGTTTAAATAGTAGAATACTTCCACAATATCAATAATAACATACTATGAAAAGCATCTATACAATACTCTTTCTTGTCTGCTTTGCAGTAGTTTCAGGGTTTAGTCAGAATATAACAGAGGCAGTGAGGTACTCATATCTTAATAATTATGGAACTGCAGGATTGTCAGGTATGGCTGGTTCTGGAGGTGCAGTAGGAGGCGATATGGGAGTGCTAACTATCAATCCAGCAAGTCTCGGCCAATATAGGTCTTCAGTATTTACCATTTCCCCTACAGTCTACTCAATAGATACAGAGGCACAGTTGCTAGATACTGAAGCTAACACATCTTCTGTAAATTCTAGGTTGGGTGTAGCATCTATTGGTGTGGTAATGGCAGGCGGAGGCTCAAGATTATTTAAGACTAACAATCTTGCGATTTCGTGGAATACAAATGACTTCTTCAGACAGAGAATGTATTATGAAGGTGAAACCAGAGGCACAATCACCCAGAGATTTCAAGAGGTAGCAAATGGTAATACAGTAGAACAGTTGGATGCATTCGAAGGATATCTTGCTTATGCCACTGGCGCAATTTATGACTTCAATGATGATACCTTTTATGACTCTGATTTCAAGCCAACTACAGTGGTGAACAAGAGTCAAGATATCATTAAGTATGGAAGATTTAGTGAGATCAATATTGCTTGGGGAGCAAAGGTAGATGAAGCAATCAATGTAGGCCTTGGTCTAGGAATACCTATCATCTCCTATGAAGAAAACAAGACCTATGTAGAAGACGATGAGGGGGATTTTATTGGTGCCTTTAATAAGTTGACCTACGATGAAAATTTAGTAACAACTGGTGCAGGTTTCAATATTCGAGCAGGTGTACAAGGTAAGCTGAGTGACATCTTCAGAGTAGGGTTGAGTATCCAGTCTCCATCCTGGTTTACATTGACAGACACTTATGACACAGCATTAGAATACAACTTCACAGAACAAGGTCAGCAATTCAACTTTGACGAACAATCACCAGAGGGTAGCTTTAAGTACAAGTTAGTTACTCCATGGAAAGGAACTGCGAGTGCTGCAGCTGTCTTAAGATCAGAATCAATCACAGGTTTCATAAATCTTGATGCTGAATTTATAGACTATACTAATAATCAATTTGACTTTCAGAAGTTTAGTGAAAGCACTCTAGATGCTCAACGAGAAAGAGAGCTAAATGACAATATACTCAACGAATTGACGAATGCTGTCAACTTGAGATTAGGAGCAGACTTTGGTACTAGGACTTGGAGGTTAAAAGGTGGGCTTGCTCTTATTCAGTCTCCTTATGATTTGCAATCAGAAAAGAACCTAGCATACTCAGGTGGTCTAGGCTATAGGGGAGAATCATTTTTCCTTGACCTCTCATTCACTAGTAGAAATCAGAGTGAAGGATATGTACCATACTTGGTTCTAGATAACGATGTTGTCCAATTAGTATCAGTAGATCAGCGAATTTCTAATATTGGTATCACGGTAGGTTTTAAGTACTAGTAATATGTGAAGTGTAGCTCTTGAGCCCCACCATTATTCACAGTATTGATTTGGATGATTTCTTTGTAGTCACCACAGATATTGACCACTTCATGTTTTAATTGACCTGTGCCGATCCCGTGGATAATGACTGCTTTGAGTTTTCGATTACGAATGATGTAATTGAGAAAAGACTTACACTTGCGTATTTGATACTCTAGGATGTGAATTGGGTTGGCGTTAGACATAGTAGGGTTGAGGCGTTCCATATGAAGGTCTATTGTGTCGCCTACAAATTGCTCCTCACTATACTTCTTACTGACTGTATCGATGAGGGTTTTGACTTCTTTCTTTTCGTATTGGACGATGTACTTAGGAGGAACTAGGGTTACTTTGCCTTTTGACTTGAGTCTAACCTTGCCATCCTTCATACCTTCAAAGGTTCCAGTAATACCACTCTTAGTACTCATGATACCATCTCCGATCCACAATTCATTGATGTCCATAGCTTAGACAGATTTGAGTGTGATTTCTGTAATTTCTGGCCAGATACCTACTCTTCCAGGGAATCCTAGAAACCCAAATCCTGGGTTGACATAAAGGTACTCACCTGAGTTTTCGTGCAAGCCAATCCAATGCTTATATCTATACTGAGCTGGACTCCATTTGAATCCTGGTAGGTTCAGTCCAAACTGCATGCCATGGGTATGCCCACTCATGGTCAAGTGGATTTTCTTTTGGTGCTTAGTCACATGCTCTTCCCAATGTGTAGGGTCATGTGACATGAGGACGGTGAAGGCTTCTTCTGCAAGTCCTTCAACAGCTTTTGAGAGGTCTCCTTTTTTAGGAAACCACCTGCCAGCTCCCCAGTTCTCTACACCTGCAAGGGTGATCTCAGCACCATCCTTAGAGAGAGTCCTATGCTCATTGTTGAGCAGGTCAAACCCCATTGTCTTAAACTTGGCGTAAAAGTCATCCCAATAGGCGTCTTGGCTGCCATCTCTAGGCACCCCATAGTAATCGTGATTGCCCAAGACAGCATATTTGCCATTCTTGGCTTTGAGCTTAGCGAATATATCTATAAAAGGGTTGATCTCATCCTTCATTTCATTGACTAAGTCTCCAGTGAAGCATATAGCATCTGGGTCTAGTCCATTGATTAACATGACGGCATCTTCTACTTCTTTTTGACTATCAAGACTGCCTGCATGGATATCTGAGATTTGGACTATTTTGAACCCATCAAACGCTGGCGGAAGGTCCTTGAAGGCTAGCTTTACTTTTTTTACTTGATAGTTGTACTTGCCTTTGGTAATACCATAGAGCATAGAGAAGAAGGGCACAGAAGCAATTCCCGCAGCTATCGTGCCTAAGACCTTCCTTCGACTAGGGTAGCTTACTCCATCTTCTGATTGTTGGCCTATCAGGTCAGAAAAGAATTGGACTATATAAGTCAACAATCTACCTATATCTTGGAGGAGCATCAATCCTCCAAAAACAAACTTGGTCACAAAGACTGTAAAGACTACACCAATCATAAAGTTGACCTTGGTTGACCTAAATACCTCACCTTGCGTTAGACCTGAGTAGACTTGGTAAAGTGCAAAAAGGACAAAGGCACTTTGAAGTAAATACACAAGAGTAAAGACCTTGATTGATTGATCTGATTTGAATATACTTTTTAGCCCAAAGTAAGTGTACACTTCCAGTATGATAAATAGGACAACGAAAGTCCCCAACATGCCTAATCTTGCTGCCATTGTATTGTTTGTAATAGAGAGTATTGAAATGCGAAAAGTAAGGTAAATGTTGTTAGAAAAAGCCGAAAAAGATTGCAATAATAGAGTGACTGAAGCAAACTATCGATAGAAAGTAGATTAAGTTGAGCAACCAAGACCCTACGTCCTGCATATCAAAGATAGAACAACACATTTGTGTAGTAAATGTGCCTAGGAGTAATAGTTGTAAAAGTGTAGTTTGTTTTTGATTGAGGTGGATATTGAAAGCTGCGATCCACCTCTTTTTTGAATACTGTATCCAAAGTGTCAATGTCTTTTCATATTAGTTGTTTTCTTCATATATTTGCATAGGTCTCAGACCTTCAGTAACGAAACAAACTCATATGTCTAACGAACAGAAGAACAGCAATACGGATTCTTCTAATATTCAAATGGTGCCTCTAGAAGGTATGTACCAAGATTACTTCCTGGACTATGCCTCCTATGTAATTCTAGAACGGGCAGTACCATCGATTGTAGATGGACTCAAGCCAGTACAGCGAAGAATCCTATTCAGTATGAAAGAAAAGGATGACGGTAGATATCATAAGGTAGCTAACTTGATAGGGCATACTATGCAGTATCACCCACATGGTGATGCAGCTATTGGAGCAGCCTTGGTCAAGCTTGGTCAGAAAGACTTGCTTGTAGACTGCCAAGGTAACTGGGGAGATTATAGAACTGGTGATTCTGCAGCAGCGCCTAGGTATATTGAAGCAAGGTTGACGAAGTTTGCCCTTGATATAGCATTCAACCCTCAGACTACCGAATGGCAAATGTCATATGATGGACGAAATAAGGAGCCAATAGACCTGCCAATGAAGTTCCCCTTAGTCCTTGCACAAGGAGTAGAAGGGATCGCTGTAGGATTATCGACTAAGATTATGCCTCACAACTTCATAGAGTTGATTAAGGCATCAATAGCTCACTTGAGAGACAAGCCATTTAAGCTATACCCAGACTTTATGACTGGTGGGAGTATAGATGTGGCTGATTATCAGAAAGGTAAGAGAGGAGGGAAGATCAAGGTGAGGGCTAAGATCGAAATAGTAGATAAGAATACTTTAGCTATCAGGGAGCTGCCATTTGGTGTGACGACAAATACCCTCATTGACTCTATCCTCAAGGCTAATGACAAGGGAAAGATTAAGATCAAAAAGGTCATTGACAATACTGCAAAAGAGCTTGAAATACTCTTACAATTGCATGCTGGAGTTTCGCCAGACTTGACTTTAGATGCCCTATATGCCTTTACTAACTGTGAAGTGTCTATCTCTCCTAACGCTTGTGTAATCATTGGCGATAAGCCACACTTCCTTACGGTAGATGAGATACTCAAGGTCTGTACTGAGAATACCAAGAAGCTTCTCGGCATGGAGTTAGACATCAAAAAGAGGGCACTTGAGGAAAAGTGGCACATGAATAGTCTTGAAAAGATCTTCATAGAGAATAGGATCTATCGAGATATAGAGGAGTGTGAGTCATGGGAAGAAGTACTCAAGGCTATTGATGAAGGCCTTAAGAAATATGTCGCTACACCTTCCGACCCAGTCAAAAGTGGGGATGGTAGAGTCATGCTCATGCGAGATATCACTGAAGATGATATCGTAAGACTGACGGAAATTAAAATTAAGCGAATATCTAAGTACAATAAGTTCAAAGCAGACGAACTCATCAAGAGTATAGAAGATGAGTTGGAGCAGGTCAAGTACGACATTGCTCACTTGACAGACTTCACAGTAGCGTACTACAATAGATTATTAGAAAAGTACGGCAAAGGAAAAGAGAGAAGGACGCAGATAGTGGAGATGGAGGAGATTGCCGCAGTGAAAGTAGTAGCCAATAATGCTAAGTTGTATGTCAATAGGGCAGAAGGCTTCGTGGGTATCGGACTGAAGAAGGATGAGTTTGTCAAGGAGTGTTCTGACATCAGTGACATCATTACATTCACTAAAAAAGGTGTTTGCCAAGTGGTCAGAGTGGAGGATAAATCCTTCGTTGGGAAGAATATTGTCCACGTAGATATTTGGAAGAAAGGAGACAAGCGTACTACTTACAACCTAATGTATACCGACGGAGCTACAGGGGTGACTAGGGCTAAGCGATTCAATATTAGTGCTGTGACTCGAAGCAAGGACTATGACATGACACTAGGTACTCCAGGAACCAAGGTACACTATTTTACAGCTAATCCTAATGGTGAGACAGCTAAGATACAGGTACAACTAACACCTGGTTGTAAGGCAAAAAAGAAAATCTTAGAGTTTGACTTTGCGGATCTTGATATCAAGGGAAGTAAGAGCCAAGGAAATATAGTTACTAAGTATCCGATCAGAAAGACGACAGTAATTGAGACTGGTACTAGCTCACTGGGAGCAGTAGATATCTGGATGGATGAGGTCAGTGGTAGACTCAATAAGGTAAAGAGAGGGAAGTATCTCGGAGCATTTGATAGTGGAGATAGAATCATCCAATTGCTCAAGAATGGAACATATGAAATATGGCCTCTAGATATGGTCAAGAAATATGACCCGACTAACATCCACTTCATCAGTAAGTTTGATCCAAATATGATCATGACTGCAGTCTACTATGATGGTGAAAAAGGCTGGTCAATGGTCAAGCGATTCCAAATAGAGACGACTACTGCTGAGACTGCGTTTAGCTTTATCGGGGATCACAACTCCTCTAAGTTATTCGCTAGTACAGGCGAAGGGAATACAAAGCTGAAATTTACCTACAAGGAGGGAAGGAGCAATGCTGAATCATCCATTGATACAGATAGTTTCGTAGATGTCAAAGGCTGGAAGGCAAAGGGTAACAAACTCAGAGATAGCAAACTTGTCAAAGCAGAATTCATAGTACCAGAAGTCAAGGTAGAAGAGCCAAAAGAATCAGGTAATGAAGATGCTGGACTTAAGCCTGGGGATACTATTGAGTTGGATTTTTA
>JAHDHH010000060.1 GCA_020631405.1 Saprospiraceae bacterium
GTGAGAAGAATGATGACTACTTAAATGGTGTAAGTACATTGGATATCATCTTAATTCAGAAGCATATCTTAGGTCAAGAATTGTTACAAAGCCCTTACCAAATGATAGCGGCTGATGTAACTAGTGACAATAATATCACAGCAGTGGATCTCATAGAAATTAGAAAACTGATCTTAGGCATAAACGATGAGTTTACTAATAGCGGAAGTTGGAAGTTCGTGAATTCGGATCAAGAGTTGACAACGATTAATCCATGGTTGTATGATCAAACAAGGGTAATTGCAGATCTAGATACAGATGCTAGTGGAGAAGACTTCATAGGTGTTAAGATCGGTGATGTCAATGGTAACGCTCAAGCTTCATTGAATACTCAGGAGATAGATAGAAGAAATGATAATGTTGAGATTTTATTTGAAGATAAATATGTTACTGAAGGCGAACTTGTTGAGGTAATATTATCATCTGATAGATCTGATATCTATGGATATCAATTTACAATGGACTTAACAGGATTAGAAGTTCAAGATGTTACTGGTGAAGGCGTAACAAAAGAAAATATCGCCATCCACAGCAATATGATGACAATGAGTTATGGTCAATTATTACCAATTGCCAATAGTGAGTTATTAAGTCTTACATTGAAAGCGACTAATGATGGTCAGTTGTCAGAGATGTTATCATTGAGTAATAAGATTACGCGAAGCGAAGCTTATGTTGGTACAAGCCTTCAAGAGGTTAATATCGACTTAAGAGGAGGACAAGAAGTTGGACAATTTGCATTATATCAAAATGAGCCAAATCCATTTGCTGATCAAACCGTTATAGGATTTGATTTAGTAAAAGATGGAAAAGCAACAATCACTTTCTTAGACGTTACTGGAAAAGTATTGAAAGTTGTTGAAGGCGATTACAATAAAGGATATAATGAAGTGAAAATCAATCAGAGAGAGATCAATGCTTCAGGAATGATTTACTACAAATTAGATACAGAAGAAAATACGGCTACTCGTCACATGATTGTGATCGACTAATCGTATAAACGATAAATATTGAGTTTTTAAACCACTCAGTAATAAAGATTACTTGAGTTTGAGTAAAAGTCCACTGAAGCCGTTCTAGAGATTCTGCTTCTAATTAGGACAATTATTTTGGTTTATTATTATTAGCCTCGACTTTTCAAAGTCGGGGCTTTTTTAATGCCTATAATATTCTAAAACCTTATTTAGGAATGTCCAGAATCTGATCAAAATATTTGGAAATCTTAAATGAACCGAGAATCTACTATCAAATAGAGCTAAATGATCTATCATCTGGATAACTGAGGTAAAAGGTAATAGGTAATAGGTAATATAGGTAATAGGTAATAGATCGATAAGCTAGAATTAAGGAATAGATGTGCGTCGAGATAGGTTATAATAATAAGGCGAAGTTGTAATTTAATAGCGGAGATATTTAAAGCAAAGGGGGTCAGATAGATTTCCTCTGAAGAATTTCTAGAATAATAAATCAAAAAATATTCGGATTAACTGGCTGGGTGGTGCCAACTAAGGCTGATTGTAAATACTCCCCAAACAAACTAGAAAGAAAAGCGTAGCTATAAAGTAAATAGACAGATTTGATGAGCAAAGTGTTGATGTTTATCAAAATTCAAATGATCAATGAAGAAGCTATAAATAAAAGGGTAGAATAAGAATTGTTGGTTATTTAGTTAATTAAAATAAAAAGACAGACAATTACTTGCCTGCCTTTAGAATAAATCTGAGAATTTATAGAATTGTTATAGTTTCAATTTGGTATTGAGTTATGTTTTTAGTTTAAGCAAGGTTAAGACTAACTAAGTAAACTTTACAAGAAATAACTGAGATCTAGATTTCTAAAGAGCAGGCAATTGCTTGCCTGCCTATAGAATAATCTAGAATTTATAGAATTGTTATAGTTCCGGTTTTTTTCAAAGTGCTGCCATCAATAATCTTAAAATCTATCATATATGTGTAAACTCCGTCTGGTACTTTTTCATTCTTGAATGTGCCGTCCCAGCCTTTATATTTTTGGAAATTAAAGATTCCTGAAGCTTCGTAGATAAGTTCTCCCCATCTGTCCATAATAATTACCCTTTCTATACTTTCAACGGTAGGAGCGTAACCAATTGTGAATCGATTATTGTCGGTTTTACTGGTTGGTGTGAAAACATTTGGAATGTAGACATCGATATCTTTGTCAACACGTATATACACTGTCTCTTGAAATTCACATCCACCTTTGTCAATTGCAAAAAGTGTCACTGAAGTATTGTTTAATGTATAGTATTGTTCTAAATCTCTTGATTCAGATATCACATTTAAGTCTTGGTCGTACCATATGAATGCATTTAAAGATGCATCATTAAGGACAGGAAATATATCTAGATATTCGCCAAGTTTTACTTCAATAGTATCAGGAATCTCAAATCCATCACCTGGAGATAAAACATTGAGTTCTATGGTAATCAAACTGTCGCAGCCATTTTCATTGGAGATATATGTCTCAAAAATGCCGTCCTCATAACTGATAATATCTTCATACTCAAATAGATCTCCTTCGCATATTGTCATATATCTGGTTTCTCTATTAAGTGGTAGCATCTCTAGTTCTAGTCTCACAATACTATCACAACCCGCTTCAGAAGTTAAGTTAACTTCATATACACCTTCTTCATAAGTTTCAAGGTCCATGAAGACAAAGAGATCGCCTTCACAAAATGTTTCTTTAGCTTCACCTATTTGAGTTGATTCAACTTCTAAATTTAATGTGACTGTACTATCACAACCAAATTGATCTGCTAATACTACTTCGTATACATCGCTTTCGCTAGCGAAAATTCCGTGGAAGTCATAAATGTCACCTTCGCAGATCACAGCATCTGTATTTGAAAAAGATGGTTGATGCACATTAAGTTGAATGCTTATAATAGTATCGCAACCAAGCGAACCAGGGATTCTGTTTTCGTAAAATCCTTGTGTATCCGCTGTTATCCCATAACTATCATAATTGTCCCCTTGACAGATGTCTATTGTTTCGTCAATTATAACCTCTGTTCCTACAGCAAGATTTATGACAATAGTGCTGTCACATCCAAAACTATTAACTAAAGTGGTTCTGTATTCTCCTGATGTTGTCTCTGAGATATCTTCGAATTCAAATGTATCGCCTTGACAAATTGATTCATCTCTATACTCAATATCTGATTTTAAAATCGTAAGATTGATTTGAAGAATGCTATCGCATCCTACGTGATTAGTGTATACTAACTCGTGTAAGCCTTCATCTTCAGTAGCAAGGGATTCATAGAAAAATGTTTCTCCTTCACAAATTTCTGCTTCTAATGTTGCAAAGCTTTTATTTAGCACGTCTAGAGTAATAGTAAAAAGACTATCGCATCCGTTTGGATTTGGAATTAATGTTTCATATGTTCCTGGGTTTTGTGTAGATATTGTTCCAAACTCATAGTTCTCACCTTCGCATATAGTGACTTCTTTTGTCGCTCTAACTTCATTGACTGTATTAAGATTTAAGACGACTGTGCTATCGCATCCATCTACTGTAGGTATAAATTTTTCATAGACACCGGATGAGGTAATAATTTCACCATAAAAATCATATTCTGTGCCTTCACAAATCGTTTCTGAAATATGGTCTATTGTTGGAAATTCAATGACTATGTCTAAACTCGTTATACTGTCGCATCCATCAACTGCAGGGCTGTTGTTTTGAAAAAAGCCGGAAGTTGAGATGGAGAAGTTTCCAAATTGATAGGAGTCACCATCACATATGGCCACTTCTCCTAAGTATACATTGTATGTTGGAATGGTTAGTGCATAGTCTTCACTAATAAAACAATCACCATCCTTAAATACAACTACATTATAAATGCCTTCTACGCCTGGAGATTCTCTCAAGATTAATTCAAACTCATTCTCGTCCGGAATCGCAATTCCATCCTTGAACCATTGATATGCAATGGCTTCTGGGTCGTTTAATTGAAGAACAAGATTACTTCTACAAATGCTACCAGTAATCAAGGTAAATGCTACCGGGCCTTGGCATTCGCAGTCATTATCATTCATATCAATTAAACCATCGTTGTCGTCATCTATGCCGTTGTCGCAGATTTCCTGCGCATAGACACTTGATATGATCGATAGCATCATTATGATCGAGCATATCTTTTTTGTGAACTTTAACATCCTTTTGGTTTTTATATTAACAATTCTATATTCTATTCTATGGTGTCATAAAGGAATGTCAAAGAGTGTTTATTAAAAGTATTTCTAGGGGGAGTCAACATTACACCCATTGCTGTCCGTTACTTGTATGCAATAAGTCGTGTTTCCATTTAGTCCCGTTAATGTATAATTTCCAGTATTATTTAAAGTTGTTGATCCTTGTTCTTGCCCTTCAGAATTCTGCCATGTAATAGTAAAAGGGGCCATACCTTCCGTAACAGAAATGACTACTTCACCATTTCCGCCTTGGCAATGATCTTGTTGTATGTTATTTAAGGATGCGGCTACAGATTCATGTACTGTCACAATGACTTCATCTGTATCTGTACAGCCGTTTTCATCTGTTACAGTCAAAGTAAAAGTTGTTGTTAATGATGGAAATGCTAATGGGTCTGATACTGTTGGATTCGTAACGGATTCGTCAGGGCTCCAAAGATATTCCACGCCTCCAGTCCCTTGCAATTGTATGGAATCACCTTCGCACATTTCTAAATCAATGCCAGCATCTGCAATTCCATCACATAAGCAATCAACATCTATTCTTACATCATCAATATTTAATTCTTCATCATCATCAAATCCTGACACAATTGATATCCTTATCTCAGTATTAGTATTGATGTAGTCGCTAATATCAATTTGAGGAGATTGCGTACCGGTAATAGACCCAGTAAATGTTAGAACTATGTGCCAATCTGTTCCGTCAAATACATCTACTTGGAAGACATCATCATTTTCTAAATTTCCTGTTTCCCAAAAATTAAAACTCAATAGGGCAGAGGAGTGACCACTTAGATTAACTTGTCTTTGGATCGAAGGTAGTGTTGCGTCAGTATGTTCCATAATAAGTCTACCCCCACTGACCATAATGTCTCCGCTGATAGCTGTGTTATTATCACCAACTTCATCCCATCCAAAGTCTGACCAACTTTCTGTTCCATCAGATCCATAGTAATTTGTATTACTGAATTCATGTTGGAAGAAACAAGGCGAAGGATCAGCACAATCATAAACCGTAACAGTCATCTCGTCAGCCCCAGTACAACCATTTTCATCTGTTATAGTAACACTATACGTGGTAGTTTCTGTTGGGCTTGCATATGGCTTAGAAATATTAGGGTCTGAAAGTCCTGTGCTAGGGCTCCAAACATAACTGACTCCACCAGATGCATTTAAAATTACCACATCTCCCATACAGATAATTTGATCTCCACCTGCATTAAATTCTGACTCATTGTAAACTGGAACTGTAATTTGATCACAGACTGGGTCATTACAAGCTCCTTGTGAAGTGACATAATAAGTAGTTGTTACACTTGGGTTAACTGTGATAGTTGAACCAGTTCCAATGACTGGACCATTACAGCTTCCTGTGCGCCACTCCCAATCAGCTCCAGATGGTAGGCCATCGTTATTGTCGAACCCATTTAAAAGATCATCAATGCTTGGCTCTGTGCCATCTACTAAGTCAAATCTTGGGTAAATCCATTGCTGCCTAACAGTTGGATCTGTAGAATAGTAACAGTATGTTCTATGCAAACTTTCTGTTGTCTCTGGTAACCATTTGAAATCATAATGAATATTTCCAACCCTTCCATCTTTAGTTGTATATCTTCCTGATTCAGTATGACTAGAATTACCATTGTAGTCACTAGGAAATATGTGGCCTACGACTAAAACCCATTCGTCTTCATTAAAACTCTGACTTGGTGTCGCAGATGATACCCAGAAGTATGGATTTGTATATGTTGTGCCGTTAGTTACTCTTACTAAGCCGTTGGTTGATCCGTAGCCTCTAGATCCTAGATAAAATCTACCATTGGTTCCCAATACTTTTCTATTGACCCATACACTAACTCTATAAAGTTGAGTGTGATCTATATCTACTCTGTCACTGTTCCATCCACCATCTGCATTAGAAGTAGCATCTGGTCTAGCCTCCCAAACTGTAGTAGTCTTACCCCATGGGTCAGTTCCAGTAATTCTATGATTTTCGTCTGTGCTTCCACTTCTATTAAATTGACCAACTGAGCCTGTTCCATTTGTCCAAGAACTGTGATCAATAAGACCTCCATTTATAATGTTTTCATTTACTGTTAAAACGGCTTCAGCACCTTGACAAATAGTGTCAACATCTGACATAATATTGGCAATAATGGCACCTGTTTCAACTTCAACCATTGCACTGTTTGATGCGACATCAACACATGGAATATCTGTCCAATTAACTATTAGTCTATAATAAGTAGTAGCAATCAGATTATCTGTTGTATAATCCATATTTGTTGCGCCAGCAATATCTTCCCACGTGGTGTTGTTTACTGAAATTTGCCATTGATAAGTTGGTGTCCCTTGTCCTCCATTAATTGTTGGACTTAACGTAGTTGATTCGCCAGTACATATGTTACTATTCCCTAAAGAAATAGTTGGTGTTGCAGGAACATTGATAGTTATTTCATCTGTATTTGAACAGCCATTAAAATCAGTGACTGTAACTGTATATGTTGTGGTTGCCGTAGGTGAGACATCAACTGAAGATGCTGTACCTAATCCATTATCCCAAATATATTGATAAGTAGGTGTTCCACCAGTGGTTGTAGCATTTAGCGTGATAGTTGACCCTTCGCATATCGTCTGGTCATCTCCTAGATCAACTTCAACATTACCACTAAAATCCTGTAATACAAGAGTTTCTAAGAAGACAGGGCATTGATCATTTCCCCATCTTACCCATAAATCATATGATCCAGGAGCTAAGTTTTCAATTGTTGTAAATCCAATATCATCGGCAACATTAGTTGTGTAATTAACGCCGTTGTCTAAACTAAACTCAATATTGGTTCTAGTTAAATGATCTCCAAAAGAAAAAGTTATTGCACCATTATTAGCGTCACAAGTTGGATGTAAATGACTGACAGTTACAGCTGGCAAAGCATACACTCTAATATCCACTGATTCTGAAGATGTACATCCATTGGCATCAGTGATATCTACCGTATAAGTGTAAGTTTCATCTTCTAATGGTAATGCTGATGGAGACACTGAAATGCTTTCAGTGGTTTCGCCAGTTGACCAAACATACGTATAAGGAGCTAATCCGCCAGAAACATTGGCAGATAAAGTTGCTGTTTCACCTTCGCAAATATTTTGTGTTGAACCTAAATTTGATTGAGGTAATTCATGTACAGTAACGATCGTTTCTGCACTGCTCGTACAACCTATATTATCTGTTACTACTACAGTATAAGTGGTTGTGCTTGCTGGTGTAGCCACGGGTGCAGCACTAGTTGGATCATCCAGACCTGTGGTCGGCGTCCATGAATAAGTAAAAGGGGCTATCCCTTCAGATGATGTAGTTAATGTGACAGATTCGCCGAGACAGATTGTTTCATCTTGGCTGGTTACTTCACATGGGCATACATCAATCTGAATTTCATTTGATGGCGAATAATCATCACAAGAACCCACACTTGCTAGTCTTCTGTATTGTTTATGATTGTTTTGAATTGGGGGGTCGTATGTAGCCGAAGTGGCACCAGGAATTTCTGTCCAAGCCGTCCATCCTCCGGCACCATCACTTTCTCTACATTCCCATTTGTAGTCAAATGTGGGTTCTGTACAATTCGCATTTTTAAATTCGATATTATCTAACCAAAAATCTTCAGTGTCTAATCCAGGAACAAAAGTTAATCTTGTATTATGATTACTTAAAGTTGGTGACGCCGTTATAGTATAAGTATTGGCGGTTGTGTTTATCACTATGTCTTCCGTATGATAAACCGTCCATGGCGATTCACCCTGTTGTACATAAACTCTTAATGTTTTAGTGCCAGTGGCTTTAGCATCAAATGAAATGTCGTAAGTTTCTCCAGCTTCTGTTGCGTTATTGAAGAAAATTATTTGTTGATACCAAGGTGAAGCACCAGTTTCTGTAATATCAAAGAATACAGAATTTTTACCTGATATTTCACCGTTATTGTCTAGTGTCATTGTACCCGGTGTGGTCAATGATGCATGATTGTAAAAATACCATCCACTTAGCCCTTGATCTGCTTGATGATTATATATGTAATTGCAATAGGAAGGAGCATCTAATTCTGTGATTTCCCCAGGATCATTTTCTGGACAAGCCATATCTGGAGATTCAATACCTCCGCCTTCGACGTCCATGACTTGTAGAATTACCATTGATGTGGCTGTACAGCCGTCGTTATCTGTTACTGTAAAGACATAGCCACCCTCTGCGCTTACTGTTATAGGTCCTGTACTAGCTGTGTAGCCATCAGGTCCAATCCATTCATAAGTTAAAGGTGATTGTCCTCCAGTGATAATAGGGGAGAAGGTTGCAGTTTCTCCAGGACAAACTTCTTGATTAGGACCTAAGTCAACTGTTGGTATGTCTTTATCAATGATTGTTACATCGCCTAGGTTAATTGGACACATTGAGTCTTCTCTACGGACCCAAAGATTGTATGTGCCTGAAGATAAATCAGTGTATATGTAATTAGCAGAATTGTCAGCTACCGAACCTGACCATGTAGTCCCGCCATCAATTGAAAATTGGAGACTATCGATACCAGCAATATCACTAAATTCAAATGTGATTGTTCCATTTGTTAAAGCGCATGTGGCATCAGTAGCTGAGGTGTTTGTCACAATTGGTAAGAAAAGTACTTCTACTTCAACACTATCTATATCACTACAACCATCTGTACTTGTAACTGTTACTTTGTATTCTCTTGTAGCTAAAGGAGACACATTGATTGATGCAGTTGTAGAATTATTATCATCATCCCATAAATAAGTATCTCCACCTGAGGCTACCAATGTGGCTGTTTCACCTTCGCAAATGGTTTGATCATCTCCGGCCTCGGCAATTATATTTTCATATACAACCACTTCAAAATATAATGTAGAAACGCATCCTTCAGGTGATGTATAAACACCAGAATATGTTCCTGCATCATCCAAGTCTATGTTGCTGAAAACAACGAGTTCATCTACCTCTGAATCAACATTGCCATCTTCATCAGTCCATACCCATCCCGTATCTGAGTTGGGCCCACCGTCAAACTGAATGTCTGACAGGCCATCTAATTCGCACATTTCAATGGTGCAATTACCATTAAATGAAACCCAAGGACCCCAAATGTCATTTTCTCTTACTCTATATCTTTCACAATAGATTTCTAAAGTGTCATTTTGAATCATTGTCTGGGTGACTTCATTTACGCAACCCTCTGCATCTGTAACACTAAGTGTATAATCTCCTGGACTTGTTATATCAATAGAAGAATCAGTTGATCCAGTAGACCAAGCATATGACATTTCAATATTGTCACTTTGAGCGCATAACGAAATATCTGTAATTTTTGAATATCCAGCTGTCCATACGCCTCCTCCAGTATGAAATGAGTGATCGTAATATAAATCTGTGTTTGATGCGACTGTGCTGGTGTATACTACGGTTCCATCTTTTAAATATTCAATTAGAGTTCCAGTTCTTCTGATGCAAAATTCTGATCCAACATAAGAAACTGAAGAGTCATAAACATTGCCTTTAGAGGCACCATTCTCACGGATTTGTAAGAGATATCTATTCGCATCAGGTCGTATGTAAAGATAGATCGCATATTCTATGTCACCGAAAGATGAACTTGTATTAGGATTATTATTTAATCCAATCATCTGCGGAGATTGGTTGATAACCTCATCTAAAGTGAAGCACAATGAGCCATCGCCGGTTAATTTAGATCCATTGAAATCAAATTGAGTACCCCATCCCCAAATTGGCAAAGGTCTCTGGGCACTTATGTCAGGGTAATATTCACAAACCTCAGCAATAAGTTCATTTGTTTCGCCTTCGCAGAAAGTTAACTCAGGTATTTCTACTTCTGGTAAGGCTTTGACTACGATATAATCAATGGCACTGTCTTGACATCCTTGATTATCTGTATAATCATATGTGATCATATGTATGCCTACACCAGCAATTGATGGATCGAAATTGTTACCTGATACTCCTACGCCAGTGTAAGTTCCGCCTGCAGGCGATCCGCCTGTAAGCGTTATTGTGGCTGCATCTGCACAAATTATAGTATTAATGTCAAGTGTTACCGTTGGTATCGGATTGATGTAGACAGTTATACTGTCAATGTCTTCGCAGCCATCGCTGTCAGTTACTGTTACAGTGTATGTTGTAGTTGTGCTAGGGTTTACCGTTATAGAGTTGCTTGATGATCCATTCGACCAATTATAACTAACTGTTCCTTGTCCTCCATTATCTTCAACAGTAAACGAAAGTGTTTCTCCTTCGCAAACATTAGTACAGCATGGGGCGATCCTCACATCATCTAACGCGAAACCACCATTACTAAACCCACTTGTATTGGTGAAAGAAAAATATATCGTGTAAGATCTAGTTTCATTTGGTACAAAGGTCGTATTGAACTGTTGCCAATCTAAATTATTGAAGTCGTCAGTTGCATTAAATGAAATAGATCCAATTTCGACTAACTCTGATGTCTGTGTATTGAGATATTCTATTTCTAAATCTCCTGTTGCTGCGCCATTTGTATTGTATAAGGCACCAAAAGCACTTAAGTCATAACATTCTCCAGCTGTGAGATTCATGCTGACACGCATGCAGTATGATTGTTGTGTTAACAAAACAAATTTATCTCCTTCTGGATTATTAACTACGTCATTTGTGTCATTTATCCAATAGCTTTCTGGACATGGATCAACACACGAATAATCTGCAAACCAACCTGGAATTGCTGTAGAACTTCTTGGTAATAATTCTGCAGGTATGCCATTGTACGAATCAGAGAATGTTGCTGATCCAGAATTTTCGAATCCTGCATTTGTATTCAAAGCAGTACATCCATTGTCTATGGTAGCGTCTAAAGTGCAGCAAGAAGCGGGATCTTCAACTGTTACTAATATATCATCTGTATCAGTACATCCATTATCGTCTGTAATCGTGACTGTGTATGTGGTTGTTGTGTTTGGACTAACTGTGATAGAATTACTTGTCGAACCATTCGACCATAGATAATCTACCGTTCCAACAGTGCCTGTAGCTGAAGCGGTAAAGGATAGGTTTTCACCAGGACAAATAACTGTACAACAAGGGGCTATTCTCAAATCATCAAGTGCAAAACCTCCATCGCTAAATCCACTTGTATTTGTAAATGAGAAATAGATACTATAGGATCTAGTCTCGTTTGGTTCGAAGGTTGTGCTAAATTGATCCCAATCCAAATAGTTGAAGTTGTCAGTTGAATTGAATGTTTGCGAACCAATTTCAACCAGCTCTGATGTTGTTGTATTTAGGTATTCTATTTTTAAATCTCCTGAAGCTGAACCGGTTGTACTATATAATGCACCAAATGCACTTAAATCATAACATTCGCCTGCTATGAGGTTCATACTGACACGCATGCAATAGGATTGCTGTGTTAAAAGAACAAACTTATCTCCTTCAGGATTATTGACATCATTATTTGTATCATTGATCCAATAGCTCTCTGGACATGGATCTACGCAAGAATAGTCAGCAAACCAACCAGGGATAGCAGTGGAGCTTCTTGGTAATAATTCTGCTGCAACTCCATTATAAGAATCTGAGAAAGTAGCCGAACCTGAATTTTCGAATCCTGGATTTGAGTTTAAAGCTGCACATCCATTATCAATAGTTACATTGCATACCTCAGGGCATGGTTCAACTTCAATTACGTTGGTATATTCAGTTGTGCCACATATATCTATTACTGAAACTCTTCTAAATTGAGTAGGTACTAAAACAGTTGTGGGATCATAAGTTTCTGAGTTTGCTCCTGAAATGGTAGACCAACTTGACCAACCTGATCCATTGTTTTCTCTTTTCTCCCATGTATAGGTAATATTGAGTGCAGGACAATTTTGGCTTCCAAGAAACACGTTATCTATCCACACATTTTCACTTGCCTCTCCTAATTGAAAGTTTACTGCAATATTTGATGATGAAGTATTTAGTTGAATATCTTCAAACGTAAATGTTTGAGGTGAATTCGATAGAGTTATAGTCTCATAGAAATATGAAGACCAAGGACTTTCTCTTAATTGTACTAAGACTCTGATGTCTCTAGTCGCGGCAGCTTTTGCTTCAAATTGTAAAAAATAATTCTCATTTGGATCTATAGTATGTCCCCCATGAATTAATTCTATATTATATGTAGTTCCAGAAGCGGTAGTTATATCTACCAATGCGGAATTAGTCCCTGATAATTGTCCAGTGTTATCTACATTTAATGACGCTACACTTCCTCCCCATGCATAGAATTCCCATTCTGCAGTTCCGTTATCAAATTCATAATTCCCAATTTCATTACAATAAGCAAAGGCAGGCGAAGTGCTACCAATTACATCAGGATCACTACTAGGACAATCTATGGTTGGATCAAAAATTTCTCCAGGAAAGCATTCAGGTGGTGGAGGAATTAATGTTGTTATTGCATAGTCTTCGTAGCATCCCGTAACACTATTTCTAACTCTAATACTATATGTGCCTTCAGGAAGATTGTTGAAAATATTACTACTTTGATATGTCGTTCCACCATCAATACTGTATTCGAGATTTTGACCAGTTGCATTAATAGTAATTGAACCATTGTCGTAAGACGGTGGATTTCTTGGATCTAATTTAACAACACCAGAAATAGCCGGTGTATAACAATCTGAATCGGCACAATCTACATCACCATCACCATCATTATCTAGGTTGTCATCACATATTTCGGGTGTGCAGATTATTTCTGTATATACAGTTCCTGCCATTACCCATGATTGTCCACATGAACCAGTTCCTGCAGGGTTGTTAGCACCATTAGTTATAATATCCACTAATATTTGAGTACTGTTAGCTGGTACATCATTTAATGTGATTTCTACAAAAGCTAAGCAACAAGGTCCTAGTGATAAGTCAGGCCCGTAAATTGTTTGTGAACCTGATACTGAACCAGTGTTTGAACTTGCATTTACAGTAAGGTACCTTCCATCGTCAGTTAATTCTGAAAATGGAAGAATTAGGTTGATATCTCGAGGTTCGCTACTTTGAGGTATAGGTAATGCGAATGAATGAATTGAACAATGACCGCTGGTGCTTGTAAATATTGTATTGTGACCTTGACCAGTATCTAAGGATCTTTCTGCATATACTACTAATGATTGGAAACCGTTGCTATTATTACAATTTCCACAAACTGCACTGTGGGTGATATTGCTTACACCTCCCGAAACTGTTGTAGAGTAAACGTAGACCGATGAACTACCCCCAGAAACATTAACCTCATTTAAAGTGATATTACCTACAGAAGAACTTACAGTAACTGTGGAGCCGGGATCGCATCCTTTGTAAACTATCTCTATAACTGTTTCATTGACTTGGCTAGTGTTTGGAACGTTTATAGTTGCTGATCCAGAATCGCAACTTGCTCCATAGTGATCGATTGTAATGCCTTCATCACAGTTTTCTTCAAGTGACTCTAACCCTTGGCATTCTGGTCCTTCATTATAGTTAGTAGACACTTCAGATGCACTCAAGGCCTTATCGTAAACGGCAGCTAATGCAATTTCTCCTAACCAGGTACGATCTCCGGTTAACTCATTTCCGATAATTAATTGATATGCAGAATTCCAGTTACTCGCATTTCCAGTTCTTGTTCCTGAATACTGTTCAGTGCCATTAATGTATATTTTTTCATTACCATTATTCCCATTCCATGTATAAATGACATGTTGTAAAGTATAGGTATTTAATGGTGTTGCAGTTACCTCTGGTGTTCCATTGTTGTTTCCAGTTGAAGTTCTGGTTCTTCCAGCATAACTAATTGATTCTTGACCCAGTGTAGCGTTTCTTTCTGCTGTGTTTTCAGAAATTGACATTATTCTAGCTGGTCCTCCCTGCGTATTGTTCGTTGGTTTAGCCCATACCTCAAAAGTCATTTCATTCGATGCTATAATAGCATTGTTGACTTTAGTTGCTGCTGAGCCAGAATTAGCCATAGTGCCAGAGTCAAATCTTAATCCTCCACTAACCCAGCTCGTATTAGATGTGTTAGCTATTGTAAGGTTTAAAGGTGATCCTACTCCGGAAACATCATTTACTATGTTGCCTGACCCTTCGTTGAAATCGTACATCACTCTAAGTCCATCAGTGACTCTATTGCCACATGCATTAGGATTTTCGGGAGCACATTCAGAACCTTCTAAATAATTAGTACTTATCTCAGAAATATTAAGCGCTCTCTTATAAACGGCAGCTAATTTAATTTCACCAAGCCAAGGTCTATCTTCTGTTATTTCATTCCCAAAGGCAAATTGATAGGCATTGTTCCAGTTTGATGTACTTCCTGTTTTTGAACCAGAGTAAATTTCAATACCGTCTATGTATACTTTTTCTGTGCTAGAAGCCCCATCCCAAGTATAAACAACATGTTGCAACCCTGATACGGCACCAGCAATAGTTTCTGGTGTGCCATTATTATTTGTAGTTGAGGTTCTTAATCTGTATGAGTAGTCTGTAGCTGACTGCCCAAGTGTGAAGTTTCTGTTTCCTGTATCGTTAGATAAAGTCATTATTCTAGAAGGACCCGTTTGAGTAGTATTGGCTGGATCAACCCATACTTCAAGTGTTAATGCATCCGTAGACATTATTTCGTTCGAAATCTTGGATGCTGCAGTGCCTGAATTGATAATTGTAGCAGATTGGATATCTAAGCCTTCAGAAGTCCAATTGATATTAGAATTATTATCAATAGTTAGGTTAACTGGAACACCAACCCCTGATACATCATATACCGTGTTTCCAGATCCTTCATCAAAATCATATAATGCTATTAGGTCTGTAGTAATTCTATTACCACAAGAAGATGGAGGAGGGGGTTGTTGTAATGCAACTGGATTGAGAGGGTAATCAACATAACAGTTTGTTGAGCTGTTTCTGACCCTTACATTATAATTTCCAATTGGTAAATTATTGAATATGTTAGATGTCTGATAAGTAGATCCTCCGTCAATGCTATATTCCAGATTTTGTCCATCTGCTGTTATTGTTATTCTACCATTGTCATAACTTGGTGGGTTGTATGGATCTAGTTTTACAGAAGAAATGATGGCCGGTGTATGACAGTCTGAATCGGCACAGTCAATATCTCCGTCTCCATCATTATCAGTATTGTCATCGCATATATTTTCTGCACAATTTGAAATATTAGTCATTATCAAATTGTCGACGACCATTCCGCCTCCGTTGCCTTCTTGAGAAAGATAGATTGTTTCAATTGGGTTTGAAGCATCAAAAGTGAATGTTACACATATATTAACCCAGTTAAGGTTGGTAAAAGTTGTAGAGGCAGGTAGGGTAGTTAGTCCTAATTGGTAAGTGCTAGAACTTTGACTTATGTCTACGATAGCTTGTGTGCCGTTTTGTGTGCCAGCACCAGCAGGGACATAGTTGGTGATTGTTTCATTCCAAGCTGCAGCATCAAAGCAGAGTTCATATGTTGCACCATTTTCCCATGCTTCACACATCAATGTTGAAATGTTGCAATTGTTAGCCGCTACACCACATAACTGCGCGCAATCGTATTGTCCATCAATGTATGCAAAAAGGTCACCTTCTGGATTATTAACTTGATCATTGCTGTCATTAATAAGCCACATTCTATTGCCTGCTGATGATGCAGCAATCCAATTTGTAGAAAGGTAGCTTCCAGCATCCACTGGTTCTGTAGGAATGCCTTGTAATGTATAAGTGAAATAAAAGTTTGATGGATAATTTTCGAATCCTGCATTTTCAATCATGTTGACGCAGCAATCCATGCATTCTGCATCATCTTCATCTATAAATCCATCAAAGTCATCATCTATTCCATTGGCACAAATCTCTTCAGGTATTAAGTCTACGTAACACGTTGAGTCAATGTTAGCATATATATCTAAATTAACACTCGATCCATTTTCAGAAGCCCAAAACCAAGATGAGATACCCCATCCACAATTATGAGAATTTCCACCTTGTCCTATTTGTAATCTATATCCCGCTGATGGCCCATGTATGTCAATAGTTCTACCAGCATTGCAACCTGTTCCAGTTAATGTGCCATCACAATTCCAATAATCTAAATCAAGATAACTATTAGGACAATCTGTATGTAGTACATAGTTGCCCTGGAATTCATCCCAAGTTTGTTTGTCATATAAATTAAGTTCAAGATACCAGCCATCTTGTGCACCGCAAGGAGCATTGTAGCTTGAACCCCAATCTGCATCTCTACCATTAATCATATTTCCTTCAATGGTATATGTGCCATCTTGGTTATCGCACAATATAATATCACTGTTGTCATAATCCATCCAGTAAGTATGATCCCCAACATCATCAATTGAAAATATATAATTGTTGAACGATGGAGCCAAGACACAGGAGTTGTTAGTACAAGAGGGTGGGGTTAGATTCCAAAGTTCAAAACAGAAATCATCGAAGAATGCTTCACCAGGTCCATTGTTTTTATATCCGTGCGGTACAGCAAAGGCTGTATTTGGCGGTGCTGTTCCTGTTAAATAATATACTTCATAGTCTGTGCTGGTAATATGTTCGTACACACCTGATATCAGATTCCAATTACTATCAAAGTAATTTATACCTATGTTAGCTAATTCAGAGGCATTCTTTTTAGCATAGACCGATAGCGAGTGAATACTACCTGGTGATACGACAACGCCTTGGTTAAATCCGCCCACGCCTCCTAATATTCTTACTGCATTAGCTCCAGAGTATGCGTCAGATGTAAGGCTAGAATTACTATCAAAATTCCATGGATATGCCCCAGATTCAAAGCTTTCATTTGCGAGTATACCGTTTTGACAGACAAAGGCTGGTGTGCAATGTTCGATAATTAACTTAGGTCCATTTGTGGCATTACCATTTTGAGCTACCGCTACTCTTTTACCAGTGCCTTCAATTATAAATGCCATGTCATTTCCGCTAGCCCAACCTGTTCTGTTTACAATTTCTTGCACAATAGGGTACAACTCGGGCGATTTGTATTTATTGCCAATAGTTTCCCATGCCATCACATTATGCCAGGTTACAGAAGCAGATGTTTTGGTTCTGTTAGAAATATTGCTATTTGATGCAGTAAAGCCTGGTGCATCATCTATATCTTGACCATAGAAGTCTAAATTTGTTATATCCCAATTTGTTTCATCTGCGGTAAATTCGATTCTTGCAGATGAGATTGTATTCCCCTGGGGAATATTGAGATTTGTAAATCTGATGCCTATAATTTGATTTCCAGAATCTGTAACCAATTCCAAATCTGAACTAGTAGTAATAACAGTGCCATCAGTTTGTTCTTCTGCATCATCGGTTCCAGTAGCTACTGTTGTGGATATGTTATTTGGAGTATCACAGGTTGGTCCACATACTTCATTTAATTCGAAACAATCAAGTCTTAGATCTGCACCATTTCCTGATCCAACCCAAATGTTGAGAATTTCAGTACTTGCAGGTGCTACAATTTCGATGGTGTAATCTGTCCAATTTGTAGATGACATAGCTACGCCAACATTTTCAAGCAAATTCCAACTTGAATCGTGTGCATTGATTGAAAGCCAAGTCCATCCATTACCACCTTCTTTTCTTGCTTTAAAAGTCAGTGAATAAGTGCATAATTCATTGATGTTGTACATGTGACGACCTAATCCTCCATCACTTGATATGAAAGCAGCATAACTTCCACATTGAGCACCACTTGTTGGGTTTGTAACTGGATTGGTAACATTCCAGTCTGTAAAACCGTTTTCAAAACTTCCGTTTGTAAGTAAGTTCTGAGACAAAGCAGAATGAGTGATTGTAGATACAATCAAGAGGAAGAGAAGGTTTATATGTTTAAGGAGGGTTTTCAATTTAATTTAGTATTTCACAAATTTTATTGCCCTCGAATATTGTTCACCTATGATATCTATGTGTAGTATGTATATTCCTTGTGGATAATCGTCTACACTAATCCTTTGACCATGGAGGATTTCATCTTTAAATACTTGACCATATAGTTTCCGACCATCTCGAGTAATTATGCTTATCGAGCTATAAGTTTTTTCATTTGGATCAGAAGCTATTATTTCTAAATAATCTCTGACTGGATTAGTTAATAAATCGTACCTAATCAAACTATCTGCAACTGCAGTTGGTGGTGCTGGAGGAGGCGTAAGGTCTTTTTCTTTTTCAAGAGCTAGGAAATATTTTGCTTTGGTTTCAGTGTTCTCTTGTTTAACTGTTTGAGCAAAATAAATATTATCGTCTTTAAAGAACTGTACCTCTAGTTCTTCTGTTCCTTCTGGAACAAGTTTTTGATCTTTAAAACTAAATCTAAGTAATCTAGTTTCTTTCTGTGCTAATGAGAAATTGTCTTTATACTGAGTCGAGTCTACGAGAGTTTGGAACTCTTCGTTAAAATAAAAGAAGTCAATTTTAATTGGGGCTTCTGCTTTTTCAATTGTAAATGATCTGGGATGTAACTTCCAGTTATAATATTCAGAAACCTTTTCATTATGGTCAAGGCAAGCAAAGATTTGACCAACATCTATACCATCTTCAATGTCATGTAATCTTAAAAAGAATTCACTTCCTGAATAAAGATAGGTGCTTTCGCCATCACTTAGGTAGCAGTTGCCACAAACTGATTCTCTCGCTAAATGGATATCATCAATTTGGGGGTCTAGTTGTAGAATATTAAAGCTTACTAATTTTTCGCAATTGTTTGAATCAGTAATGGTTACCCAGTAAGTGCCTGGGGAAAGTTCGTCAATGTAGTCTCCATTGTAACCTGATTCCCAAATGCAATTATATTGAGGTGCTCCACCTGTTATAGATAAGTTTATATTGCCTTCAGGAGCGTCTTGGCAAAATACGTGTTGAATGCTGTGATCAACTTTGATGGGTACTCCTGAAGGGGCGCCTTCAAGAGTAATATTCAATGGTCCGGAGCAAACTTGCCCCGAACCTATTGAATATATACTTATTAATATTGAAATTAATATTATTCTCATGTGGAATTATAAAAAGAACCTTTGTTCTATTATCCTCCTATTTGACAACCGTTAGCGTCAACTACTGTGAATGTATATGTTTCATTACCAGTTGCACCAGTGAATGTTACACTTCCACCATCAGCTGCAATTGTTTGAGTTGCTTGGTCTAATGTTGCACCATTAGTTGCAGTCCATGTTACAGTATATGGAGCACATCCGCCTTCTGCTTGTACTTGGATTTCACCCGCGTCAACTTGACATTCATCATCCTCAACACAAGTACCCGCTACAAGACCTTCTGGCTCTGTAAGAGTTATGTCACATGTAGACTCACAATTATTCTCATCTCTAACAGTCACAGTATGTGTGCCTGCAGGCATGTTGAATACATTAGATGACTGCCATGTTGAACCTCCGTCGATACTGTACTCGTATACTCCTGATCCACCTTCAGCAGATACAGTGATGTCAGCAGTTCCACCATTACATAAGATGTTAGTTCCACAAGCTCCATCAGTTGGAGAATCAAGTGAACAAGTAACAGCTTCTGGCTCTGTTAATACGAATGTTGCAGTTCCTGTACAACCATTTTGGTCAGTTACTACTACTGTAAATGATCCTGAACCTAAGTTAGCTAAGTCTTCTGTTGAAGAAGATGCTTCATCATCCCATGAGTAAGTGTATGACCCTGTTCCACCTGATGCTGTGATATCAATCGCACCAGTTAATGCTCCACTTGCTACGTTACAAGAAGGCTCAGTGATTGTACCATCAACAAGGATTTCTTCCGGTTGAGTTAAATCGTAATCAGCTGTGAATGTACAGTTGTTTGAGTCTGTAATTGTTAATGAGTATGTTCCAGCTTCTAAACCAGAGATATCAGCAGTTGATGCTGTAAATCCGTTAGGTCCAGTCCATGCATAAGTGTAAGTTGGTGTACCACCTTGTACTTGTAATGTGATTTCACCATCAGCAGGTCCGCTATTCTCATGACAAGATAAGTTTTCTACTGAAGCAAGAACATCGATTGGATCTGGTTCTGATAATGTGTAAGTTGCTTCTGATGTACAGTTATTTGCATCAGTAACAACTACTGTATAAGTACCAGCTGTTAATCCTGTTTGATCTTCAGCATCTGCTACAAGTCCTAAACCACCTGTTGATGTTGTCCAAGCAAATGTATATGGTGAAGTTCCACCATTAACTGTGATATTGATTTCGCCATCAGCTGCTCCGTTTGCAGAGTTACAATCAAGGCTCGTCTCAACTGCAGAAATTTCTACTGCTGCTGGTTCTGTCAAGTCGAAAGTAGCTTCATTAGTACAGTTGTTGCTATCAGTAACAGTAACTGTATAAGTTCCTGCTGCTAAGTCAGAAATGTCTTCATCTGTTGAAGTGAATCCATTAGGTCCTGACCAAGAATAAGAGTATCCTGGTGTTCCTCCAGTTGCAGTTACATCAATAGCACCAGTAGGTGATCCACTAAGTGAGTGACAGTCTAGGTCCGTCGTGAGACCACTGATGTCCACTGGATCTGGTTCTTCAATTTCAAAACTTAAGATCATTTCACAATTTTGAGCATCTGTAATGGTAACATCATATGTACCAGCTCCTAAATCAGAAAGATCTTCAGTTGAAGCAGTGAACCCACCTGGTCCAGTCCAATTGTAAGTGTAATTTGGTGTACCACCTGAAACTGTTAAATCGATAGCTCCTGATAATGCGCCACTGGCGTCATTACATTCAGAGTCAGTTTCAACACCTGAAGCGTCTAATGTAGTTCCTTCCGAAGAACCCTCGATTGTTACTGAGAGTGGTCCTTCACATGATTGTGATTGTGCAAAATAAGCTAGGCATAGGCCTGCTAAGACGAATACTATTCGTTTCATTTTAGATTGTTTAAAATTCAATAATGGGGTGGTTTCTTAAAAGCAGTATAAGAAAAGAGGGAATCCCCTCCTGGAATTTTCGGTTTTACATAGATGGGACAATAATAAATTCGCCTGACCCCTAGGAATGTGTGTAGTTTTTTTTGGAAAATATTTTACTTTTTGTTGGGGGTACTATTTGCATAACTGTAATTTGTTACTAATCAGCATTTTATGCTTTATATAAATTAGTAATTCGTCTACATAATTATTTTTGGTTGTATTGGATCAAAATTAAATTCTTGTGATAAACACTGATTTTAGTGTTTTAGATTATTTGAAGTGTATAAACAACAGTTAGTTGGTTTGCACATAAATCGGAATTTAGAGGTTGTATTGAAAGCGTTAGTTGTATTTGTTAACTAAGAATTTCAATTAGTTATTATTTATGCTGTCAGTATATATTTTAATAAAGGATAAGGAGATTTCTTTTAAATTAAATCGAGGCTGAATACCAATTGTTAAGCTTGCGTTACTCTAGGACGTTTGAGATATGCTTGAATAAAGCTTAAAGTCTAGCAAGAGAATAGCATATGTAATAGTGTGGAAATTATTAGTGACCCCGGGAGGATTCGAACCCCCAACCCCCAGAGCCGAAACCCGCCTGAATGATCTTCAGATCGGGCAGGCCCGCCTGAATGATCTTCAGATCGGGCAGGCCCGCCTGAATGATCTTCAGATCGGGCAGGTCTGGTATTTAATTTAAATTTCCAAATTGATTATTAATCCACCGACGACCTGCAGCAGACTTAAAATACTTTTCTCTTTTGCGTGCTTCTAAACGATTTTTGAAGACTTCACTGTGTTCGATTTCCCATTTGTCATTTCGCGTATATTTTGTGTGGCCTTGATTATGTTCAAGTAATCTTCGAGTAAGATTATTAGTCAAACCTTTGTAGCGCTTTGTTCTGAGCTTGTTAATTAGAATGTATACAGTGTAATTAATGTGAGAATTGAATTAGTGACCCCGGGAGGATTCGAACCCCCAACCCCCAGAGCCGAAATCTGGTATTCTATCCAGTTGAACTACGG
>JAHDHH010000061.1 GCA_020631405.1 Saprospiraceae bacterium
TAAATTGAAAAAAGTTATCCACTTATTTCCTGTCAACGTATTTCATGAGACATCATCAAATGTATTTCTTCTCCAGCTATTATTATTGAGCCCGTGAACCCCTAGTTGTAAAATTATTTCAGAGTTAAGTAACTGATTATTCTCTAATGAATTACTTGAAGATAAAAATTGGATATTTCCGTTTACAACCGAATTCTTAACAATACTACTCTCTATAGATTCAGCCCCATTAAATTGCAAGGCGTTTCCTCCGTTTAGGGGTGCAAAGAGGTAACAACTATCAACAATACAATTATTGTAAACACTTAAAGCTCCATTAATGCCAAATCCAGCCCATCCATTTTCATTAAAAACGTCCAAGGAGGGATCATATCCAACATAATTATTTAAAAAAAGAACGTTATCACTCAATTGCACTTGCCCTCCATATTCTGTCCCGCAATAAACTATAATATTCTGTGAAATTTGACAATTACCATTAGCTCTTATTCCAGATCCTGTAAAATTGATTATTTTAAGACCAATTAATTCTGCATTGTTTCCCATGTAGAATCCATTTCTTGCTGCAGGGAAACCAACTCCTTCAAAAGGTATATTTTCGCCATCTATCACAATAGCACCCAACTCCCATCCTGGTTGAGAATTTCCAATAATTTTTATATCTTCAAGAATTCCTAATTCAAATTCAGTCGCTAATTGGATTATGTAAGGTGAGTCCCCAGATATATTGAATTTTATCTCCGTTTCCGATCCAAAAGATATAGCCGTCTCAATTGCATTTCTTAAGGATCCACTACCAGAATCATTTGTATTCGTAACTGTGACCACTTGTTGAGCCATTATTTCTAAACAAATAAACAGCGGAACAAATATTAATAAGTATTTTTTCATTAAATGTACATTACTTAATTTATCATATAACTCAGATTCACCTCGAACGTATCACCAAACTCTCCTCTGTATGATGGTCCGAATGGATTAAATGAGAAAGCTAATTTGTACCGATGATCATGCTTGTAATTGGAGGAGTCAAAGGTCAATCCAAATTCAGCACTGACATGCCTTACAGAATTCATCCCTATCCCAAACCAAATAGATTGATGGAATCGATACTTTGCAACCACATCAAGGCTTACTGGTACTGATTTCACCTTTCTCACCCAGGTGGTAATCTCAAAGTGGGTGTACTTTGACAAGGCTTTAAAGTAACTCCCAGTAGCGTAATAATGTGGTGTCCTTACAATATCAAAGCCTTCGGGAAATTCTATAGTCAACCCTAGAACTTGCGGCACTGACAAGCCTAAGAATATATAATCCTTAGACCTTCCTCCTAATTTATAGTAGTAACTAATCCCAATACCTACGTCTGGTCTTATCAATGTTGCCCTGTTCCCTAAGGCTTGATCTCCTTTGTCAACTGCTATCTGTTGTAGACCTGGTGTGTCTACCCTATATTGTACTATCCCACCAAGTAAGCCCACTGACAATCCATTGTCACTTGCATTGTATCGGAACCCTGACCTACTTGTTTTGACTATTGCGATTCTTCCAAAAATTCCAGTTGTAGAGATATAGCCGACTTGGTCATTGATAACATAGCCTCCCGATAATACGTTGAAGGTATTTCCAGTTTCCCAGAAATACTCGCCTCTGAGTAACATGGTCTTGGGTGCAGTAGGTACATTACGCCATTGTTGACGGATAGAAGTGCCAAAGGCAAGTGGATAGCCATCTTGAAAGAAGTCGTAGTTGACTGCTGCTGGATTGATGATACCTTGGTACTCACTATATTGTGTAAAGAGTGGTAGCTGCTGACTATTCAAGTCAAATGTCAATAGTGTACTGAGCACAAGTATAATTGATAATATATTTCTCATTGGTGTTGTGTTAAGTTTGTTAGGTATTACCTTAATATTGTTATGGAACCAAATACTGATATTTGTTGCCCTGCTTCATCTGACCTTCCAGCGCCAAGGAACAACTCAAAATAATAAGTCCCCTCTGGTAGTGGTTGTCCTGTCCTATCTTGATAATCACCAGTCCAATCATTGTCGTAACCGTCTTTAGTAAACACTACCTGACCCCATCTATTAAATATTGTAATGTTATTTTGAGGGTATTCGTCAGCTAGGTTTTCATTGTACCCGTCTATAATAAATGTCTCATTCTGTCCATCACCATTAGGCGTGAGTACTGCCTCAGTAAATTCTGACCTCTTCTTTAAGATACTGATATTTGCTGTATCACATTCGATACAGTCTAAATTACAGAGTATAGCTTCAAAAACAGTAGTTCCAGTGAATCCTTCAACTAAGTTAATATTTATCTGCCCATCATCAGATATTGTGTAAGAAAAGTCTTCATTTTCAATAATGGACAATGAATCTCTTTCTAGAATTGCTGCATTTGAATTGACAAGAATGTCTACAGTTTGCTGGAACTCAGTAAACACATAAAGCTGGTCGTCTAGCATTGGTGAGGTAAAGATTGTCGCATCGATTGCATATTCTGTTTGGCAGACTCCATTAGGGTCTACACATGTGACTACTTGCGGGATGTCCATTGCCTGATAGATTGTATCACAAATCATAAAGACCTCTTCACTGCATAGCGCAATCACTGTGTCTTGAGCAATTGTTGTGTTACTACCAGCTGTAATCGTTATGGATTCAGCCGTGCTGCATCCCGTAATAACGTCTGTTACGACTAATTGATACGTTCCCACCTCTTGTACAACAAGCTCAGGTTCAGTACCCAAAGCAGAACTTGCCGGACCAATCCATTGATAAGTATAGTTGGGGCCACTTGATGTCAAGCCTCCACCAAGTTGAAGTTCTGAAGTTATACAATCCAAGGCACCACCAAGACCTACATCAGCAATTATTGCTGGTTCTATGACCACTTCAATGGTAGTCATTGCATCAGCACAAGGAGATACTCCTGTCACTACATACATAAATTCGTAAGTACCTGATGCTTGGACACTAATATCGAATTGACCTGTCAATCCATCAAAAGATGCAGCCGGAGATGTCGAAACATCTGTCCATTCTCCACCAATATCCTCTCCAATCAAAAGGTCATTCAGATCAAGTATTGTCTCCTCTCCTTGGCAATAAGTACCCAAGTTATCTGGGGTTCCACTATTAGCCGTCTGGGTAACATCTAAGAGCAGTGAATTACTTGCTTGACACCCTGTAGGAGGTTGTATATCTAATGTAAACTCAAAGGTATATACCCCAGCTATCAATGCATCAGTAGATAGAGAGTCGCCAATCAGATTCACATTGGATGGCCCACTAATGAATGACCATGAACCTGGGTCCGTATCTAAAGTTTCAGCATTAGACAAGTAGACCACTTGCCCATCATTACAGACTTGAGGAAGGGGATCCAAACTGATGTCAGGACAGGTGCAATCTACAATTGTTACTATGAATTCGTATGCTTCATCTTGACAAGGAAGGATTGCGTCAGCTGTTGTATAAGTTAATGTAATAGGAGACGAAGTCATTAGGCCAGTAAAATCTACTGCGGTAGGATCTGAAAGGTCAAGACCAACTAAAGGACTAGTCCATGTACCAGCAGTGCTACCACTGAGGATGTAACTAGTCAGGTCAAGTACATTGGACAAGGCTGAACCTGTGACATTGACTTCATTACAAGCAAAAGCTTCAGCAAAGGTCACCGTCGCTGGGCTAGCTACTACCGTGAAAACAGCCACTTGAGATTCAGGACAACCGACTGCTGCATTATCTAAGGTATAGGTCACTTGATAATCACCAGGTACAGTTGCCATGTCTATGGAGATAGTATTTGCTAAGTCATCAAATTGTAATGTGGACAAGTCTCCTGTGATATCTTGAATAGTCCAAGACCCAGGATCACTGCCACCAGAATATTGATTTAGGTCTAAGGTCTCTCCAGAATTACAAACATTGGGAAGTGGGTCGAGAGTAATGACTGGACATTGGCAATCAATGATTAAGACTGTAAGCTCTACTGATACTTCTGGACATAACCCTGCACCAGTAGTAGTTTGATACGTAAATATCACTTCTGTCCCAATCGTCAACCCAGTAAAATCGACTGCACTGCTTGGCTGACCACCTAGTAATAGTCCTGCATTATCTGACCAAGTCCCAAAGTCACTATTCGAATCTAGGTAGGATGTGATATCTAAAATATTCGATTGACCACTTTCTCCTTGTGGCATGGCGTTACAAGCTTGGACATTGGTCTGTATCAAAGTAGCAATCGGAGAACTGACAACTGTCAATGTCTGTTGACTACATTCTACGCATGACCCACCAGATTGTATGGTTGTGCAATACTCAAATACGTAGGTACCAGGAAGCGTAGTATCATCTATACTAATAATACTAGGAGTAACCACAATAGTAGTATTATCCCCGGTCCCAATATCAAGAAGAGTCCATGTCCCATCATCTGCATCTGAGGATATGAAATCAGCGAAATTAAAATTATTCAAATCATCATTGCACACAGTAGGCATAGGCAATGTAGCGGCATTTAAACAACCACACCCGCCTTCATCCATTACAATAGCAGTAGAAGATGCGGTACATCCAAGTTGGTCTGTGACAGTAATGACATATGTACCAATGTCAGCATTCAACAATGTATTGGTATTAGTCAAATCTGGCAGCCAAGTAAAGGTATACATTGGACTTCCTCCGTTAGCTTGTAAAAAGACTTCACCGTTAGGATTGTCGCAATCAGTAACTCCAACTACTGTAAGCACATCTAAAGTTAGCTCTGGATTCTCTGTAACCATAAGCATCGAAGTTCCTGTACACCCACCTGCATCCGAGACAGTGACTTCATAAATCCCTGCATTAGATACTGTGATTGATTGACTTGTCTCTGTGGTGCTCCATTGGTAATTCGCAAAGCCAGCACCTGCGTCAAGCACTGTAGATTCTCCCTGACAGAAGACGGCACTTCCTATAATAGTTGGACTTAAGCTGGACTGTTCTGTTACGCTGACTAAACTTGAGGAAGTACAACCATTGGCATCCGTCACTGTCACAGTATAGGTATTCGCTGTTGCTACCGAAATCGTTTGCGTAGTTTCTCCATTTGGCGACCAAGCATATCCCACAAATCCTACGCCTGCATCTAATGTGGTAGATAGTCCTGGGCAGTAAGATGTCGATCCACTTATCACCGCGGCTGGGGCAAGGTTTTGATTAACTACCACGCTACTTTCTCCAGTACAACCATTGGCATCTGTGACAGTGACTGTATAGTTTCCTGCTGCTGTCACTCCTTGCATTTGGCCTGACCCACTCGGTGACCAAGCATAGTCAGTATAGCCTGCTCCAGCATCCAATGTAGTCATACCACCTGGGCATAATCCCAGGACACCTGATATAGTAGGACTTGGTGGAGTATCAGCATTGACCATGAGCATACTTGATGCTGTACAACCATTGTTGTCTGTCACCGTGACTCCATACGTCCCATCTGCAGACACTATAATTGTAGGTCCACTACTAGCATCATCCCATACATAACTACTATATGTTGGGGTCATCGAAATTATTGTTGATTCACCAATACAATATTGAGTATTCGACATTGTAGGGACTATTGGGATTGCTTCTGTAGCCGTAAGCATCGAAGTTCCTGTACACCCACCTGCATCCGAGACAGTGACTTCATAAATCCCTGCACTAGATACTGTGATTGATTGATTTGTCTCTGTGGTACTCCATTGGTAATTCACAAAACCAGCGCCTGCGTCTAGCTCTGTGGATTCTCCTTGACAAAAGATAGCACTTCCCGTGATACTTGGGTTCAAGCTTGCGTCTTCTGTAACATTGACAGCACTAGAAGCGGTACATCCGTTGACATCAGTAATAGTTACTGCAACTGTCCCAACATTTGATACTGATATTGTTGGAGTTGTCTCACCATTCGGAGACCACAGGTAAGAAGCAAATCCCCCACCTGCATCTAGTGTTGTCGCAGAACCTGGACAATAAGACGTTGAACCAGATATATTTACAGTTGGAGAAGTAAATTCTGTAACTGGTATTGTGGATATTCCTGTACACCCATTGGCATCTGTAACTGTAACGCTATAATTACCAGCTGAAGTAATGACAATGGATGGTGATACCGCTGAAGTACTCCATTGGTATGAAGTGTATGTATTTGCTGTGCCGAGGGTTGTACTTCCACTTCCACCTGGACATACCGTAGCCAATCCAGTAATACTAGGGCTTGGATTCGTGAACGCTGTGACAGCTATAGATGACTCCGAGGTACACCCATTCGCATCTGTAACCGTGAGACTGTAATTCCCATTAATGCCAACATCCAAGGTTGAGCCATTACTGGCATCTGACCAAAGGTAATCGGCAAATGGTCCATTAACTACAGCAATTGAACTCATATCACCATCACAAAAGTCTGTATAGTCCAAATCTGGCATAGTAACTATAGACTCTGAGATGGTAACGGTCGAAGATCCTGTACATCCGGTAACATCTGTGACAGTAACAGATACTACCCCTGGACTATTGATACTTTCAAATTGGCCAAGTCCACCTGTACTCCAGTTATACAAAGAAAACCCACCACCTGCGTCAACAATAGTAGCTTCTCCCGGGCAATACATAGTGCTACCTCCAATCACAATACTGAGATTGGGATCTTCCGAAACACTGACCATACTTGATGATGTACAACCATTGACATCTGTCACGGTGACTTCATAATTGCCAGCACTGGATACTGTGATACTTTGACTGGTCTCGCCATTAGGAGACCAAGTATAGCCAGTATAAACACCAGCGTCCAATACAGTGCTAGACCCAACACAATAAGTGAGTGATCCTGTTATATTTGGTGGTGTCACGGTATTGGCACTTACCACGAAGGTATCTTCGCCTGTACATCCATTAGCATCTGTAACCGTAACCGAATAATTTCCAGCAAGAGTCACGTCAAAAGATGAAGTAGCACTAGGTCCACTACCCCAATCGTAGGTTATGTACCCTATCCCTGCATCTAGCATGATTGTTTCTTGGCCTTCACAGATTGTATTATCTCCAGTGATTGTGGGTATTGGAGGTGTATTTTCACTTACAACAATGGACGTCACTCCTGTACAACCATTGGCATCTGTGACAGTTACTTGATAAGTATTTGCAGTATTGACAGTAATCGCTTGCGTTGGTTGAGAATTGCTCCAAGCATACATTGCATAAGTCTGATCTACCGTAAGCATCGCCACAGTTTGTCCATTACAAAAGTCAGTGTCGCCACTGATAGTCGGCAGTGGTGGTGTATCTACTTGAATTGGGACCTGGGCCTCATCAGTACAACCATTGCCATCGGTCAACAATACCCAAAGGTCAGTGATGGTACTCAGGTCAACAGCATTGTCAGGTGCAATCAATACCCCAGCACCACTGGGTTGGCCATCATACCAAGTGATAGTGCCTATCCCAACGCTAGGGTTATGGATAGTTAAGTCATAGTTAGCTTGAGCATTACTGCAGACTGTTATTATTGGAACAGAAGCTGTTGGTGAGGTATTTATAGTGACGATAAAACTCTCTTCATCCTCACATGTAGGATTTCCGTCATAGATCCAGACTGTTTGTGTTGACGTAATTGGGCCAACAATTTGAGCTCCCCCACTTACTTGATTATTATTATAGTAGGCTTCACCTCCAGTCAGATTAGTTCCGGTTATCGTCGGCAAGTTGAACAAGTCACAAGCTACTTGACTTCCGGGATTAACAATATCTGGTGGTGTAGAGCAGCAAGGTCCTGGGTCGGATATTGTCACATCGATTGAGCATAGTGGATCTACTCCATCTGCTATTGTTACTATAATACTGCCCAATCCGGCACTGCCATTTTGCAAGGTAAATACCGTACCACTTCCATACACAGCAGTTGTAGGGCTGATAGAACCAGAAGGGACTGATACCGTATATGAAGTACCTTGGTTAAAACCAGATGGATCCAATGTGAATGTAATAAAGTCATCAGTAGGATCATTAGTACTGCCTGCTTCATTGCAACTGGAAGTACCATCCCATCCAGCGTCTAATAGGTCACATTCCATAGAGCAGCTACCAGGATCTGAAATATTGAACATCAAGGCACATCCTAAATCAATTCCATCTGTAATCAACCCTGGCAAGTCACCGCCTCCTGCCGTGCCTGGCAAAGTGGCAAACGTCGTAGTAGTCCCATAAGTCCCAAATGTAGGTACCGTAGTATATACCCCTTGATCGAGGTCATAAGATGCCCCTAGCCCTAGATTGAACCCACTTGGATTGAGGTCAAATGTAATGAAGTCGTCTGTAGGGTTACTTGGTGTTCCATTGTCATTACATTGGATATTGGTGATAGTTTCATTTACAATCTCACAATCTGGTGAGCAGGTAACGAGAGGACCTATACTCTGTGCTGCTTGGCAACTTGGCAAGTCAGCATCGGAGAATACTAAATTATCTGATGTGCCACTTGCTGGCATTGTAAACATCTGTGGAATGCCATAGGTAAATGGTCCATAGATATTCAGTGCATTATCCTCCACTATATATTGATCGGTTAAGCCTGGGAGTGTATTCGTAGCATTAACAGTGATATCATAGAAGTCATCTGATGCATCAGATGGGGTGCCATTGTCATTGCAGATCCAATTAGCAGTCACTATTGTAGGATTGTCAATAATTAGTGGATCGTTGACGTCCAAAGTAGACACACAAGGACCATCAATGACTTCTATCCATAGATCACTAATGCTTGTTAAGTCGATAAGAGAAGGCGTAGTAATTAGAGAACCAGAAATAGGGTTACCATCATACCAGTTATAATTTGCCGTAACTGAAGTCAATACCTGTCCATTCAAGGTAGTTAAGTCATAGATTGCATTATCAGCACATAGTTGACCTATCGTTGGTTGATTTAGAGTAGCATTACAACAGATACCAGTAATATCAAGATCCGTCATATTACCAATTTGCACATAATAAGTGGTGTTCTCATCAATAGCAATATTCCATGTTCCTGTATTTGGACAACTCGGTTGACCAGTAACTAGAGTTAGATTGTCACAATCTGCTCCACTGTAAATCTCTATTTGACCATCGGTAATACTAGTTAGCTCTAAATACTCAACTCCTAGACCAGTGGTAAACGTAGCCCAACCTGAACCAAATTGAAAGCATAGACTTCCTTCTTCACTACAGTTACCGGTTCCTTCCAAAATATTGATCGTAGTACCACAATTGACTGAAGCATATGCTGTAGCATTTGCACAGATATCTGATCCATTACTGGTAAATGCGGGTAAAATATCAAAATCACTGGAGCTATTTACAGCAGATGTACCTAATTGAAGAAAGTATGTTGTATTAGGTATAAGACAATCAAATGTCAAAGTAGAGCTAGGAGACTGACCACAGCGATCATAAACAAGTGTTGTACCACAATCAGTATAAAGTTCAGCTGTAAAAGGATCAAACAATCCATCATTGACGGTAAAGTCAAATTGCGCCTGATTCTCATCACTCCCAAGTGTGAAGGTAAACCACAATGTATTCGTATTATTGCCATCTGAGCAATTGTCGACATCTGCCGATGCACAAAAATTGTTATTGCCTAGAAGTCCTGTACCCGAGAAGAGTATTCCAGCATTACTACAAAGGTCAGTTGAAGAGAATGTACCGCCTGGGCAACAAGCTGCTTCTAATGAAGAATCAGTGACTTGAAACTCTATCATCCCAAGTCCATTGATATCTATGACTTGGATATAATAGGTCGTATTAGGATCAAGACAAGCATTTATTGGAGTAGGTGAAGTACAACTACTATAGACCTGAGTACTTGGATTGGCACAATCAGTATACACTTCAATAGCCACTCCACCATTTACTGTAAACTCTAAACTATTTTCTGCTCCTGTTGTATATTCAAACCATAGCGATGGTCCTTGTGAGCACGAGTCTGTTGGATCAGAAGTAGCACATGTAAAGTCGTAGCCTCCTGATGGTGGTGTAACCGTAGCATCTAATGCTCCTGCACATGCATCATTGCTAGGAAGTGCAGTTGGAGTCTCGGTTACAATCAACATTGCATGACAAGCAAAACTGAAGTCAGCATAAAAAGCGATATAAAGAGTCGTATTCTGCGGAACGCAGCTTAAAGATTGCATAAAGTTGGTTGAAGGACACGATACATTGAATGATCCGCTTTCATATGGAGTGTAAGAACAATCTGTGAAAATAGACATTCCAATATCTGCACCAACCTCAAACCCCTCTATTAGGAGATCCGAATCTGTAAAAGTGGTATAAGTATACCAATAAACACCTCCACTACCCGAACAAACATTAGCGTCATCATTAGCACACGAAGATGGATCAAAATCCCAGGGATCTTCCTGAACTCCGCTAGTCATGGATTCAGCTCCAGTACAATAAAAAAAAGCTGGTTCATTAATAGCTGTTAATTCTATATTAAAAGGACCTTCATTGATAATTGTAGTTCCTACTTGAATATAATAGTTAGTATTTGAAGAGAGACAGATATCACCGCTTGAATCTAGATTAGAAGCGTCACAAAAAGAAGAAACATATAAAAGATTTGTGAAAGAACAATCATCATATATTTCAATCATTGCGCCTGTCAGTCCTGTTACTTCTATATCTAATCCTATTTCGGTGGGACCTGTGGTGTATGAAAACCATACGGAAGATGTTTGAGATGTACATGACCCTCCATCGAATGTCGAACATGAGTTATCTGCAAGAGTTATAACACCAGAAGATAAAGGCGTTGCGTTACTACAAAGATCATTGGAAGGCGTAGCACAGCAAACAGGTGTCAATGTAATGTCACCATGATTTTCTACGTAATAAGTCGTCCCTGTAGTAACATTGAGTATGGTACCGACAGGATAAGTACATCCTACTTGGCCAGCCTCGATTACTAAACTAGTACAATCTGCACCGCTATAAATATCAATTTCTATATCTGAGGCAGTCACTTCTAACTCTGATATGCCAGCGTCTACCATAAATGTAGACCATGTCGTTTCACAACCTATACAGGCACTCACATTAGAGAAGCATTCCCCTCCATTATTCATAATCGTCAAAGAACTGCCGCAGATTATTGTTCCTAAATCACTTGCTCCGCTACAATACTCGTTAGGGACTGATGAATCAGTCAGAGAAACTGTAATGTCAAATGTGCCAGCATCGGCAAAAGAAGATCCAACTTGGATGAGATAAGTGGTGTTTGGTAATATATCTCCACATCCAGCGCTTAATGCATTACTATTGCAATCAGCTACTACTACTGTCATATTACAATCAGAGTAAATTTCGATAAATCCATTAGTCAACGTTGATGTAATATCAACACCTATCGTGGAGGAGCCCGTTGTAAAACTATACCATAGCGTTTGATCTTCATTAGTACAACCAAATATGCTAGTACCTGAAGAGGCACAGCTATTATCCTCATTCATCAAACTCACTCCATCTGTTAAAGGAATTGGTGCTGAGCATTCGGTATTCAATGGTGGAGCACAAACTACAGCACAATTACTAAACTCAGACGTATTCATAACTCCATTTGTTGCCGTAACAACTATTTCATCACCAATTGAAAAGCTCCCGAAGAAACTCCAATTACCACTTGCATCCGCTGTAGTAGAACCGAGATAAATATCTCCTTGACATGGCGAAGATCCACAAGATTGATCGTCAATAAATAATTCAATTACTCCCATATTGATACAAGTGCCACTTATGACATTAGTGGTAGCTAATGATATTGCTGGAGTGGTTGGCCCAGATGAATTATCAATGGGATTACCGTTGCAATAAAATTGGTTAGCAGTGATATGAGCTGATCCAGCTACAAATATTGCTCTTCCAGTCAAATTATGAAAAGTATTGTTTTCAATTTTAATGTTCGCTGAAGTACCAACTAATAAACCAAAAATATAATTTGAAACATTATTGCTTAAAAAATCTCCAGAAATACCAAGAGATACCATATTCGCTGTTCCAGTTCCAGTGCCGTCAAGAATGTTATTTTCAATTAAAAAATCTGCGCAATTTGTAAGCAATATTGATCTTGGAGCAGTAATATCAGAATTAATAATATTAACATTACTACAGGCGTTTAACACATAAACTCCACCATTTACATCGAAGATAGTACAATTGTCTACTAACAAACCAGAACAATCAGCGGAATTGTCATCATTTATAGCCCAAGTACAATTACTAATAGAAATATTTTTGAAAATTACATTTTGTGCATTCACTAAAAAACAGTCATTCAGGTTTGCTCCATCTATAATAATATCAGATGATCCATCAATTGAAACATCTTGGTCTGAAATAACTGCCAAAGACGATGATAAAACTATCGTATGCGGCCCAGCCCCAGGAATATTAAACACAATATTATCAAGCGTAGAATCGGCATTGACACAATCTATTGCCTGACGGAGTGAGCCTGGGCCTGAGTCGTTGGTGTTGGTGACTTCTATAGTGGTGGCGTTGATGCCGGCGCAGGGGTCGATGACTGTCATGCAATCAGCGAATTGCGATGTATTTGGGCCAGTAGTTGAAGTAGCGGTAATATCCACACCTAGAGAAAAAGATCCAGATAAAGTGAAGGTACCATCCCCATTATCTGTAGCGTCACCCAAATAAGTTTCTCCCTGGCAAAAGGTAGTCCCACAACTATGGTTTTCATACACTTCAACGATATCACCAAATGAACAATTTGATATTGTTACTGAAGTTGTGGTTGCTTCATCAATTACAGGTTTAGGTTGGTTATCATTTGAACCTGAACTGAAAAATATACCAGAACCAGAATTACAATCGAATTGATTTTGTGAGATTACATTTTCGTCTGCACCTCCATCTATAAATATCCCTGTTGTATTTGATTGGATAAGATTTGATGCAAAAGTTACTTGGTTTCTAGATGCCCTAACTCCCCTATTAGAATTACCACTAATGGTATTATTAGAAATCACACAACCTGTACAATTTCCTCCCCCAAACCCAGTCCAAATGCCATCGTCGCAATTAGATATTGTATTTCCATCCAAAGTAATGTTAGATAAGCTGCCGCCACCAACAATATAAATACCAGAATTAGAACAATCAACAACTTCTAAGTTTCTGATTTCTACATCGCTTACAAAAAGTTCTATACAATGTACATTACCTGCAGAACTACCATCGACAATTATAGCATTACCACCATCGATAATTACCGCAGTAATTACACCTAGGTCATTAGTTAAATTTATTGTACCTGATATAGAAAAATCTATGAGTGTAGCTCCACTAGCATTTGCCTCTTCAATCGCCGCCCGCAAAGTACAATTCACACTACCATCATCACATACACCGTCACCTGGATTAGCATCGGAAGTATCTAGAAGGGAGTTAACGGTATAGATCTGGGCACTTATAGAGTTTACCGCTAATCCAAATACCAAGAACATAAGACATTTAAATGCTTTAAAGTTGCTCATTTTAACAATTCTTATCTTTCTCATTTTGGTTCTTATTGAATGTTGATAGATTGAGTTTGACTTCCTAAAGCAGAAGTAAGGATGATAGTATAGATTCCTGATGTGAGATGACTGACATCTATGGGTGATATCTCAGAGGCAGTTAAAACTACCTTCCCTTGATTATTTACTATACTGACATCTTGAATCACATGTTTTGCGTCGATGTGTATGAGGTCAGATGCTGGGTTTGGATAGATCTTGATCGGTTGTATTATGTTTGATTCTTCACTACTCGATAGTGTTCCAAATTGATGAGTTGCTATGTTATCCAGTTCGTTGCATTCTGAAAGGCTACCACCCCAGTCTATCATCAGCATAACAAAAGGTGTAGCTACTGAGTCAAAGCTCACCCCTGAAGTGAAACTTCCGTTGAATCTCTCCCCTGGTTCTATCTCTTGGATGGGAGATATTCCGACGATAGTACCCCCACCTGCTTGATCTTGGTTAGGACTGAGTATTGGGTCTTCACTAAAAAATGCTTGGATGCTTACGTTATCAAAGTTTTCGTCAGTTGGTCCATTGAGATTAGCGGGTTGGCTTCCGTTATTAAGCAAGGTATAGCCCAAGCTTATTGAGCTGCCTGTATTATTAGTCAATTCTAACTCCTCTATGATCAAGTTGGGTCTATCACAGGATTCTGACTGTAATACTTGGAATGTTACGTTATTATCTTCATTACATTCTTGGAGATCATTGCCCCAATCTATGACCAAGGCTAGATAACTATCTTGTGAGGGATCAATAGTTGTGTTTGAAGTAAAGCTTCCTTCTATAAATTCTCCCGCCAGCAAATCAGCTATTGGAGACAAACCAAGAATGCTTCCTCCTGTTGGCATGTCATCTGCGTTACCAATAATGGTATCTGTGGAGATGAAGGCCTGAATTTTGACATTGTCAAAACTTTCTAGAGTTTCGCCTTCCAGACTCGCGGCTTGATCACCGATATTTGTTATCTGATAGTTATATCTGAGATAGTTTGTATTATAGACTATTGCATCTAAAGAAGAAACTATTAAGTCGGGGCCATTGGCATAGACACTGTTTGACTTCATACTAAAAAGTCCGACTATTAGTATTATAAAGTATTTCATTAAAGAGATTTTTATTATTGATTTTGTGGGCTTACCCGGTTGCGTATTTTCCATCCCCTTGCCCCCTGCTAGGGGGATGTGATGCAACCCATCCCCAGCCCTTTCCTCTGGAATGGAAGGGAGATTGCCTAGGTTTGATAAATTGTTTTTGCTTTGTATAGGTAGACGTGGGGTTTGATCCTTTGATGGTATGATTTGCATGTTGGATTGTTGTTGGATTGATGGGTTGGTTTTACTTGATTTGTTGTGATATTTTGCGGCCTTGCTCCTCGTTCGAAAGAAATATGTCAGCCCATCGCCTGCACTGCGCTTGGGAATAGAGGAGGTCATAATTCGACTTGGTGTAGGCTTCAATGAGCTAGCATAAGCATATGCATGGCGTTGTTGAGAATCAACAAAACAGATATCTGAAGTTGTCATTTTCTAAAAGTTGGCTTTAAATTATAGGGTTACTGCAATATAGGGTGACTTTAGCACTCCGACAACACAAACGACCGCATATATACCTATAAATAAGCTGATTTTGGTGAACGGCACTGTAGAGGTGGTGAATGACATGTCCAATTGACCTCAATTCTGGCCACTTTAGTGTATGGTTTGCTCATTAAGGATGGAGTATCGCAAGTATTGGATTATTGATTCTTTACCTAGAGGTGATAACATTTTTGGACTTGTGGTATTAATGAGTAAATACCATACATTATGTTTAAGAAATCAATAGTCAACTCAACCCTCATCCTCGTTTCTCTCATCATCCTATGCTCTGCTTGCTCATCCAAAGGCTACAAACGAGTCAAGTACAGCGGTAAGAAGACTGGTTGCTACTCCCATCTAGACATAAAGACTAAGTCAGGTCAAGCAATAGGCTTAGAAGATACCTACATGTGTTGTGAATAATTACTCATAACTAATCGTGGCAAAGCACTTTCGAAAGAGATCAGAAGTTGTCATTCGCCTACTCTAGGATGTCATTCACCAATATCAAGAGAGTTCTGCAAGTGTTTTCGTTAAGTATTGTACACTTTTGAGCAAGCATTAGATAGGGTCGATCATTACAGATACAATTGTGCAACTTCCAACTATTGACAACACTATCAAATGATACAATCCGGGGTATCAGATTCGAAAGAATTTGATGATTTTAAGTAAGGCATCACACTTAGTGGTGCCTTTTTTCATAACAAGTCTCAACAACGCTTGCCACATTCACACTAGCTTCTTTGGAAGAGTAGCTTAATCAAAATAGATGAGTACCTTGTAACTTAATAGGGTTTATTTCAATTGATTTTATATTTTCGTTTGCCAAATACTATTTTGTTAGTATTGACCAACACCTATTCAACCCAAATAACATTCTAGTATTATCTATCTACGTTTGCAATTATATCAGATAACTTCCTTACGCAATATTGTCATCGCGACACTGTACACCTTGATATCTTTGTCTGTTTACAGCCAAGTGGATAGTAGTCGTATCCATATCCAGCACTATACCATCGCAGATGGTCTCAAGCAAATGCAAGTCAATGACATTCATATTGCATCGGATGGCTTAGTTTGGCTTGGTACTCGCGGGGGTATCTGTACTTTTGATGGAATAGACTTTGATACATTTGATGACATTGAGGATACACCATTCTATGTGATCGATATTGGAGAGCTCTCTGATGGGACTATCTATGCATTAAGCGGTAGTGCTTTGTATTTTTGGAGAGGTGATCATTTCGACAAGTATGACTTTGAAGAAACTATCAAAATTGGGCGCAATGCTACCTCACATACAGATGAACTTGATAGGATATGGATCAATAGTTTTATGAAGGAGACTGGCGTCGTATGCTTTACCGATAGTATTCAGCATGCAGAAGAAGCCATGCCAATATTGAAAGACATGAATCTAAAGACCATTCTTCCATATAAAGACAAGTACTACTTAGGTGTTGATGATGGGTTATATATCTGCTTGTCAAATAATGAACTAGATACGATATACCAATCAGTTGGAGAGGAGAAGGTCTATTTTAGGGCTAGTCAAAGCAAATATATTTCTGGGCTGTATAGCGGGTTCAACATCTTTATTCAATCACCCTATCCACCCAAAGTACTTTTTTACAACTTCGAAGATCATACAATTGACACAGTATACTATCCTGAAGAAAAACGCTTTATGAACTTGGATGACAAAGAATACTTTTACACTAACTTAGATGGTCTTCATATTGTTATCGATTCTGTATTTACAGAAGTTGTGCCTAATATTAAGGAAGACTTTAATCAATTCCTGAGTCTTGACATTGATACTCAGCATACAAGGACGTATTATGTAGGCACAGATAAGGGATTAGTCATCAGCAGAAGTCAACCATTTGTATCTTATTCTGAGCACGACTATCCATTCGTTTGGGCAATCTCGGAAAATGAAAACAATGACATAATTTTTGGTACCTACGGAAATGGGCTTTACAAGCTAAAAGACTCAAAACAATTAGTCAAGGATACAAACTCGACTCGCCATAACAAAAATATTAGAATGTCGGTTTATCTTGGAATATCTAGAGGTCCAGAGGATCAATTATATATTCCATTTGCAAGTGGTCTTTATGAATTGAACAATGATAACCTAAGCCATGTATATCCAGATGCTCTTTACTATGATCCGACCTTGTTCAGTTATTATGATTCTGAAAAAGATCTCATCTTCCTAGCCAAATGTCCTGGTATAGAAGTGATAGATACTTCATTTAGCCAATTTAAAGAGAGGGAGGACTTAGGATTTAAGCATAGTTGTATACTGACTATTCTTAAAGATGAAAATGATGGTCAATATTGGTTCGGAGGTGGTGGTGGGCTGTGTAAGTATGACTTAGATAAGGACACAGTGACTCAGGTCTATACTTATAACAAAGGCAACCTCCCAATCCTTGGTGCCACCTGCAGTATGCGAGATCGTGAAGGGGACTATTGGTTTGGGAGCCGAAAGGGTATCACTAGGTATATACCAGAGCAGGATAGCTTTCAGGTGTTTCCTCAGTTTGACAACTATATTGTCGGGAGTATGATACAGTATGATGATGAGAAGTGTTTTCTCGGGGTCTTAGAAGGCTTACTAATGATTGACTTACTCCATCTCAAGGAGACTGGCACAGTCAAGAGCCGTCTCTTTACCGAAGCAGATGGTTTCACTGGCTTAGAATGCGGTCAGAATGGGTTTTATATAGATAGCCAAAACATGCTCTGGACAACTTCGTCTACAGACGTTGTAAAAGTAAATCCAAACCTCCTTGAGTATAGATCAGAGGACTTACCTGTGACCTTAAAGACTATCAATAACAAAAGAGTAAGTAATCGAGAACATGTAACACTCCCCTACAATGTCAATGAGGTCTATGTAGAAGCAGGATTGACTACCTATCATCAAAATCGGACGATAGTGTATAGATTCAAACTCAACGACGATCATTGGACAGAATGGTCCAGTCAGAAAGTCCACGTCTATAGTGACCTGACAGGAGGTGAACACCTCTTGTCTATCCAAGCAAAGCAAGAACATGTCAATAATGATAACGCATCAGAAACTCTATCAATACTTACAATTAGTCAACCAATCTACAACGAACCTTGGTTTAGTACAGTTATTCTTCTAATCTTAGGTGTACTCGCATCGGTTCTAGCTTACATCTATAGACGTAGATCGATACTTATAGAAAATAACTATCGACTACAACAGGAGAAATCAAATCTCGTAGTCAAAACACAACGACTCACTTCAGAAAAAAAAGAACTGATCTTTGAAATGACAGAAGTCAAACAACTCAATGAAAAACTCAATGCTTTCATCAACAAACAACAACACATTGATCAAACAAGTCAGCAACAGTATCTTATATTAAAGTCACTGAATAAGACTTATAAAATCGTAGCTGACGTAGTACTGAGCTTCACAGCTGAGGACAACGGAGTTAGGGTCGTAACAGAAGAAGACTCCTTTTGGGTAGATGATACTTTGAAGAATCTCCTTAATACACTAACCGCTGACAATTTCATAAGGATTCATCGCAGTACTATCATCAATATTAAACATATCAAATGGATCAATTCAACTACACTCCAATTAGTAGACGGCTCTAACCACTCTATTGGCCGAACGTATAAGCAATCTATTCAACATGCCTTAGGCTAATTCAAAAATAAAAACCTACTTAATCGCATTTTTGATATCCTCCTTGTAGGTTCGTCCTATCTTGACGGATATGCCATTTTTCAGTTGCAAGGTTGCATGATTTACCCACTCTACGTGCAGCAAGTTGACAATGTTGCTACGATGCACTTGGACAAATATAGTATCTGGCAATTCTGATTTAAATGTTTTTAAAGACTTGTCAGTCCAATATGACTTATCAATGGTATGTACCCTACAGCCATTGGATTCTGCCTCGAGGTGTGTAATGACATGATGCTCTATGGTGTATATCTTGTCCAATGATTTGAACTTAACAGTATTCGCAACCTTGGTGATATTGGGGTTGGATACTGTGACCATCTTCTTTTGAAGTGATTGATTTATGCTTATCAGCTCTTGGTTTTCGAAGACTAACTTTTCATTCTCTTCTTTAGATCTAAGGTATCTTCCTCTGAGTAAGAATGCCAACAAACCCGTACTCAAAAATCCAAATAAGAGTGCTACCATACTGATCCTCTGATTACGAATCTGGTATGCCCTATTTTCAAGAACCAACGCAAGATGGTCTATAGAGTCTTGTTTGATTTTAGCCTCGTACTTGATTGTTGCCTTCAATATTTCGTTACGATTGTTAGATACCTCGATAGAGTCCATTGCTTCTTTATAATGCTTAAAATCTTGTTGAAATGTTTTATCATCAATGGTCAGATAGTGTGCATTCATAATCTCCTCAGCAAAGGCCTGCTTTGTTCTAAAAGACTCGGGATACTCGGCATACACATAGTCAAATGCCTGCCTTAGGTACTTTATGCCTTGATGAGGTCGTCCTTGTGCTACTAGCAGATTGCCTTTAGCGTTTATATAATTTTGCTTGTAATAAGGTGAATTCTCGTCTCCAATTTCTTCATCAAGTACTTTGAGGTATTTGGCAGCCTCACTTACTTGACCTAAAGCAATTAAACTTCTGATCATATCATCAAGAGCATAGACTACTGTTGATAGCTTAGTCTTAGGATTTGCAACAACCTCCTTAGCAAATGTTATACATTGTTCATAATCACCCATCGAGTAATAATTAGCTACTAAATTACCTTTAACAGAACCTACACTTCGTTCACTAATAGAATCAATAGCTAGAGCTTTAAAATAGTATGCATTACTTTTTTCGAAGTCTTTAGATTTCTTAAGTGCTAATCCTATTTCATTATTGATTTGAAATCGTCTAAATCTTTCAGCTTTGGGTGATAGCTGAAGAGAATCTAAGAGGCGACTAGCAAAATGCAAAGTATTTACAGATTCATCATCTAGATCGCTATAGTTTTGACACATTGACTTAGTAACCAAAGCCTTAATGGCATAGTCATGCAATCCAGCTCTTCTACTTACTTCATAAAAGTCGTCATAGTTAATAATTGCCTCCTTATATTGTCTTGTGTTAAAAAGATAATATGCTACACCATTCAATCTCTCAGAGTCCAAGGTATCTTGAGTAGTCTTTACTGTAGATAAGTACTCGTAGAAAGGTTCGGAAACCGTACAGCTATCAATATAACAATAGATTGATATGAGCATAGATCTTGCTTTGATATGAGTTTTCAATTCAGACTCATCTAATGTATCTAGCATTGAGATCAAAGTAGCTGTGCTTTCTGCGTAGTTTCCACTTCTGTAGTTGGACATGACATCGTTGAAAATCGAGTCAACCTGTCCAATAGAAAAAGTCAAGCACAACAAGAAAAGGGCAAAACATAAGAATACTTGACGTATGAGACTTTTTAATAGCACCATCGAATAAGGTTATTTATTGTTACAAATGTAATTACTCTATTAATAGTAAAAACTTCAATATGTTATCAGTGAAAAAGCAAGAATTGTAGATCATATAAAAGATTTATCACTTTTACCAGATACAGCGACCAAGAATGGTGAATGGCAGGTATTTCATGGTGAACGACGTGTTTTAAAAGGATTCTTCTGCATTTGAGCCAACTATAATTCACCAATCAATCTATGCATGCATAAGCCTCTAAATTGTAAAAACTTGTAGTTCAACATGTGTCAGCGGTCATTGGCTCACTTTGCTACCATTTAGAAGGATATAGCACTATTGGATAATTATAATTGCAACATATTCAATAACAACTAACACCATATAATGATGAAAACCAACACAACTCTACTAATTTATTTACTGATTCTCAGTATATCATGTTTTATGGAGTATCTCCAATAAACAGGACAGCAAGTTTGGTTAGGAATTTGCAGTCAAAT
>JAHDHH010000062.1 GCA_020631405.1 Saprospiraceae bacterium
ATAAGTTTCTTCATGTCATAAGTGCTTGATGGGAGCAAAACACAGTAATACATGGATTTTCTGAGGCTGTTGGTTTGTTTTTCAGCGTAAAGTCCACATACAAAGGTTACTAAAAGCATCCCATTTGTTTTTAAACAATACTAAAGGCTCAAGATAACAAAAAAACCACTTTTATAAGGATGCTTTTAAGTACAATTAAGACATGCTTATCGGTACTTAAGATTTTTAATTGTAGTACGCTTAGATAGTATTCAAGCTAAGTAATTACCTTTAGCGAATATTGCGAGAAGTGTTATACGTAAGTTACTCTTTTTCAATGAAAAATGTTATAACTTTTCATTAATCCTAGATCCACAATTGGCTTTTTAATATTTCCCTCTTTAAGACGATAGCTGATGTCTTTCCAACATTTGTTCCTTATGGTTTACAATACATCTTATATTTTTCTAAAAAGTCTCCAAAATCAAGCTTCCGATTCTCCACTCCTGTAATAAAAATTCAAAAGCAAAGCATCCAAAATCAACCACTATGACTTAAAAAGCCTACCTCACAATGGTAATATCATCCGTCATGTACTCTTTTATGCCATCAACATCAGTAAGAATACTATAAACATAAACCCCAGAATTAAATTCAATGCCTTGTGGAAATTCTGCATCCCATAAAATGATCGATTCCCCATCATCCACAAATTTCTCCTCATCATCAAAATAAACACGATTGCCCCATCGATCGTAGATCCCTATGCTTAAAACGGTTACCGCTTCACCATGCACATACATGTTTAAAGTTGAATTTACTGGATCTTCTTCATTTTCGGGTGTAATAACATTGGGTATGTAGATCCCAGGAACAATAATTCTATCTACTTCTAATGCACGGCATTCAACCAACTCACAGTTGGCTCCATCATAATTTGCAAAAGCACAAATTTCATAACTCCCAGTCTCAGTAGCTTCATAGCTAAAATTGCCACAACTCTCAAGATTACAATCTTGGATTAATACAATTTCTCCATTTATAGTCCATGTAATTAGCTCAACATTTTCAATATTAACTGTGTAATCGAAATCTACGGTATTCTCATTATTTTCACTTATGTAAATTAATCCTGTTGATGCAGATAACTCATCGACTGGCTCCACATTCGTTCCTATTGTAAAGCTTGCTTCAGATATACAATTGTTTGAATCTGTTATGGTAACATTGTAGGTTCCTGCAACTAAATCATTTGATCCTGGTGCCAAGATTCCTTCTTCTGTTTCAAAACTAAAAGGTCCATTTCCTAATCCATTTAGCATTACTTCTCCAAGTGCTCCTGGACATGGTGCATTAAATGTCTCCAGTACTATTTCTGGAGATTCCAGAATTTCTATGTCTATCGAATTATTATAAAAACAATCGTCCTCTTCGTACTCAACATTGATGGTATAAATTCCTGCTTCATAACCTGTAAAATCAACATTCCCTGATGCATCAACTCCATCACCTGACCAACTAAACGTACCAGAATTATCAATCTCAATTCCTGCTACATCTGCTGTATAAGTGAAGCTAGGCAAGGATGACATACAATATTCAGTCGCTATATTTCCATCAAAGGTAATTTCCGCATCTTCACAATCTTGAGCTGTACATATCTGCATAATGGTATTTGGAAATTCACATAGGCAATCACTTACAATTTCAACTTCTATCTCTACGGTCTGATTTGGATCCAAGCCAGTTAATTCTAATTCAGAATCGGTCTGAGAACCTATACTCTCCCCGTCTAAGTATACTATGTAAGAGTCTACACAGTCTACATCTTCCCAATCAAACAATAAATAACTAAGATCTTCTTCACAAGAAATAGTTGGTAAGGTTGGCAGGTCTTCTACCACCACACCCAAGGTTGTCGGCATTGATTCACAATCTCCGGCAGATGTTACCAAGGTAAAATCTCCAGTTCCCTGTGCAAAAAACTGGACCGTGAAAGTCCCATCTCCATTATCAATCAATTCATAGCTATTCGCATCATAATCCGTCGTCCATTCATAGGTAATCGCTGGATTGTAATTCGAAGCTAAGGTAAAGGTCAGCTCCTGAGATATACATAGCTCCTCTAAATTTTGAGCAAATTCCGAATCAGGTGTATCTAAAATACTTATTTCTATTGTTGCGTTGCCTGGGCAGCTTGTTACATCTTGAGCAAATGTATAATTCAAAATAAAAGGATCTGCACTAGGTCCATCGGGAACAAACTCTCCAGTGATCGGATCGATAAATGGTGATCCTCCCCACTCGCCAGTTCCTACCGGAGTGTTTCCATCTTCGTCCAAAGTAATCTGATCTAGTTGGATTGAAATACCATTGATAGGATCCCAACATGTTACCAACTCTGAAGCATTCAATTGGATATCAAATGATGGACATTGTTGAGCTTCACATTGGGCCAACTGAACATCATTCATACAACCATTGATATCAATTGCTGTCACTGTTAAATCTACAATATCTCCTTCTGACAATCCATCCACTGATATGGTAGTCGTACTCTGTGTTCCCGTCTCATAAACCTCTCCATTCAACAAAATCTCATAATCAAACATTTCCACGCCAGGCAAAGCATCCCATCCAAATCCAACACTGACTGGTGATTGCATTTCACAGAAAACTCCAGGAAACACAAGTTGCGGTCTTACATATAAAAACTTATCCACCGTGTAATCACAATCTGGACCAGTACTTACGGTCATCGTAATTCTCTTATCACCAGGACTGCTATAACTTACTCCAAAACCTGAATCATCGGTTGTTGGATTTGAATTATCAACATCAAATTCCCATGCATAGGTCTTACCATCAGAATCTTCAAAATCAATATTGAAAACTTCATCAAGACACACTGTATCGACCATAACCATAAAGTCTTCAACTGGATTATCGTACACAACTATACTCACGTTATCTGAGGCAGTACAATCAGCCACAAGATCTGTAACTTCATAAGTAACCTGATGCGTACCAGGACCTGCTGCTGTTGGATCAAAATTTCCTTGATCATCAGTTCCAGGACCAGACCAGACACCTCCTGGATTACCAGCTGACTCAACAAGCTGAATTGGTGCTTCTGTTCCATCCAAACATATTGCATCTGGCTGATCAATGCTTGGGTTAAGTGGACAGTCTGTTGCTGTACAAGTGATTTCATCCGCAACATCTGGACAAGGATGTGTTCCTGCTAAAGTGGTGAATACCACCGTTACGTTTTCATCTGGAACCAATCCAGATATCGTCAATACGCCATTGTCTTCCGTGGCCGTTTGTCCTGAGGTAACCATGTAGGTCGAACCTGACCCATTGGGATCATCTGCAAAGGTGATTTGTACCGTGTTACTTGTTACTAAAGAACAACTAAAACTAGGTGGATTCAAAGGAGAAAGAACATTCACTTCAATCATAGAAACATTTGATAGACACCCAGATTCATCTTCTACGGATACTTCAACAATATATGTACCCGGCATCGACCAACTCACGACTAAACTTTGTGCCATACTAGATCCAGCTTGGGTATAATTTCCATCGGGAATGACCCAATAATACTCATCTGCAACTCCTGTAACATTTGCTGAGATCGTTACCGCCTGATCAACACAAATATCCATGATTGGCAATAACTCCACCATAGGAGGATCGGTTACTTCAATCATTCCGCAAGTTTGATCACTAGGACCACAAGCACTATTCAGGGAAACACAAACTTCTGTAAATATTGTTGGATCTATGATCGAAATTGTAATCTCATTACCTTCTGCATTCTCAACAAAATCACCATTACTAACTTCCCAAAAATATTCTGCTCCAGGAATTGCAGGCACTGAATATATAATTCCATCTAACTCAGTAATACACGTTTGTGTTGGAGCATTCTGGAAAGTTGGAGGAGCAGGAGCGGTACCAAAATCCGTAACTTCAACTTCAAAGAAAAATGAGCATAAATCTCCGGTATCTGTAAAATATTCGATGGTCAAGTCATATTCTCCTTCTTCAATTACAGAAACTGTTTCGTCAGTACTTAGAATGGTTGGTCCGTAACCCCAAGTATAATTCAAATCATCTATATCTATCAAATCTTCAGGAAACTCTGAACCAAGCTCTAAACTTAATATAACATCACAGGCAGGACCTGGATCTTGGGCTATTTCTCCAGGGACATCATATAAAAAGAATTCATAATATATAAATGTATCACAGGCAATACCATCATAAGCTGTTTGAATAGACTCTTCCTCCAATGGATTTAAAAATGCAAAAGGAGGATCATTGATAGGTTCTTGGTAATAATCTTCAATATCATCCCAATCAATTCCCAGATTTGGATCTACCCAATCTTCGAGTAGGTAAGCACATAAGGATACTTCTATAGTTTCAGGTTCTTCAGGTAGCAAAACAACATCAATAATATGTTCAAATTCACAACCACAATCATCCAAAACAAAATTGTTTGTTTCTCCTTCGGTAAATATTACATCACCTTGCCAAGTTTCACCATTTGGCCCTTCTACATCCGGAAACCAGCCGCCCTCCAGGTCATGTTGACAGACTCTATATTCTCCAAAATTAATAGGCCCATTTTCTATTATTGTGATTTCCCAACAATACGATGGAGGGCCTTCATTATCACAACCATTTTCTAATTCAGTCAAACACAAAGTAAATTCTCCAAGTTCTTCAAAAGTTAATTCAAGTGGACCACAAGAAGAAAAATCGTCTGAACATTCGAAAGTCTGCCCAGTAGTTTCTAAAGCTGTAAACTCAGTGCAGTCCTCATTTCCATTTGAGCTAGAAACTCCATTATTATTATCCAAGGACCAACAGAAAAAATACATAGCCTCTTCAAATGAGTCTGGCCAAAACTCAATTGTAGAGCCTTGGCAAAATATCAAATCTTCGGTATCACAACCAGTAAAAGATGGAAGCTCGGCAATTTGATCTTCACTTGATGGATCAGGTATATCAAATGGAAGAGCACTAACACTTAAAATTTCCCAGTTACATTCATCACCTCCCCAACCATCAACAACCAATTGATAAACATTTCCAATTGTGAGTCCTACTGCTGAAATTGTTGCTGACATTCCTTGAGTAATAAGATTTCCATCGAAATCAGTATAACAAGTGGTCGCATCACATGGATCAGTTATCGTTGCTTGAATCCCCTGACCATCAGAGCAATTTGATGCAATAATTTCAAAATCCAGATCTTCTGCTCCCGCTATAAATTCAAAATATGATGGGTTATCGAGTGAAAATCCAGAACACAAAGCACCAAATCCTGTGGTAAACTCTGGTGTACAAGAACTAAAGCCTTCAATTGATTCTAATTCACAAACTGTGGGAGGATCCATACAGTTTTCGTAAATTGCATCTGGCCCGCATGGCAGACACACCAACTCTATAAACCACGAGTCTTGAAACCTATTATTGCACTCATCGGTTATTGAGACTATTATTTCATTTACCCCCTCTCCAAAATCAACTGGCCCAGCTGCTATATCAGGATTATAACCAATTTGCAAATCACCGAACATTGTACAATTGTCTATTATGTCTGCAAAATCTGGAAGCATAAACTCTGAGGTAAAATCAACAGTATAATTGCAAAAGATTGATTCAACATACCATTGTCCTCCGCCATCATCACCTTGTGGACCTTGATCGTAAAAGAAATCCGGAAAAGCATCAAACATTGGATCCTCATAATCCATCAACCATATTTGTTGATCACAAGTTGAGGTATTGCCACAAAGGTCTGTAACAGTCCAATGTCTTAATATATCAAAAGAAATATTTGCTCCTGTTTCACACCCTGTACCAATTACTTCATCTTGGTATTCTGCGAAGTCAACCAAACCATCATTACAATTATCAAAAGTATTTCCAAAGGAATTAAACTCTGATTCCGTCACCATAGTTAAGGCTGTATTAAATGGAAAACCGGATTGAATTTCTATTTCAGGATTATTACCATCACAATCTTCTCCAAATACAACAGAAATCTCAATTGGTGTTCCATTTCCAGGACAAATATCTATTGTTGGTTCTTCCTCATCCAATAAAGTAATCATCTGAATATCTTGAGAAGAATTTCCACATTCATCGGTTATCGTCCATGTTCGTTCAATGATTCCGACTTCATCAGGACATCCTACTTCTACCCAAACATCTTCATAAGTAATAAAGTCAGTAGTTCCATTATCATCAACGATACAATCTTCAGAATATACTCCTGGAAAATTTGATTCATTCACTGAAACTGGACCCGCATCAAAAGCGAATCCTGTTACATTAAATACTTCTTGCGCTTGTTCATCACATGGTGTAGAGATAGTAACATCTTCAGGTGGTGAAGGAGTATCGATACTAGGAGCAACATCATCATTTAGTGTGATAAGTTGCACATGTGAAAGTTCTCCAGAACCTCCAACGATGGTGGCATATTCCACCAACCACGTTCTTTCGATAACTTCAGGACAGCCGCCTAACCAATTATCAGTAAAGGTAATGGTCACATTGGAAGGATCACAGTCTGGATTTGCTGTATTACTGCTTGAAACTTCATTATCTGTTAATTCTCCAGAATCAGCAATATCTACATCTTCCATCATATTTGGACAATATCCAAAACTGGAAAAATCTAATGTAATATCTGAAACTATTGAAAAATCTACGGTTGGATCATCATCACATTGAGAGAATGCGAAGTTGATAGAGGAGAAAAGGGTTATTGTCAGAACCCCAAAATATTGGAATTTCTTCATGTTGGTGTTTACTTATAGAGATAAAGCAAAGCTACCAACAAAACAGGCATGGCGAGTATAAATAGTTCACGCCTGTTTCTTTAAAAATCTAGTGCATTACTTCTATTCCCTAATGATTTATTAACTGTAATGTACATAAATTAGACCAAAATTCAATTCAAATTACAATAGAACAGTTGGTTAAATATTTGAAAAGTATATCATTTGTCTAAAAAGGAGAAAATATATATTCTTCAGACTAATATGAGATATTAAAATATAATAATTTCACACTTTAAACGCTTAAAATATTTACCTAGAGTATAAAAAAAGGCGACTCAATTACTTGAGACGCCTTGATTATTTCTTATAAAAAAATTTATCTTATCACTGTTATATCCCCTACTTTGGTTCGAATATCTCCATTGATTAAAACCACTTCGGTTACAAATAAATAAACACCCGGAACAACTTTAACTCCATTACTTGTTCCATCCCAAGCTGTCTGCGGATCATTTGGTTCAAAATTATTCCGTTGATGCATAACATTACCCCATCGATCTAAAATCATCCACGAGTTAACAGATTGCACTCCTGGTCCTGCATAGAAATGGACCATTGCATCCTCGTTAACACTTTCTGTATCTAGAATATTTGGAATATATACCTGTACGGTGTCACTTACTTGGACAATAATTCTATCACTAGCAGTACAATTAAAAGGATCTGTTATGGTTAGCGTGTAAATGGTTGTTTGTAATGGACTTACCTCAGTTTCCCAACATCCATCGCATTCATAATCTGGATAATTGGTTTCCCACTCCAAGGTTAAATCAGATGGATCATAGTTTGAACTTGGGGAGATTGTCAAACTTTGTCCAAGCGCGATTGTTGTATCTTGACCTAAATCAAGCAAAATAGAATTACCATCATCCAATACGACAACATCTGAAATCGAACATCCGATTGAATCTTTAACAAGAATATCATATTCCGCAGACTGAAGGTCTTCAAAGAGACTCTCATTTGAAAAAGTTTGTCCTCCATCAATTGAATATGTCAATGGTGCATATCCACCTTCCACTGATGATATGTTAATTTGTCCTGCTGCTTGCCCCTCACATGTTGGAGACATAAAGTCAACAACTAAATTTTCTAAAGTAACAGATTGGTCCTCAATCGTCATGCTTTGATTTGATTCGCAGCCGTTGACTTGATCAACAACTGTAAGATCATAGGTTCCCACTCCACCAACAGTAACATCGATTTGTTCTTGGCCATTAATAATTTCACCATCGTCCGTAGACCAATTATAACTTAATACATTACCTTGAGTATCTGCTGCACTTATTACTGCCTCTTGTGATTCGCATCCAATAATTCCAACTTGCTGAAGAGCAATTATAGGTGAAATCGTGTCTATTTCTATCATAGATCGAAGGGTATCAGAACATCCGTTCTCTCCGGTAATTACAACCTCAAACATTCCTGCATCAGATGTGGTAATGCAATCAGAATCATCTGTGATCGAAGATCCATTATTGAACCATTCATAAGTTCTAATATCATCATTTGATTGAATACAAATTGTGCCTTCTGTATTGGTACAATTAATATTTGTACTATCTATTGTTGCTGAAGGAGGCAATAGCTCACCAGTAACCTGAAATACTGTCTCTCCAACACAACCATTTTCTCCTGTAGTTAATAAGGTATATTCTCCAGGTATGGTAATTTCATCCATGACATCTGCTAAACTTGTTCCGTTAGGATCCAATACTTCAATTGTGTGAATAGCATCATCGAAGTTTTGCAAAATTATATTTGCTGAAGGTAAATCACAAGAGATTAGAAGATCTTCAGCAAAGGTTGTTGGCTCTTCAAAGTCACCATTAATCTCAATTGTTTCTATAATTGAACAATTATTCTCATCAGTAATGGTTACAGTATAAATTCCAGCTTCTTCTCCTGAAATATTAGCATCTGTTAGTCCTTGGACATCTGGATCTGGCCCATCCCATTGAAAACTTAGGTTATCTCCTACGATAACAATTGCTTCAACTTCAAACAGTGTATTTTCACAGTTGATAGAATCAGGCTCAATGCTTACTTCTGGATAAATTTTATTTTCAAAAACCTCAACCATAGTTTCTGAAGCACAGCCATTTGCTGCAATAAGCTCCACGGTATACATTCCACCCATGGTTAAGTTTCCAGAAGTTCCTTCAGCTTCAATGTTTCCATCTAAAATCCAGTTCACAGTACTAATTTGGTCATAATCAACTGATCCTGGATCAATCACACCAACTGCGACATCATCTATACAATCTATTGCAGCAATTGGCAACAAGTCAAATGCAAGTGTCGATGTATCTGATTCGATTGATATGCTATCGATACCAATGCATCCATCTTGGCCAGTGATGGTTACATAATAGGTATCCACTTGGTCGACAAAAATTGTTTCATCATTTCCTAAATCACCAGTTGGTCCTGACCATTGATAGCCAATGCTCGGCTCCATGGTTTCGACCAATATTTCTGCTTCCAAATCAATACAAGTTATCGTATCGGCCAATAGAGATAATTCAATTTCTCTTCTATTGTCTTCGATCATTAAGGTATCTGAACTAAAACATCCAGCATTATTCCTTACTTCAACAATATATTCTCCTGGTTCTGTCACTGTCACATTTTGATCTGTTAAAATCGGATGACTTAACCAAGTATAACTATCCCAATCTCCTGACAAAATTACTTCTAAATCTATTTCAGGGTTGACGCAATCCAAAGTACTTGAACCCAAAATATCAACCTCGGGAGGTGCTTGACCATACTCAACCTCAATAATGAGCTGGTCACTACATCCATTGGAGCCAACCACATCTATTGTATAATTTCCAACTTCCAAAATATCCAACCCAATTCTTGTATCCGTCACTGGACCTCCCATAAATCCTCCAGGAGTCAACCATGTAAATTCGCCTTCTCTGTCTGCTTGCACCAATGTAGCGGCATCTGTATCAAAACAATCCAACACAAAAACAGGTTGGGGCGAAAGGTTTATAGGTGTAAAATCTTCTTCAACAATAACGGTGTCTTGAAATTCACATCCATTACTCGATATCCCTTCAATTACATACTCTCCAATCATATCTACCTCAGGAAATACTTCAGTTTCATTGCTAGGATTTATTCCTGGTCCACTCCAGGTAAAATTCATTAGTCCAAAGCCATTTGCATTTGATTCCAATAATATTCTATCGGTATCACAATCTATTTTTTCCAGATCAAATGTTAAGTCTGCAGGAAGAGTATCCGTATTGACGAAAGTCCACTCTTGTGTCTGACAACCATCAGATGGGCGAGTAATTGTTACATAATAAATTCCTCCTTGGTCAACTGAAATTACACTTGCATTCGGAGCCATAAATGAAGCATCATTTTTTCTTTCCCACTCATATTGATAACCAGCCGGTGCAGGTATTACAAAAATGTCGGTTTCTCTTTCTGAACAAGTTATTTCTGGAACAGCTACTGTATGATTAAATGCTTCTTCATCGTACTCAACGATTATTGTATCTTTGGTTATACATCCATCAGCTCCAGTCATTGTTAATTGATAATTTCCTGGTAATCTTATTTCTGGATTAGGGTCAAAATAAAATTGATTATCTGGACCATTCCAAAAATATGAATCAACCAACCCATTTTCTACTTCGACAAATATTTGTCCCTCAAAAACACCACAAGACAAAGAATCGATAGTAACTGTATATTCTAAAGCATCATAATTTGCTTCAACAGTTGTTGATGCTGAACCAGCACAACCAAATCCATCAATGTATGAAAAGGTATATGTTCCTGGTCCAGGAATATTTAACGCAATAGGATTTTGACTAATGGTATCACCATTTGAACTAAGCCAAGCGGCATCTGCTACATCAATCTGATTTACAACTTGTAATGTTGCAAATTCATTACAATCTAAAGGTGCAATAGAATTAAATACTGGTGTTTGTGCTGAATTGGATTGCACTATTACAATAGAATTACTTACACTTTGACATGAAGCACTTGAGTTATTTACAGTAAGCGTATAAACTCCAGGTTCATCAACAGTTGGATTTAATTCATTTGGATCCGTAATACCAGGTCCTTCCCAGCTAAAATCATCATAACTTCCATCAATTGATGTTTCGATTGTTACTAATGAGTTAGCACAACCTAAAGAATCAGCCTGAAGTTCAATTGTATTGGAAAAGTTATTTCCTGGTAATACTTCATATGAAAACATATCACTACAAGCACCACTTGTAACTTCTAAAAAATACAAACCTGGCTCATTGACTGTTGCTATTGGTCCTGAGTTATTTACAAAATTTCCGGACTCCGTAGTCCAAGAATAAGAAAGTCCTGTACCTTCAGAATTTTGTCCATTTAGGATCAAAGTACCATTACAATCAATTGTATTTGTTGATGCTATAATTAAAGCTTCCACGTCCGTTTGTGTAACAATATATCTCGTTGCTGCTTCACAACCACCCCCTGTGTAAGTATAGATTGTTGTATCTACTGTTTGGTAAAAATTAATACCATCAAGTGCAATTACTTCACCCGGACATATTGTTTCAGTTTTTGTCTCCATTGATTGAGGTTCTTCAATTCGAATATCCAAACAACCATTCATTACATCACCACAATAAGTTCCATCATTAAAAACTGCTTCTAGATCTGCAATTGTTGATATCGTTAAAATTGCATCTTGATCTTCTTCTCTATTAATCACTCCACATAATTGATAACTCCCAACTGGTAATGTGGATAGGTCTAAATTATTGTCAAAACTTATTATATCTCCGCCTTCAACCACTGCATAATTATAATCTGGGTTATTAAAACTTGCTCCTTCTGTTAATACCCTAAAGTAATTTTCATTTGATAAAACTGGGTCATTTGCACAGAAAACTTGACTTGGCACTGCGTCAAAAAAGCCTGCCTCTGCATAACAAACATTACAAGTCTGATTTGCTGCTTCACAAAATTGGATAGAAGCAATGTCTAAAACCCCAGACCCAAATTGTCCAAGATCGGTAATCCTTAAGGTCCACAATCCATTTGCTGGCCCCATATCCATGTCTTCTAAGTTTCCTTGATAAGGGTAATACCTACCGCTATAATTTGTGAAAGCTTGCCATGGATTTGAATTGTCCCAGTTATCACCAAATGTACCATCTGGTAATGCTGGATAATTGGATGCTGCAAAAGTTACATCCCAACTAATATATTGAGTAGAACCAAGAGATGTTACATTTCCAGCACCAATTAGTTGAACTGTTTGGCCAGAAGGTGATTCTATTTCAACTTCAAGTTGGGATACTGAATTATGCGTAAAACCTAATTCGACTAAACATAGCCCTTGAGCTGTGCTTAGGTCATTATTAAGCAATCCGCTGACATCAAATGTAATTTCAGTAACCCCTTGAGGATTAATCACAATAGGCCCTTTAACTTCGCAGTTTTGGGCCAATATATTGCTGCATACAAATAGCAGCAAAAACATAGAAATAATGTTTCTCATCTTAAGTGTAATTAACTTTTCGTAAGGGGTGTAGAAAATTACTGCTCAAGATATTCTTAAGCCTTAACACAAATTATATACCAATAGTAATAAAAACGTTGCTCAGGCTATCCGAATTGCCAATAAAATCAGAGTTTTGACACTCGATCAAAGGTTAAAGATATTAACCATTTGATCGAGTGTCGTTTATTTGACGTTAAAGTTTTTATCTGGTAACGGTAATTGTACCGGTAAATATTTCTTTTTCGCCACCAGCATATTCCAATTCTATGATATAAACGTAGACTCCTTGAGCTGCATCAACACCATTAAATTGACCATTCCAACCCCAAGCTGGATCGTTAGGAACCCCATCTGTAAATGCATATATCAACTCACCCCATCTATCATAAATAGAAAATGAAGGAATACTCGTGACAAATTCGTCCGTATGAACATAAAATGTGGTATTCGCTTCCTCTTCTCCATCCCATCCAGAAATAATAGTTGGGAAATAGATATCTCTTACTGCAAGAGATTGAAGAACTCTACATTCTGTATGCACACAACCTGCATCAGTAACGATTTCCAAACAATATTCTGTTGGAATAAGTGGTGGCTCAACTTCAAAATTGAGACAATCTCCAGCTGTACCTTCACATATAACATCTCCATCTTGGGTCCAAATTACTGATTCTATGATGGTTTCGTCCAAAATATTAATTCCTAATGCCACTGTCTCTCCTATTTCAACTTGTAGATCTCCTCCAACATCAAAAGTAATGGCTCCGGGTTCAGCTATAATTGTTGTTCTTGTTATTGAACAACCTAGACTATCAAGCATAGTTACACTATAGTTACCAGGACCAAGATTTTGCCATAATTGTGCATTTCCAAATTCCCCATCATTCAATTGAAATAGATAAGGAGGAGTACCTCCTATAACATTAGTAATCTCGATAGATCCATTATTATCTCCAAAGCAAGGGGAATCACTAGTTAAAAATTCAAAGTTAGGCACATCGTTATCAACAACAACAGTTGTTGTTGAGGATTCTGAACATCCGCTTAATACATTTTCAACAACCAAAGTCCAATCCCCCCCTTCAGTAGATTCGAATTCAAGTACAGAGCCTTGGTAAATAGTATCACCTGAAGGGTTTATCCAGCTATAAATATAATCTGAACCAGTGCTTGTGCCGGAACCACCTAAAGTGACAACATTAGTATCACAATCTATGGTCCCGCCGGCACCAGCATCTGCATTAGGAGTTGCCTCAATCTCAACGATCACTGTTTCTGAAACTGGATCGCATGGACTGTTGCTAGTATCAAAGAAATACTCGAAAGTATAAACACCTGGTGTTTGCCCTTCTGTATTAAAAGATCCATTTGTGTCATCAAAGGCTGAACCTGATGAATTATTATTACTTGTTTCTTGCCAAGTTCCACCTGAAGACTCTCCGTCCAACAGTTCAAACAAATTAACGGCAGCAGCATCTTCTTCACAGAAATTAACTGGATTTGCCGCTATACCCGCTGAAGGAGGATTAACAACCGAGATCATTATAGTATCAAACTGTGGACAATCTAAAGGAGGTGCGTCATCAGGAGTGAAAATTACAAAATATGTCCCTTCCATCAATCCAGTCGCATCAAAGTTATCATTAGAAATGTCGATGTTGTTGCCATCATCATCCTCTGCACTTAAACTTCCATCAACGATGCCTGTAGTAAAAATTTGAGTCAAGTCATAACTATCTCCATCGCTGCATAATTCCGGTGCTCCTGCAATCTGAATGTTAGGACAATCACAATCTATTACTGTTACAATAAGTTCATCAGTGGTCGATTCGCAATCACCATTTGAAGAGCCTTCTAAGATAAAGACAAAACTTTCTCCAACTGGCAAATCTAAGAATGAAACATCTGAGAAGTCAGTAATTGTTCCAGGATAATTATCTGGCTGTATCCATGTTCCAGAAGAAGAAATAGCTTCAAAATCAAAGGAACTTTCTCCTTGAGTACTTTCGATACCACATGCAGTTAAATCAGGTCCGGCATCTACTGATATAATTTCATCAACTTGAACTACAAGTGCAAATGATGGTTCACAATCTGGACCTGGGTCATCATCTAAGGTATAATCGAAAATATAATCTCCTGAAGGAAGTCCTGTTGCATCGAAAACTGTTCCATTTAAGGTTATGTTTGGCTCAGGGCCTGAATTATATGACCAGCTACCAGCAAGAACTGCTCCTGCAAATTGATCATCCAAATCTATGGAACCTCCGTCATTACATATAACTCCTGGTATCAAAGCTTGAATTGGGCAAGAACAATCTTGAACAACAATCAATAAATTTACTGAATCATTTTCACACGGTGCAACAGCGTCATCTGTAATGAATGTAAATGTAAATGCCCCTGGCAAGGAATCAACAAAACTAACATTGTCTTCATCTGCAATAACTCCATAATCTTCAGATTCCCAAGTTCCAGAAAATCCAATAAGTTCTGGGATATTTGTAAGATCTACAAAGGTTGGTAGCGATTGATCGATAATGCCACAAACTTCAATTCCATTCAAAATTGGAAGTATTGTTGCTTCAGAAAGTTCTATGGTAAAATCTACAACATTTACACAAGTAATTGGACCAGGAACATTTAAAGCATATTCAAAAGTATAGGTACCAGCAGGCTGACCAGATGGATCAAACCCAGAAGGGCCTGAAAGTGAAAAATTCGGATCAGGACCGGTTCCTGTCCATTGACCAGTCTCAGTTCCTGCGATCAGAAAATCATTTAAATTGATAGGATCATCAGTTTGACACATTGGACCAGGAAGATTTTCCAAACCAATAACTGGACAATTACAATCAATAATATTTAAGGTAATAGGAACAGAAAAATTATTACATGAACCTGTAGCACCAGAGGTGTTAAAGAAATAAGTTATTGGACCAATATCGGCACCATTAAAATCAAGCATTGTACTAGTAATTTCATTCCCATCATTATCTTCCCATGTTCCAGCCGCACCAGTAATTAGCGTTGCCAGATCAATTGTTGTATCATCACCAGCTGCATCTGAATTACAAACCGGATCAGCTGGAATTACGATTGGTTGAGGTATCCCAAATATTTCAAAACTAACAGAGTTAGAATCGTCACATCCTACAGTCACTGGTCCATCAAGTGTATACACTAAGGAATAAATCCCTGCTGGAAATGCTGGATCAATGAATAACATTCCTTCTGCGTCTGGTTGAACAAGGGCTAAATTTCCAGCATCATCCAGAACTGAGAAAGATCCATTATTATCAGCAAACTGTCCTAAGAAGTTGAAAAGATCCAAAGTGACTCCTGCATCATTGCAATAATTGCCAATGTCATTAAGAGTCACATCTGGACAACCACAATCTAGCACTGAAATAATTAAATCATATTCCGTATCCATGCAAGGATCCTGGCCTTCCACGACAACGGTGTAAGTGATTTCACCTGGCATAAGTCCGTCAAAATCTACCGAAGGAGGAACTATGGGAACTCCGGACGGATTTAATATTGTAATTGCTCCTGTTGCATTAGTTACTAAGCTTGAAAGATCTAAAACAGTCGGATCTCCAAAAGCATTTGAATTACATTGTGGTACACCTTCTACATCTGCTGTTGCTGGAAGAATTTCATTTACAGTAAGTATCCCTTCTCCACTACATGGGCCATCAGAAACATTAACTGTATATACTCCTCCAACTGTTACTTCAATCTCCCAAGGTATGCCAGAATCTAAAGGTGGGATAACATTTCCAGCAGGATCAGTCCAAGTATAAGTAGTAAAAGAATTACCAGTTGATAAAATTGTCGAGCCTCCCTCACAAAAATCTCCACCATTGATAATTGGAGTCAAACTTGCTCCTTCCATGACGTCGACATTATCAGTTGCAGTACAGTTTCCAACATTTACATCAACTGAATAATTTCCAGCAGAATTGACCGTAATACATTCCGACGTCTCCCCAGTTGACCACATATAATTATATGAAGGATCAGAAGTTGCACATAAGGTAGTGCTTGAACCAGCACAGAATTGTGTTGATCCAGAAATTTCTACATCAGCTCCATCTGAAACTTCAATTTCAATTTCGTATGTAATTTCGCATCCATTTATATCAAAAACAGTTAAGAAACATGTTTCATCTTCTTCAAAAGTAAAGGTGTATGTATCTCCATCAGAGACACCATCACACCAAGTTATATCTTCAAAGTCATTTGGATTTCCTACAGATAGTGTTCCTGTTTCACCTGTACACCCTTCAATTGATTCAGGTATTTCAGGAATCGCTGGTGGATCAATTGTTACTTCATGATAAGCTATACAACCAGTAGCTAGATCGATGGCTTGCACACAATATGTAATTGGGACATCATCTCCAGGGGCAAAAGGTGTTACAAAGAAAGTAGCACAAGTTCCACTAAATGGACCATCCAGCTGAATACTGCATGATTCATCAAACAAAGACCAATCTGCTGATCCATTATTATCATCACATACCTCAAAAGAATATTCTACATCACCTCCTCCATTTGAAATACAGAATGGATTTTCATGATACACATCAGGGCCATTTTCAACAGAGAAAAATATTGGTCCTTCATTATAAATACATCCGTATATGTCTTCAACTTCTACTGTGATTTCATAGAATCCAGGTATAGAATTCTCATCGTCAATAATTAAACAATTTTCATCTTCATCGACTATCAAATCTGAATCATAAGTCCAGGTATAAATGAAAGGTCCGTTAGCACCTCCATTCGATATTTGTGCACAAATTTCTTCAAAGTTATCTTCTCCATCAATACAAGCAAATTCTGAAGTTTGATTCAACATATGAATTACCTCAGGTCTTATAATATATTCAACAGTAGCTTCCCCTGTGCAACCTAAGTCGTCAGTAACGGTTAGCATATATTGATAAGGACCAGGAGCGTCACCAACATTTTGTGGGGCAAAAGTTGATGCTCCTGAATCACCATTTGACCACTCGTAAATATCATATACACCTGATCCACCTGAGATGGTTGGAATTATTTCTTCTTGTCCATCAAAGCAAACATCATACGGCTCATCAAACTCAATAACAATATCGGGATAGACCACTACTTCAACAAATATTCTTGGACCGTTACATTCTGAATCAGGGTTAGGACTCTGCGCAAAAAATTCATAAACAATGGTTTCTGGATCAGTGCCACTGTTAACAAGAATATCAGGAACAGAAGCTTCGCCTCCTGGAAAGGCACCTGATAAAGTAGCACCAGAAATATTTGGATTTCCATCTGACTCAAGAACTATTGTAGAGAATCCATCGTTGGCAATTACTTCTAACATCGGAGATTCTCCACTGCAAATTTCTAGTTCTCCTGAAACTAATTCCGTTGTAACTAAAGAACTACAATCCATAAAAGCATCAAAAGTAATGGGAATATCACCGGCACATACTGCAGATGACCAGCAACCAGTCTCCCCATCAGCGAAAGTAAAGATGTGAATTTTTAAATCTGAATTGCAATCATCATCACATTCAGATGGATCTGATACATTTTTAACAGTAAGATCAAAGCAGAACTCTACAGATTGCGAAGAGCCACAACCACCTGGAAGTCCCCACATGGTGTTTGGGTTCCCATCATTTGTACAATTGGCTCCTCCACCAGGTGATGTAAACCAGAATCCACCTGGAAGCTCATCTCCAGCACTTAGTCCCCCACCTCCATACTCAAGACCAAGTCCACCACAACATTCTGAAGTCAGACTTAAGATTGGATTGGATACATTATAATTTACTTCGCCTTCGTCAAGCCAAAACCAACCTCCTGGAGGTTGATCTGCAATATCATTTAAGTCAGAATCCCATCCACATCCCACTACTGGAATTATACCTTGAATCCACTGACAATTATTTCCATCAGGATCTCCTGCTGGATCAATATTAAAATCAACTGAATAACAGAAATTAACGGTTTCACCCGGACAATAAGGACCATCTGGATTTGAATCAGGATATTCAGGTCTAGTCGGTTCAATTTCTGCAGAAACCGCACAATCAACCAATTGCAGGAAGGTTTGAACACAAACATCAAAATCACAAGCATCTCCTGAAGCAATACCAACAGCAATGTAATAGGTAAGATTTCCTGAAACGGCAGCATTGGCAATATCACCAATTCCTGTATATACCAAACCTCCACCGCAAACATCTTCATAAATACAAACCATTGGATCAAAACATCCGTCAATTTGTACATTCAAAATAGAAGCATCAGCATCTGTAGTTACTTCAAACCAAACTGTGTTGGTTCCACAATCCATATCACAAACATAATTATTACATGAGGCTACACAAACCTCGCCTCCATTGGTAATTGGTGCCATTGATTGATCAGAGGCAGTATCACAACTTAGTCCTTGATCACAACCAGATTCTTCAACAAAAGTTACAGTATGGGTACCACAAACATCTTCTGAGGTAGAGCTGACTTGCACAAAAACAGTAGCACCATCAATACAACTTGCAGCTATTTCTAAGTCGGTTCCATTTACACATTCGCCCCCAGGGACTGATATAAGAGCTGAACAATCTCCCACGAAAACGTCAACTGCCATACTTCCGATTGATCCTCCTGTTGCAGATACAATTACTGCAGCATCAGGATCAGAAGGAGTGTATGAATACCAAACAGACAAGTCCTGATTGCAGCCAACACCGTCTCCAGTTGAACAACAAGTTGTACCTGTTCCACCACCGTCAATTGCATTAGAACAAAAATCGTTAACCGGTGGGACCTTTGCATTTATATCAAAATTAAAACTACCTTCACCACCATTGATAAAAGCGGCTATCCAAAATGTGCTTGGAAGTCCAGGTACATTCATATCTCCTGTTATGCAACCAAGATTATTCCCATTACATGCATCATAAATTGCCAAATTTAGATTTGAAGAAAGATTTAGAAAATCCACTGAAGTTGTTCCAGCAGGTGTATTAACTTGATACCATACTGCTGGATTCATGTCTTCACCACAGCCTGATACAAATTCAGGGCAGGCATCAGTGGTTGAGCCAGAAACTGGAGTATCAATACATTCTGCCGCATCTATTATCTCTGCATCAAAGCAAAAATCATTTGCAGGACCAGAACCTCCAGGAACTTCACCTACCGTAATATCAAAGTCACCAGTATTGTTCTCCGCTGTTCCGACTGCAATAATAACCTCAGTTCCTTCAGGCACACAATCGATAGAAAGTGTACCAGAAGCACCACATTCTTCATCCATCAAAGCACCCCCGCAACCATCAAATGCTGCAAAATTAATTCCTGATGCCGTTATCTCATTAACCGTAACTTCTAAAGTTACTGATCCAGGGCCTGCTACTGTGTAAGTATAATAAACAACATGGTCAGTTCCACCGCACACATTTGCATCTGAAGAAGCGCAACCATTGTTACCTACTGTAGTTGTAGTTCCTGCGCCAAAAGCATCATTACAAATATCATTTCCTGGAGCCTCCAAAAAGGCAATATCAAATGAAAAATCACCTTCACTTCCTGGCACTGTAGCTGTCAACCAATAGGTTGTATTTGGATCAGCAGCCACTCCTTGATCTGAATCAATACATCCAGAAGCAGATAAAGTAGCCGGACAATCAGCAATTAATTCGAAGGAACCATTCACGTTTGTAAAATCTATGGATGTTGTTCCAGCTAAAGTTGTAAAAGTATACCATACAGTAGGATCAACGTCTTGAGTACAATTGGAGGCAAATGCTTCAGGACAGGCATCAGTTGTACTTCCAGATACTGAAACAGGATCACAAGGTAATGGAACATCAATAGGTAAAGCTCCAGTGCAATCATCATTTACGATAGTTCCTGCTGTTTCACTAATGGCTAAATCGAAAGTTCCTTCTCCGCCATCTGCTGAACCTACCGGAATGGTTATTACAGTACCAGCAAGAACGCAAGGAAGCATAATACTTGTTGCACAATCTGCTTGTGTATCATCGAAATCTGCACCAGAACAGTCTATCCATGCCTCTAAGGCAATATCTGT
>JAHDHH010000063.1 GCA_020631405.1 Saprospiraceae bacterium
TCGCTTAACAGAGATGCAACTTGATTTGTCAGGATATGATAGTGGGATGTATATGATTGAGGTGGTGAGTGATGATGGAGATCGGTATGTAGAACGGGTGTTTGTATTTTAACTCTCCCCAGCCCTCTCTTAGAAAGAGAAGGAGCTAGCCTCAATCAATTGAAATAATTACCAACTCCAGAACTCACTTTTACAGTTCCCCTCTTTCAAGAGTGGTTAGGGGAGTTTGGTTACCAGCATTATCTTTCTACACTAGTTTTCTCATTTAGGCAAGCCATATCAATTGCTAAGGATGACTTCACCCAGATATTAAAGACAACGATAGCATTAAATGTAATATCCATTACTTTTGAACTATGAACAATATCTTCAACAAAGCAACAGAAGCAGCAAACTACCTTTCTCAATATGGAGCACCAACAGTTGGTGTCATTCAAGGCACAGGCTTGAGTAGTTTCTCTAGTCAATTAGCTAATAGTTTTAGTTTTGAGTACAAGGATATTCCTAATATGCCATCTGCCACCGTGCCTACACATAAGGCAATATGTACGATTGGCAATGTCGGTAATACTCAAGTGGTCTCATTTGCCGGAAGGCTGCACTACTACGAGGGACACAGCATGCAAGATGTTGCCTTTCCAGTAAGGATTATGCAAATGCTTGGAGTAGACTATCTCTTGATGTCCAATGCTGCAGGAGGCCTGAATGAAGAGTATACAATCGGCCAACTCATCACGGTCAAGGATCACATCAATACCTTCCCTGAGAACCCACTGAGAGGAGTCTATGATCAGAGACTAGGCGTGATGTTTCCAGATATGTCTAATGCCTACGATAGCAATCTCCGAACAACCATTGCTCAAGCATACACAGAACATGAAACAGCATATCGAGAAGGTGTCTACCTAGGTTTGCAAGGTCCATCGTTAGAGACACCAGCCGAATATGCCCACTTCAAGTCAATGGGAGCAGATGTCATTGGTATGTCCACAGTACCAGAAGTGATCGTAGCCAATCAGGCAGGCATCAAGACAGGAGTGATTAGTGTTGTCACAAATGTATTTGATCCTAACAATTCAGAACCAACACTGCTAGAAGATGTTGTACAGGTTGTAGAAGAGGTTGAACCAACATTGATCAACATTATGTTATCAACAATAGAAGGGCTCCAATAGTACAATCACTTTGATTCAGATAGCCTCACATTTGTTTTTAATTCACTTCAAGTATAACTTGCATTCTTTTTTGAAAAAATAGAAATAGTCCATTGCCAAAACAAGTAGAAGAATTCATAGTAGTCGAAGGCGCTAGAGAAAACAACCTCAAGGATATCAATATCAAGATTCCGAAGAATAAGATGGTTGTCATTACAGGCCTGAGTGGGAGTGGTAAGTCTTCCCTAGCCTTTGATACCATCTATGCTGAAGGACAGCGGAGGTATATGGAGACTTTCTCCTCTTATGCTCGACAATTTCTTGGTAAGATGGAGAGGCCAGATGTAGACAAGATTGATGGTCTGAGTCCTGTGATTTCAATAGAACAAAAGACTACAGGGTGGAATCCTAGGTCTACGGTCGGTACGACTACAGAGATTTATGATTTTCTCAGATTGCTCTATGCGAGGATAGGTGAAGCCTACTCCTATGTGACTGGTAAGCCTATGGTCAAGTACAGTGAAGTACAGATCATAGAAAAGATACTCAAGGACTACGATGGGAAGAAGATTACTATACTTGCCCCAGTCGTCAGATCTAGGAAGGGGCATTATAGAGAGTTGTTCGATCAGACAAGGAAGAGAGGATACTCTAAGGTGAGGATAGATGGTGTCATCACAGAACTCAAGCCGGGCCTGAGCCTAGATAGATACAAGGTACACGACATCGAAATAGTAGTAGATAGGATCAAAGTCGAACTAGATAAAAAGGAAAGACTCTCACATTCTATACAGATAGCGATGAAGACGGGACAGTCTTTTATCTTAATCTTGGAATCAGAGTCAGACGAGATCAGACCATTCAGTAAGCATCTGATGGATGCCGAATCGGGAATCTCCTACGAAGAGCCTTCACCGAATACGTTTTCGTTCAATTCGCCTTATGGGACTTGTCCGACATGTAAGGGACTCGGTAAGATCAATAGCGTCGACATGGATAAGGTCATCCCTGATCCCAAGAAGAGTATCAATGATCAAGGAATAGCTCCCTTCGGAGAAGTCAGAGAGAATACTACATTCAAGCAACTTAGAAAGATTGCAAAGACCTATAAATTTACCTTTAGTACACCAGTAAAGGATATTCCAAAAGAAGCCTTACAACTGATATTGCATGGCGGTGGAGAGTCAGTCAGCAAGTCACACCTCTATGCACAGAGTGACTATGTCTTTGACCTAGCAGACCAAGGTATCGTGAATATGGTCAAGCGATGGTACGAGGATACCACTAGTGAGAAAATCAGACAGTGGGCTCAAGAATTCATGGTAATCCAAGAGTGTGATACTTGCAAGGGGTATAGGCTTAAGCAAGAGGCATTGCACTACAGACTTGGTGGCAAGCATATCGGGGAGCTAGCGCAGATGGATCTCTCAGACCTCTACATTTGGTTTGAAACTATAGAACAGCACCTCAACAAGAACCAAAATCAAATAGCTAAGGAAATCCTCAAGGAAATCAGGATGAGGGTAGGCTTCTTGATAGATGTAGGGCTGCACTACCTCTCATTGAATAGACCAAGTAGGACACTTTCAGGAGGTGAGTCTCAGCGGACAAGGTTGGCGACGCAGATTGGAACACAGCTGACGGGAGTCACCTATATCTTGGATGAGCCGAGTATTGGTTTACACCAAAGGGACAATCAAAAGCTAATCACAGCACTTAGAGACCTCAGCACTATTGGCAATACCGTCATAGTAGTAGAGCACGACAAGGATATCATGCTAGCCTCAGACTACTTGGTAGATATTGGTCCAGGTGCAGGCAAGTACGGTGGGGAGATTATAGAAGAAGGTCTGCCTGAAAAGTTCATTTCGGGGAAGGGTACGACAGCGGCCTATCTCAAGAATGAAGAACGTATAGAAGTCCCTAAAACACGAAGAAAGGGATCAGGTAAATACCTAGAACTCAAGGGTGCAGTTGGGAATAACCTCAAGAAGGTCAATTTGAAAATACCATTAGGAGCTTTTACCTGTGTGACTGGTGTTTCCGGAAGTGGGAAGTCTTCATTGATCAATAATACTCTATACCCGATACTTAGAGCCCATTTTTACAAGTCTCTCCAACAGCCCTTAGCTTATAAAGAAATCAAGGGCCTCGAACATATAGACAAGGTCATAGAGATAGACCAAAGCCCGATCGGTAGGACACCAAGGAGCAATCCTGCAACATACACAGGTGTCTTTACAGATATCAGAATGCTCTTCTCGCGAGTGCCAGAGGCTATGATTAGAGGGTACAAACCGGGCAGATTTTCATTCAATGTCAAAGGTGGGAGGTGTGAGACTTGCAATGGTGGAGGAAAGAAGACTATCGAGATGAACTTCTTGCCAGATGTCTATGTCGAGTGTGATACCTGCCTTGGCAAGCGATACAATAGAGAGACACTGGAGATTATATATAAGGGGAAGACCATCTCTGACGTACTTGATATGCCAGTAGATGAGGCAGTAGAATTCTTCAAGAACATCCCTAATATCTACAGGAAACTCAACACAATCAAAGAAGTAGGCCTAGGCTATATCACCCTTGGCCAACAAGCAACCACGCTTTCTGGCGGAGAAGCCCAACGAGTCAAGCTTTCGGAAGAGCTCTCCAAGAAGAGTACAGGGAATACATTCTATATCTTAGATGAGCCAAGTACTGGTCTCCACTTTCAAGATATCAAACACCTCAATGCCGTACTCAACAAACTCGTAGACAAGGGGAATACCGTAGTGGTCATTGAGCACAATATGGATATCATCAAAATCGCGGACCACATAGTTGACATTGGTCCAGAGGCTGGTCGAGATGGAGGTAAGATCATTTTTTCGGGTAGTCCAGAGAAGCTGATAAAAAAGGATATTGGACACACTTCTCGATTCTTAAAAATGGAGCTAGAAGGCTAAAATTTGGGTTTGTTTTAGTCAAAATCTGATTTTAGAGTATTAGTGAATAAAAAACATAGATTTAGTTACCGTATAAAAATGTAAGAATGTACCTTTGTGGCGATTTTTAACAGCAGATCAGATACGTGAGATACATACATTACATTTTACTTCCTGTTTTTTGTCTTCTAATTGGTGCAAGCCTCAATGCCCAGAGCAAAAAAGGTGTTGAAGATCTTAAAACGATTCAACAGCACAAATTTGACCATGGTGATGAGCATGACCATGACCATCATGGACACGATCATGGAAGTCACGGACATGACCATAGTAGCCATGACCACAGTGGGCACAAGCACGGATCTCACGATCACGCAGGACACAGTCACGGCAAGCATGCAGGTCACGGAGACCCATGCGGACACCACGACGAAAAGTATGACCCTACTGGTACAGCAATTCACCATATTAGCGATGCCAATGTCTACAGCATTCTAGAATTAGTTAGAATACCTCTACCTACATTCCTCTATGCACCAAAGGCAGGTTGGGAAGTATTCATGTCTAATAAGTTTAAGATAGGACACCATGAAGATGGACATATGTCGCACAATGGCTATGTCATGCATCACGGTAGTGTATATAGAGTAGTGACACCAGGTTTCCCACTAGAAGGAAATCATGAGCACGATTGTTTTACTCATAAGACTGTAAAAGACGAAAAAGGAAAGGACAAAGTCATCGACTATGTCATGTATGGAGGTAAAGAATACCAACTAGAAGCTAGATCCACATTCGATGGTGGGATACTAGGTGGTGGTATTACGTCATTCTATGATTTCTCTATTTCTAAGAATGTGCTTTCAATGATGTTAGTAGCATTGATCCTCTTTTTCTTGTTTAGGTCTGCGGCTAGAGCATATAAGCAACATCCGAATAGAGCACCCAAGGGTATTCAAAATTTCCTTGAGCCAATGTTTCTATTTATTAGAGATGAGGTAGCTATTCCATTCATCGGAGAGAAAAAATATATGAAATACTTACCATTATTGATGAGTATCTTCTTCTTTATACTAGGACTCAACCTTTGGGGTCAAGTACCATTCTTAGGAAGTACTAACGTGACAGGTAATCTTACCTTGACATTGGTGCTTGCGGTTATAGTATTCTTTGTAGTGAACTTAAGTGGTAACAAAGACTATTGGAAGCACGTATTCTGGATGCCAGGTGTGCCGACATTTGTCAAGCCACTCTTAGCAGTAGTAGAGGGAATGGGATTATTTATTAAGCCATTGACACTCATGCTCAGACTAGCAGGTAATATTTCTGCAGGGCACATCGCAATATTGAGTTTTATTGGATTGATATTCATATTTGGAGATTTGTATGGGACTATGGGAAGCAGCATAGGGACGTTATTGTCAGTACCACTGACATTGTTCATGCTAGCGATTGAGTTGATTGTGGCATTTGTCCAAGCATTTGTATTTACGATATTGACAGCATCATATATTGGCGCTGCAATAGAAGAACACGAACATCATTAATTTTTTTTAATTTATAACATTAGTAAGATGACTGGAACTTTAGCAGCAATCGGAGCAGGTATATCAGTAATAGGAGCTGGTATCGGTATTGGTATGATAGGTGGTAAAGCAATGGATGCCATTGCAAGACAACCTGAAGCATCAGGAGATATCCGTTCGGCAATGATTCTAATGGCAGCATTTATTGAGGGAGCAGCACTTATCGCTATTCTTCTTTCAATCTTTATGTCGTAGAGATCATTTCTAAAAAACTAATTCAAGGCCATGCTGCGGTTGGCAGTTTGACCTTGAATGTGTTTTTCTACTAAAAAAAACTAACATTTAAAACATATATCTCAAATGATATTTTTAATAAGTTTTACACCATTTCAGCCTACATTCGGTCTAGCATTCTGGTCGCTAGTCATCTTTTTGTTATTCTGGTTTATCATGAGTAAGGTAGCATTCAAGCCTATCGCAGAAGCATTGAATAAGAGAGAGCACAATATCCAATCGTCATTGGATCAAGCAAAAAATGCTAGACTAGAAATCGCAAGCATGAAGGCTGAAAATGAAAAATTATTAGCTGAAGCAAGAGAGGAGAGAACAGCTATGTTAAACGAGGCTAAGGAGCAAAGAAATAAAATGATTGCTGAGGCTAAAGAACAAGCCAAAGCTGAGGCAAGTAAGATCATTCAAACTGCTCAAGTAGAGATAGAATCACAGAAGAAGGTAGCGATGCAAAGCTTAAAGGCTGATGTGGGTAACATGGCATTGGACATAGCAGAGCAAGTCATTAGAAAAGACCTGAAAAGTGACAATGCTCAAGTAGACTTCGTAAGCAGTCTAGTAAAAGAAATAAAACTTAACTAGTATGTCAGCTCAAGCAGTAGCAAGTAGGTATGCAAAATCTCTCATCGACCTTAGTGTCGAACAGAATGTGCTAGACACAACCTTGGCTGACGTCAATACTATGGAGTCAGCATTGGACAACGGTGATTTGAAAAATTTGCTCAAGAGCCCAATCATCAAAGCTGAGAAGAAAATAGAAATCTTTAAGGCATTATTTGGTGGCAAAATGGGAGACTTGTCTACAAAGTTTTTTGACCTAGTCATCACTAAAGGTAGAGAAGGTATACTAGGAGAGATCCTAGCTAGCTTCAAGACTCAATATAATACACTGAAAGGTGTAAGTAGTATCCTAGTCACTAGCGCTAGTCCGATATCGGATGAGATGTTAGCAGGGATAAAGGAAAAATTAGCACTTAGTAGCGAGACAATGTCACAGATCGATATCGAGACAGCAGTAGACCCAGCCTTAATTGGTGGATTTACCCTAGAACTTGGTGACAAACTGTACGATGCAAGTGTAGCACACAAACTCGGACAACTGAGAAAAGAGTTTGCGAATTCATAAGTTAGAACATTTTAGATTTTAAATATATATCAAATGGTAGGTGTAAATCCTGAAGAAATATCAGCAATAATCAAACAACAACTTTCTGGCTTCAAAACAGAAGCACAGTTAGAAGAAGTTGGAACCGTACTAGAAGTTGGTGATGGTATTGCTAGAGTTTATGGTTTGACTAAAGCTAGAGCTGGAGAGCTTGTTGCATTTGACAATGGCGTAAAAGCTATCGTACTTAACCTAGAGGAAGACAACGTAGGAGTTGTACTCATGGGTGGAAGTGAAGGCATCAAGGAAGGTTCTACAGTAAAGAGAACTGGTCAGATCGCTTCAATCAAAGTAGGTGAGCAGATAGTAGGTAGAGTAGTAGATGGTCTTGGTATTCCTATTGACGGAAAGGGACCAATCGAAGGTACAACCTACGAGATGCCACTAGAAAGAAAGGCACCAGGGGTAATCTACAGACAACCAGTAACAGAGCCATTGCAGACAGGTCTTAAGGCTATCGATGCGATGATTCCTATTGGTAGAGGTCAGAGAGAGCTTATCATTGGCGATAGACAGACAGGTAAGACTGCCGTAGCTATCGATACGATATTGAATCAAAAAGAATTTTACGATAGAGGAGAGCCTGTATACTGTATCTATGTAGCTTCTGGTCAGAAGTCATCTACAGTAGCACAAGTGGCTAAGGTCCTTGAGGATAATGGAGCAATGGCTTATACGACTATCGTATCAGCATCAGCTGCAGATCCAGCTCCACTTCAGTTCTATGCACCATTTGCAGGAGCTGCGATTGGAGAATATTTCAGAGATACTGGTAGACCAGCACTTATTGTTTATGATGATTTGTCTAAGCAAGCAGTAGCATATAGAGAGGTATCACTTCTACTAAGAAGACCACCAGGAAGAGAGGCATATCCAGGTGATGTATTCTACCTTCACTCAAGATTGTTGGAGAGAGCAGCTAAGGTGATTGCAGATGATAAGATTGCTAATGATATGAACGACCTTCCAGATTCTCTTAAGAATGCAGGAATTGTCAAAGGTGGAGGATCATTGACAGCACTACCAATCATCGAAACACAAGCAGGTGATGTATCAGCATATATCCCGACTAACGTAATTTCGATTACAGATGGGCAGATATTCCTAGAGTCAAATCTATTTAACTCAGGTATTAGACCAGCGATTAACGTGGGTATCTCAGTGTCAAGAGTAGGGGGATCAGCTCAGATCAAGCCAATGAAAAAAGTATCTGGTACATTGAAACTAGACCAGGCACAATATAGAGAGCTAGAGGCATTCGCTAAGTTTGGTTCGGACTTGGATCCAGTAACATTAGGTGTATTGGAGAAAGGAAAGAGAAACGTAGAAATTCTAAAGCAAGCACAGTACTCTCCAGTATCAGTAGAGAAGCAAGTAGCTATCATCTACCTTGGTACTCAAGGACTACTTAAGGCTGTGCCAGTAGAAAAAATAAAAGAATTCGAAGAGGAGTTCTTAACTGCTTTAGAGAATAAGCATCCAGAAGTACTTGAATCATTTAGAGCTAAGAAGTACAATTCTGAAGATCTAGATACAGTAAAAGCATTGGCTGCTGATGTAGCTAAGGCATACGCATAAGTCTATTAACTAAGAAAACAGCACCATCAGATGTCTGGTAAACTTAAAGAGGTAAGAGAAAGAATCACTTCTGTCAACTCAACAAGACAGATCACTAATGCCATGAAAATGGTATCAGCGGCTAAGTTGAGAAAAGCACAGCAAGCAATCACTGAGATGAGACCATACGCTAATAAGCTCTATGAGATCTTGTCTAATATTCTCAAAAATCTTGAAGGAGATGCTGCATCAGCCTTTGGCGTTGCTAGACCAGTCAAAAGTGCTGCCATCGTCGTAGTGACATCCAATAGAGGACTTTGTGGAGCATTTAACTCCAATGTTGTTAAGGAGGCTATCCACCTTATGGAAAACCAACTTGCTGAAGTCATCAAGGCAGAGAAAGTAACACTATACTTCGTCGGTAAGAAGGGTTATGACTCTATGAAGAAGAGGTATCCAAATATGAAGATGGTTACAGATCACATGGGTCTGTTTAGTGATTTGTCATTCGATAATGTGAGTCCACTCTCTCAAGAGTTGATGGATGGATTTATCTCTGGAGAATATGATGCAGTCTATGCCTGCTATGGTTCGTTCAAGAATGCAGCTGTACAGATTCCAATGGCAGTCAAGTTCTTACCAGTTGACAATATAGAAGTAGAAGAAGACAAAGCATCAGAGACTAACTTCAATGCTGATTACATCTTCGAGCCATCTAAGGAAGAGATCTTACAAAAGCTCATTCCAAATATACTACAGACGTCATTCCATAAGTACTTACTTGATACTGCTGCTTCGGAGCACGGTGCTAGGATGACAGCTATGGACAAGGCCACTGAGAATGCAGGAGAGATGCTTAAAGACCTTAAGATTACTTACAACAAGGCTAGACAAGAGGCTATTACTAAGGAAATCTTGGAGATAGTAGGTGGTGCAGCAGCACTAGAGGGATAATAGCCTATATTTTCTTATTTATTGGAAAATCGCAATCATTGCTATTTACCCGCAATGGTAGATTTAGTACACGTAGTCTGAATACTCTTAGGTAAACGAATCCATCATAAAGTAAGAGGGAGGACCAGGGTTTGACGGAAAAAAAAAGAGCCATCTCTTGCGTAAAGACAGCTCTTATATTTCGGAAAACACTTATAGACTAATTGTTAAGAAGCAATACTGTTGTTGAGTTGGTGTGTTATCTCTACAACACTCTTTCCATTTCTTAAAACAGTAATCAGGATAGACTCATTAGAGTGTTGAACACTGATTTTTTCGATTTCACCTCGTGCAGATTCCACAAAAAGTGAATTGCTTAAGAAAGTTCGTTGGTTAGACTTGTTGGCTAACATTGCAAAGAGTACATGATACAGTTCCATACTTGTTACATGATCCAATGTAAACTTTAGGTGTACCTGAGAAGGGGAAGTTGTTTTCTTTAAAACAAAGCCATTCTCTAACTCTTCTACGGCTTCATATAGGGTAGACCCGATAAGGGTTTCATTCGCTGCCTGAGTATCAAAATTATTTTCAATCCATGCCTCAAAAGGTCTAAGTATTGACAGTCCATTAGTGTATTCACCTTCTGAATAGGGTATTGGTAGGCTTGTCAAATATCCGCTGAACACATAGCCAAAGTCCCCGTCATGCTTGACTCTAAGCCATTCTCCATCCACCCATTCGATGCGTTCTGGATAGCCTAGGCAGTCAATATCTTCAACGATTTCGACTCTATCTCCCAAATAGAGTTTTTTTATAACAAATCCATTTCCTGGTGTCACCCTAAGGTTGAGACCTGAGTTAGCTGATACATTGTAGTATTCACTTGGAGAGAACCCTAGAAGGCAAGTTGCTGATAAGATTAAGATGCTAAAGCTTAAGATTGCATGTTTCATAGTATTTAGTTTTACTGATTATGAAATAATTACAATCCAAAGATGCTAGATGTAGCACTCTGACGAATCGGTGAGTGAGAATTCGGAGATGGTGGATTAGAATTCGATGCTTTTATAATACTCACATTAGTACATCGGATAAAATGGAGATGTCTTCAAACTACATTAAACATATTTGTAAGTCTTTCATGATTCTTTTTTGAAGACTTAGACTAACTAGAGAGGTATCTCGCTAACTCAACGCGAAAGTATTCAGCTCATCAATGCTTAACCACGAACGGAAGTGATGTTATATCGCCACGGTCATCTTGAGTTATTAGGAAGTAATGACCACTAGGATAAGTACTCACATCATGAAAGCTATAGTGAACACCATATATGTTGCTAAAAGTAAACATCTGTTGACCTTGGTGATCGATAATCTTATAGTTGACTTGACCTGCTGTTTTTTGAAAGATGGTGAGCATGTCTGATGCAGGATTAGGAGATAGTCTTATTTCTATGTCTGTATCAACTGTAGTATCTTCTGTATCAGAGATGACGCCAAGTAGACCTTGGCTGTTCACTTTTAACATAAATGAACCGAAAGCCAAAGAATCTTTTGGTAAGACCTCACCTAGAGTATTATGAGGTCCTGTACAGATGTAGCCTCCGTCGCTTGTATAATCAATAGAATTGATATTATTACGATCATTTGGTGTGGTAGTGAGAGCATACGACCTCATCCAAATGCTATCGCCTTGATTGGATAGCTTAGTCAGTGTGCCTACGCTGCGGTAATCTACCTGACTAAACATAGAGCCTGCCAAGATATAGCCATCACCTTCTATACTTTTGATTATATCATAAAAAGTACCTGATAGGTTTCCTCCTTCTACATCCTTAGGCGTAAACTCTCTATCCCAGACCATAGTACTTGTAGATTTATCAATCAGAATTACGTTGCCAATTAGGGTATTGTACTTAGTTCCAGCAACACAGATCCTATCACCTTCTATAAAGAAGTCATCCGGCCTAAATTGATAGCTATTGTCAGGAGTCATGTATTCCCAAAGAAGTGTGCCATCAAGAGCATATTCGTGAACAAAGGTTCTAACAAACGAGTCAGGTCCAAATACCTCTGCAACAGCACCGAGTACATAGAGAGAATTACTTTCTAAAGAATAAAGAACTTTGTCTACATCAGTAAATGCAAACTTTTCATCAAGCTCAATATGAATAGAGTCTTGCACGGCTATAGAGTCTGTGATCAGAATGTATTCTTCATACCTATCTGGGAACTCTGCGATAAAGAGTGTAGCAACTCTGTCCTCGTCAATGAGGTCTATACTATTGATTCGTCGCCACGATCCATAATCTTCAAATTTATAATACAATGTGGTCTCATTGCTTTCACTGTTATATTTTACAACATGATTGGTATTACCTGTCCCTCCAGAGTAGCAATAGTAATTGTTAGCATAGCGTACCATATCAGGTCGAAATGCAATGGAAAAATCTCCAAAATCAATAGTATCTACCAATGTCGCCTCCCCTGCATCAGAATACGTCCCTAAATAGTTGATTTGATTTCCTGTGGTATCGCTATAGGCTATCCTCCCTTGCATGTATGAGATATATTCGCCAGGAGAATGTTCTAGAATATCAAAGACTTTCATCAGATTTAGATCAAAGGTTTCTCTTCTGTAGTAGCCTTCGTTCTGACAGAGTATATCTGTTGTTACTTGACAGAGTAGAATAAAAAGGAGATATCTATGGATTATTTTCATTTATAGATTGACTATAGTTTGGCTGATTTTCATATTATTAATTCAATATATCTTTAAAATAAATCAAGTAAATGTGCTTAGAATCTTTAAGATAATAGATTTTGATATAACAGAAAAAAGGCAAACTTAAATATAATGACTACCGTCGTCGCTCCAGTTACAGTGGCCACTCCTGATTTGATTAATAACACTCATTGAATATCTTTGCAGCAACTGTTTTAGTCTCTTGCTCTCAATAGATTATATTGCAAGATTACAATCGACAAAAACAGAAACATATAATAAGTGCCAAACCTCCACAATGCTATTATCACTGGAAGGATTGCAACAGGTATATAGTCCTCAAATACATAGTAAAATATCGTCTCTGCACCACCTGTAGCTCCTGGAGTAGGAAACATCATCATACTCAAGTAGACTACCCACTCTCTTATGTAAGTGATAAAGAGTTCGAAGTCGACATTTAGTGCCTTGAGTAGGATGATTAGTATTGAAAACTTGGCCGTCCACTGTACTAGTAAGACACTGAAACTGATGAGTAGTTTAACTTTGCCAGACTTCATGACAAGACCCCCATTGTGGATCATCTCACGCATGGCATTCTTGATGCCAAGGACAAATGTTCCATAAGCCTTCTTGTATCTATAGGGTATGTAAGTTCTGATTTGTAATGCGGTATTACGTCTCACTATTTGATTGGCAATGACTAGAATAGTGGTTAGCATTAGGAGGAGCTTCCAATTGTTTTGAAAAAACGAAAGGATGACGTCTGCAACTTGGGCAGCACTCTCTCCTGTATAATAGATACATAGAAACAAGGCACTCAAGTACATAACAATATCCTCTAGGCCACCTAGCACTGTGACGAAGCCAGCCTTGCCAGGACTGAGTCCTTTTTGTAGGAGTAGACCGAGTTTGACAGGGCCACCACCGATTACTGTTGGGGAGACTGCTGCACCTAGGTCTACATAGCTGGCCATAAGTACGCCTTCTTTGAATGGAATCTTCTGACCAATGAAGCTACTCCAAAGACTGATCCTAAACCCATGACCCACCCAATAACAAGATATGCAAAGGATAATTAGGATGTAATAGTGCCATTTGATCTCTGACAGACTATCAAGGATGGACGCTTCTGACGTAAAAAAGACAAAGAGTAGATTAGCTGTAATACCAATGATTACAATAATCAATAGTTTACGTAAGTGAGACGATGTGATAATCTGGTCCAAGCGATTAGGTAAGTCAGTAAGTGGTGCAAAAGTAGACTTTTTACCAATGATATTGGAAGACTAGTCGGGATTAGTCCATTTGCTTTAAGATTGCTTCGAATTCTGAAGTCATCATCGCTGTAGCACCCCAAAGCATGTCCTCTCCGAGATCATAGTAAGGGCTATTCTTGAAGATTGTTTTTCCAAAGTGGTGGACTCGGACTTGCTTACTTTCTGGATCAAAGAGGGTATCCATCTCTACTTCAATGATGTAGTCTACCTCATTAGGCTCGGGAACTAGCACTGTATCATGTGGAATCAATCCAACAAAGGGATAAGCCAAGAACTCACTGATGAATATATAGAAAGTGGACAGTGCTCCTAAGACTCTCACCTTATCCCTTGAGAATCCTAACTCTTCTTCTACCTCACGCAAGCCACAAGCTAGCATAGAGTTATCCTCTGGTTCTTTCTTACCTCCAGCAAAGCTAACTTGCCCCTTATGCTTGTCATTGGCGTACTTGCTTGCTCTCTTGATGAAGAGTAGGGTGAACTGATCAGTATCTGGGATAGGCTTAAGTAAGAGGAATACTGCAGCGAGTGTGGCATCCTCTGGTGTCTTAGGATGTACGCTGTGTTGGATAGGCGACATGAGTCTTTGAGCTTCCCAGCCTGGTAGCGGAAAATCCTTCAAAGTCGAAGTCAACTTATCAATGAATATCTGTTGCTTCTCTGTAAGTATGATGTCTATAATTACTTGTTTGACTTCAGTAGATAGTTCTCTATAGCCATTGACATAGAAGGTACATCCGGCTGTGGTGCAGCTATGTTGATGACTAAGTCATATTGGCTGACTTCCTGAGTGGTAGCGTTGCCATAGACTGCAAGCCTGGTTTCATTTTGTTTGAAATCAGGAAAGTTTTCATAGAGTGACTTGATTCCTAGAGGACTAAAGAAGACAAGGCAGTCGTAAGTAATGTCAGTCAAGTCTGAGAGATCACTACTTACAGTACGATACATCATGGTCTCTTGAAAGTCAACACCAAGTTTATTAAGATAAGTTACTACACTCTTTGCTCCTAGATTGGAGCAAGGCAGTAAAAACTTCTCGGTATCCTTGTGCTTAATGAATGAGCTCTCTAAGTCTTGAATGGCTCTAGTGCCTACAAATACCTTTCGCTTTCTATACAAGATAAATTTCTGAAGGTAGTTGGCAATGCTTTGAGTCAGGCAGAAGTACTTAGTCTGTTGGGACATTTGTACTCTCATTTCTTCAGTTAGTCTGAAGAAGTGTTCGATAGAATTCAGAGAGGTAAAGATGATCGCAGTGAACTCGTCTGGTCTCAACCTATTCTTTCTATATTCTTTTTCTGTAACTGGCTCGACGTGGATGAATGGTCTCCAATCAATTTGGATATTCCACTTCTTTTCTAAGTCAAAATACACTGACCTCTCGGGCTTAGGTTGCGAGATGAGGATGGTGCTTATTTTCTTAAAAGATTCCGTTGACTTAGTCTTGGTGCCTGTTGAAGCCATGTAATCTCAATTTTAGTCATTTTCTAACTATGCAATATGCAGGAATCGTACCAACATAAGTATAGGTGAAATTTCGAAGGCGCAAAGGTAAATAAAAAATTGTAAAGGTTGGTTAAATACAGTGGGAAGTGAGTAAGCCATGACTTTGAGTAATTTGGCAATCCAGCAAAGTCCGATAACTGCTAGCCCAAGGTAAATGCAGAGGTTTGCTATCGTTTCAGGCCCATAAGCAATGAATATTGAGAAGAATAATAGGGCTAGTCCTAGTAAAATATTCCAAACCTTAATCTGAGCTAAATAGTAAATACTTACTGATTTGACCGAAAAGGCGTACCTCAAGATTGAAATAATGGTTTCTTTTAGGCTATACCAAACAAGGATGCCAAGTACAGTATACCCAAATAGCCACCAGACAGACAAGTCCACATATTCTGAGCAAGTTAGTGTAATGAAGAAGGATGCACTCAATATAGAGAATACTCCTGCTAGTCTTACCATGATTGATTTTCCATCATTTTCTGACTTGAGAAAATCGGTTAAAGCATAGTCTCGGATGCCAGCAGAGAGAATATTGCTCAAGATCTCCCTTTGTTTAGTGAGTATGCCAGCTAAGAAGATTAAAAGCCCAATCAATACAATTAGGGGAAAATGTTCGATGTAGAACGGCTTAGCATCTTTAGCTTGGTCAGTATTTCGAGAAATTTGATTCTTCCTTATCGGAATATGATTGACTTCGAAGGGATTGTTAGCAGAGGAGGTAGCCGATGTTGGGATATTGAGGTCGGCTCCTGGATTTTGCAGGATTGGTTTAGTCTTGCCTCTCAATTGCTCTAGTTCGAATGGATTTTGCTGGACTACAGTCGTATCCTGTCCAAGGACAATAGTCGTTAAGCAAAGCAGAATTATTACAATTTGAGACCTCACGACGTAAAATTAGGGGAATTATCCAATTGTAATAAGCCTATGGCCAAGCAATTGTTTTAATAAAACAATCTGTATTGTGTTCGTTAATACCTTGTTAACTGAAAATACAATTCAGAAATACAGATTAACTTCGAGCTAATGACTAATGCAATCATAAGACGATTACTATTACTAGGAGGTCTGGCCATAGCTGGGATACTGTTTATACAGACGTATTCCTTCATGCGGACTAGGAATGTCAAGTTGCAAGAATTCAATCAGACAGTAAATATTGCTCTCCGAAAAGTAGCCGAATCTATCAGCGTCTACAACGGCACAGAACTCCCAAAGAAGAACTTAATCCAAAGAAGGTCATCAAATGTCTATGCTGTCAATATCAATTCTGCTATTGACGCCAATGTACTGGAGGAATTGCTAGAACAGCAATTTATCAATCATTCCCTCAATACTAACTTTGAGTATGCAGTCTATGATTGTGCTACAGATGACCTCCTCTATGGCAATTTCTGTGTGTTAAGCAATATTGATGAGTCTACTCCACCAGAGATCCAAGACCTGCCTAAGTTTGATGATTTGATTTACTATTTTGTAGTTAAGTTTCCACAGAGAGAAGGCTACTTGCTCTCCACCATGAGACAGTCACTTATCTTCAGTATCATAGCATTATTAGCAGTCTGTTTCTTTTTGTATTCTATTTACGTCATCCTTCGACAGAAGCAACTGACAGAATTGCAAAAGGACTTTATTAATAATATGACGCATGAATTTAAGACTCCAATATCTTCTATTAAGATAGCAAGTGAGGTCCTCATCAAAAGTGAAGAAGTGCAGTCTAGTCCAAGATTAAAAAACTATGCTAAGATCATTGGAGATCAAAACAAAAGGCTAGACCACCTAGTAGAGAAAGTCCTAGATATCGCTAAGTTGGAGGGAGATAGTGTCAAACTCAATAAGGAAAAGATTGCAATCACCCACATGGTTAGAAGTGTTGCAGAGGTCGAAAAACTTAAATTTGAAGAGCTTGGAGGCAGCATAGAAGTAGAACTCACTACAGTGGAATATAGCATTGAGGCTGATCAACTCCACTTAAATAATGTTATTACCAACATCTTAGATAATGCTAGGAAGTATTGTGATGGAGTACCAAGGGTCAAAATAACCTTTAGTAATCTCAGTGAGGGCTTGGCAATCAAGTTTAGAGACAATGGAGTAGGGATAGATAAAGAACAGCAGAAGAAGTTGTTCAATAAATTCTATCGAGTACCAACTGGAAATGTCCATAATGTCAAAGGGTTTGGATTGGGCCTTTTCTATGTGAAAAATATCTGCCAAGAACACGGGTGGAATATTCGTGTTAGTTCTGCAGGCGAAGGAGGGTCAGAATTTACCATTACTATTCCCAAATCACTATTGAAATCAGAAGAAAATGAGCAATAAACCAAGGATACTATATGTAGAAGATGACGAAGTGTTAAGCTTTGTCACCAAGGATAACCTAGAGATGAATGGCTATGATGTCGGCCACTGCATGGATGGGGAAGCAGGCTTGAGAGAGTTTAAGAAAGAAGACTTTGACCTTTGTGTCCTTGATGTCATGCTCCCTAACATGGATGGGTTTACCTTGGCAAAGGAAATAAGGAAGCGAAATCAATCCATACCAATACTCTTTTTGACTGCTAAGTCGCTCAAAGAAGATAAAATCCATGGCCTCCAACTGGGAGGTGATGACTATATCACCAAGCCATTTAGCATCGAAGAGTTGATACTCAAGATTGAGGTATTCTTAAGGAGGAAGGGCCTCACACAGATGGCGAGCATAGATGATTACGTAATTGGCGACTACACCTTAGAAACTAGAAACCTGAGACTCATCCACTCATCAGGTGGACAGCGAGACCTTACCCAAAAGGAGTCTGACCTCCTTATGTGCCTTATTCAAAACAAAGACAATATTCTCAAGAGAGAAGACATCCTAGAAAAAGTCTGGGGAGAGAATGACTACTTTATGGGAAGGAGCATGGATGTCTTTATCAGCAGATTGAGGAAGTACCTCAAGGAAGATGGAACATTAAAAATCGAGAATATTCATGGTGTAGGGTTCAGATTATCTACTGATGACTAATTTAGAGCTGTGAAGAAGCATAGAAAAGACGATTCGTTTATCAAGAAGCCTGTATTTCCAGGTGGTCAGGCTGGTATCAATGCTGTGATCAAGAAACATCTAACCTATCCTAAAAAAGCGCTAGATGCCAAGAAGGAAGGGACCGTACACCTTCGATACGAGATTGACTACAAGGGTAAGGTGACAGGTAGTAAGATTATTTCTTCACTAGGATATGGTTGCGATGAAGAGGCTCAGAGACTTGTCAAGTTGCTAGTCTTCGAAGTGCCAAAGAATCCTCGAAAAATGAAAATCAAATTTCACAAAACCATCAGAATTCACTTTAGACTTGCCAAAACCCAGACTGAGGCACTATCACTTGCTTATACAACGACGCCGGCTAAGTCAATACCCAAGTCTGCATCAACAGGAAACAAGCCAAAGCCTTCATCTTATTCATACACTATTTCGTGGTAACTTTGTCGATTAGTTGGAAGTCTCTATCGATAAGAAGAAACTATTATCTTTATCCTCTACTTTAATAAGGTATACATATATAGTAATACTATGGCACAAAGAAATTATTCATCTCGAGGACCGTTAGCTGGCGTACTAGGTATAGTGATCGTATTAGGATTGATCTACCTTGCATTCAAAATGGTAGCTGGAGTGTTCAATATACTGGCATTCGTAGCTCCAGTGCTATTCATCGCGTCACTATTTCTCAATAGAGGGGTAGTCATAGACTATGGTAAGATGCTGCTCAATACACTGAAAAAAGATACACCAAGAGGGTTGCTGTATGGAGCCTTATCCTTTTTTGGATTCCCGGTATTATCTGCATACTTTTTTATTAGAGCCTTCATGTCAAGTAGGTTGAAGAAGGTAGTAGATAGCAAAAGGAAGGAAGCACAAGAGAGTAAGAAGTACGATGACTACGAAGAAGTTGAGGAGGATGATGACTTTTTAGAGCTCCCAGACTTAGCAGAGGGTACCCCTCAGAAAGAACCATTGAAAGAAGATTCAGGCTACGAGGATCTATTTGATTAATGACCTACCTCATCATTGCACTCAGTATAGTATTCGGGTGCTACATAGTCCTCATTGCCTATATTGCCAAGCGTTGGCAACCTAACGATACAACTCACAAGCCAGTTGATTTTCCATTGGTATCTATCATTGTCGCAGCTAGGAATGAAGAGGAACACATTAGAGCTTGCATAGACTCCCTGCTCAATGTCCAATATCCAAGTGATAGACTTGAAGTCATCATAGTCAACGATCACAGTACTGACAATACAGCGCAATACCTTAGAGAATACAATGATTCCAGGCTACTAATAGTAAGCCTAGAAGATTCACAAATAAATGGTTCGAAAAAGCAAGCCCTCGCCTATGCGGCTACCATTGCAAAAGGTGACATATGGATGTATACAGATGCTGATTGCGTAGTTCCCAATGCATGGGTGGCAAGGGCAGTGAGTCTCTTTAATCACCAAGACAACCTTGACATCATCCTTGGATCGGTTGGGATCAATACTGTCGACACCAGTCTCAAGACTTGGCAATACTTAGATACCATCGGGATGATGGCAGTCACGAATGCAGGCATCCAAGCACAGCTATGGTATCTTGCCAATGGAGCTAACCTAGCAATCCGAAAAACAGTTTGGGAGAGTTCAGGTTATGCCCTCAACAAAGTCCATACCTATGCTTCAGGAGATGATGTCTCATTAGTCCAAGCTTATGCAGAACAAGTTCCGGGTAGTATCGCATTCAACGCAAGTCCTTCGTATACTGTACACACCGATGCCCTCGAAAGTCTAGGTCAGGTCTACCAACAAAGACTAAGGTGGGCAACAAAGAATACTTCCTACTCTAATCTATACCAAAAGGTGGCCATGGGTATCCCATTCTTATTATCACTTGGCAGTTTAGCAGCGATAGCACTGGGTCTAGTTCAACTAGAATATGGCATATTAGGGTTGGCGATGATCAGTTTGAAGGCCATTGTGGATACCATCTACTTAGTTTATGTCCAGAAGTCATTTGCTCATTATGTTAGTCCCATTGCGATGATCTATCATTCTGGCCTACATACAGTGTACATTGGTATCCTAGGTCTAGTATCTTTCTTGCCAATAAAGTACTATTGGAAAGGTAGAAAAGTGAAATAATCTGTAGT
>JAHDHH010000008.1:0-30206 GCA_020631405.1 Saprospiraceae bacterium
GTATCTAATCCACTATCAGTAAAAGTAACCAAACTTCCTTCTGAACCTTCCAAAAACAATGCATTCGACCCAAATATCCATTGATAGTCGCCTTTGGATTGTGCAGCCGAATGCAGATAGCAGCAGATCAGTAACACTGATGATATGGAAAAAGTCTTCAACATTATTGGATGGATAATTTCAATTTTGAAGGTTAGTAAAAATAAGCATTAAATATTCAAGGATGTAAAATACTGCCTCTCTGATATATCTGACCAACCATTAATCTCAGATTGATACTTTCGATAAGCGGCATAGATTTTTTTAGCTTCTGGGCTTTCTGACACCATATCCTCTAAGACTTCGGTTGTCGCTACTTTGAGTTTTGCTAGAATATCCTTATTAAATACTCTTACATCTACATGATGCTCTTCGACCAACTTTTTATAGTAGATTCTATTCTTCGCTTCGAATTCTAAGAGCATCCACTGATTGACTCTGGTACAGGCAGTCTCTATGATGACCTGCAGGTCCAAAGGTAGACTATCGAGCTTGGTCTTGTTGACGAAGAACTCCATATTAGTCCCAGGCTCATGCCATCCCGGGGTATAGTAGTGTTTTGCTATCTTATGGAAGCCCATTCGATGATCATGATAAGGTCCTATCCACTCTGTAGCATCGATGACTCCTCGTTCTAGAGAGGTATAGAGCTCTCCACCGGCCACTAAGATTGCTGAGGCGCCTACCTTTTCCATGACCTTGCCTCCAATACCCGGCATTCTGATTTTCAAGCCCTTAAAATCTTCGATGGTGTTAATCTCTTTGTTATACCAGCCTCCCATCTGTACTCCGGTATTACCACCAGCGAAGGGGACAAGGTTAAAATCAGCATAGGCTTTCTTCCAGAGTTCGTATCCACCACCACAGAAGATCCACGAGTTCATTTGCTGGGCATTCATACCAAAGGGTACTGTCGCAAAGAAGGGTGCTGCAGGTATCTTCCCTGACCAATAGTAGGGACACCCAGATCCCATCTGAGCTGAACCCTCACTCACTGTCTCAAAGGCTTCTAGTGCAGGTACTAGTTCACCACCGCCATAGACTTTGATTTCCATCCTACCACCTGACATTTCTTTGACCCACTGTGCTAGCATCTCACAACCTTCTCCTAACACTGGAAAGCCAGGTGGCCAAGTCGTGACCATCTTCCATCGGTATTTCTTCTTCGTCTGGACGCTAGGCGTTGTCCCTGCAGTTTCTGGCTTAGGTCTGCAGCCTACAATTCCCGTGGCTGCCAGTCCACCTAATACCATTGATTTTACGAAATCTTTTCGTTTCATGGATTGCTATTTTATTACTAAGATATCAATCTCTATTCAGTTTCTTAGTATAGACTATTTCGGTAACTTGTGCATCATATCAATTGCCTATGGAATATTTCATTATCGCAGGTACAGCCTTTCTTGCAGCCATTCTTACCTTTTTTTCTGGGTTTGGCTTAGGTACTATTTTGACCCCAGTCTTCATGATATTTTTTCCTGTGGACTTAGCTATTGGTTTGACTGGTGTGGTTCACTTGTTCAACAATATTTTCAAACTTTTCTTGGTAGGGAAGCAAGCAGATAGGGAAGTGGTGGTCAAGTTTGGTATACCAGCCATCCTTGCAGCTCTTCTTGGTGCTTGGCTCTTATTGAATATTCCAGATGCCACTCCATTAGTAGTCTATGACTTGTTTGGTAGGACGTTTGAGGTCTTTCCAGTTAAGTTGATGATATCTGTCCTATTATTTGGATTTGCCTTGATTGACTTAGTTCCCAAGGCGAATAGGATACAGTTTGACAAGAGTAAGCTTCCACTTGGTGGGTTACTGAGTGGATTTTTTGGAGGTTTATCTGGCAATCAGGGAGCATTGCGAACAGCCTTCCTCATCAAAGCTGGGATGACTAAAGAAGCATTCATTGGCACATCAGTAATAGTTTCGTCTTTAGTTGATTTTTCGAGGATTGGAGTCTATGCTACACGATTTACCAAGTCAGGTTTGGTGGATAACTTAAGTCTGGTGCTGATAGCAACTCTTGCAGCAATCTGTGGAGCATTCTTGGGTAATAAATTGCTCAAAAAAGTAACCTTGCGAAATATTCAAGTTACTGTGGCTGTCCTCCTCCTTGTGCTTTCCCTATTGCTGGGCCTTGGCTGGCTCTAACATGACCGCCAGTATTTGCATTTATTTAACAGGTTGTCAGAGTTATTCAGGGTATTCCACTAGTGTTTCAGGTTTCTTATTGGTCTATCTTTGTAGCACCATGAACATAATAGGCGTTAGTCTAGTATTGACGCCTGTTAAAGGGTCTAGAATACAGTGATTGAAAGATGATTGTTAACTAGAAAAAAGTTTTAATATTTAGTTATATATTATTACTTTTGTATATATGTTTGACAATTGGGTTGTTTTGCTACAAAAAGTGTTAAAAAGCACAAGGGTAGGTTACAATTTGAGTTGTCTTACGTATAAAGAATAAGAAACCTTAATATCCTATGAACATAATTACAAAAATTAAGGCTTTCCTTTACCGTCCTTTTGTCCGAAAAGATGGAGTGAAGAAATCGCCTAAAGTAGTGGAAGACTACGATTACTGGTTAGGAGTATAAGATCGCTAAGATCTAAGCTCTTGACATATTGAAAGAATAGAAGTGAAGTTACTACAAGTGAAGCCTGTCTTTTCTTGCTAGTAATACTTCCTCTGTTTCTTCTCTGTCCGGGTCAGGAAGACAACAGTCTACAGGACAGACAGCTGCACATTGCGGTTCCTCATGGAAGCCAGCACATTCAGTACATTTATCAGGGACTATATAATAGACATCATCGTCTACTGGGGCTTGCTTTGCTTCTACATCTACCTTGACTCCAGTCTCTAGCTCGTATTGGCCACTGAGATTAGTGCCATCCACCATAGCCCATTCGAATCCACCTTCATAGATTGCATTATTAGGACATTCTGGTTCGCATGCTCCACAATTGATACATTCGTCGGTAATATATATTGCCATCTGCTTTTTCTAATTTAATTATATAGACTACAAAATTAATGCCTTGATAGTTCTTTTGCGAACCGGATATGATAAAAAATGCTAATCATAAGGTAAACGCTAAGCATAGTGACTAAAGTACAATATGGGTTGACCCAACAGGTAGCCATTCCAATGATAAGCATAAGGCTGAATGCAATTTGCTTAAATCGATTGCTCGCAATGTCTTTGAGTGAGAGCATGGTAATAGTTGAAACATTCAAGCTGCCTAAGATGATTAACCCAAGTACAAGGGGTAAAGTATTGTCAATTGAGTTATAATGCATAAATAAGAGCCAAAGAGACACAAGGGCTATAGCCGATGCAGGAGTAGGCAGTCCTTTAAAATCTACTTTTTCATCATCATTGACTGTAAATCTGGCTAATCTCAAACATCCCATTAGTACGTAAAATACTACTGCTCCTACGCCAAGGTAGTCAGGGACAGAACTAGCAAACCATACTTGATATGTTACCACACCTGGCATGACACAGAACGAAACTAGGTCAGCAAGACTATCTAGTACCTTGCCTATAGGGGAGGCTACATTGAGCATTCGGGCTGCAGCACCATCAAAAACATCTGCTACCAAGCTTATCGCCATGCAAACAATAGCTGTAGTTATGTCAACAAAGAGTAAGGCATAGACTCCTGCAGCTAGATTAGTAAGGGTAAGTAAGTTAGGTATGTGTCTCAAGTGGCTTAGTTAAAGTAAGGAATGGATACGATTCTTTCCATAAAGATATTTATCGTCTCTGGTAGGAGGATCAAGCATAGCGCAATGCCTGCCACAGCTCCCCAAAGGTGGGCACCATGGTCTATATTGTCATTGCTATTCTTATTAGCCCAGCTTGAGTAGCCAAGATAGCCCACTCCGACTATGATCGCAGGAATAGGAATGGCAAAGAACAAGTAAAGCATACTCCAAGGGTTCATCAGTATGAACATCATGATAATTCCTGATGTGCCACCAGAAGCTCCAACGCTGCTGTATTGGTAGTTGTCTTTCTTAGAAATAAAGCTAGGAATGTCAGCGAGTAAGATTATTGCAAGATAGCAAGCCAAGTAGATGACCCTACCAAGCCCACTTCCGTAAAACGTCACAAAGTAGCCTTCTACGATTTCACCAAAATTCCACAATACAAACATATTGACAAAGAGGTGAGTCATACTTCCATGGACGAATCCTGATGAAAGCATTCGGTAATACTCCTTGTTCCTATGCTCAGTATAAGGGTTGTGCTTCAGAGAGTGGAACAAACTCTGATTGTTGAATGCTTGGTATGACACTAAGCAGGTAAACCCTATGATTACTAATGTTAAACTCATAACTGGTCTTCGATTGAATCAAAGATAGATTAAACTTTGTAAATATGTAATTATCTGATGCCTTGACTACTAAGCCACCTTCTATACTTATTAGCATAGTTGTTGTGCTGGACTAGATTGCTAGAGAAGTCATGTAGTCCAGAGTAGTCTGGTTTGGCGCAGAAGTAGAGGTACTTGTGCTTCGCATGATTGAGTACAGCATCAATAGACGGCTTAGATGGCATGCAAATAGGACCTGGAGGTAGGCCTGCATATTTGTAGGTATTGTATGGGCTATCCATTCGAAGGTGCTTGTTTAATACTCTTTTTAGATCAAACTTGCCAGTTGCAAAGACTACCGTCGGGTCTGCTTGGAGGAGCATACCCCTTGCTATTCTATTGAGGTATACACCAGCTATGGTAGGTTTTTCCTCATTGGCATTAGTTTCTTTTTGGACAATAGAGGCGAGTGTAGTGGTTTCCGCCTTAGTTAAGCCTAGTTGTTCCAGTTTGCTTGCTCTTTCGGTATTCCAGTATTTTGCATATTCTCTTTGGAGTTTGACGGCGAGTTGTTCTGGGGTGATATTCCAAAATACCTTGTAAGTATCAGGAAGCACTTTTCCAATGACATTCTGCTTGTCTGTCTTCCACTCTTTCAAGAGGTTGGGACTCATGAAGTAGTCATACAGTTCTGCACTAGACAGAGGGAGTTGGTCCGCTATATTGTCACAGACTTCTTGCATTGTTCTACCATTGTTAATAATCAGATCAATGGCTTCCTGGTCTCCGAGCCTTAATTTTTGAATGATGGCTCTATTAGATGGCGAGCTAGACAAGTTGTATCTACCAGGCTTGATTGCTGCATCAGCAAAACTCATCAGCGTAGCAGTACGCTTAAAGCTAGAGGTGGACTGTAACAATTGGTTAGTCGCTAGGCTATCAGTAAGAGTAGTGAGTGTGGTGCCATTTGGAATGTATAGTATATGCTTGTCTACATCTGGGTTGAGGTTGTCGCCCCAAATAGTGTCATAGGCTACATATGCTCCTATACATCCGATGCAGATCAGTACTAATACTATTCGTACAATAGACTTCATCATTTGACTTTAGTACTGTTCGTTTTCATTGGGAAAATCTTGTGATTTTACATCTTTGATATACCCTTGCACTGCAGTGGTCATTGTATCATATAGGTTAGCATATCGTCTGAGAAATCTTGGGTTGAATTCTTGGTTGATACCTAGCATGTCATGGACTACGAGTACTTGACCATCAACATGGCCTCCTGCTCCTATACCAATTGTTGGAATAGAAATGGAGTCTGTTACTTCTTTAGAAAGTTCTGCTGGTATCTTTTCTAAGACTACTCCGAAGCATCCTATATCTTCAAGTAGTTTGGCATCTGAGAGAAGCTTCTGCGCTTCTGTTTCTTTTTTTGCTCTAACGGTATAAGTGCCAAACTTGTAAATACTTTGAGGGATGAGGCCTAAGTGACCCATCACCGGGATTCCTGCAGATAGGATTCTTTTAATGGAGTCTGCAATCTGCTCTCCTCCTTCTAGTTTGACAGCGTGAGCTCCAGACTCTTTCATGATTCTAATAGCTGCGGCCAAGCCCTTTTCTGAATTGCCTTGATAGGTGCCAAATGGTAGATCGACAACCACAAGAGACTTCTTGACTGCTCGGACTACTGATTGAGCATGGTAGATCATTTGGTCTAGCGTGATGGGTAGGGTAGTTTCGTGTCCTGCCATGACATTTGAAGCAGAATCTCCGACTAATATGACTTCTACTCCAGCTGCATCTACGATGGTTGCCATACTGTAGTCATATGCAGTGAGCATACTGATCTTCTCACCCTCTTTTTTCATTTTCTTCAGGGTGTGGACGGTTATTCTTTTAGCTGCTTGACTTACTGTTGACATTTAAGGTAAAGTTTTAGATAGATAAGGTACGCAAGTTATGAATTTGTCGTTTAGAAAACTACAGCGATAATTTATTTATTTCATTGGTCGCCAAAATCTTACATTTGTGCTTAATCTAGATTTATCCATACACTCTATGAAGTATTTATCAGTTATCAGTTTTGCTCTATTGTTGGCCTTAGGTTGTAATAATGAGTTTAACTTACTTGCAGATAGGGAAGAGATTCCAATTATTTATGGGTTTATCAGTATGTCAGACACTGCTCAGTATGTTAGGGTAGAAAGAGCATTTCGAGACAATGAGATTTCTGCATTTGACCTAGCACAACTACCTGATTCACTCTATTATGCTGATGCTAGAGTTAGTATTACTCATGTAGAGTCAAATACAGAATACACTATGCAAAAAGTAGATGGCGATGCTGAGGGCTATCCAAGAGAAGATGGAGTATTTGCCACTGTTCCAAATATACTATACAAGCTCAAAAGTGAAGATATTACACTCGTAGAAGGAGATACTTATCGTGTCACTGTGCATGATGCAAATGAAGACGTATTGGCAAGTGCTACAACTATGTTAACAGATATTCCAAGATTGACTAACCCTAGAGAAGGAATTGATTATTCATTTAAATACGATGGATTGTCGTTGATTGATTGGCTTGAGAGAGATGATATTGCTATTTATGATGTCAACTTTCATTTCAATTATCGTGAAAGAGACAATAGTTCAGCTGAAAATGACTTTGTCGACAAGACTATTACTTGGAATATTGCAAATAATCTAGAAGAAGGTGACAATGGATCTAGGTATCAATATGACGGAGTGGAATTCTACTCATTTATGCTAGGTGCTTTAGAACAAAGTGAATTTCTAGATCGTAGGTTTGTCAATTTTGATGCTGAGCTGATAGGTGGAGGTCAAGAATTGAAAGAGTACATCAATGTCATCCAAGCAAATTCAGGAATCACTTCGTCAGGCGAAATTCCAATCTATACTAATGTAGAAAATGGCTATGGAGTCTTCTCATCACGAAGTACGGACTATGTGAGCGACTTAGTTGTAGCGACCAAGACTCTGGACTCACTTGTCAATAGCCAACTTACTGCACCGCTTAATTTTGATTTTTAGTAGTTTCAAATCCCTGTATACTAACTGACAGATTGACTTATTGTCAGTCCCAAAAAGACTGTTTTGTCATATTTTATATTGAAATTTTGCAAATATGTCACTGCATGTTTCCTTTTTTGGCATTGGTACAACTATTGACTATTATCCAATATCAATAACAATCAAATTATTTAAATACTATAACTAATGGGTAAAATTATAGGTATAGATTTAGGAACTACGAACTCAGTAGTATCTGTAATGGAAGGAAATGAGCCAGTTGTGATTCCTAATGAAGAAGGAAGAAGAACTACACCTTCTATCGTAGCATTCCTTGATGGTGGAGAAAGAAAAGTTGGAGATCCAGCTAAAAGACAAGCCATCACCAATCCTACAAGGACTATTGCCTCAATCAAGAGATTCATGGGTCAGAGATATTCTGAGTCGGGCTCAGAAGTGGATAGAATGGCATATAAAGTAGTCAAAGGAGACAATGACACTGTCAGAGTAGAAATAGAAGATAGAAAATATAGTCCACAAGAGATATCAGCTATGATCCTTCAGAAAATGAAGAAGACTGCTGAAGACTTTTTAGGGACTGAGGTAACAGAAGCAGTAGTAACTGTGCCGGCATACTTCAATGACTCGCAAAGACAAGCTACTAAGGAGGCTGGAGAGATTGCAGGACTCAAGGTGAGCAGAATCATCAATGAGCCTACAGCTGCTGCGCTAGCTTATGGACTAGATAAGAAAGGTCAAGAAAGTACGATCGCAGTCTATGATTTAGGTGGAGGTACATTTGATATTTCTATTTTGGAATTAGGTGACGGCGTATTCGAAGTGAAGTCAACCAATGGTGATACTCACCTAGGTGGAGATGACTTTGATCAGTTGATCATTGACTTTTTAGCAGATGACTTTAAGAGTACTGAAAACATTGACTTGAGAAAAGACCCAATGGCACTTCAGAGATTGAAGGAAGCAGCTGAGAAAGCAAAAATTGAGTTGTCAGCATCTGCTCAAGCTGATATCAATCTACCATATGTCACAGCAGTAGATGGTGTGCCTAAGCACTTAGTGACTAAGTTGACAAGAGCTAAGTTTGAGCAATTGTCTGCAGACTTAGTGAAGAGAACATTGATTCCTTGTATGGATGCATTGAAAGATGCAGGACTAAGCAAGAGCGATATCGATGATGTCATCTTAGTAGGTGGTTCTACCAGGATTCCAAAAATCCAAGAAGCTGTAGAAGAGTTCTTCGGTAAGAAGCCAAATAGGAGTGTAAACCCTGATGAGGTAGTAGCTGTAGGTGCGGCGATCCAGGGTGGGGTATTAAGCGGAGATGTACAAGATGTACTCTTACTTGATGTAACTCCATTATCACTAGGTATCGAGACGATGGGTGGCGTCTATGATGTAGTCATAGAATCAAACTCTACAATACCGACAAAAAAGCAAAAGGTCTACTCAACAGCATCAGAGAATCAGCCAAGTGTTGAGATACATATCTTGCAAGGGGAGAGACCGATGGCTAGAGACAATAGGTCAGTAGGTCGATTTATCTTAGATGGGATTCCACCGGCACCAAGAGGAATGCCACAGATAGAGGTTACATTTGATATGGATGCCAATGGTATCTTGAGTGTATCTGCTAAGGATAAGGGTACAGGTAAGGAGCAAAATATCAGAATCGAAGCTTCAACTGGCTTGTCCAAAGAAGAAATAGCTAAAATGAAGGAAGAGGCAGAGGCAAATGCAGCTGCAGATAAGGAGGCTAGAGAGAAGGTAGACAAGTTAAATGCAGCTGACTCACTAGTATTTCAGACAGAGAAGCAAATTGCTGACTACGGAGACAAGATTCCTGCAGAGAAGAAAGAAGCAATCGATAAGGCAGTCGCTGAATTGAAAGAGGCTCACAAGATGCAAGATATTGCAGCAATAGATGCAGCTACAGAGGTGTTAAACACAGCATGGCAGGCAGCTAGTCAAGATATCTATGCAGCTAGCCAAGAAGCGGAGGCGAATGGAGCTGGGCCAGATGCTGGTGCTACAGCAGATGCAGGAGGTAGTGATTCAGAAGAAGATGTACAAGATGTAGAGTTTGAAGAAGTAGATGATAAAGAGAGCTAAGAAACAAGCTCTTAGAGATATAGAATAGAGAAAGCCTCACATGTTATGTGGGGCTTTTTTGGTTTTGTCCAATACTATCTAATCAATGTTGGATTTTGTGTTCTGTTTTACATTATATTTTGATCTAAACTCCTTAGGAGTCTTACCCATGATTTCTTTGAACTTTCTATTGAAATAGGACAGGTTGTTATAGCCACATTGATAGCAAATCTGTGCAATGGTGAGGTTGTCATTGATTAGTAACTTAGAAGCATGAGAGATCCTGTAGTCATTGAGTATTGTAGTAAATTTTTTCTTTGTATGCTTCTGGATGAATTTGTAAAACCCTGCCTCGGTTAAATTCAATAATTGACTTGCTGAATGGACTGTAATGTCATGGTGGAAGTTTTCTTCTATATACGTAAACAGTTTTTTGATCCTGCTCAATTGCCCTATTCTGATGCTGCTTGTATATTGCTCTGAACATATAGTTGTCCATTGGTCAGATAGGGCGATAGAATCTAAAATGTCTAACAGAATAATGAGTTTCTTCATGTTGTCATAGAGAAACAAATGCTTCACTTTGGCTTGAATATCTTCTTTGAGTTCTCCATTAAGTACAATCCCTCTTTTGGCGAGTTGGAGGATTGATTTGATTCCTTCCATTTCGATTGTAGACATGAATCCCTTTCCTAGAAAGTCGTAATCGAACTGTATGACGTATTGTTCAGTCATATTCGAGGTGGTAAAACCATGTGGTAGATTTGAGCCTAGTAGGACCAGATCTCCTTCACTATATTGAGATATGTTATTGCCAACATACCGTGTGCCAGAGCTTTTCAATGTGTAGCAAATTTCAATTTGGGGGTGAAAGTGCCATGCTTGAGTCAAAACTGGCCTGTTATTTCTAATGATTTTCACACTATTGAAAGAACTCTTGGATCCGTAATCAATCTTTTCAAATTCTGGCTTCATGTATCAATTTTAATCAAATTGTTATGCCCAAACTGCATAATTACAGTATAGTATCATAAAATTATAGTTTTATTCAAACTGCGTAGTCCTTAACTGTCTTAATATTGTTAAAATCTTAATGCATTAATAAAATTCTATTTTTACTAACCAAACAAAACTTAATTATGAAAAAACATCTTTACGAGAAATCAAAGGTCTTTTTTACATTGTTGTTACTAACATTCGCAAATCTAATAGTAGCTCAGAATACAGTATCTGGGACCGTAATGGATACTAACGGAGATCCAGTAATTGGAGCAAGTATTGTGGTGCCTAACACAATGGTTGGAACCGTAACAGATCTCGATGGAAAGTATACTATTACTCTTCCAGAAGGAGTCAATGAAGTCAAAGTAAGCTATATCGGATATGGAACTCAAATGGTTGATGTTTCGAGTGGAATGGCTGCAATCACACTAGCAGAAGATAGACTTGCACTGGATGAAGTGGTTGTCACTGGTACATTTACAGGAAGAACTCAGAAAAATTCTCCAATGTCGTTGACAGTCTTGGATGGAGCACAGTTGCAAAGACTCTCATCCAACTCACAAGCTGATATACTGAGAACAGTCCCAGGAATTACCGCTGAAGGCGGTGGAGGAGAAGTCGCTACGAATCTATTTGTTAGAGGTTTTCCTTCAGGAGGACAGTATGCATTTACTCCATTGAGCATTGATGGGATACCTGTGTTGAGTACTTTCGGGTTAAACTCATCAGCACATGATGTTTATTTTAGAAATGATATTGGGTTGAGAAGTCTCGAATTCGTCAGAGGTGGTTCAGCTACTTTGATGGGTGCTGGTAGTGTAGCTGGTGTTGTTAATTACCAAAGTATCAGAGGTACAGCAACTCCCACAAATAAGGTTCAATTAGAATGGGCTGAAGGTGGAAGAATCAAAACAGATTTCTTATCTGCAGGGCCAATCGCTAAGAACTTATTTTATGCCTTCTCTGGATTCTATAGATATGATGAAGGGCCGCTAGAGACTGGGTTGCCTACAAGAGGATATCAGATAAGAGGTAATATCAAAAAGCTGTTTAATGAGGGAAATAGCTCATTAGTGGTAAGTATGCAAAAGATTGATGACAATGTACAATTCTACCTACCTTACCCATTGGATAACTCGAATGATGCTCGTGAAAGACCAACAGGAAACGATGGTGAGCCAATCTACACTATGTTGTCTAGTCAACTTAAGGATTTTTCATTTGACACCCCTTTTGGAAGATTTAAGTCACCAATTGGAGATGGAGTTACTACCAACGGTCAGTTTATCATGGGTGAGTTAACTCATGCATTTGGCAATGATTGGAAATTGTCAGCAAAGACCAAAGCCGCTTCATATGACCACTGGTTTAACTTATTCTTAGATGGTGATGGTTCGCATAATACCCCAGAAGATCAAGCAGGATACATCGCTGATAGAGGTGGAGTAAGTGGGGCAGTATTTACTTATGCAGACAATGGGGCTGCTCTAGGAAGTGGAGACCTCTTGTTTGAGAATAGAGTACTAGATCGTCAAAGAGATATGGAAGAGCTAGTAGGTGAAGTCAACTTAACTAAAACAGTTAACAATCACAATTTCACGATTGGTACATTCATGTCAAATACAAAGGCACTTGATAATAACTGGATACACAACGTATTAGGAGACTTCAGTAACTCTCCCAGAGCAGTAAGTTTATCTTTTGTTGATACTCTTGGAAATACAGTAAACTATGCTTCTAGTGGATACGTAGAAGGTAGTGGAAGGCAAACTTCTAATAAGACACTGCAAAGCACAAAGATTGCAGGATATATTGCAGATGAAATTAAGTGGGATAGATTTGACTTAGATATTGGGTTGAGATGGGAAAAGGCAATAGGTAATGTAAGTCTAGAAAATGGAGTAGGGTCAAATAACTTCAACAAAGGAATTGTAGAAGCATCAGATGTAGCATTTGTGATTGGAGGTCTTTATAGACTTAATGACAATGTAAATCTCTATGCGAATGGAAGTAGAGGATACTTCTTCCCGCAACTAAGATCATTAAAGTTTGCTGGTGGAACTCCGCAGTCTTATGAAACAGAGACTGTAATACAAGGTGAATTAGGTGCTAAATATGGAAGCAGCAAATTAGCCGGAACAGCTGCAATATTTTTCAATGCATTGAGCGACCGACGAAATGTTGATATCATTAATGATGGAAATGGAGGTATTACAGAATTGATTCAATTGCAAAGTACTCAAACTGTTGGTGTTGAATTGAGCCTGAATTATAATATATCAAATGGGTTGAATGCCTATGGTAACTTCACATGGCAAGATCATGAATTTACTGAAGTAGAAGGAAATGAAGAGCAAGTTGGAAATAGCATTGCTAGAATACCTAATGTCATGGGTATGGTTGGATTGAACTATGATAATGGTGACTTTGATGCTAACGTGAGTTCTAACTTTTTAGGAAGCAAATTTGCTAACAACAGCAATACTGTTGAGCTTGATGGATTTAATATTGTCAGATTGGATGCTGGATATACGATAGGTCTAGGGAAGGGAGACGAGAGTATGAGATTAGGTATCTCAGTATTTAACTTACTAGATGCAGCGGGTATTACTGAAGGGTCACCAAGACAAGGTAATAGTCAGGTTGCAGGTGGAAACTTCTTCGTAGGTAGACCTATTCTTCCAAGAAGAATTTTCGTGAAAGCAGCATTCTCGTTTTAGGAAGATAGTTTTTTCATTTAATACGTTTAGGGAAGGAGGGCTATATTGCTCCTCCTTCCTTTTACTAAATACTACTGTGAAATGATCGAAGCAGCTAAGCAAATTATAGAAAAGAATTGGAGAGATAGGTTTACAATCCCTACTTCCAGACTTTATCCATTTCAATGGATGTGGGATTCGGGCTTCGTAGCCTTGGGTACTTCCTTGTATAATGTAGAAAAATCTATGATGGAAATAGAATCTATGTTTTCAGGACAATGGTCTAATGGCATGGTGCCACATATCCTATTTCATAGTGAATCCGAAACGACTTACTTCCCGAATTACGATTTTTGGAATAGTAACGTAAATTCTGGAGCTCCTAGTTATCCTAAATCTTCAGGTATTACTCAACCACCAGTGTTTGGATTTGTACTAGAAGAGCTCTATAGAAGACATCAAGATAATGAAGAGGTTGTAGAGTTTGTCAAGAGATTATTTCCTAAGGTAGTAGATAGTCATCGCTTTTTGTATGACTACAGGGACGTTCATGGCGAAGGCTTATTTTACATCTACCACCCATGGGAATCAGGTAGGGACAACTCTCCCATATGGGACGAATCACTTAACCGAATTGTTATAAAGGATGGAGATTTGCCTTACTATGAAAGGCGTGATATCCAGATTGCCGATGCATCCGAAAGGCCTACAGCTGCTCAATATGATCGATATGTCTATCTGCTAGAATTAGGAAAATCTCATAACTATGACGGCAAAAAGATTGCCGAAGAGAGCCCATTCTTGATTCAAGACTGTATGATGAATGCTATCTTAATCAAATCAAATAAAAGCCTTATCAGCTTAGGTAAGGCATTGGGATTTGGTGTAGAGCAACTTCAATCATGGCAAGAGCTCAGTATGTCCAATTTTTCAAAGAAATTTTGGTCTGAAGAATTGCAAACATTTGTTTGTTATGATCTGCGAGGAGACAAGCAAATGTTATTTAAAGAAATAGGTGGCTTGGTTGCTTTATTTGCAGAAGTTGCAGACAGCACACAGGCAGAATCATTAGCCACATACTTGCAGTCCATCTCGGATAGGGGATATTTTCTCTGCCCAAGCTTTGATATAGATAGTGAATTGTTTGATTCTAAGCGCTATTGGCGTGGCCCTGTATGGCCTCAGATGAACTGGATGATTAGTAAAGGATTGGCTCTTTACGGATATGATACTTTAGCTAATCAAGTCAAGTCTGATATAATTGCCTTAGTCGACAAACTAGGATTTTACGAATATTTCGAATCAGAAAAAGAAAAAGTAGACAGTCTTTCCCACGGATACGGAGGCAGTAATTTCTCGTGGACTGCATCTACAATTATCAACCTAATAGCCGAATAATATGAATGGATTAGACTATGCTGTAATTGCTTCATATATTATTGGGTTTTTGTTACTCGGTAGATTGTTCAAAGGCTCTAGTAGTGGGGAAGATTATTTTCTTGGTGGTAGATCATTTCATTGGTTTCCATTATCCCTAAGTACAGCAGCGACACAGTTGTCAGCAATTAGTTTTATCTCTGCTCCAGCATTTGTTGGGTTAAAAGAGGGAGGAGGCATGATCTGGTTGACTTATGAGTTTGCTGTGCCTCTGGCCATGTTGTTTTTAATGATTTACCTAGTACCTCCCATGTTTAAAATGGGGATTGTATCGGTATATGAGTATTTAGAGACCCGGTATAGTTCCTCTACTAGGGTGTTGTTGAGCATAGTTTTTCAACTTTCACGAGGGTTCGCTACAAGTGTCATGATCTATACAGTGGCTCTCATATTAACTAGTGTCATGGCCATACCAATGTGGGTGACCATCATTCTAATAGGCATAGTGACACTAATTTATTCTTATCAAGGAGGTATGAAGGCTGTCGTGTATGGTGATGTGATCCAGATGATTATTCTCTTTTTGGGAATTATTATTTGCTTTGTCTATGGCCTGCATTATTTAGGTGGCTGGGAAGCATTTACGGAGAGTGTAGACAGATCTCGATTGACGGCAGTAGATTTTTCTTCTATGGGCTTTCAGAAGGGCGAGGAGTTTGGGTTCTGGCCAATGGTTTTGGGTGGTTTCTTCTTGTATGCATCTTATTATGGTACAGATCAAAGTCAAGTGCAAAGGTTGTTTTCTGCTAAGGACATTGGAACAGTCAGAAAGGCATTGCTTTGTAATGGTTTAATGAGATTCCCGATAACATTGACTTATTGTATTATGGGTTTGATTATCGGTACGATGGTGGTGCAGCTACCAGAATTTCGGGCAATGATACCAGAAGACAAGCCTGATCTTATGATACCAATATTTATCAGAGAGTACCTGCCTCATGGTATCATTGGAATACTGATGGTAGCAATTTTTTCAGCTGCTATGTCTTCTTTGAGTAGTACAATTAATTCTTTAAGTGCTGCCTCCGTAGAAGATATTTTCAATAGAGATAAAAAGCTATCTGAGGCTGATTATGCGAAGTATTCTAAGTTAAGCGCAATATTTTGGGGTGTATTTTGCATTGTATTCGCATTCTTCACTGGCGATATAGCCAAGACAGTTATTGAAGCTATCAATAAGGTTGGTTCAGTTTTTTATGGTCCTATTTTAGCTACATTTATCTGTGCAATAGGGATTAAGCGAACTAATTTTATAGGTGCTAATGCAGGCTTGTTGGCAGGTGTGGGGATCAATGTTGTGCTTTGGCTATTCTTTCCTAATGTATTCTGGTTTTGGTGGAATATCATAGGAGCTCTTGTAACAGGAGCAATTTCAGTATTAGTCAGTTTATTTGTTGGGCCTAAGCCTAATCATCAAACCATGACTTTCGAAAAAGAAAGCATAGATATCAGCAAGGTATTACTCTTGCTAGCTGCGTTCATAACGATTGTGCTGATAAGTGTATTTATTCCGAAAATTATCTAGTAAGTTGTTGCCAATATGCAAAGAATACTTATCGCATGTGACAAGTTCAAAGGGTCGCTTGATGCCTTAGCCGTTTGCGAGGCTATAAAGTCAGGGATTAAATCTCGAAAACCAGCCTTGCACATCAGCATGTTACCTTTGGCAGATGGAGGCGATGGTACTCTTGAGGTCTTAAGTCAGGTACAGCAATATTATAAAGTATTTAAACATGTCGTCGATCCGCTTGGGAGACCAATCGAAGCATACTATTTGTCAGATGGGACTACAGCAATAGTTGAGTTGGCAGTTGCATCTGGAATAGCAAGATTGCAACAAAACGAGCTTGATGTACTGAATACTACAACACTTGGTACTGGGATGCTTGTCCAAGATGCAATAGATACATACCATAATCAGATTATATTAAGTGTGGGTGGTAGTTGCACTCATGATCTTGGCCTAGGGTTACTCTATGCACTTGGGGCTCACTTCGTTGATGATCAAGGCGGTAAGCTGATACCTCAGGGTGGAAATCTAACTCATATTTCTCGAATAATTCTACCCAAGCTCAATAGTGATATTCGTTTTAAGGTCTTGGTTGATGTGGATAACCCACTCTATGGTGATAGAGGAGCGGCACAAGTCTATGGTCCTCAGAAAGGTGCTACCGAAGAGGATATAAAGCTTTTAGATAAAGGCGCCAGACATATAAGTAGCCTGATTAGGGCTACAACTGGGGTGTCAGTCGATGTGCTGCCTGGAGGTGGCGCGGCAGGAGGTATTGCTGCTGGCTGTGCTGGTTTGTTGAATGCTGACATAACATCTGGCTTTGACTTTATTAGCGAGGTTATTGGTCTTGATGAAAAGTTACAAGAGTGTGACGTGGTTATTACAGGAGAGGGCAGACTTGATAGCCAATCATTCAATGGCAAGGTAGTGGGTAGACTTGCTCGAAGTGCAAGGCAACTTGGGAAGACCGTAATAGTCATTTCTGGGAGTAGCGATGTGGACGAGCATATCCTGCAAGATTATGCAGTTAGTCAATCTCATACAATATTAGATATTGAACAAAATATAGAAAAGGCCATCTTAGATGCTCCAAAGTACTTGCGGCAATTAGGAGCAAATGTAGCCTCTAACCTATAGTCACTCCCAGGGCATCGGCCACTTTCATTTTTTCTTCTTGTAAGGCATTGAAGGCAAGTAAGGCTACCTTGAGTTCCTCCTCATTGTTCTCCTCCGTGAGAGTAGTGATTTTTTTCACCAGTTCTTTGATGATTTTTTGGACCTTCTTGTATTTGAATCTCAGGATTGCTTGGTAACTGTCCTTGTCCCAATTGGCATTTGGCATTTTCTGAGTATTCAGTACCACTCCTCTTTCTTTCCATGAGGCATACTCATACTTCTCAGTCAGTACATCTACAGCTAGTGATTGGATCTCGGGGTTTTGGTGGTGGATGAAGTGTTTATGGCTGAATTTATCTGCTTCGACTAAGGTAAATACCTCAATGATGAGCTCTTTATACAAAGTATTCTCAAAATACTCAATGACATCAATTATACTAGCATAGATGAATGCAGCCACGCTGACTTGTTGGTCATCTACTTCCATGAGCTGGTCTCCCTGACTAATGCAGATGCGTGCAAGGTCTCTCTCTTGATAGATGTCTGAGGTGACTGGCGCTTTGACTACAATGGGAGCCTGTCTAGGTTTGTTGCTTATCCACTTCGACTCTTCTCTAGCCTTGTTGTAACTGGCTCGCTGACCATCCTTCTTAATCTTTGTCTTGAGTGCCTTGGCCACCTCGCCTTGGATCACCATCTCTTGCATGTTAAGAATCTCAGCACATCGCTGTATGTAGATGGTACGCTTGAGACTGTCGGGGATAAGTGTCAAAGTCCTAATGACGTCCCCTATAGCCTTTGCCTTACCTATAGGATCTTCTTTGAATTCCTCATTAATGCTGTGTGCCTTATATTCAACGAAGTCTTTTTTAGTATTAGCAATATACTCTTCGAATGATTGCTTGCCGACTGCTTGTAAGTATGAGTCAGGGTCATGGCTTTCTGGCAGCGTGACAAGAAAGACATTCATGTTTTGCATCAAGATCAAGTCTAGCCCTCTTAGTGCAGCTTTGATACCTGCAGCATCGCCGTCATAGAGTAGGGTGATAGTGTCTGAGTAGCGTTTGATTGCCTTGATTTGACCATCTGTCAATGAAGTCCCTGATGAAGCCACTACATTTTCTATTCCACCCTGATGAAGGCTGATCACATCTGTATAGCCCTCTACCATGAAGCAGTTGTTCTCCTTGTTGATAGTATTCTTCGCTAGGTGAAGGCCGTAAAGTGTATTGCTCTTATCATAGAGTGGCGTCTCAGGAGAGTTGATATACTTGGGTATCTTCTTGTTGTTCTTGACCAATGTCCTACCAGCAAAGGCAATCGGTTTGCCATTGAGATTATGTATCGTGAACATGACACGATTTCTAAAGAAGTCAAGGTCGTTTTTAGAAGTTAATCCTACAGACCTGAGATATTCAATATTGTATTTTTTAGATACGGCTTGCTTTGTGAAGTCATCAGCGTCCTCTAAGGCAAAACCCAACCCAAACTTCTTAATCGTCGCTTCTCTAAACCCTCTTTCTTTGAAGTAGGGAAGTGCTATAGTCTTACCAGTGACATGGTTCCAAAGTTTGTCTTCGAAGTACTCTTGGGCAAAATCATTGATAATTTGCAGACTCTCTTTAATCTGTTTCTGCTCTTGATACTCTGGATTGTCATTAACAGTCTCTTCTAGCTCTATATTGTAGCGATTAGCTAGCCATCTAATCGCCTCAGGGTATGTCTGTTGTTGATGATCCATGACAAACCTTACAGCATCACCACCCTTACCACAACCAAAGCACTTGTAGATGTTTTTGGCTGGTGAGACTGTGAATGACGGGGTCTTTTCATCATGAAATGGACAGAGACCAAGCATATTGACACCACGCTTACGTAGCTCCACGAAGTCCTGTATCACATCTTCTACAGATGCAACGGCATAGACTTCTTGTATGGATTTTTGTGATATCAAATGATGTAGTGGGCAAAATTAATGCTTAATGAGTTATCGAGTACGTCATAGGTTGATAAATCTAAAATCGTACGGTTGTAGGTGAGGTTATAGGTTAAATTGAATGAAGTATTGTAGTTGATTATGTAGCTCATCCCCAATGATGCGGAGTGCCTTTCAAGCCTGTAACCAGATGTAAGCGAATTGACGCTAGCTAGCCTAAGGTTAACTCGAGCTCTAGAATTGACAAAGCAGGAGAGAGATAGTTTAGCTGCCGCAACATTATACTTTGTATCTCTGATATAGTTATAATACTCCACTGCTCCACCAATATGCCATTTAGCATTAAGTGCCTTGCCCCCATATCCAGCAATGAAAGCAGCAGGGTTATAGACAACTGCATTCGAAGTGTTGAGACTATTGTGAACACCAATTCTCAGTATTTTGCCTTGATTGACATTGTCTGTTTCTTGAAACTGATGAGTAAGGATAGTATTCTGGAAGATACTGATATAGTTAGTGTAGTTGATTGGATTTTGGTGTAGGTTATTCCTTTCATTATTAAACAGATCTATTAGGCTAGCCATCTGAAAGTTGGTAAATTCTGTCAGTCCGCTGTCATTGAGATAGTTGAGGAATTGCTCATTCCTATAGAGCACAAACCTTCTGTTGTCTCGTCTGAAGTCATAGCGTAACTGACGAATAAAACCTGCTAGCTCCATAATTGACTCTTCATTGTAAAGATCAGAATTGACTTCTAGTGCCTGTATTCCTTTACAGATTCGATAAGCTTGGTAGACTTCCGTGATATTCTCAAGCCTACCTATTCCTATACCGATGTTGGCATTGACAATATTAGAGTTGTCATCTGTCTGAGAAATATGTTGGAAGGAGTATCCACCATTTATATTCCAATGTAGTCCTCGTCTTTTCCTGAAATACTTAGCATAAGATAGTCGTGGACTAGCATTGAATCTCGTCAATTTGTCACCATCGTCGTTCTGCATAATGACGGATAAGTTAGGTTCGAATCTTGCGACTCTGAACATGTCGACTCTATCTATAACATAGTTAAATTGAAGGAAAAAGTTGGCATAGGTAGTAGAGGTTCCATTTCCTTTGAAATCATTGTAGTTGCCTCTAGGATTAAAAAAAGCATATTGTAATGTCCCACTAGGCTCTTGATAAGACTTCCAATTAAGTTTTAATGTATCCTCTTGTGCTGATGTCATTAGTGAGCATCCAACTAATAGACCAAATAGAAGTGAAATTGTTCTTGTTTTCATTGTTTAGGTATTTACTTAAAAGTAACTAAACAAAAATAACATCAATAACCCCCACTGTATCGTCTGTAAAACCACTCAATGCCGAGTAATAAAATGATGGGAAGCAGTAACCATGGGTAGTGCATGAGCATTCTGTTGTCTTTTTCTTGGTAGACAACAGGTTTCATGGTGTTGTTGGTTTTGATTTCTTCAGCCATACTTGCTACTTGATTTGGAAGATAGACCTTACCCTTATATTTCTCTGCAAGTTGATAGAGTAGACCATGGTCAGCCGTAAGATTGTAAGACTCTTTTTGAATTGATTCTATCCTGAATTTTCCACTTGAGGTCAGGTTCTTGCCATTGTGGTTGGTCTTGCCAATATAAGTATAGCTTCCCTCAGTCAAGGCTCCGGCGTTCAATGTATAGTAGTTGTTTGACTTGGTGAATGTATAATCGTAGCTCTTTCCCTCAGAGTTTTTAATAGTAAGAGAAGCTTCAGGAGTATTGATAAGTTCGTACACGTCATTGTAGAGCTGTGCATCTAAGAGTATCTCTTCATTAACCTTGTAATCATTTTTCGCTATATTGACTCTGAACTTTCGCTTATCATCTTTGACACTAGCAAATTGTGCAGTTTTTTTGATAAGTTCATCGAATACTTGATGGTTCTTATCCTGTAAGTAGTTGAATAATCTCCACTTCCACAGGCCTTCACCGCAAATGTAGACTGTCCTTATTCCTTGACTTTGATCAAATGCTAATAGTGGATACTGCGTTTGTATTCCATTTATTTTCTGAACTAGTAGCTTATCCGCCGTACTTGACAGAGTGTATTCACCAAAAGGGGTCAATAGTGGAGGGTAGTTGCCTATGTCTCTTCGTAGTTTTTCTGACAAAGTGAACTTATTAAATCCAGATTTGACATTAGCTTGCGATTCATTACTCTGGCCTATTACACCTTGTATCGAGAGTCCAGTTCTTTTTCCATTGAAACTCTTTAAGTCGGTCTGAGGTCCGGTAATATATATCCTAGACTTCTTGTTTTTATTCAGAGTACTTAAGAGGTTGTCAATATTGTGCTCAGGACTTGGAAGATTGTGAAATAGAGTCACATCCGCCTTTGCAATTGGAATATCTTCTCCTGCAATGTATTGGCTTATCTTATAATTCTTATTAAGCTCTAGAGCCTTTCTTAAAGCATGGATGTCTGGATGTGGTGCATTCGCGATGATGAAGATTTCTTGCCTGGCGTCTATAACATCAATGTAAGCTGTCTTCGCATTGTTTGATGTAGAGAGTTCGTTGGCTACACCAGAAACAGTAACAACATATTGCATAGCACCTGCAGCATCTGCCGAAACTTTAAAAAGCAATGTTTTGAAAAAGTCATTCGATTTAATACTCACTGACTGCTCATCTATTCTAGTCCTTTTTCCCCCGACTACCTTGTATAGCGTTACAGTGCTCTTGGCTCCAATCACGTTGGTAGCTTGGATGTCAGCCTGTATCTCATGCTTGTCTCCTAGGTAGGCTATCTTGTTGTAGAGCAAGTTCTTAATAACAATATCTTTCTTGATCGTAGTGTCACCTAGAGCAATAGGATACAACGGAGCTGATAAGTCATTGGCTACGTAAAGAGGGTTGCGACCTTCATTGAATATACCATCTGTTGCCATCAAGATAGCACCGATGTGTTGATCGTTGTACTGTTCTTCTATATACTCGAAAGCTTTAGAGATATCTGTTGACATCCCATCCAATGTATCAGACTCAGTAACCCTAATAGTCTCACCAAACTGGAATGTCTCAACTTTGAAGTCTGCTCCTAGGTCATTCTTAAGTTGCTTGAGACTAGACTGGTAAGTGGCAAGAGATGTGCTATCCATTGCCTCACTAATGCTACTACTAGCGTCGCTAGCTATCACTACTATAGCTTGCTGAGTTCTTTGTTTGAAACGTTCTAGGATAGGTACAAGTAAGAAGTATGCTATCCATGCTACTGCTATGGTTCTTAATACTCCCAATATTGTTGGTACATAGGATTTGTGATCCTTCCATTTTTTATTTCTAAAATAGAGTGACAACGCATAGAATATGCCCAGCAAAAGGCATAATGCTATAAAATATTGGGGATATTGGATTTTTAATGATTCGAACACGAACTATAGAGTATATGACTGCAAATATTAAAAAAATAATAATATAAAAATCGGTAAAATTGCAAACTAATAATACCGTTAGATATGTTAAGTTACCAGAAAGGAATTTACAGACTATGACTAAACGTACAATCTTGCTACTGAGTTGTGTATTCGTGCTTTTTCAAGCAAAAGCATCTTACATTTTCATTCCAATGGATCATGATAAGCAAAAGAATCATCTTAAAGCGTATGGGATTACATATTGGGTGCTTGAGCAAAACATTGAAGCTTATTGGCTACTCAACTACGAAGGAGGTAGTTTTGCCTTTCCCTATTCTACTAAATTTGAGAAAGAATGTAAGACCCGTGATGTATCCTACAAAGTTATCCCAGATGCCCAGTTTCATCAACTAAGAAGTGAGATTAGCAATCCTGAAGTCAATCAGGAAGTCATGAAACTAGAGCAAGCTCCCAAGATAGCAGTCTACTCTCCAGACTTCAATAGTCGAGGTGAGAAGATTCAGCCTTGGGATGATGCTGTGACTTTAGTACTTACTTATGCAGAGATACCCTACGAGACAATCTATGACAGGGAAGTGATGGAGGATAAGTTAGCGGAGTACGATTGGCTACACTTGCATCATGAGGACTTTACAGGTCAGTATGGCAAATTTTATAAGGGATACCACACCCAAGCTTGGTACAAGATCAACCAGCAGAAAATGGAGGCGCTTGCTACCTCATTAGGATTTGACAAGGTCAGTATGCTCAAGCTGTCTGTTGTAAAGAAGATTAGAGAATATGTAGAGGGTGGTGGGTTTATGTTTGCAATGTGCAGTGCTACAGACACTTACGATATAGCACAAGCAGTAGAAGGAATGGATATCTGTGCTGAAATGTATGATGGTGACCCAGCCCAGAAGGTGCCAGCTACTAAGCTAAATTATGCTAAGACTTTTGCCTTTAAGGACTTTGAATTGATTGAAGACCCTATGGAGTATGAATATAGTACAATAGACAACAGAAAGCGAAAAGTCAACCCCGAGACAGATTATTTTACCCTATTTGACTTTAGTGCCAAGTGGGACCATGTGCCTACAATGCTTACACAAAATCATACTAGGACAGTCAAAGGCTTCATGGGACAGACCACAGCATTTCATAAGCATCATGTGAAGACTGATGTTCTGATTCTTGGCGAAAACAAGGCTATAGATGAGGTAAGGTACATGCATGGCACCCAAGGTTATGGGACTTGGTCATTCTATGGAGGTCATGATCCTGAAGATTATAAACACTTCGTTGGAGACCCAGAGACAGATCTTAATTTACATCCAAATAGCCCAGGGTATAGGTTGATTTTGAACAATATCTTGTTTCCCGCGGCGGAAAAGAAGAAAAGAAAAACCTAGGTTATGACTATCACATGCGAAGTCAGTCTCTATCCATTAGTTGAAGACTATGAGCCACTCATCTTTGAAGTCATTAGTACGCTGAAGGCTAATGCATCCGTAGAGGTTAATACTCATGCTATGAGCACATTTATTAAAGGTGAGCATGCAGAAGTGTTTGAAAGCCTTGCAGAGGTATACAGCCTTCCCGCTATGGCTACAAAGGCATCATCTCTGGTCATTAAAATTATTAACCGAGACCTACCTGTAGAAGCTGGTATTATCTTTTAGAAGCTAGAAAGTACCATGTGCCCCCAAGCTGGCATAGTGACAGTTTCTCCTGTCTTGAATGATACCACTTTCTTTTTCAATACATTGGTAAAGCGTTCGATAGTTTCGGGCATTTCAAGAGTCGTCTCTTTATCTGTCAAGTTGAATAAACCATAGGCAATAAACTTACCCTTCTGCCTCTTAAATACCAACATCTGCTCATCAACATGAAGAAATTCTACCTCGCCTCCAAATGGTCCATTCCAAAAAGCACTGTTGCGGTGCTTGGCATGTAGTAGTCTAGAGTACCAATCAGCTTCAGCATAGCTTTTGAATCCAATGTTGTCTTTCTCAAAAAACTCTAATCGCTTTTCTAGTGGCTCTTCTTGTCCACCATAGATCAGCGGCATTCCATCCATGCTGAACGCTAATGCTGCTAAGGCCTTGTGAGCAACACCCATTCTTTCTTTTGTGGTGCCATTCCAGCTATTTTCATCATGATTAGACGTGAATTGCATGTGAAACCCTGAACTATAGGTAGTTTGATTTTTGTCATACCATGCTTTGACTTCTTTTGGTCCTGCTTCTCCCTTCGCTATGGAATTGAGGATATGGTGAAATTCCCAACCATAATCAGCATGAAAGTTCTTACTATTCCTAAGAACAGGAGCTTCTGCCTCAGCAAGCATAAAAATATCCTTTTTGACCTTGAACAATGCGTCACTTACTTGATCCCAGAAGTCATCTGGTACATTGTGAGCTACATCCATTCTATAGCCATCAATCCCTTCGTCTGTTATCCAGTAGGTGAGGTCATCAATCATTGCCTTCCTCATATCTTGGTTGTCAAAATTAAGGTCAGCTACATCAGTCCAACCCCAACTCTCACCAGTGCTTGGATCTTGAGGATCTATGATATTGCCATCTTTGTCTTGAGTATAATATTCAGGATGATCAGTAATCCAAGTATGATCCCATCCTGTATGGTTGGGTACGAAGTCTAAGATCACCTTCATATTATGGGCATGTATCGAATCGACCATCGCTTGAAAATCCTCCAAGGTTCCAAATTCAGGGTTGACTTTTGCATAGTCGGAGACAGCGTAGTAGCTCCCTAACGTTCCCTTTCTTTTTGACTTTGATATAGGATATATTGGCATCAGCCATAAGATGTCTACTCCCATTTTTTTCAGCCTAGGGAGGTGGTCAGCAAATGCATTGAAGGTTCCTTCCTTGGTATATTGTCTGATATTAACTTCGTAGATATTGGCATTCTTCAACCAGCTAGGGTAGAAGTCGTCTGCCTTATTTACTTGTTGAGGATTGGGTTGACTTGTTGGAGAGTCTGACTTGGTATTTGTCTTATCAGTTTTACAACTCATTAAGGCAAGAAAGAATATGCTTAATATGAAGTAATGTTTCATAGAAAAATATGTTAGATAGTTATAGAAAGATGGCGACTATGAAGATATATTGTCCGCTATACTTTGTCTAGAATTATATTGATTTTTTAATTCAGTTTTGAGCTTCTTGGCGAATTTTGTCAATCCGATAGATTGGATGTGAATCATCAAGCTTTCGATTGTGTCAATACTTTTTTGACCAAAGTGTTCTTTGAGATAGTTCGTAGTCCACTGAGAGTAAAAAGCCTCAACGAATTCTGTATCAAACTCAAGTAAGTCCCTATCGTACTTCTTGATCAGGACTATTGATTGAGATTCTGTAATCAAGTCCATGAGTAGCTCTTCCATGTCCAAGCCACTAAAAATATAAGCCTTGTCTTCGTCTGAAAACTGTTCTACACTCTTTATCAGACCAGCCTTGTTGGCTTCTAGGACTTCTAAGTTGACACGTTGGATTCGCTTGACTAATTCAAATAACTTTGGCTCATACTTAACCCAAACCAAATAGTACTCCAAGGCTCTTTCATGGTCTCCTTCGACTAAGTATCTTTCTGCTTGCAAGAGGGCTATATCCTTGACTAGGGCTTCGTCTTTCACTAGGATCTCTACATGCTTGTCTACACAAGTATAGAACTTCATAGCGAGTAGGGTATTCAATGCTGGGATAGTATCTGAAGATTCAAATACTTCGTGATACTGCGCAATAGTTACAGGATATCTTGCTGAAATCAGTAGCGCAGCCAACAGAGTTTTTCCTTTTTGCCCCTTATCTATTTTATTGTACTTATCGACTAGATTGTCTAGTATTTGTGTCGCTTGATCTTTGTCAAGAAGTGGATGTTCAAAAAGTATTGGGTATATAGTATTGTCCAATGACTCAGTGATGTAATAGCTCAGCAAAGACATCTCTGTCAAATTAGCCACTATCTTTTTATTGAATGCAGGAGCTAGATCTCGCTTACTCATTCTGTAGAGCATGTCTAGCATGCCAGTTAATACTTTTTCAACCCTAGGATTCTGCGTCTGATAGACTACTTCGAAATAGGCTATCTTCTTTAGGCAGGCATGGATCAAGTCAAAGAGCTCCTTAAATTTTTGTAGAGAATATAAATCCTGAGCTTGGGCATTCAAGGTTTCTAAGATTTGATTAAATGTCTGAATATCCTTCTGGCTTAACTTAGGCGATTTTTCAGATTTTGGTTTGATGACCTTGTTTAGCAAGGTCTCGTACTTGTCATCTTCAGCACTATAATTTGTGATGAAGTTAGATTGCAGCTTATAGGCAAAGTGATTGTCCTTGCGACTATAACTTTGCAAGAAGAGCAATATTTTTTCTTTTGGTATACCTTCTAGTAGATCGTAAATCGGATTAGACTTGCTCCTTGCTCTTGGCTTACTCTTTTCCTTTTCTTTTGCACGTTCTTGTTCTTCTTGCAGAAACTTTCTGAGGTAGAGAGCTGCGAAGACAAGTTCGGTCTTATCTTGACTTTTAGGAATAGGAGGGTCGGCTTCTAAGTCCAACTGTCCTTTTTTTAATTTAATTTCGACGATGCGTTCTTCAAGAGATACAGAGTACTTGCCTCTAGATTTCTTGATAGTAACAGGAAAAGTGTTCGAATCGAACATGGCTTCGCCTTGAATAAAGTCGGTTTCATCGAAAATACTTTCGAGAAATAGGAGTTTCTGTAATAAAGGTGATTCCACGACTTGTAAATATAGCCTTATAATCAGACCATGTATGTGTTATTCGATTAAAAACAAAATAATAAAAATTAATTCCCTGCTTCTGTTGGTCTTAATGTTCAGTAATTGTGCTGACCAAAGACCCCAAGTTGCATATACTCCGGATGATGCCTACGTGTCTATGATGACTGACCTCATTTTTGCCAATAAAGTTCATTCTAAAATCAAGTATTCAGAAAGAGATTCTACTATGCTCAGCCTGATGGGAAGGATAGAAGAGATCAATGGTAGAACCAACAAGCAATTTGACGAGTATGTCAAATCAATACAAGAAGTCCCAGACCATTATCATGAGTTTTTGGACTCAGTAGATGCCTTGCTTAAGCAGAAGTATACTCATGTTCAGGCTCTGAAAGACTCTTCCCAAAGTATTTTACCCAAAGGTAAAGAGCAATTAGACACGTTAGAATCAAAATCCCGCAAATAAGCCATCCGCCTCCGAGTAAGATTGCAATCGTGATTCCTATTATACTGACGAAACCTACAGTCAGAGCATAAGGAAGCTGTGTTCTGACATGGTCGATGTGGTTACAGTCTGATGCTAGACTACTCAGGATCGTAGTATCACTAATTGGCGAGCAATGATCTCCAAGCACACTAGCTGCTAGTACTGTCGCAATCGTACAAAGCAATATCTCATGAGAAATAGCTGGGTCTAGCCCCGAAGATAGACATACTGCATAGGCTGTAGGAATTGCAATAGGATAGAGAATAGCCATTGTACTCCAGCTACTGCCAGTACTAAAAGCAATGAATGCCGCCAATATGAATATAATTGCTGGAAGAAAGTAAGGATTAATCTTATCGCTGAATAGATTGCTGAGGTAGTCAGAAGTATGTAAGACATCAGTCACGCTAGCTAGTGACCAAGCCAATATTAATACAAGGATGGCAGGAAGCATAGTCTTGAACCCAGTTGTCAACCAATGGATAGCATCAATGAGCTTCATACTACCTGTACCTAGAGTAATAATAAGTGCAACAAGTAGTCCCGAGAAAGAAGACCATATCAATGCAGCATATGAATTGGAGAGACCGATCAAGGTGCCTAGTTTGGTAAAAAAAGATGACGCTTCCATAGTCCGCCATGTTTCACCCCAAGCACCTGAGGTATTGTATTCTGCAGCTGCAGAATCAAACCCTGTAATAAGTAAGCCAAGTATAGTTACTCCAATAACGGTGAAAATAGGTATAGCAGCATACCACCAGATATGTTTAGCACCATCGACAGGAGACAAGTCTTCCATGTTAGGTTCATCTTCGCTTGCGGTCTGTGCTGGAGATACTTGCCCAGTGAGAATAGCTCTTTGTTCTGCTTTATACATTGGACCATAGTCCTTACCTTGACTAATAATGAAATAGATAAATGCCAAAGTTAGTATAGGGTAGAATGAGTACTTCAATGAAGAGATAAAGAGGGCATATGGAGTTTGTGTTTGCTCTAAACCAAGTAAGGCCATACTATCTCCAATATAACCAAGCTCTGCTCCAATCCATGTAGTAATAAATGCTATGGCAGCAACTGGCGCCGCAGTACTATCGACAATGTAGGCTAGTTTTTCTCTGCTAATCCTATAACTATCTGTTACCGATCGCATGGTATTCCCAACGATCAATGTATTTGCATAGTCATCAAAAAAGATAAGTATACCCAGTAACCAAGTAGTCTTTTGTGTAGACTTTCGATTATTAGCGAATCTACCAAGGCTTTTGACAATGCCATGCATGCCTCCATTCTTAGAAATCAAGGCTACCATGGCTCCAATCAGCATGCTGAAGACTATTACGGATAAGTGGTCAGCATCAGCCAATGCTCCAATGACATAAGTATCCATCGCCGTCATTAATGACTTGAAATAAGTGGTAATAGACGTAAATTGACAGCCAAAGGCAATGAAGACTCCTGCCCAAATTCCCACAAATAGTGAAACCAAAACTTCTTTGAAGAGTAATGCTAAGAGTATTGCTAGCAGAGGAGGGATCAACGATAGCCATAGGGGTAAATGTTTACTATTCCGTATTGTTGAATTATAGTGATATAGAGCTTGCTGCTTGCCTTGTTTAATAAAGTATAGTCCATCAGCTTGCATCTTGTAGTCTCCAATTCCAGAAGTAAAGACTACTTCCTTCTCTTCTCCATTGATTGTAATCTTAGCTGCACCCGATGACTTGTCCGATAGGGTAAACCTCAAAATGTCCCCTAGAGGTATAATATTTGCTTCTTTGTCTTGTATATCTAGACTTCTCATTGATTCTGAATTAACTTTGTTAATGTCAATAGAATCTTGTTGAGCAAAGCAATAGCTGCTGAGTATAACTAAGAGTAGGATTGATATTTTTTTCATCTAGCAGCAATTATATTTATGTGCCAATTTAAAGATATTTTATCTCAAGTGAAGATTCACAGTGCAGTAATTTTAATGTTATTAAGTCTGCAGACTGGTATTTCGCAAGATTATTCTTTAACTGACATTACAATCAACTGGAATGGTAAGCTGCTGAATAGCCCATATGCTGGAGGTCTAATCGCTCCTCAATTCAATGAAATAGATTTAGACCTTGATGGATTTACGGACCTCTTGATTTTTGATAGGGTAGGAGATATTGTGTTGACTTATATTTATAATGAAGAAGTAGGCAACTATACTTATGATCCAGAGTATGCGTCAATGATTCCCCCTTTACTCAAGTGGGTTATAGTCCGAGATTATAATGCTGACGGTGTCGCTGATATATTTACTGGTTCAGTAGTTGGGAGTTTTGCGGCTATCTCTTGTTATCGTGGTTCTCT
>JAHDHH010000008.1:30306-38100 GCA_020631405.1 Saprospiraceae bacterium
TCAAAGAAAGCGACTGCTTTGGTGGCTTTGAGGAAAGTGGTATTAGTGAAGTCGTATTGCTAAGTGATACGCCTGGTGAATGTTTCTCACAATTTCAGGAGGAGCTACCAGTAGAGTTAAGACATTCTGGGTCTACAATTACTGGGTTTGATGTGGATGGAGACCTAGATTATGAATTACTTATTGGTGACTTGACATCAAATAAGATTGCCTTTTTAAAGAATGGAGGGACTCCCGAAGAAGCGTGGATGGAGAGTGTATACTATGACTTCCCAGAAGAAACATCATCCGTAGATATGCCAGTCTTCCTATCAGCATTTGTTTTGGATATTGACAAAGATGGAAGGCAAGATATCTTGGTAGCACCCAATGGAGAAAGCAATGTCTCTAACATAAATAATGTCCTCTACTATAAAAACAGAGCAGATGTAGGCTTTGACTTAGACTTTGTAAGACCAGACTTTTTGAAGGACGAAATGCTTGACTTTGGTATCTTTTCTAATCCTAAGTTTGTTGATGTCAATCAAGATGGTCTTGAAGATATAATCATAGGCACTAGGGGTGAATACATTGACAATTCGAAAGATGAGGCTAGGTTGATCTACTTGGAGAATGTAGGTACAAAGACTAATCCGATATTTGAATTGATAGATGATGATTTTGCTGATTTTAACCAGTATTCACAACAGTCGATTGACTTTGCTCCAGGCTTTGGAGACTTGGATGGAGATGGTGATATTGATATGGTAGTTGGAGACCCCAATGGCTATTTATATTATAGTGAGAATATTGCTGGACCTGGTCAGCCCTTTGACTTTGTGAACCCAATTTATCAATATCAAGATATTAGACCTGGTCAACTTGCTAAACCAACCATTTTTGACCTAAATCAGGATGGTCTAGGTGATCTTATAGTAGGCGAAAGAAATGGAAACTCACTAGACGGAAGGTTAGGTAGTATTAATTATTATGAAAATATAGGAGAGGTAGGTAGTCCAGAGTTTAATCAAGACCTAAGTATGGCTCCAAATACACCTGTACTAGGAGGAGTTTTGATCAAAGGTGCAGGAGATAGCGATGCGAGGAGTTGTCCAGAATTTTTTGAAATGGGAGATTCATTATATCTGTTCAGCGGAAGTCGATCTGGTAACCTTCATATGTATTCTAATATTTTAGATAACATAGAAGGAGTATTTGACACAGTAAGTGTAGCCTTGGGTGGTATTGATGAGGGAGATATCACCACTATCGATGTAAGTGATATTGATAGTGATGGCTACCTAGAGATGGTGGTTGGTAATGAGAGAGGTGGTATAGCCATCTATAATACAGATGTAGTCTCAGATAAAAGCCTCGTATCCACACAAGAAGTGGAATTGATAGAGCCAATATCAATCTATCCTAATCCGGCAAGTAATACAGTAACTATAGAAAGCACTACCCCAATACTATCAATCCAATTCATGGACCTTGAGGGTAGAGTTATTCAAAAAGTGAGTAGTAATGGGTATAGCCATACCCTAGACTTAGGTAAGCAATCACCAGGTGTTTATATAGTTTCAGTCACGTCTGCAACCGGTCTCACATCATATCACAAGGTGATTAAGCAATAATTTAGACTCTTGAGACTAAATCCTTGCTAATTCTAGTCAAGGCTCTAGCGAAAAGCATCTATATTTGTGACACATGGATAAGATAATAATTTTAGACTTTGGGTCACAGTATACACAACTGATTGCAAGAAGGATAAGAGAACTTGGAGTCAATGCTCAGATATTTCCTTATAACAAAACGGTTGATATTTCTGATGACGAAGTAAAAGGCTTGATCCTCTCTGGAAGCCCTTGTAGTGTAAGAGGGAAGCAAGTATTAGATGTTGACCTTGGTTATCTTTTAGGTAAGAAGCCAGTGCTTGGAGTGTGCTATGGGGCACAATATATAGCACATAATCAGGGAGGTAAAGTAGTAGCATCTGACAAGAGAGAGTATGGAAGAGCTAATCTTTCGCTAGGACAAGTATCTGATGTGTTGATAGATGGGATGAAGAGTGAGCAAGTGTGGATGAGTCATAGCGATACTATTGCGGTTCTAGGTGATAATTTTGAAATATTACTTGTAACTGATGCCATACCAGTAGCAGCATTTAAGGCAAAAGATGGCGTATATGATTATCCTGTATACGGTGTTCAGTTTCACCCAGAGGTAACACACAGTTTAGACGGCTCAGTGCTTTTGGACAATTTTGTTACAAAGATTTGTGGTGCAGAGAAAGATTGGACAAGTGAAAAATTTGCCGAAAATACTATTCAAGAGATCAAAGACAAAGTTGGAGATGATCAAGTATTAATTGGTCTGTCTGGTGGTGTTGATTCCTCTGTTGCAGCAGCCCTAATCCACAATGCAATTGGTAAGCAGCTGATAGGAATTTTTGTTAATAACGGCGTACTTAGAAAAGACGAATTTGCAGAGGTCACTGCTACTTATAAAGCTTGGGGACTCAATGTTATCCCTGTAGACGCCACAGATGAGTTCTTAGATCAACTAGAAGGTGTAGCCGATCCTGAACGCAAAAGAAAAATTATTGGAAAGGTCTTTATTGACGTGTTTCAGAGAGAAGCTAAAAAATTCCCGAATGTCAAGTGGTTAGCTCAAGGGACAATTTATCCAGATGTGATTGAGTCAGTCTCAGTCTTTGGACCCTCTGTTACGATTAAGAGCCATCACAATGTAGGAGGGTTGCCAGATACACTCAACTTAGAGTTGCTAGAACCACTCAGAATGTTGTTTAAGGATGAGGTCAGAAAGGTGGGCCACTACCTCAAAGTATCCCCAGACATTCTTAATAGACACCCATTCCCTGGTCCAGGCTTGGCCATTAGAATTCTTGGCCCACTAGATAGAGAGAAGATAAGACTCAATCAAGAGGCTGATGCTATATTTATCAAGGCACTCAAGGATTCTGGATATTATGATAAAGTTTGGCAGGCAGGAACAATACTCCTACCCGTCAAATCCGTTGGTGTTATGGGAGATGAGAGGACTTATGAGTATACCTTAGCATTAAGATGTGTAAATTCGTCGGACGGTATGACAGCAGAATGGTCAACACTCCCATATGAACTCCTAGGAGAGGTCTCGAATACTATTATTAATAATGTCAAAGGAATAAATAGAGTAGTCTATGATATCAGTACTAAACCGCCTGCAACAATTGAATGGGAGTAAGCTACTCTGTGTCGCATTGCTCCTTGCACTAGTAGGATGCGGTACACAAAAGAAGGTGGCAACAAAGCAAACTAGAGTATCTACAACCCCGAGAGCAAATCAGGGAAACAACAAGGCAAACTCTAAAGTAGAAGAAGTCAAGTGGACTATCGTTGACCCCGAGGAGGTAATTCCAATAGGGGCACCAGAAGTCGTAAAGACTAAAAAGCTTGGCACTTATAGCGTGAGTCTACTAGTGCCATTTTCAGGAGATAAAGCTCAATCAGCAGAATTGACAAGCAAGTCTGCACCTGCCTATAAATTTATTAGCTACTACGCTGGAGCGAAAATGGCAGCAGAAGATAGTCGTATAGGATCAACTGTAGATGTCAATGTCTTTGATTCTAGTTCTGGCAATCTAGGAAGTATCACTGACAACCCAACCTTAAGAAGTTCGGATGTCATTGTTGGACCATATGATACTGGTGAACTCAAGGAAGTAGCAGAATTTGCTAAGGCAAATAAGATCACTCACATCTCTCCATGGAAGTCAAGTAAGTCTATTGCTTCTAACAATGCTTACCACCTCCAAACTAAGCCTAGCCTTACTCAACACTATCAAAAGATGGTAGAGGATGCAGTGAAGAGTTTCCCTAGCAGTGAGCTCATTGTAATAGGGAATTCATCAAGTTCTGATAAGAAAAGGATGGACTACCTTGCCAAAATCGCTGGCTCGCTTGGACGTAATGATGTTACTCAGTTTGTTGTTAATGAAGATTCGTTATTGGTAGGCGATACTGCATTCGATAGTATCTTTGTTCAAGACAAGACTAATGTATTCTTATTGCCAAACTGGAGTAGCAATGATGAGTCATTTATCTATGGCTGTGTGAGGAAGCTAAGAGTGGAGAAAGGTGAAGCAAAAGTGATTGTCTACGGCATGCCTAAAATGATGGATACTGAAAAAATCACCTATGACTTCTACAATAACCTCAATATCCATATCATTAGATCAGAGTTTGTTGATAAGACCAGTGCTAATTATAGGACTTTGAGGACTAGGTTTTTTAATGAATACAATGCCTTTCCAACAGAAGATCTCTATGAAGGATATGATATGATGAGTTTTGTATTGAATAACCTCGAGAATCATGGCAAAAACTTTCAGATGAAGGTGGGTAGAGATAGTAATAGATACTTACAGACTAGCTACGATATTGCTGGTGTACCTATTAGCTCGGCAGAGTTGGCAGATAAGCCGTCTAATATCAAATATTTTGAAAACACAGCACTTTCTGTGATTGAATTCAAGGACGGTAGATTTAGAAAGAAACGATGAATTTTCTAACGGAAGAAAGAGAGCACCTCTTCAAGAAAGTAGCCTCGCAGACTCAGTTCAATGCAACAGTACTACTTGAAAATGTGCATGATCCTCACAACTTAGGTGCTGTAATGCGGAGTTGTGATGCAGTAGGGATTAGGGAGGTTTACATATTGGATAACCACGACAACCTCAAAGATCGAGTACTTGAAGACAACATGAAGACAAGCACAGGTGTCATGCGTTGGATTGAGATTCATCGATTTACTGATACAGAAGCTTGTGTGAGGACGCTTAGAGAAAAGTATAATACTTTACTAGCTACACACTTGACAGAAGATGCTACTTCTATGCACCAACAGGATTTCACTCAAAGTTGTGTCTTAGTCTTTGGTAATGAACATGCAGGGATTACAGATGAGTTATTTGGGCACTGTGATGCAAATTTCATCATTCCTCAGATGGGAATGGTCCAAAGCCTCAATATATCAGTTGCCTGTGCAGTGTCATTGTTCGAATTGGCAAGGCAACGATTAGCAGCTGGACTTTACCCAGAAGAGTACAATGAGAATAATACTAATCAGAAGGCTTTATTCGAGCAATATGCGGAGCGACAAACGCTGAAGCGGAGGTCTTAGGTTAGGCTCCTGATAGTTTTACATTCTTATACCCTAATGCTTTGAAATAAGCCTCTATCGTAGTTCTATGATTTCCTTGAATGATGATTTCACCATGCTTAGCATTGCCACCTACTCCACATTGCTGTTTGATGTCTTTGCAATAAGACTTAAGTAGGTCACTCTCTTTATCTTCAAGACCCCTTACTATAGAAGCTGTCTTGCCGCCTCTGTGTTTCTTTTCGAGGTGAATCCTTATAGGGATTTGAGGATCTATCTGTTGTTCCTCCTGCTCTTCTTCTGGAGCATTGTCCGGATTGCCTAAGGCCCTAAAGTCATCCCATGACAATGATGGTTTGTCGTTCTTTCCCACTATTTTAAATGTACTTTTTTAATTGATCGTTGGTTATTAAACCAAATATTGATAAAATAAATTCCTTGAGGCAATTGATGCTGTAAACTATAGTTATCACTGTCTACACTACCATCCATGACTTGCCTCCCTTGACAGTCATATGTCGCAAACTGACTACCTATTGGAAAGTCAAAGAACAGACTCTGTATTCTACTGATGACTTCTCCTTGAAGTAGACTAGGCTCTGTGGTTGAGGTAGGTGCCGCAGTAGTAAGTAAGGATTCCATGTATTTGCAATCACTATTTTCTATATCTGTCAATACAATTGCATACTCTGTATCATTGTCAAGAGCAAAGGAGATATCATCTCCATAGTTGAAATTACCAAAGTCGTCTCCATTCAGAATCAAATTAAAGAATCCGTCGGCAGGTAGAGTAGTAATAGATAATATTAAGGTTCCATTGATTGTAGTATCAACTGATGTTGTGAATTCTGAAGGGCAGTCGTCACAACAGATTGGTTCGTCAAATACATAAAACCCACTGCATGCTTCATTTTCATTATCTACTATGACAAATTCGAATATTGTCTCACAGTCAGCTTCAAGGGGTCCAATTGTGTAATACTCAGCGCCATATTCAAATGTGCCATAAGTATTGCCATTGCCAACAATAGTAAAGGTATTACTAGTTGTTTCAGAATAATCAAACTCGAGACCCACCAGGAATCCTCCGTCTTCACAATCATAAGCTTCAGCAAAAACATCAAAGATCTCGCAACCTACACTATCATTACAGCTAGGTGGATCTATACTTAGTTCAGTGCAACACTCTTCATTATCGTTTTCGCAAATGACAATGAATGTTTGATCAGTTACTTCGATTGAGTTAAGTCTTATGGGTAGGTCGGCAAATGCATAGAATCCATAGAACTCTCCATTGACATACATGTCGAAGAAATCATTGGACGTTCCAGAATAGTTGAAGTTTATGGAAACATGGTAAAAGCCATCCTCTTCAGAACACTCTTCGTCAAATGCTTCGACAGCATTGATGATACAGTCTGTATTGGACTCACAACAGATGGGTTCTTCAAACCAAGTTGCGGCACTGCATCCATCCATTGTGTTGTCTACTATGACAAATTCATACAATGTCTCACAATCGGCTACTAGTGGGCCAATGGTATAATAAGGTTGACCATACTCATATGTGCCATAGTTATTGCCATTTCCTAGAAGCGTAAAAGTGTTGGCTTGTGTATGTTGATATGCGAAAGCGATATCAACTAAAAATCCTTCATTGTCATCACAGTTATAAGCCTCAGCTATGACATCAAATATTTCGCATGCTTTATCCCCGCAGTTTGGTTGTACTAAGTAAGCGTCTAGACAACAATCTGTTAGACCTCCTTGACAAACTAAAAAGGTAGTCGCTTCCTCAGGAATAGGCAAGTCATTGAGTCTTAAGGGTAAATCGGCGTATGAATATTGATTGAATACACCATTGTTCATAGACAAGACAAAATCTTCACCATTGGCACCAACATATTCAAAGTCTAACGTAACATGGTAACCATCGCCATTAGTATTACATTCTATATTGTAAAGTTCTAATCCAGAAATCACACAGTCAACCTCTGAACAACAGATAGGTTCTTCAAACTCGAATACACCAACACATCCATCCATTGTATCATCGATAATCACAAATTCAAGAAGGGTACTACAGTCTGCTTCCAATGGTCCAAGTGTGTAGTAAGGCTCGCCGTACTCAAATGTTCCATAATTGTTGCCATTACCTAATATGGTAAATGTATTGCCCTCAATGTTTAAATATTCAAACCCAATGTCTACCATGAATAATCCATTATCGTTACAATTGTATGGCTCGGCAAAGACATCAAATATCTGGCAGTCTCCTGAACCACAGAGCCCACCTGGTATTTCCCATTCGAAACAACATCCTGTTTCTTCTGTCTCACAAATCACCAAAAAGTCATTAGGCATATCTGTGCTGCCAGTCTCAAAGTACATTGGTAATGAGTCAATTAAGTGAGTACCTAGATAATTGTCATTAAAGGCGACTTCGTATGTCGAATTCGTATTGTTTGCAATACTAAAGTCAAGCCAGAAGCTGATGCCATTATCTGTGCAGGAGACACCATCTATTGTGACATCGCTAATTGTACACTCCTCAAAGTCACAGCAGAATATCACCTCATATATTGTATCACTTATACATTCTTTCAATGCATTATCAACTAATTGGAAGTCATAGAAGGTATTACAATTAGT
>JAHDHH010000008.1:38200-84823 GCA_020631405.1 Saprospiraceae bacterium
TTGTCATTATCATAGACCAAGAAGTCAGTGACCCCAAAACTATTCAGTGGAACCTCTACCTGAATAGGCAGACTATCATAAGCATAGACATTGGCAAAGCTACCATCAAACCATAGATCAAAGTACTCATGAGTTGCAGAGGTGTAATCGAAATCAATGGTAACTAACAAGGAGGTATCCAGGCATTGGATATTTGTTGTAGTGAAGTTAGTGTAGCTACATTCTACCGGACAACACAGAGGCTCATCAAAGCCAAAATCATCAGTACAGTCAGCAAATTGAGAATCGTAGACAATCAATTCATATAGAGTGTTGCAATCAGCAAGTACTGGTCCTATTGTATAAAACGGCATTCCATAATTGAAGGTATCATATACTATACCATTACCAGCTACTATAAAATAGTCACTGATATCGCCTTCAGATTCAAATGCAAAGTCTATCCAAGTGAGACCTGCATCATTGCAAGTATGCGGTTCAGCATAGAGGTCACTGAATGTACATTGTCCCACCACAGAGTAGGCCCATAGGTTAAATATTAAGAATATCAAAGTTGCGAAAGTGGAGGTTTGTATTTGCATACTATTTATATATAACGTAAAAATAGAGGTTCTTTTCATTTATCCAATAGCGCAGTGAGATGCTGCTTTATAGGATAATTATATTGATGAAGAGAAATAATATGATTTGTAGTGTATTGGATATCAGCTATTAAGGTATGATAAGTTATGCTCAAGTGATAATCTAAGGTTTCTTAGAGAATACTCAAATAGGAGTTGATTTTGAAAAAATGCGAGAGAAGCGAAGATCTTGGAATAAAAAGTCCAAAAAAGATTATTTGCAACATATTGACTGATAGATCTGAATGTCTGATTGTTACAATTAACGAATAAATGTAATGTGTTTTCATATTAGAAATGCTCATAATTTGATTTTGGTTTTGGAACAAATCTTGGTCTTTAGAGAATGAAACTTACTAAAAGTCGCATTTCGCCATCGGTGAAGTGTGCAACAGTACATTATGAGTGAAAAAGAATTTTACAAAAACCAAGAATCGATGAGAAAACCATCACTTACAACTTTTACTAGGCTGGTACAACCAGTGTTTGGTAATATCGGCAAGACCAAGCAGATGTTACCTTTGCTTCTACTATTATTGGTAGGTCAAGTCTTTGGTCAGGTCACCGCAACATTTGCTTGTTTAGGAAATGCCACTACGGCAGGTGACGGTCAATATAGGGTAGAGATATGTTACCAAGGTGACCCTGGTGAGACATATCTAATTACCGCATTGGATCACATATATGATGATTTTATTGCACCGACTTACGATTGGACAGAGTTTACAGTAATGCCAGTGTTTGATGAAACAAATGGTGTGTATTGTATACAAAATACCGTAATGCAGGAACTATCAAATGGTAGTATCTACATTGATGGTGTAGAGTATGTGATTACTGCACCTCAGTATCCGACCAACCTTATCAGTGGTCCGACCCAGGTTTGCGCTACTAATAGTAGCCCAATCAATGAGACATTTGCAATAGTTAATGACTCAGGTTTAGGGACAAACTATTCGTGGACTATTGATGGTGTCGTTGTTTCAACTACATCGTCATTAACTATTGATTTTAGTGTGGCTCCTTATAACATCGACCAGGATTATGAGATAGAAGTAACAGCTGAAGATGAATATGGTTGTATGATAGATGCAAGCCTAACTGTGACAAGATATAATTTATCTGACAGAGTTCAGATTACAGGAATATCTTCGGGTACTTGTGGAACTGAATATAATTATGAGCTGAGTGGACCTAGTGACTTTGCAACAATTTCTTGGGATGTCTTACAGTCAGACTTAGTTAATCCTTTGCTCAATGCTCAAGCTCCTAATACAGCTCCATCACAGGTTGTGGATGACGCAAATATGACAACAGCGGATATTACGTTTATAGATGGGGAAAACACCTATTTTGTTACTGCTACAGGAACAGATGTCAATGGCTGTACATTTATGACATCTTACGAAGTTGAAATTGTTGGAGTCAGTGGCGACTTAATATTACTTGATGATAGTTCTTATACGCCAGCAGATACAGATGTAAGTCCTATATATAAGATATGTAGAGAAGGTATGTTAGATCTTGAGCTTGATAAAGATTTATTGCCTGGCTTTGATGCAGACAATGGTGATGCTGTAGCTTGGTCTGATAATGACTCAGGTTCATTTAGTGGTGGTAACTGCAGTGTATTCTTTAATTATACGGGATTGCCCAACACTACCATGGTTACTGTTACTGCAAGTGGTACTTATGCTCAAGGAAATTGTCCGTTTTCGGATAGCAGAAGCTTTGACCTCATTGATGTCAGTGATCACTGGGTAATTGTGGGTGAAACAAATCCCTATTGTGGCGATGTTACAAATTACACTATAGACGCAATTGCAGGCCAAGATACTGACTGTTTGATTTTAGATCCATCTAGAATATATTGGGAGGTCAGAGATGTGAGTAATAATGTATACACCGGAGCTGATGGAGTACAACAAAATGATGGTACAGAGTTTCAGGTAGATTGGAATGGTACTACAAATACTGAAGATTATTATATTGTGTTTTCTGGTTCAACAACTCAAGGGTGTGCTTTTGAAGTCATTTTAGATAACATTGGTGTAAGATCTCTATCAAATCTTGAGATCCAAGGAGACTCCTATGTTTGTCTTAGTGATGATACTTTTATGGAGTATTGCTTTGAATTAACAGAGTCAGATTTAGATGCTAACTCAGTAGATTATACGTTGAGAGATTACCTTGGTAATGACGTTGATGCTTACTTAGCTCCCAATTCAAGTGATGATACCAAAGTAACTATCAATTGGCCAGCTGGAGCTGAGGCAAACTCACCATATGTACTAACTCTTACAGGTGATAGAGCTAATGGAGCTTGTGGTTTCACAGCAACTAAGACAATAGAAGTAGTAGATAATGTCCAGCCAGGACAGATAGCATGTAACAACCATGTATATATTACTTTAAATCAACTTTGTGACTTGGTAGTGACGCCAGATATGATTCTAGAAGGAGTATCTCACCCAGAGCCAGATAGATTTGAAGTTACAATTACAGATGGTAGCGGAGCAGTAGTCAGCGGTACTCTAAACGGAGACCATGTAGGACAGACTTTCCAAGTTATGGTTCAAGAAGATTGTTCAGGAAACATCTGTTGGGGATATATTACTGTTGAAGATAAGTCAATACCTCAGTTAGAATGTCCAGATGGTCCATTCGTTATCGAGTGTGACGAATTATCTGATATGACATTAACTGGATTTCCTGTATTTGATCCAGCTGTAGGGGTTGTAAACAACAATGACGGTACTTGGACTATCAGTGGTTTTGATAACTGTACAGATGCTACACTTACATATAGTGATGCATTAGAGTCTAATTCTTGCGAAGAAGACGAGCCAGCATCTACTTATACTAGAACATGGGTAATCACAGATCAATCAGGAAGCTCATCTTCATGTTCTTATTCAATAGAGATTACAAGGCCTTCAACAAGCACAATTGTTGCACCGCCTAATTTTGATGATAATATTGCAGGAGCAGAGCCTGCTATAGACGTGTGCTCATTAGATGATCCATTTACCAACCCTGGACCAGAAATTACAGGAATGCCTACTGGGTTATTCTGTTTGAATGTCACATTGGATGAAAACTATGTAGATGTACTGACACTTTGGAAGTGTGGAGATCCTAACGATCTTTCAGTGAAACTATCTAGCCCAGCTAGAAAGATAATCAGAGAGTGGACTGTATCGGATAACTGTACTGGTATTGATGTAGTATACAAGCAGATAATATCATTAGTTGATAAGACTGCGCCAGTTCTTGCTCCAGCGTTTGGGTTAACAGATCCTAATGAGACAGTAATTGATGACCCTACTGATCCTAATTTTGGCGACGAAGACTATGATGGATACTTAAACCAAGATGATGAAGGCTATTACTTAGTGGATGCACATCAATATAACTGTAGTGATGCTGTAACTTTATATCCATTTCCAGGTAGCGGTCAGTTTGGAGAATATGCAGGGCTAATAGGTGAGTGTTCAGATATTACAATGAATGTTGGATACTTAGTGCCTTTGCCTGGAACACCTGATCCAGATTTGTCTCAGGACTTCATTATGTTTCCAAATCCAATCTGCGATGTCAATGATAATGTAACTATACCTGCTGTAGATGGTACAGCAGTGTGGGTAAGATATGAATTTGAAGATGCATGTGGTAATGTAGCCATTGCACAAGCTGCTAATCCTAATGATCCAGATACAGATGAACCTGTATTCTTAGGAGTATCATCTTTTGAATTAAGATTTGAAGATAACACACCACCTCAGCCAGTATGTGATGTCTATTCTGTTGTTGCATTAGACGAGATGTGTATGGCATTCGCTAGACCAGAGACATTTGATGACGGAAGTTTTGACAACTGTGACCTTGCTGATATGAAAGTAAGAAGAGCAGATAGTAATTCATCAGATTGGTTTGATGAAGTCAAATTTGACGAAAACGATATAGTTAGTAGTCCAGTTGGAGTATACTTAAATGTATACGATAGTGCTGGAAATAGTAGTAGTTGTCTAGTGAGTGTGACAGTGATGAATCCTAATTTAAGTACTTACACTTGTCCTGCAGAGACTGCTTCAGCTGACTGTACAGATACTTGGTTAGATAATCTTTCACTTGGCAACAGTAGTCCAGTAACACTTGCATCTAATATCAGTGTAATACCTTCATCATTTGGACAGCCTTCTGTAAGTAATTCATGTGCTAGTGGAACTGATGCTGGTTCATATGTGGAGCATGCACCTGTTGTACACTATACGGAGTGTCAAATTTCTAGTATTACTAGATCATGGACTATTACTCTTAACGACGGATCTACAATTAGTTGTAATCAAGTAATAACAGTAAATAATGTAGGAGGATTCGTAGAAAGTGATATTAATTGGCCGGACGAAGAAGCGATTGTATCGTGTACTGCTGATATCTCGCCAGAGGCTTTAGGAGAAGTAACTTTCGAATCATTCACTTGTGGAAATGTAGTAGCCACTCATGATGACCTACCTTTCCAATATGTAGCAAATACAGCTGACTACTGTCAGAAAGTAATAAGAACATGGTCTGTAAGGGACTGGTGTAACCCAGGATCTCTATATACTATGACTCAAGTTATCAAGATTACAGATAATGATGCACCAACATTTACTAGTGGTTGTGCTGATGTTAATGCGACAGGATCGCTTGATGCAGTGACTTGTCAGGTAATGGTAGATGGATTGGCTGCTCAAGCTACAGATGCTTGTACTGCTTCTGAAGATTTAGTATGGTCTTACGTGATTGATTATGATGATGCATACTTGGTCGATAATACTGAGGATGGAGAAATTAATCCTGCGCCACTGGAAAATCAACTCGGTACTTCTAATGACGCAAGTGGCTTATTTCCTCCTGGAAGACATACTGTAACATATACTGTATCCGATTTCTGTGGGAATGAAGATCAGTGTACTATCAATGTGAATGTAGATGATGACGTCTTGCCTACACCATACTGTGTAGATCAAGTAGTAACTGTGATAAATGCAGTATCAGAACAGGCAGAGATATGGGCTCAAGACTTAGATGCAGGGAGCTTTGATAACTGTTTTGGAGGAGGAGGAAACGTGTCCGTCTCATTCTCTCCAGATGGAAATACTGATGTATTGTTCTACACATGTGATGATCTTCCAAACGGAGTAGTTGATACTTTTGATGTTAGACTTTATGTGATAGACAATGATGGTAATTATGATTACTGTTTAACTCAGATTATAGTACAAGACAATAGTGGTATTTGTACAGATGTCCCTAGTTCAAACGGCTCGGGAAGAATTGCAGGAGATATTCTTACTGAGGATGATGAAGTATTGACAGATGTTATGATGCATTTACACGCTTCTATGCCTGAATTCCCGATGCAAGAAATGACTCAAACAGGTCAATATGACTTCGCGGATCTGCAAGCTACACAGAATTACATGGTTACACCAACGAAGGATGATAACCATGCAAATGGTGTGTCGACGTTGGATATCATATTGATACAGAGACACTTGCTTAACCTTCAGCAATTAGATTCTCCATATAAGTTGATAGCAGCTGATGCTAATAACAATGGTAATGTATCTGCTGCAGATTTAGTAGAAATAAGAAACTTGATATTGGAGAATATCAACGAGTATACTAACAATAGCTCATGGAGATTTATACACAAGGACTTCACATTCCTAGATGCCTTGAATCCTTTCCCTTTTGAAGAGGAGGTTGATATCTTAGACTTACCTGAGAGTACGGTTGACGTAGACTTTATCGGGGTTAAGGTAGGTGACGTAAATCACAGTGTAGCATTGAACTTTGATAGTAATGCAACAGAGAATAGAGGCAACAATCCACTTAAATTGACTATTCAGTCGACTGAATCTCAGAATGGACAAGTGATGGTGCCAGTAAAAGCTGCAAATGATTACAGCTTAGTAGGAATGCAATTAGAACTTGATGTAAATGCAAACATTGCAGGAATCTCTGCAGGTCTATTAGAGGTGAATAATGACAATATTAAGACTACACAGAGCGGTTCAGTTAAGTTAAGTTGGAACACCAACTCATCAACTGAGATAGTGGCTGGTGATGTATTATTTACTCTTGTCGTAGATAGTAAAGAAGCTATTGACTTCAATAGCATATCGCTAGTAAGCAATGATATAGCAACTGAAGTCTACACAGACGAAGGAAACGCTATAGGAGTTGAGCATATCGTATTAGTTGAGCAGACTCAAACAGGAGGCGACGGTTTTGCACTCTATCAAAACAAGCCTAATCCATTTAGCGAAGCGACAACATTTAGCTTTTCATTGCCTGAGTCTCAAGATGCAACCATTACAGTGTTAGAAATGACTGGGAAGGTGTTGTATTCTATTACCGATACTTATGCTAAAGGCTACAACGAAGTAGACTTTAACACAGCATCTATACAATCATCGGGCATTCTCTATTTAAAAGTTGAAACCGAAACTCATTCAGCAATAAGAAAAATGATCATTATCCAATAATATATCGATTGTGAAGGCATTTGAGCCGAACACTTCAGTGCCTTCACCTTCATTTTTCAAACAGCACACTAACTCAAATTTCAATCGCAAATACTGATTTAAATATCATAAAAATGAAAAAAACATTACTTACAAACCTTAATCTTAACATAAACGCAGCTCTTGTCATGATGCTTAGTTTATTCGGAGGGATGTTGTCTGCGCAAGTAGATTGCGATGTTGTTACTGTATCTTGTAACGACCTTGTAACTATCTCACTGAACGATGATTGCCAAATAACTGTGGCGCATGACATGGTACTAGAAGATCCAAGTGCTCTAGCAACTTATTCTGTAGAAGTACAAGATGCATCTGGAGCCACCTTGCCAACAAGCCCAATAGTAGATGGCTCTTATGAAGGAGACACACTAACTGTTAAAGTAACAATGCTTGACTGCTCTATAACATGTTGGGGTAACATAATTGTTAAAGACAAATTAAAGCCAATCATCGACGATTGTCCTGCAATAGTTTTAGATTGTAACGATTCAGCTCCCGTAGCTGGTGACGCCAACTTTCAAGAACCTACAGTAACTGATAATTGTGTCGGAAGCATAGTGTGGACATATGTAGACCAACCTCATGGTCAGATGTGTGATGATGGATTTTGTACTATTATCGACAGAGTATGGACTGCTACTGATGTCGCTGGTAATACAGCTACTTGTACTCAGGAAATCAGATTCAACACAGTTAGTGTTGATGATGTAGACTTACCTTCTGATTATATCGTAGATTATAATTCTAGCGATGCTTGCTCTGTATTAGATATCGAAGGCATCAGTCCTAGCATTTCTGGGACACCAACAAACTACGATTGTGCATGTCTACAGTTTTCTTATAGCGATGTTCCATTCGAAATGTGTGGTGCAGGCACTAAGATATTAAGAAACTGGTTTGTGATTGATTGGTGTACAGGTGAGTATGTAGAAGGAGGACAGAATATAGAAGCATTTGATGATGAACCACCAGTAATTACATGTGGAGAATCTTGTATTACATTATATACTCCTGAAAACGAGTGTACTTTGAGTTATACATATCCAGTTCCTGTACAACTAGGTTCGGATGGTATTACTCCTCAATATTCTGACTGTAGTGATGTCACTTGGACACTTAGTTTAGGTAGTATAGCTGGAGGGTTTAGTGAAGATTTGTCTATTTGCGGCGGTGATTTTGATCCTTGTGAGATAGATGCAGACGTAATCTGGACTGTAGTGCCAGCGCCTTATACAGTAGACTTGGAGCCAGGATTCTATTGGTTCAGATATGACTTTGTGGATGAGTGTGGAAATCAAATGAATGCAGAGGTAGGAAGTGATAATGTGCCTGGAGTCGGATATTGTACTAAAGATGTTGTGGTAAGAGACGGTACTAAGCCATATGCAATAGCAGAAGGAGTTACACAAATGACATTAGATGAATCTTGTGAGGTAATATTACTTGCAGAATCTATGGATGATGGTAGTTTTGATAATTGCGGAGGATCTATAGTTTCTTACATGATTAAGAGAGTAGGAAGTACTTGTGATGGACATTCTGATGATGACGAATATGGACCTTCTGTAGCATTCTGTCAGTCAGATGTTGGACAAGAAATACAGGTCATGTTACAAGTAACTGATGAATGTGATAACACGGATGAAGCTGTAGGTATTGTTATAGTTGATGGTTTTGACGATGCAACTTACAATTGCCCAACAACAACATCTTATACATTTACATGTACTGAGTGGGCTGCAAACCCAACTTTCAATGCAGCTGGAGATAGTCCAACCTTTGTGAATAGTACTTGTGGTAATAGTACTACAAACTATACAATGGGTACACCAAGCTTATCATCGGATCCTACATCTTTATGTGGAAATGGAACTGTAATTAGATCTATTCCAATAATGTTAAATGGGACAACAGTATTTACATGTACTCAAACTATAACAATAACTGCTGAGAATACTTCTTCTTTATCAGGGATAGAATGCCCAGAAGATGTTAACTTAATCTCATGTAATACAGGATATGAGCCAGAAGATTTGAATAGTATTGCTACAGCTACAGCAACCGAAGGTTGTTCAAATATTGAGATTTCGCATCAAGATGGAGCTCCATTTCAAGATGTAGATCAAGCTGGAGCTTGTTATTCTATAATAAGAGAATGGACAGCTATTGATTGGTGTACATATGATCCAGATAATCCTACTGAAGGAATCTATACTTGTTCACAACAACTCAACTTTACAAGTAGCCAAGGACCTACTATGCTTACATGTGATGATGTTACAGTAAACGATGACGACAATAACTGTCAGCACTATGTAACTCTTACGATAACTTCTACAGATGGAGATGGTTGTACTCCTGATGATTTGATCATATATACATGGGAGGTTGACTTAGATAAAGATGGTGACATTGATCACTCTGGTTCTGGAAGCGACGCAAGTGGCACTTATCCAGTGGGAGTACACAATGTGACATTCTATGCAAAAGATGCTTGCGGTCTTACTGAAGCTTGTACATATATGTTTACGATTACTAACAATAGTGCTCCAACACCAATATGTAGAGCTGAGTTAGTATGGGCAATTGGTCCTGACGGGACTACTGAGGTATGGGCATCTGACTTTGATATTAAGAGTGAAGCTGGATGCGGACAATCAAGTGCATTGACATTCTCATTCACAGCAGATGGCAATACACAGGCATTAGAATTCACTTGTGATGACCTTCCAAACGGAATAGGAGCTGAGATATCATTGAATATGTATGTAATTGACGGTCTAGGTCAGGTAGAATTTTGTCAAGTGACTCTAATACTACAAGACAACTTAGATGTGTGTACTGATGATAACAATAGAATGGCATTCGTTTCTGGTAAGGTCTATGATGAAAACTTTGCTGGAGTAGAAAACTTCGAGGTAGCATTGGAAGATATGAGTGATGACGAAATGTATATGGAGCTTACAGATTCTGAAGGTGACTATATGTTTGAATCAGTAGAGTACTACGATGCATACGAAGTAGCACCAATTAGAAATGACTTGCCAAAAGAGGGTGTATCTACACTTGACTTGGTACTTATTCAGAGACACATCTTAAACCTAGAAAGCCTAGATTCACCATACAAGATGATAGCAGCTGATGCTAATAAGTCTTATACTATTACATCTGCAGATATGGTTGATATCAGAAAGTTGATCTTAGACGAATATGATGCCTTCCCATCAAACAACTCATGGCAATTTGTGGATGCAAACCACCAATTCATTGACCCAACTATGCCTTGGGACTATACAACTAGTGTGAGTATACCTCAATTATATATTGACTATGCTGATGTGGAATTTGTAGCGATTAAGACTGGTGATGTTAACAATAGCGTAAGCCTATTCTTGACTGGCGATGATGTTGAAAATAGAGGAAGTGAGTCATTCACTCTTGTGGCTAAGGACCAAGCATTCGAAGCAGGTGATATTGTGACAGTTGCATTATCAGCGAAAGAGCTTGTAGATATCTATGGTATACAGTTTACAGCTGACTATGATGGATCTGTGCTTTCATACGAAGGATACAATGTAGGTCAATTAGCAGTTAATGTTGATAATGTAGGGTTGAGCAGACTAGCTCAAGGACAGATTACAATGAGCTGTGACTTTGCATATGGTAGAGAAATAGTCGAAGGAGTAGAAATGGTGTCTCTAGTATTTACAGCACAAGCAGATGGTACGTTGTCTGATGTATTTGGCATTACTTCTGATGTTACTGCCGCTGAGCTTTATACTACAGAAAAAGAGGTTCTTGACTTGAACTTAGAGTTTGGTACTGATGTAGGAGATGAAGCATCTAGCTTTGTACTTTATCAAAACGAACCAAATCCATTTGCGTTAACTACGACGATTCCATTCTACCTAGGTAATGCTGGGAATGTATCGTTGGAAGTATACAACGCAGAAGGAAGAGTGTTGTACAATGAGACTATGCAAGCAACTAAAGGAAATAACACGTTTATCATAGATTCTGCAACATTGAATAATCACGGAGTATTATTCTACAGAGTAGAGTCTGAGACGACAAGTGCAATCAGAAAAATGATCGTACTGAAATAATTAATGTACTAGTTTTGTAAGTTATGGATGCCGGTGAAAGTAATTTCTCCGGCATTTTTTTATTGGAGCCCTAAGACCACAAAAGGTAGATGCCAAAGGCTATTTTTTAATTATATTTGACCTCTATGAGATTGAAGAGTCTGGATATTAAGGGCTTTAAGAGTTTTGCCAACCAAACTACAATAACATTCGATGAGGGTGTCACAGGTGTTGTGGGTCCCAATGGTAGTGGTAAAAGTAATATAGTTGATAGTATCAGATGGGTCTTAGGAGAGCAGAAGAGTAAGGAGCTGAGGCTCGAATCCATGGGTGATGTCATCTTCAATGGGACTAAAAAGAAAAAGAAAAGTGGAGCAGCTCAGGTAACACTTACATTTGAGAATACTAAGAATATCCTTCCAACAGAATATAAGGAAGTCTCTATCTCAAGAACACTTTATCGATCAGGTGATAGTGAGTATAGACTCAATAATGTCAAGTGTAGACTCAAGGACATCAAAAACCTATTCTTAGATAGCGGGATTGGCTCCAATACTTATGCTATCATAGAGTTGGGTATGGTTGATGCTATTTTGAGTGACCAGGACAATGCCCGACGGAAGATGTTCGAGCAGGCAGCTGGTATATCAAAATACAAAATCAGAAAAAAGGAAGCTCTAGGAAAACTTCAACTAACAAGAGCTGACTTAGATAGGGTAGAGGACTTGCTTTTTGAGCTTGAGGCTAATATGAAAAGCCTAGAAAAACAAGCCAAACGAACAGAACGCTATTATAAGATAAAGGAGCAATACAAGGCACTTAAAATCACAGTCTCAAAAGCAAAGATTGTAAAGTACGAAGAAGAGTTGTTTGGAATGACTACCAAGCACAATGAGAGGATGGCTCACCTTACTGAAGTCAAAGGAGCTTTGTCAAAGTCAGAAGCAGATCTTGAAAGTCTGAAGACCAAGAACCTCAATGATGAAAAGGTCTTGAATGAATTGCAAAAGGCATTGAATGCAATTGTTACGAAAATTCAAGAAATAGAAGGAGTAGAGTCTCTCAAGAAACAAGAAATTACCTTCTTAAGAAATACTGAAACAAGGCTGCATGCAGAATTGGGAAATAGTAAGAATAGACACATAGAAGTAGAAGGACTCCTGAAGAGCAAAGAACAGACCATTGCAGTAGAAAGCGAAAAGTTGGACTTGTTGGCAAAGGATTATAATACTATGCAAGAGGCTTACCTTAAGTTTAAAGAGAACGTCGAGAGTAAGAGTCAGCAGGCTAATAGCCAACAACAAGCTTATCAAGCAGCACAATCTGCAGTATTTGAGATCGAAAAAGAACTCTTGCAAGTGAAGAGTACTCAGCAAATCGCTGAAGACCAGCTGGCAAGAATCAAAGATGCCGAAAAGGTCAACCAGACTGAAGTCTCAACTCTGAAAGAAAAGGTAGAGATTGGCAAACAAGAAGTATCTCAGCTTACGACTCAGGTGGAAGTAGCAAGAGAAGCTTTTGATAAAGCTCAACAGCAGCAACAGAGTCTTGAAGAAATTAAGCTACAATTGAGGCAGCAAAAGACTGATTTAGATAGGACTTTAGATAGGTCAGTCAATGAACGGAATTTGCTCAAGAACATGATTGAGTCACTAGAGGGATTCCCAGAATCTGTCAAGTTCGTGCATAATCAGACAAAGGGAAAGATTCCTTTGTTGTCTGATTTGTTCCTCTGTCCGGATGAGTACAAGCATGCTATTGAATCCTATTTGGAAAATCACCTCCATCACTTTGTTGCTAATACAGAGCAAGAGGCTGAGTCAGCAATAAAACTTCTGAAAGAAGGTCAAAAAGGAAGAGCATCATTTTTCATTCTTTCGCGAATGGAGAGTTATACAGTCCCAGTAGAGAAAGATAGTATCATACATAAACTGGAGTACGACTCAAAGTACCAAAAGCTCTTCGAATATCTATTTGGTTCTGTAAGGTTTGGAACTACGTATACTGGCCATGAGACGGAATTTTTATTAGAGGATTCTACGTTGATTAGTAAGAAGTTTACCTTGTCTGGTGGTTCAGTAGGATTGTTTGAAGGTAAGAAAGTCGGTAGGAAGAAGGCCTTTGAAAGCTTGAATAAGTCAATAGCTAAGGTTGAACAGCAGCTAGCCAAAGTTGAGGTTGATATTGAAAAGAATACAAAAGCACTAAGTATCTTGACTGTCGAAGGGTTGCGAAAGGCTCTCTCTAGTGCTGAATTGGCTCTCAATAGTGCTACCTATAAATTCAATAGTCTGCAGGCGCAATATGACAAGTTGCTATCCAAAATTGAATACTCTCAAGCGACTAACGAAGATATACTCAAAAAGCTCGAAGCAAGCAAGGTAAGGGTTGTGACCTTGGATGAAACTCTTGCAATGGAGAAAGCTAAGCTTGATTCGCTTACTGAACTGATTAATAATGAATCCGGTACACTCTCAAAATTGCAAAGCCAACTTAGTGAGCAGTCTAGTCAACTCAATGGTAAGCAAATCGAAAAAATAAAGCAGGAGAACTATATCAATTCTCTTAATCAGCAGCAAGTGAGCCTTGCTAATCAGCTTGGACAGCTAGCTGAGAAGATCTCAAGTTCTGAGCAAGAGCTGGTTTCGGTCAAAGCAAAACTAGAATCACTTACACTATCTCAACAAGGGAAAAGTGAAGAGACCATACAACTCTATGAGCAAAAGAAAACAACTACAGCTGAAGTAAGTAAGGTCGAACAGACATACTTTAATGAGAAGTCAGGTATCCAAGAAAAAGAAAGAGCAATCAGAGACTTGCACTCTCAGCAACTCCAACTTCAGTCTGCTATTGGACAAGCTAAAGAAAGAGAACAGACGCTAAAGTATGAGCTTAAGAGTCTAATAGATAGGTTGTCTATAGAGTTTGGTATTTCTGAAGAAGAGATCAAAAAAGATCAAGAAACAGAGCAAGAGCCATCAAGTGATACGCAGCAAGAGAGTTCGTTAGAGGAGGCTAACCTCAAACTTAAAAAGCTAGAGTTGCGAATCCAAAACTATGGAGATATCAACCCTATGGCCATCACTGCCTACAACGAAATCAAAGAGAGATGCGACTACATCGTCAGACAACGTGACGACATCCTCGATGCAAGCGAAGACTTACAAAAGACGATTAAAGAGATTGAGATAGAAGCAAATGAAAAGTTCAAAGATGCTTTCGAAAAAATCAAGGTACATTTCAAAGAGGTGTTCAGGACTTTTTTTACGGATGATGATGCTTGTGATCTGATCTTGCTAAATGAGGATTCGCCACTTGACTCACCCATTGAGATACTTGCTAAGCCTAAGGGTAAGCGTCCTAAATCCTTAAGCCAACTATCCGGAGGTGAAAAGACTTTGACTGCCACAGCGTTGTTATTTGCCCTATACCTGCTCAAGCCAGCTCCGTTCTGTATCTTCGATGAGGTAGATGCACCACTTGATGACCTCAATGTTCAGAAATTCACCAAACTTATTAAAGAGTTCAGTAAGAATAGCCAGTTTGTCATTATCACACACAACAAAGTGACTATGGCTGCAGTAGATATGCTCTATGGTGTATTTATGCAAGAGATTGGAATCAGTGATATTAGTGCTGTCGACTTTAGTGATAAGTCGTATGACTTCAACTATCAGCCAATCCTAAACTAAATTGCTAGTCAGCTAGCTCAAACCAATCACTAACCATAGCTTCTTCGTCACAGCTGGTGGTAGAATGCACATATTCATTAGTTTTTGGATTGTATTTATACTCACTTCCCCATGCTTCATGATGTGTTGCAAGTGATTTGATTGCTTCACAAATGTATTCTACTTCTGTGGTAAGCATAGTAGGATGAAAAGATACCCTAATCCATCCTGGCTTCTCCTCAAATACTCCACAGTTGATTTGGTCTGTGATAGATTTTGACCTGTCTTTTGATACTCCAAGAAGGTAGTGACCATAGGTCCCAGCACAAGAGCAGCCTCCTCTCACTTGTATGCCATATCTATCATTGAGCAGTTTGACCCCAAGGTTGAAATGGAGGTTGTCAATGTAAAAAGAAAAGATTGGTAGTCTATGTTTGATATTATCTGCAAGGATATGGATAGTGTCCACATTCCCAATTTGGTCCCATACCAGTTGGCAGATTTCTTCTTCTCGTTTAGCCATATTGGCTGTGCCCATTTGTTCTTTGAGTTTGATGCTTAGTGCTGTCCTCATCGTTTGTAAGAATGCAGGTGTGCCTCCGTCTTCTCTAGCCTCTATCGCGTCATGGTACTTGTGCTCTCCCCAAGGGTTAGTCCAGTCGACAGTTCCCCCTCCGGGGTTGTCAGGGACCTTATTGGAGTAGAGGAGTTGGTTGAAGATGAGTACGCCAGCACTTGACGGTCCTCCGAGAAACTTATGTGGTGAAAAGAATATGGCATCTAAAGCACATAGTGGGTCATCAGGGTGCATGTCAATGTCAATGTATGGGGCAGAGCAGGCAAAGTCCACAAAGCAATATCCTCCAGATTCATGAATCATCTTAGCCATTTCATAGTAAGGCGATGATATTCCTGTGACATTACTACATGATGTAATAGCGGCAAACTTCTTAGGTCTATCCTTGTATTCTTCGAGTAATCGAGCAAAACTGTCTAGGCAAACCCGACCTTCTGAGCAAGCGTCAATGACTTTGACATCTGCTATAGTCTCAAGCCAAGATGTTTGATTGCTGTGGTGTTCCATATGAGTGACAAATACCACAGGTCTCTCTACTTCTGCAATCTTTATGTTTGGTCTGAATGATTCGTGTATTTTTAATCCTAAGATTCTCTGAAACTTATTGACTACTCCAGTCATTCCAGAGTTGGATGAGATTAGGATGTCAGTACTTGAGGCATTAACATGCTTCTTGACGATTTCCTTTGCTTTTGCGTAAGCAATCGTCATGCAACTGCCTGTAGTGTTTGTTTCTGTATGCGTATTTGCCACGAATGGGTAAATCTGATCTCTGAATTTGTCTTCAATCTGGCTATAAATCCTCCCACTAGCTATCCAATCGGCGTAAATGACTTGCTTCTGACCATATGGCCCTTGTATTTGAGCATCTTTTCCTAGAATACCTTCTCTGAATGTCGAGAAATAAGATTCTAGATTGTTATCAACTACTGGTGTGTTATTTTGCAATAAAGTTGTAGGCATGGCTCATTATTTTTTCTGCTAAGGAATTGGCAGTAGCAGCATCTTTCGATTCTGCATATACTCTGATTATTGGTTCTGTATTTGACTTTCTTAAGTGTACCCAACCTTGTTCCATATCTATCTTCAATCCATCAATCGTGTTGAGTTGTTCGTTGCTATAGATTTCGCTGATGTGCTTATTGATTGCATCTACATCAATCTCTGGTGTGAGTTGAATCTTATTCTTGACGATGGTGTAATCTGGATAAGATGCTCTGAGTTCTGAAAGCGTCATCCCAGATGATACTAATTTACTCAATGTCAGTGCAATACCGACTAAAGAGTCTCTTCCAAAGTGCAGGTCACCAAGTATGACTCCACCATTCCCTTCGCCACCAATAATGGACCCAGTAGCTTTCATAGTATTGACAACATTGACTTCGCCTACTGCAGATGCTTGATAGGTGCAATGATGTCTTTTAGCTATATCTGCTAATGCTCTTGTTGAAGATAGGTTGCTCACTGTATTTCCACCAATAATTGGCAGAAGGTAGTCAGTCACTAATACAAGGGTATATTCTTCACCAATTAAGTTGCCCTGTTCGTCTACCAAAGCTAGTCTGTCGACATCTGGATCTACTGCTATTCCAAGGTCAGCTTTCTCTTCTTTGATTGTGGAACAAAGATCAGTGAGGTGCTTGGCCAACGGCTCTGGATTGTGAGCAAAGTCGCCGGTCATTTCGGCGTTGATTAAGGTATAAGTGCAATTAAGTCTGTCAAGTAAGGGTGCTATACTTATCGCCCCTGTACTATTGATGCAATCTACAACAACATGAAATTTGCGTGACCTAATTTCTTCTGTTAATACGTACTTTAGGTCTAAGATTTGATCGATATGGTGGCTGATTGCATTATCATCTGATGTGATGCCACCCAGATTGTCTACATCTGCATAGCTCCAGTCTTTCGTTGCTATACTCTCCAATATCGTATTGCCATCAGCGGCTGAAATGAATTCGCCTCTATCGTTCAAAAATTTAAGAGCATTCCACTGTTTAGGGTTGTGACTCGCTGTGAAGATTATTCCACCTTGAGCTTTGTGGTGGGTGACTGCCATTTCTACTGTTGGTGTAGTACTTAATCCAAGGTCTACTACTTCAATGCCACAAGCAACCAAAGTCTGTATGGCAAGAGATGATACCATACCTCCAGATATCCTAGCGTCTCTACCTACGACTACTTTGACTTGATTGTGGGATTGTTTTAACCAGAATCCATATCCAGATACACATTCTACAATGTCTACAGGTGTAAGGTTGTTGCTAGGCTCACCTCCAATAGTCCCTCTTATTCCCGAAATAGATTTTATTAATGTCATTACGACAAATATATTCTATTTGCTTCGTAATGCTAGGCTCGAATATTTTTTAAATTGAAAGAAAATTGAAATTTTATTTCTTTTGGATTATCCACCAGTTGCTTTTTTCAAAGCAGCAATTTGATTGGTCCAAAGGTCTGACTGAGTATCTTCATCACCTTCGTCACAATAATCTGTGATTTCTAGGATGGTTTCATTAGTCACACCGGATTTGTACATTCTATACTCTAGGTATTCACCATCTTCTGAATCTTCCCAGACAAATCTCAATCTCTCTTCCTCAACATCGTCTAATAAGGTAGCTGTCTCTTCGTCTCCATCCCAAGAGAATGTAAACTCATCGCCAGTAATATCTGCTGTATCACAAAACCATCTTACAAGACATTCAGGGTTCATCAAAAATTTGTACAAAATTTCTGGGGATGCTCTTAAGATAAATTCTAACTCTATTTTAGTTCTCTTCATGTCCTGTTTTATAGGTAAGTTGTGGATTGAAAGTATTTTCAATACGGCAAATAAAGCCAATTTTTTTAATTATAAGAAAAAATGAACTTTTTTTGTTGATTAAGTATTAAAAATCTTATGTTACTTTTGCGTCCCTTTCATGCAAAAGATGAAAGAAATAATTACACCTAACTAAAAATAAATCTCCTCTTTATGGGAATGCGTCAGCTTAAAATTACTAAGTCAATTACGAATAGGGAGAGTCAATCTCTAGAAAAGTATTTACAAGAAATAGGTAAGGTGGACCTTCTTACTCCTGAGGAGGAAGTAGATTTAGCTAAGAAAATCAAAGCGGGTGACCAAGATGCCCTCGAAAGATTAACTAAGGCCAATCTGAGATTTGTAGTTTCGGTAGCTAAGCAATATCAAAATCAAGGTCTTTCCTTGAGTGATTTGATTAATGAAGGAAATTTAGGTTTGATCAAGGCTGCACAGAGATTTGACGAAACTAGAGGATTTAAATTTATCTCTTACGCGGTTTGGTGGATTAGACAATCAATTCTCCAAGCACTAGCAGAGCAATCAAGAATTGTAAGGCTACCTCTGAATAAAGTAGGGTCACTAAATAAGATAAACAGAGCTTTCTCAGAATTAGAGCAAGAATTTGAGAGAGAACCATCACCAGAGGAGTTGGCAGAGCTCTTAGAAATCTCAGCTGATGAAGTAGAGACCACACTCGGGGTGGCTTCTAGGCACGTATCTATGGATGCGCCATTTGTTGATGGAGAAGACAACTCATTACTCGATGTACTAGAGAATGGTGCCACACCAAAGACTGATTCTCAGTTAGAGTACATGGATTCTCTAAGAAGAGAGATTGAGAGATCTTTGAATACCTTGAGTGAAAGACAGATGGATGTCATCAAGCTCTATTTTGGATTAGGTATCGAACATCCTATGTCGCTTGAAGATATAGGAGAGAAGTTTGGTCTGACCAGAGAAAGAGTTAGACAGATTAAAGACAAAGCGATTAATAAGCTTAGATCTGCAAGTAGAAGTAAGTTACTTAAGCACTACCTTGGCGAAAGCTAGGGTTTTAATTCAATAATTATTTCTAAGGCGTATAATAGATTAGCATTATGGATACCATTCTTAATTGGTCTATCCTTGGCTATGGGTCTCGTCCTTGGCTATACTTTTTATGCTAAAGATTCATCAAAGCTCATTCAGCGAGTAAGCGAGTCAGATAATCCTGCTATCTATGGGGTAGGCGAAGTCGAAACTGTCATCAACCTTATCGACAAGAAGTATCTCAATCCAGTACAGCGTAAGGTACTCGTAGAATCTGCTATAGGGTCTGCAGTGAGTAATCTTGACAAGTATAGCGTCTACATACCCTCAATAGAGAGAGAGTCAAGCCAAATGGACTTGCAGACTGACTTTAAAGGATTAGGTATTGAAATGATTCAATATGATGACTCAATCCGAGTGACTTATGCACTGGTTGGATCTAAAACTAGACAAGCTGGCCTGGATCATGGAGATGTATTGATTGCAATCAATGACAAACCTATGACTGGAGACACCATAGAATTTAGTACCCTAAGGACTCAAGTCCTAGCGAAAGGTGATAGCTGTAAGGTTACCTATTTGGACTACCAGACAAAGGACTTAGTGACAAAGACATTCGAACTCATAGAAATAGAAAATAATGATGCCTCAATCCATTCACTAATCAATGATAGCACTGGCATTATCAAAATCAAGCAATTCAATTCTAGGACATATGAGCAGTTCATGCAGTCGTTAGAAAACTTGGATACCCTGTCTGGGGAGAACCTTGATTTAATTATTGATGTACGAAGTAATCCAGGAGGTTATCTGCCACAGGTCTTAAAAATATTGGATCAGCTCATCTACGAGAAGGACCTGCTCTTACTTAAAACTGTGAATAGAGAGGACAAAGAAAAAACATACTACTCCAAGGCGAAGAACTTTTTTAAAGTCAGAAGAATAGCTGTCCTTATTGACGAACATTCGGCTAGTGCTAGTGAAATACTAGCTGGTGTCATTCAAGACTTAGATAGAGGGGTAGTATTAGGAAGTCAGTCCTATGGTAAGGGATTGGTACAAGAGCAATATGGACTGCCCTCAGGTGGAGAAATACGTCTGACAGTTTCAGAATACATACTACCTTCTGGGAGATCAATACAAAAGTGGAGATCTTTCGTGCCTGCAGGAGAAAGTCTTTGTGATTCGTTGTCCACCTTAGAACACAAGAGTAAGAAATATAGAAGGCCATTGCCGAACTGTCAAGGAATAGTACCTGACTACCTTACTGAATCAGATAGCCTTTGTCAAGTAGATAGGTTTGCCCTGCTTAGTGCTGCGTTTGCTCTAGAATCAGTAGAGGATATCGATGTAGAGGAAGAGCTAATGTCGTTTAATGCAGAGAGTGAGTTAAAGTGTGACCCTAATTGTTTGAGTAAGTTGGATAGCGAACTAAACTATATACTCGTAAAGCGAAATGAAGGTGTCAATGAAGCAGAGAAGTCTAGTCTGGCTACTGATCCCACAGTAAAAAAAGCAATAGAATATCTAGAAAAAGACTTGAAGTCATTACTGAAAAAGTAGAACGCTTCTAAGTTCTGATGAAATCTATCTCCCCCTTGTTATCATAAGTCACAATCACTGATGGTGAATCAAATACTTGTTCTTGAATACTTGGTGGAAATGGCGGGATAAAGTCAACTCCCGAAATAATCGCCTTGTCAATCTCAATAAAACTTGACGGAGGATTTTCACCGTTGATAGCTGCGGTGGTAGAAATTATAGGTCCATCAAGTTCTTCAATAATTGCCTTGGTCAATGGGTTGTGAGTCACTCTTATTGCTACTGTATTATCAATAGTTACACAGAAGAATGGGAGGTTCTTTGCCTCGTGGATTAAGGTCAGCGGCTTATTGTGTAGGGACATTAAGGTTTCTACTCTTGGATGTATGTTGGATGCATACCTGTGCAACATTTCAATACTGGATACTAAAAGGATGTAGGGGTTGTCTGGTTTGGCTTGCTTTAAGGTTGTTACTTTTTGAATAGCCTGTTCGTCAAATGCGTAACATGAAATGCCCCATAGAGAATTGGTTGGAAGTACTGTAACTTCTCCAGCTTTTAAGTTTTTTGCAATTTCTTCTATCTGATCAGGCAGCAACATGTCTTAAATTGAGTATAATAGTATGAAAACAATTCTTTAGTAGAATAATTAAAACACAAAAACGTTTTTGAAGACAGTAATTGTGTGCCACATCTCTTTTATTTTTGCCAATATGATGTATAGATTAATTTCTTTGTTATTCTTCACTGTCTATTTCCTTTCACTCAATAGGATTGAGGCAGCTCACATTGTCGGTGGACAACTAGTCTACGAGTGTAAGGATGCTGATATTTCAGATGGATCAGTAGATTTCGATTTTGAATGCACAGTGTATAGAGACCAGTTTTCAGATGGAGCAGTATTTGATGTTGAGATTGGTTTTGGAATTTATGCTTTGGATGGTCATGGGACATGGGTTCATATGGACACAAAAGTTGTAGGACTAAGTCAAGAAGATGTGGAGGTTGTACCATTTGATGATACTAATCCGTGTGTTGAGATTCCTTCTGGGGTTGGTGTAGAGAAGGCGATATATAGATTCGACCTTTCTCTGGAAGTGACAAATCAGACATATATGATTGCTTATCAACGTTGTTGTCGAAATGGGACTATAACTAATATCGTAGATCCAGGAGATACTGGTGCGGCAATCCACGTTACTATTTCACCAGAGGCTCAGCAGTTCTGTAATTCTACTCCTGCATTTGATAATTTTCCTCCGATTTTTATTTGTCAAGACCAAGAACTCATGGTAAGTCAATCGGCAGTTGATCAAGATGGTGATGTACTAAAGTATAGATTTTGTGCTCCGTTGACTGCTGGAGGTACTGCAGGATCAGACCCTGACGATCCAATTCCACCAACTGCATGTGTTGGCGTAACTCCTAGCCCTGAGAACTGCCCACCACCTTTCCAAGAAGTGGTTTTTGCCTTGCCGTATACTTCTGATGATCCGTTGAATGGTCTTGTTATTGACCCCAATACAGGGTTGATTACTGGTGTGCCTCAAATGGTCGGACAGTATGTAGTAGGCATCTGTGTAGAGGAATATAGGGGAGGTGTTCTTATTGGACAGATAGTCAGAGATTTTCAGTTTAATGTAGTGGAGTGTAGCCCTAATATCATAGTTAATATTGAAAGTGATTCCCTGTTAGGCCCAAAGTCATTTTTGTTTGACCTTTGCGGTGAGACGGAGAAGCAATTCGTGAATACTAGTATCGGTGGAGATAAAATAGTTTCTTACGAATGGGTTATGGATTTAAATGGAGTGCCTGATACTGTAACTGATCAAGATGCCTTTTATGCCTTTCCTGGCTTAGGTACCTACTTTGGGACACTAGTACTTAACCAAGGTACAGAATGTGCAGATACAGCCATGATTCAAGTCAATGTATATCCTGAGACGACCGCCGATTTCATCTATACGTTTGATACTTGTGTTGCTGGACCTATTCCATTTACCAATTTAAGTACTACATTGAGTAGCCAGATTGTTTCCAATAATTGGGATTTTGGGGAGGGAACATCCACTGAAGTCAATCCAGTGTTTGAGTTTTTAACTCCTGGAGATAAAGATGTAGTGCTAACCATAGAGGATATTAACGGCTGTGTAGAAGTGAGTGAGCAGGTCTTGCCATATTACCCAGTGCCTGAGACTCTGGTTACCGTGCCAAGCAGCTTCGTAGGTTGTAATCCTGCCAATGTTACATTTGATAACCTTTCTGTGCCAATTGATTCAACGTATATCACTACTTGGGATTTTGGCGATGGTTCTTTTGGTTCAGAGTTGAGTCCTATCCACTTGTATGACAGTGAAGGAATCTATACCGTGAGTCTTGATGTGGTCTCTCCAATTGGCTGTACTACGGAAAGGACATTTCCTAATTTGATTACTATCAAGGCATCTCCAACTGCTGACTTTGATTGTACTCCAGAGGAGTTCAATAGTCTTGAGAATGAGATTTTTCTCTTTGATAAGTCTACAGATGCCGAACGCTTGCAGTGGATTATTCCAGGAGTAGGAGTGTCAGAAGAGGTAAACCCGATGTTCAGCTTACCAGATACCGGAATATTTGAGATTAACCTTGTTGCTATTCATATGAGTGGTTGTCCAGATACCATGACCAAGCTTATAGATGTCATTCCACTAGACAACTTATACTTCCCTAATGCTTTCACGCCAAATAATGACGGAAAGAATGACGAATTCAAAGGAGTCGGACTTATTGAAGGGTTGTCAGACTTCGAATTAAGGGTTTGGAATAGGTGGGGAGAGTCAATATTCGCATCAAACGACGTCTATGTTGGTTGGAATGGTCAGGACAATAATACTGGGCAGCAATCACCGACTGGCAGTTATATTTATTCGTATAGTTATACCTCGGGCAGAGGTGAAAAACGACAGGGAGAGGGGAAAATATTACTCTTGAGATAAAAAGGTGAAATTATAAATAGTTATTACTATCTTTGCGCTTCGAAATTTTGAAGAAATGGATATTACCAAATTAGTACACGACGACATAACTACATTCAACAAGCTTGCTGAGTTCGGCCCAGGAGACAATGTATCTGTAAGTTATTCTATTAAGGAAGGAGCTAAAGAAAGAATACAGAAGTTCAGAGGCGATGTGATTCAAGTTAAAGGTCAAGGAGCTACCAAGACTTTTACTGTGAGAAAAATCTCTAATGGAGTTGGCGTAGAAAGAATATTTCCATTGAATTCTCCTAACATCGTTGAAGTAGAAGTACTGAAAAGAGGTAGAGTAAGAAGGGCTAAATTGTTCTACTTGAGAGACCTAGTAGGTAAGAAAGCGAAGATCAAGGAAAGAAAATTATTCAAATAGCTCAACTGGTCGTAGTTCTACGACCATGCCTCCAATTCATTTAGTCTTTTGAAGTAGTGGTAAGATTCTAATTGTGATCTTACAACTGACTTTTCGTTTGACTTGTAAGTATTTGTTTTCCCAGATTCTATTAATCTAGCTTTGACATTATCTTGGAGTTGTAACTTCAGAATGTCTAGTATGGTTTTCTTTAATTCTTCAGAGTACACTGGAACTACCGTCTCAAACCTCCTGTGTAAGTTCCGTTCCATAAAGTCTGCAGAAGATAGATATATATTTTCTTTACCACTGCGGTAGAACCAAAAGACTCTAGCATGTTCTAGAAATCTGTCAACAATACTAATCACTTCAATATTTTCACTCACCTTTTTGATGCCTGCAACAAGAGAGCATATTCCTCTAATGATGAGTTTGATCTTTACCCCAGCCATACTTGCTTCGTACAGCTTTTCTATCATTTCCTTATCTTGAAGGCTATTCAGTTTGAGGATTATTCTAGCTTTATTACCCTTTTTTGCTTCTTTAATCTCGTAATCGATCAACTTTTCAAGCATCTTATTGAGGTTAAACTGACCGACACCTAGGTGTTTAAATGGCAGCTTTGGAGGAGTCTTTGATTCTAGAAACTTTAAAAACATCCTCGCCTCTGCTGTTAGTCTTTGATCTGAAGTAAATAGACCAATGTCAGCATAGAGTTTTGCTGTAGACTCATTAAAGTTGCCAGTACTGACATAGATGTAGTCTTTAACTTGGCCATTGACTTGCTTGCTCACGAGTGCCATTTTGCTATGCACCTTTAGTCCTGGTATACTATATCTTACTTTTACGCCAGCTTCTTCTAGCTTTTCGCCCCATTCTAGGTTAGCTTTTTCGTCAAATCTAGCCTTGATCTCAATGAAGGCAAACACCTTCTTTCCATTTCGTACTGCCCTCATGAGTGCTTCCATGATTCGAGACTTCTTTGCAACCCTATATTGGATGATTTTGATATGTGTAACATCAGGATCTGTAGCTGCATCTTCAAAGAAACGTATCACAGATTCATAACTCTGGTAAGGGTAGTGGATGAGGTGGTCATTGATTTCAATGCCATCCAAGACTGACTTAAGCTTTTCGAGTTTATGATAGGGTAGTGGATAGAGTGTTTTGTCTTGAAGGTTTGACAAATTGAAAGTTGGGAAACCAAAAAAATCTGAGTTGTTATGTTGTTTACCTTCTGGAGACAAATCATAATCTGAAATATCAAAGACATCCATCAAATAGGCAAGGAGTGGCTTTGGCATATCTCTATCATGAACAAGTCTACTTGCAATGCCTACCTTTCGCTTTTCTAAGCTCTTTTTGACCTTGGCAATTAGATCTCCAGAATACTCATCGTCGATGTAAAGCTCTGCATCCCGTGTAAGTTTGATAGAGTACATCCCCACGATATTGTATCCTGGAAATATATACTTAGTTGAGTACTTAATTATTTCATCCAGTAATATCACTTCGTGCTTATGCGGACTTGTAGGAGGTAGTATCACAAACCTTGGAGATTCTTTCGATGGTATTTTTAGTAGGGCATTGTATTGCTTTGCTGCGTCCTCTTTATCTACAAGTTGTACAGCAAGATAGATAGCTGCATTATTCAGAAAAGGCTTAATTTTTTTTCCACGCAGAACTATCGGAATCACATAGGGTTGCAACTTGTCTAAGTAATAAGAGTCTATGAATTCTATTTGCTTTGGTGAGAGGTCTTCAATACGATGTATATTGATATGCTCTTTTGCAAGGCTAGGTACTATTTGGTTTTGGTATATGTCGCTAAATTCCACCTGGTGCTCAGCTACCAACTTAAGAATTTGAGTCAATACCTCTTCTGGCTCGAATGCGAGATTCTTTTGTGCTTTTTTTCCAGCCCTAACCACATTCCTGTGATTTGCCACTCTCACTCTAAAAAACTCATCTAGGTTAGATGAGAAAATTGCTAAAAACTTTACTCTTTCCAACAGCGGAACATTCTTGTCTTTTGCTTCTTGCAATACTCTATAGTTAAACTGAAGCCAACTAATATCTCTATGGATGTATGGAAAGATAGATTTCATATTTTGATTTATGCCTTGCACAGCTAAGTTAACTATTCGCAAAGTCTGAAGTAAATTATTCTCACTAAATACTCAATTATTAGATTAAAAATAAACTTTGTATCTTCCGACTCTTCAATAAGGCAAGCTAAATTGAGTACAGTTGCTTTATTATAAATGAGAAAATATGAAAACAGGGCATCAGGGAGAGTATGAATTATTCAGAGCATTGTGGGGAAAGAAAGACATCCATATAGGGTTTTTCAAAACAGAGGATACTACAATACCGCAAGCGTCTAAATTAATGTTGGCAAGGATGATTAGGTTGATACCTAAGATTGCAAAAAAGACTAAATTTTTAGTAATTGGATCGGGATTTGGTACTGTAGCTAACAGCATTGTCAAAGAATTTGAGTGCAGGGTAGACTGCGTGAATAACGATCCAGATGAAAACAAGGTCAATCAAAAATGGGTTGAGAAACATAGTTTTGAAAAGAAATTGTTCATCATAGAGAATGAAAACTTTGAAGATCTTCCTATAGAAAGAGACAACTATAATCTTGCATTGGCTCAGGAGATGGCGTCTTTTGTAGAGGATAAACAAAAGCTCTTTCGAGGATTGTTTGGTTCTATGGTGGCTGAAGGAAGGTTGATTTTTACAGATTTCTTAGAGGGTGACCAACCCCTTACAGAGAGTGAATCGGTTGATTACTTCGGCTTTGATGGGCAGTTGATATCTGAAAAAGAGTTAGAAGTTATTACTAAGAAGAATAGTTTTCAGAAGGTCTTCTCTAAGGATATGACAGACCAGCTTGATCTCTTTTATAAAGAAGTGATTAAGGAAATAGAAAAACAAAGACCTAAGGTAGAGAAGAAACTCACTAAGGCAGTAGTAGATAACCATGTGTCAATCTACAAGTCTAAGGGGAAAATGATTAAGGCTAAAAAAATCAAGTGGGTATTACATATTTACCAAAAAATCAATGTATAACTATCTGATTTCGTTAATATTTGTTGAATTATAGAGAATAAAGCATTTGAATCAAACTTATTCATTGGCATTTATTGACAGAGATGCGTTGTTGAAATATATTCAGCATTATAGCTTCAATACCATTGGAAGTCAGTCTCCACTCCAGCTACTGTGTACATCTGATGCGTCGTTCAATAGTTTATTGGAGTATGCCATTAATCACTCCGGACTAAGTATTGTCAAGGATGAGTCAGATGTTGTACACTTAAATATTGATAGATCATTAGAAGAGACTCAAGCAATTGCCCGATTCGAACATCTAGCCTCAAGGGCTTATGGCAGCTCTTTGCTAGAAAGAGCTATTAGAGAGCAAGGTAGACAGAGTCTTCCTTTGTTACACTCCATATTGTTTGCTACTGATTTTGACTGGTTGGATGCTGACGAGTTGATTGATGTAGTGAGCAAGTTTCAGTCTCAATATAACCCACAGGTCGACTACCATTGGTTGTTTACACACCTAGATTTTTCTAAAGACTTTTATGAAATCAATCATAGCTCAGTTGATATTCTAAATGCGATTAAGGCATTAGAGGCAGAGATGACTGCATTCATGTTGAATTGGAAGGCAGAGCAAAGAGTGAGATACACAGATATGTCTGAATTAGCGATAAAGCTTTTTGAATATGCTAGACTTCAAAATGCTCACTCTAGAGACGAAGAGGTCAAGGCCATATTTAATAGATTCTACACTTTGCAGTCTACAGTATCTACACATTGCCCTTTCGAGCAATTCAAAAAGCTCAAAAAGCCGATGAACCTTCAACAGCTCTATCACTACATAGTCGAGCTCAGAACCATATGGGCAGATATAGTCGCTAGGTTGGCCAGCAATGAAGTGGAGCCTTGGTATGTGTTGATGCAAACTATTGCATCCAACAATTATGCTTTGGTTAGAGAGCTACACCAATTAAAATCTAAAGAGGATTGGAATAGCATAGTACAATACACTATTGATAAGTTAGTGGATGGTAGCCCAAGCTGTTATCACAAAGCAACTCATCAAGCCTTGAAAGCCATTGAGGTGGATATGAATAATAGTAGCGAATTGCTAGAGTCAGGTGTAGAATTTCAGATAGTGACACAAGGCGGAGATCAGATTCACTATAAAGTTGATGATACTTCGGGGAGAGAGTATGCTGGGACCAATTCGCTAGTATTTGTGGAAGAGTTGACCCATTCTCAACTATTCCATCAAGCGAATATACTTGCTCAAAACCTTACTTACTTGGGAGTAAGTGGGAGAATCTTGATGAGTAAAGATGACATCAGCTTACTGATGTTAGATGCTATTCAAAATGACAAGGTAGAACAGGAGCTCATAACAGCAGGCTATAAATCTCTAGGACCGATCAATTATGATATCCTTGTCGAGTCCTTTGTGGATACATCTAGAAGTGTAACAATTCATCATTACAAGCACATCCTTAACTGCAATGACTTGACTAATCCTGTGCAACAAGCAAGATTGCTCTATGCCTTAGAAAGAAAGGGAGTATCATTAAAGGCAATACTTCTTGAAAAGTAAATAGGTAGAGCAAATGAATGAAGTCGATCCGACGTGGAATCCAAACTTACTTAAGTACAAGGATCAACTAAGAATCTTGGTTGAGTCAGATAAGAAGTATATCTTCTGTCGATTGAGGAGGACTTACCTTGTTTTGCAACCAGAAGAAATGGTTAGGCAATTGGTTATCAATTACTTACTTGATGAAGTGCAGATTCGAGAAAAGTCAATCCAGGTAGAAAAAAATATTTCGGCCTCAAGTATGGATAGGGTAGACCTTGCTGTCTATGGTAAGGGCTCGGCACCTTTTCTATTGATTGAGTGTAAATCTTGGGAAGTAGAGCTCAATAGGTTGGCAATCAATCAAATCAGTAGGTACAACCTGAATCATGATTTTCCTCACTGTTGGATCACAAATGGGAAGGACAATTTGATGTATGGGTTAGGAGGTGTTGACAATAAGTATGAGAATTTAGATGGATTTCCAGACGGGTACAAATGACATGTTTTTTTAATTAATACTAACTTTGACAAAACTATAGAATCATGCTGAAGAAATTAAAGGGCCTTTTTGTTGTTGAAGAAGAATCTGACAAGGCAGAATCACAAGTCAAAGAGGAGACAACCAGTAAGGAAGCACCTAGCCAGTCAAAGGATCAGCCTGCCGCGCAGCCAGCTGAAGTGCCAAGGCCAGAAGGAGCACAACCTAGTGAAAGATTCGTCAATAAGTTACTCGGGGCAATAGAAGAGAATAATCTGAAAGGATTTGACTATTTGGAATTCAAACAAGCCTTGCAGAATCTTGACTCTGTAGCAATGGATGAGCCTACTAGGTATCAATCAGCTATGGCAATGGCAAAGACTATGGGTACTACCCCAGAAGCCTTAATCAAGTCTGCAGAGCATTATATTGCAGTCTTATCCAAGGAAGAAGCCAAGTTTAGAACAGCCTTCGAGAGCCAACAAAAGAATAGGGTCCAAGAACGTAGCCAAGCAAAGGAGTCTTATGCAAGTGGTATTGAGCAAAGAAAGAAGAAAATCGCAGAGCTAGAAGCAGAGATCAAAGCCCTTGAAGATAAACAAGAAAAACTTAAACTAGACATAGCCCAAGCCAGTGCAAAAGTCAACGCTACAAAGGATGGATTCTACAGCGCTTACCATATTGTAGTAGATCAAATCAAAGCAGATTTGGACATGATGAAGCAGAATGCCTAGGAATATCGATTAATATTCACTATTTATAGACAGAATTCAATGTTGGATGAAATGTATTGGCGTCCTGTGTTGTTATAATTATTAATTTTACACATCATATTTTATTCTAATTCATGGCAGGAGGTTATAAGACAAAGTCATTTTGGTCAAAACCTGAGGGTGTAGTTGGTGCTCTCTTTTTAGCAGGTGGAGCAGCCTTGGCTACTTATATGGTGATGACATTTAGTATTGCAATACTTGGCTTTTTGCAGTCTACCATAGGAACTGTTGTGGGACTGGCAGTGCTTGGCCTCATTGTTTTTATGGCTATTGACAGTAAGACAAGAAAGTTAGTGGGCTATATGTACCAGTCACTTATGAGGTGGATTACTGGGATATTTATCAAGATTGATCCGATGAGTATAATCAAAGGATATCTGGATGACTTGAAGTATAATTTGAAGAAGATGAATATCCAGATAGGAAAGCTCAGAGGACAGAAGCACAAACTTATGGAGTTGATCCATGTCAACAACAATCAGATTAAGAGCAACCTTGAAATGGCTAACCATGCCAAGACTTCAAACAATGAAAAGACTCTAATCTTGAAAACCAGAAAAGCTGGTAGACTGAAGGAAAGTAATGTCAAACTTTCTGACCTTTTGAAGAAAATGGAGGTCATGCAAAGAGTATTGACCAAGATGAGAGATAACTCCGCAATTTTGATAGAAGATACAGAAGATCAAGTTAGGATAAAGGAGCAGGAGCAGAAAGCAATCATGGCCAGCCATAGCGCAATGAAGTCAGCTATGAATATCATCAAAGGAGACCCTGACAAGAAGGCAATGTTTGATCAAGCTATGGGAGTTATTGCAGATGATGTTTCGATGAAGGTGGGAGAGATGGAGCAGTTTATGGATATGTCTCAAGACTTTATGAACTCAATAGATGTGCAAAATGGCATCTTTGAAGAGAAAGGCATGAAAATGCTTGAAAAGTGGGAAAAAGAAAGTACTTCACTCATCCTAGGGGATGCCAAACAAGATATCTTGAATGATGTAGAAAATGAAGACATCTTAGATCTGAATAGAACGAGACAAGAAAAAAAGGTAACACTCAAGTCGAATGAGTACGACGACTACTTCGACGAATAATTATACAATTCAAATAAAACACATAACAATACAAAATGGCAAAGCGATTAACGACATTTTCAAAACTGCTTATTACATTTCTAATATTAGCAGCTATCTTTTTTGGATTCAAGTGGCTAGTTGGCAATACAGGTCTTGGAGAGCTAGTTGAGCAAGCTAAAGGAAACGAAGGGGTCAAGACTGAAGCAACCAAGGGAGGTAATACCACTACTTCTACCACCGCAGAAGGTACTGCAGAAGAAAAAACAACTATTTTCGGTAAGAAGAGTAATACCAATGCTAGTAAAGCTAAAGGGTCAGATGATGATAATACCCTTAAGGTGCAGTTAGTAAGTTGGGGTGGATATGCCCCAGGTCTCTACTTCAATGAGGGAGCTGCGGCTAACGAAAGAAGTCGATATCTGAAGGAATATGGATTCAAAGTAGACTTTAAATTGGAGAATGACCTAATCAATGCCTTGGATGCATGGTTGGCTGGAGAGTATGATGTCATAGTGCAGACTGCTGATGCCTTTCCACTTTATACAGCTCCTGATGATATCAATGCAGTCAACCCGAGAGCCTTCATGCAAGTGGATTGGTCAAGAGGTGGTGATGCTATCATTGTAAAAAGAGGAATCAATACAATCAATGACCTCAAAGGAAAAAAGATTGTGGTAGCGGTACCGTCACCTGCACAGACATTGCTCATTACTTCTCTTGAAGCTGCAGGTCTTAAGTACAGCGATGTAGAAGTAATCAAGACAACAGATAATCTTAAAGCAGCTGAGTTGTTCAGATCTGATGAGGTAGATGCAGCAGTAGTTTGGAGTCCAGACGATATTCTTGCAACTAGGGATGTTGCAGGGTCTAAGATTCTATTGACGACAATGGATCAGACACACGTCATTGCAGATATCATGTTAGCAAAGCAAGATGTGATAGATAGCAAAAGAGACATGATCAACAAGTTTTATGAAGGATGGATGAAGGGTGTTGCTGAGATTAAAATGCCAGCTAATGAAGAAAAAGCAGCAAAATACCTAGCTGAATTGAATGGTGTAAGTGTAGATGATGCTAAGGGTATGATGTCAGTGGTTCATTGGACTTCACATGGTGATAATATGAACTTTTTTGGCCTTAATCCTAAGTACAAAGGTCAAAAAGGTAATGACTTATATGGTAAAATGGCTAAAGAGTTTGTGAAAACTGGCGATGCAGAAAAGGTAGCTCCTTCTTGGAGGTCAGTCATCTATACTGGTGCAGTACAAAATGCTGAATCAGCACTCACAAGTAGTAAGTATGGCGCAGAGAAAAGTAAGGTATTTACAGCTCCAACTGCAGCTGATAAAAAATCAACACCAGTAGCGACTAAGCCAGTAAGTATTAATTTCTCAACAGGGCAGTACCAATTGACTGAAAATGCTAAGACAATCATAGACCTACAATTCGCAGATGTTGCAAAGGCATTCGCTGGGATGAAGGTGAGAATAGAAGGGAATACAGACAATGTAGGCTCACTACAGAGCAATGTTGCCCTGTCTCAAAAAAGAGCACAGGCAGTAGCTGACTACCTCAGAACAACTTATAGTATGGATGGGAATAGATTTGTAATCGTAGGAAATGGTCCGAACAAACCTGTCAAAGGCTGTGAGACTAATGCTACTGCTGATTGTCAAGCGAAAAACAGAAGAACTGACTTCCAGTTAATACCAGCAGGATAATGGACTTGTCTTGGATGTTCAAACTTCGTGGACCTGTCACTTCACAGCAAAGACTCATCTTTGGTATAGTGGGGTTTCTTATTCTGTTATTGATATGGATTGGACTCTCTTCGGGAGAAAATCCTATCATTGAAAACGGAATACTACCCAAACCTTTTAGTGACTGTCAGACTGTGATGGTAGATAAGACTTATGTCGATCAAGATGGGAAAACAGTTACAGAACAAGTCTCTAAGCGTAATAACTCTGTATACTGTGCCTTTGGGGACTTATACAAAGACAGTGGTCTATTTAAGAACCTTTGTCTTTCGCTTGGATTTAACTTCGGAGGATACATCAAGGCGCTATTGTGGTCTTTGCCTTTTGCTTTTTTGATTGGCTTGTTTCCACTCTTCAATGCTACTTTTCAGTCGCAAATTGATGCTTACAGATTCATACCTCTGACAGCAGTGACAGGGATATTCGTTTCCTCATTTGGTATCGGGACGCCATTGAAGATCAATTTCTTGGCGTTTGGTATTATGATATACCTTGTGCCAGTGATTATTCAGCGGATTAGCGAAGTCCAGGATGTCTACGTGAAGACAGTATATACCCTAGGTGCATCAAAGTGGCAGACCATAAAGTCTGTCTACATACCTGCAGTCCTTTCTAAGTTGTCTGATGACGTCAGAGTGTTGACAGCTATTAGTTGGACTTACATCATTGTCGCAGAGGGTATTGGCGATCAGGGTGGCCTAGGGTCACTAATTTATAAGTCAGGTAAGCGAATGGGAAGACCAGATAAGGTATTTGCTATCTTGATTATTTTCATCCTGATTGGGTTGATCCAAGATAGGGTGTTCTTATACCTTGACAAGAAGTTCTTTCCACATAAGTATCAAGTCAAAGATCAGTACAGCTCAGAACTCAAAAAAGAAGGGACATTTGAGCTCATCATAGACTATATCTTAAAAGCAAGTGTTTGGATAGGTCTCGGGATTTACGTCATATTGACACTTGATGAGATGTTTGGAGTACTTGGCAATATAAACTTGATCTCACACTTGTTTGAAGATACTTGTTGGGTGGTTCACACCATCTTTTTGTCAATCATATTCTTCAAAACTCGAAAATATATTGAGCCTTTTCTCTATAAAAAACCGCAACCCAAAACAGCATGAGTCTCTTTGTAGATAATCCGGATCAAAAGAATATCATTGAACTCAGTGGAATTAGCCAAAGCTATGATGGAGGTCAGAATTGGATTATTCAAGACTTAGACTTTATCGTGGAAGATAAGCCTAACCAAGGCCAGTTTATAGTCATTCTAGGCATGTCTGGTTGCGGAAAGTCTACCTTGCTAAGGTACATTGCAGGACTACAAGAACCAAGCAAGGGTAGCGTATTGCTCAATGGCGAAGCAGTATCTAAGGACAACAGGGTGAGCATGGTATTCCAACAGTATAGTTCGTTGCCATGGATGACAGTATTGGAGAATGTCTCGCTTGCGCTAAAATTCAAAGGTGTACCTAAGTACGAAAGAGAAGACAAGGCTAGAGAACTCATAAAACTTGTAGGCTTAGAAGGGCATGAATGGAAGTATGCTCAATACCCAACACTCTCTGGTGGACAGTTACAACGAGTGGCCATCGCAAGAAGTATCATAGCTAACCCTGAGGTCATCCTCATGGACGAACCTTTTGGTGCATTGGATATTCGGACTAGGCTGCAGATGCAAGAGCTGCTTTCTGACGTATGGAACAAATTTCAAAGCACAGTAGTCTTTGTCACGCATGACATAGCAGAAGCTGTATATCTGGCCGATGATATTTATATTATGAAGTCAGCACCGTCAAGATTCGTCAGGCACATTCCAATAGACCTCCCTCTGATTAGAACCCGAGAGACAAAGCGAGACCCTAAGTATACAGAACTCGTCCACTTAGTAGAAGACACAATGATGGAAGTTAGTGAACTTAAAGACTAAGACTTTCTAAACAATATCCCTCTATCTATACTTATTAGATTACAAATTATAATACTGACATGCTCGACAATAATAAAGTTCTAGACTTACTCAGACAAGTAGTCAATCCTAATACAACAAAGAATATTGTAGATAGTGGTATCATGCATGACTACCAAGTCAGGGAGCATAGAGTGTCATTTACCTTACTGTTACATCCATCAGAGGACAACTTAAAAATGCTCTACCTAGCCAAGGCAGAAGAGAGTATTAAGTCAGTCTATCCTGAAGCAGAAGTGCTTATCAACTTCAGAAAGGAACAGCAGGCACCATCAACACCTTTGCCACAGGTCAAAAACGTCATAGCTGTAGCATCAGGAAAGGGTGGAGTAGGAAAGTCAACTGTAGCCTTAAACCTTGCAATAAGTCTACAACAACAGGGCTTTAAAGTAGGCTTATTAGACGCTGATTTGTATGGTCCGTCTATGCCAACCATGATGGGACTTCGGGGAAAGAGACCTGAGATTAGGAAGATTGCTGATAAGCCAAAGATGATTCCAATAGAGCAGTTTGGAATCCATACCATATCATTAGGATTTTTGTTAGAAGAGGAGCAGGCTGTTGTTTTGAGAGGGCCAAGATTAGGAGGGATCATTAAGCAATTTGTCTATGATACAGTGTGGCCAGACCTCGATTACTTAATTATGGATCTACCTCCAGGCACTGGTGATATCCAGCTTACCATAGTACAGACTATACCGTTGACAGGGGTTGTAATTGTTACGACTCCTCAGCAAGTGGCAGTAGCTGATGCACTGAAGGCAATGAATATGTTTCTTTTGCCAAATGTAAATGTTCCAATACTTGGTGTTGTAGAGAATATGAGTTGGTTTACTCCAGTTGAGTTGCCAGATCACAAGTACAAGCTATTCGGCGAAGGTGGAGGAGAGAAGTTGACAAAACTCGGAGAGACTGTCTTACTTGGGCAGATCCCTCTAACTATGAGTGTCAGAGAAGGTGGTGACGCAGGGTTGCCAGTTGCAAGTAGACCTGATGATCCAGCAGCTGATTATTTTAAGGATATGACCTTACAGTTTATCCAAGCTGTAAATCGACGGAACAACACTCAAGATCAAACTAAAATCGTAAAAGTGAGCTAGGTAAGTATAGCACTTTTGTTCTATAGGTATTAAAAGCATATCTTTGCATTCTATGTCAGCAACAGAAAAAGAAAAATTAATCAAAGAAATCGACGAAGCTCTCAATGAGCTCAGACCACATCTTGCAGTGGATGGTGGTAATATAGAAGTAGTCGATCTCAAGGATGACAATACTGTGCAAATTAAATGGCTAGGTAATTGCGAATCTTGCTCAATGTCAGCAATGACTATGCGAGCTGGAGTGGAGCAGACTATCAAGCAAAAGATTCCTCAAATTACTAATGTAGAAGCAGTCAACGGAGTAGGAGTATGATCGTAAAGAATGCTGATTGGTTGCACCAACAGATACTAGAAAAAGAATCTTTTCTCTGTGTTGGATTAGATTCTGATATGGCTAAATTGCCAGCATGTGTACATAATACACCAAATCCTTTAGTGACATTTAATAAGAGTATTATTGATAGTACAGCTCCCTATTGTGTTGCTTACAAAATCAATACGGCATTTTATGAGTCATTAGGTATTATGGGATTTGAAGCTCTAGAGCAAACTATAGAGTATATACCAAAGACTCACTTGATCATTGCTGATGCAAAGCGTGGTGACATTGGCAATACAAGCTTACAATATGCCAAAGCCTTTTTTGAAACCTTTGAATGTGATGGGCTGACAGTAGCGCCTTACATGGGAGAAGACTCCTTGAAGCCTTTCTTGAGTTATGAAAATAAGTGGACTATCATCCTGGCTTTGACATCCAATATGGGAAGTCAAGATTTTCAGATGGTGGAGTCTAGCCAAGGAAAACCACTCTATAAGCAAGTACTGGAAACAACTAAGCAGTGGGGTACTACTGACCAACTCATGTATGTTGTGGGAGCAACTAAGCCAGAATATTTGTCTGAGATTAGGGCTATTGTCCCTGACCACTTTTTACTAGTACCTGGAGTAGGTGCTCAAGGAGGAAGCTTAGAACAAGTGTATAAGCATGGAGCAAACAACCAAGTTGGTTTGCTAGTCAATAGCTCACGAGGAATCATCTTTAGCTCTAAAGAAAATGACTATGCAGAAGCTGCCGGTCAGGCAGCAAAGGTCATTCAGCAAAGCATGAAACAACTCATGAGTTAGGCTAACTCAAAGTTTAAACTTTTCATTAGAGTCGATGTTTATGCATTGAATCCATTATATTTGTATACTCCATGAAACTACTACAGGCTATCCAACAATCTAAACCCTTCAAAGACGCTAGGGAGCATGTTGTTGTAAATATAAAATATACACATAGCTGGTTGGTAAATGAGCAAAAGAAGCACTTAGATTGCTTTGGCATTACTGAAAAGCAGTACAATATTTTAAGAATATTAAAGGGAAGTGATGACTCTCTTTCAACTGCGGATATCAGAGATAGGATGATAGATAAAATGTCAGATGTCAGTCGTATAGTAGATAGGATGGATAGTAAGCAATTGGTCAAAAAGTCATCCCGGGCAGAGGACAGACGAAAAATAAATGTAACAATAACAGAGCAGGGCATTGCCTTACTCGAAAAGATGAATAAAGAGGTCATTTGTGAATTTCAAAATATGATTAACCTTGACCAAAATGAAGCAGACACCCTAAATAAGCTTTTGGATAAACTCAGAAGCTAGTTTGCCCGGATTTATTCGCGTAACCCCAAGAAAGATGGCCGTTGGATTCAACGGTCATTTTTTGTTTTTCTTCTTTTGTTGTGTTAACTGCTGTTTTCTAGCTTTTTGATAATCTTCAAAACTCATCCTTTTGTATGCCTCGTCTAATGCAAAGGCCAGTTCATCCTGTACAGCATCTGCTTCTTTGAACCCAGGAGAAATGAGTACTCTAGAAAACTCTTCGTCTAAGATGATAAAATTAGGATAGCCGAGTTCCCCATTTGCAAGAGATAGGGCAAGTTCATGGTATCCTTTGAATCCATTGTCAATGAAAATAAATTCTTTCCCGTTGAATTGAATAGTTTCTTTTTGCTCAGCATTAAACTTGATAGGGTAGAAGTGTTCGTTCAAGGTTGAGACCAATGATGGATCTTTGAAGGTAGAATTGTCCATATGCTTGCACCAGCCACACCAATCTGTATAGAGGTCGATATAGAGTTTCTTAGGGTTGTTTTGGTGCATTTCCATTGCTACTTCCCAAGACAGCCAATTGACCTGTTCATCTTGAGCAATACCAACACTGCTCAAAGTAAAACCTAACACAAGAATTAAAAAGTACTTCATAGAATTGGGTATGAATTAAAGACACCAAGTTAACTGAATTAGCAAACTAAAGCTGTTAACAATTGACTAAAGTTTATCAAGAGTTTAAGCGTTATATTATTCCAATAATAGGTCTTACGTTTTAGGCTTGATTTACTATTTTTACAAGTAATGAAAAGACTTGTCAAGCTTTTGTTAATAATTACAACCTTGCTTGCCGGATTCCAATCTGGGCAAGCTCAGTCCAAAGAAGACCGCGTTGAATTTATCATCAAAATAGGTAAGTCTATGAAGACGTTGCGAAATCATGCAGTCCAGCAAAGTGATTCCCTGAAGGTCAAGAATCTAGTATCTCAGCTTGTTGCTTTTGATACAATACCCCTAGTTCAGAAGTACCTCTCGTATCAATTGCAACAACTGGCAGGTATTGAGTATTCATCATCAGCTGACTCTGTTCAGAGAGAACGTTTTAAGAGTATTGTAGAGCACTTGCCAGAAGACCACAAAGAAGTCATAGCCCAAAACGAACGCATCTTTATGTTGATGAACAAAGGTATCGTAAGAGTCGATACTTCGCTAGCAGTTTGGAAACGCAGCAGCAGATACTTCGAAATCTATACTTTGGATATTCAACCAAAACAGACAGTGCTTGAAGTCGGTGGCGGAATGGGTGTTGATATCATGTTAATGGCACTGACATATCCTTTGACCACTTTCATCATGAACGAGGTAGATAGTACTAGTGTTAATTATGTCTGTGCCTACGCTTCAGAAATGTCAATCAATAACCTAAAAGTTGTCTTGGGTAGCGATTCTGATACTCATTGTCAAGACAGTGTCGATCGGGTTTTTGTCAAGAGAGCACTACATCATTTTTCCAAGCCTGAGATGATGTTGAACAGCATTAAGTCTGATATGAAGCCTAATGCTAAGCTACTTTTAATAGAGAATGTCTTGAATAAAAGAAGAAAAGGGTGTAATCTGGCAATGACTCAAAGGGCTATCCATAAAGTCATGAGGCAGTCTAAATTCAAGCGAATAGAAATGTATAAGAAAAGAAGCCGTTTAGTCGAGACCTATGTATTGCGTTAGGTATTTAGCTGAAATACTCATATTTCTACCAAAATGTCTCGTAATTTCTAATTTATATACTCTTCCATAAACTAAATCTTTTGTAAATGCGATTAGTATACTAGATTGAAACTTAGAAATACTATATATTTGTTCAAATTTTAATATGATGAAAAAAGTACTTTGTTATATAGCGTTAATTGGTTTGGTGGCATGTAGTGGTTCTGAAACTGCTAAAGTTGCAGATACTTCAGCTACACCTGCTCAAGCTAATCAAACGACAACTCAAAGACCAGTGGTCAAGAATCCTGTTGTTAGTAAGCCACAGATAACTAGGAAGACGACGCCTCAAGCGGCTCCACCTAGAGATCCTAACAAGCCATATACAGCAAAGAATGAAGGTTGGTCAGTTAGCCTTGACGAAGCATTTGCTGAGTCAAAAAAGACAGGAAAGCCAATATTGGCAAACTTTACTGGAAGTGACTGGTGTGGATGGTGCAAGAGATTAGATAAGTCAGTATTTCACCAGCCAGGATTTGAAAAATGGGCTGAAAAAAATGTCGTATTACTAGAGCTTGACTTCCCTAGAAGATTCCAGGTGCCTGCAGAGGTAGCGGCTCAGAATAGAAGCTTGCAACAGTCATTCGGCGTAAGAGGGTATCCTACCATTTGGCTATTTGACGCGGACAAAGATGCAAGCGGCAAGTATAGCTTCCAAGCTCTTGGAAAGACTGGATATACTAAGACTCTCGAAGAGTTCCAATCTACAATCGGAGGATATATGTCTAAGAGAGGTTAAAACTCTAGTTAGAAATAAAATATAGAAAAGGGAAGGAGAAATCTTTCCCTTTTTTCGTATGTGTCCATCGTGAATCACACTCACCTTGCATTCCGCCTCAACTGATATTGATAATTTGAATGTTTCTGCCATTGAAGGTAATGGCATCGCCTACTGACTTTCCAAGAAGCTGAGTGCCGATTGGCGAAGTCACCGAGACGCAATAGCATAGCAGCCCTTGAACACTTACCTTGCCAATACCGATAGCAATAAAGTAATGACCAGAAGTAGTACTGACCAAACTGCCCAACATGGCAGTGGAATTGGCTTGGTTGATATTAATGCTATGCAATGTCTCTCTGACGAGGTTAGCCTCGTGGAGTTGCTGTTTCAATTTGTCTTCTTCAAGATGCGTCATCGCAACACTAGTCTCATATTTGTCACCTGCACTGTTCTTAGTATCACCAGTCTTAGATTCTTGGATTGATGCCAGAGAGACTTGTATGGTGTGCAGTCTTTGTGCTACGCTATCTTTACAAGAATTGTACAGAGCTAGTTTAATGTCCTGGTTGTTCTCCATGTTATTTGACTATGGCTTGTAGGTAGTTGCCAAGCAGTGTTTCTAAGTCTTCGACTCCGTGGAGATTGTCATAGAGGATATCCATCGCATAGAGTTGTTCTTTTTGTAAGTCTGTCAGTTGGATTTCAAATACAAATGCCTTGTACGCTTCATCTAGGAGTCCTGTTGGATTGACGATTGGCAATGAACTATTCACAATGTTAGCACTTGCTAGCGCTTTGATTTCATTCAATACATGGATGATTTCTGGAGCAAATATCCCGAGAGAAGCTTCATAGAATTCTGCAAAGCCACCATTTGTTACAGTTTGATTTAACCTTACGATCAAATAGACCATTTTCTCAGGGGTAGTGAGTTTCTGAACCACCTGATACCATTCTGACCAATTGGTATGATCAAAACTAGAGTCAGCTAACTGTTGATTGGCCGAAGTGTATAGTCGACTAATTAATGCTCTATTAGTTAAGTTCTCCATTAGTTTTTATCATGTTTTAGCAGAGTGTGGTTCTTTTCTGTTTGCCATTTTTCAATTATCACATTCAATCTCTCTGAAATCTATAACAATCAGTTCTTGATTTGTAGATAAGAGTACAACTTCTATTTTTTGATAAGTCGACTTAATGTTGTCGACGACTATATGCCTGGAGCATATCTGATTATCAGTGTTGTATTCGAATTCTAATGGGCAAGTGATTAGACACCAAACTAGACAATCATCTGGATCAGATGATACGCAATTTTTAGGCTTCTTCTTAACCCACTTCTGATTATTAGAGCTCTCATCGATTTGTGAAATATGATTATAGGTTTTTACATGCTCGCTCCAGGTTATACTATTACTTACAGATATTTCGTCAACACTATATTCTTCAGGAGAAAAAATCCCTCTTGTTGTATTAATATCATAACAATTCGAAGAAAGAAATAATTCTTCATTCTTATCTTGGTTATAATTGATATTGGCCCACATTGATGTGTTTTCAAGAATGAGTTTACTTTGTTGTATTAATGAATCCAGTTCAGACTCAATACTCTGTATTGCACGGATATCTTTACTTCTTAAGCGCTTTCTTTTAGATATCAATGCTTTTTCATTGATCAGCTTCTCTTGATCTAGTTGATTCTGGGTTGACAAGTTATCGTAGTACTCTAGGTAAAATTCTTTCTGTTCTGGATAGTATCTATCTACATCTTTTGGAGTAATCAAAACTGCAGATTGGGCAACTAACGTAAATGCATGAGCTATAAAGCACAATGTAATTAGCAAAGATGGTAGTGTAGACTTGTTCATGATCAAGGGACTTCTTATTGACTTAGATTTTTCATATCCAGCGCCACATCCACAATCATATCTTCTTGACCACCAACCATATTTCTGTTGCCAAGTTCTTGTAAGATTGCTCGTGTATCTAGGCCATACTTATCAGCAGCTCTTTCGGCATGGAGTAAGAAACTAGAGTAAACTCCAGCATACCCAAGTGACAAAGTCTCCCGATCTACTCTCACAGGTCTAGTCTGCAATGGTCGGATCACATCATCGGCCAAATCCATCAACTGATACAGGTCAGAGTTAGTTTTTACTCCCATCTTATTAAGCACCGCAATCAATACCTCCAGAGGGCAATTGCCCGCTCCTGCTCCCATTCCTGCCAATGAAGCATCCATTCTATTAGCGCCATGCTGCATGGCTACAATGGTATTAGCGACACCTAGCGATAGGTTATGATGACAATGAATACCAATTTCAGTTTCATCTTTTAATATATCTCGGAATGCCTTGATACGATCTATCACACCATCCATCATTAGTGCTCCGGCAGAATCCGTTACATAGACACAGTCTGCACCAGCATCTTCCATGATCTTAGCCTGTTCGGCTAGTTTGCTCGGCTTATTCATATGTGCCATCATAAGGAAGCCACCTACGTCCATCCCTAGCTTTTTGGCAGCATCGATATGTTGGGGTGAAATATCTGCCTCTGTACAATGTGTAGCTACTCTCACAGATTCAACACCAAGGTCTCGAGCCTTCTTCAAGTCATGAATAGTAGCTATACCAGGCAAGATCAGCGTTGTAAGCTTAGCATGTTTGAGCTCCTCTTTAATCCCAGCCAACCAGTCCCAGTCTGTATGTTTGCCGAACCCGTAATTAAAGCTACCTCCAGCAAGGCCATCACCATGGGCAATTTCTATAGCATCCACTCCAGCTTTGTCAAGAGCCAGAGCTATTGCTTTTACTTTATCCTTACCATATTGATGTCTGATAGCATGCATGCCGTCACGAAGGGTTACGTCTTGGATGTAGGGCAGATGAGCCATATTCTTTGCTTTAATTTTTTAGACTAAATGTAGTCATTATGTTTTGCTTAAAATGAAATTCCATTGTTCAAGAACCAAAATCCAAAGTGCATTTATTTACAAGGTAAAGACTATTTAAATTACTTAAGAACTTAGTTTATTTATGATAGCTGATAGTATCTTTCTTAATTGATTTGCTTCATCGATTAAACTATCAATTGTTTCAATGCTTATTTCACCTGATTCGTTAGAACCTCTAATGATAGTGAGCCAGTAGACAGTTTCCTTTGCTTCCTTCCTTGCAATCTTCATCCTAAAGACTAAGTCTTTTTCACCAAGTTTTTCATTAGCTTCAATATAGTTGGCTCCGATCGAACCTGAAGACTTAATTACCTGTTTGCCATCTTCAAAAGATGCAGTATTTCGAGGTAGGTTTTTTACAAAGAGCCTAACGTCAATAGCAAATTTCAATGCACGACATTCAAGTTCATTCATGATGCTACACTTAATGTTTTTTGGATTTTGATCATTATGGAAAACAAGGATTTTGGAATTTAATCTAGTGGAATTTAAAAAAATTAGCTCACAGTTTTTCAATATTTTTAGATCTATTTAGTAGTTTTTGGGAAGCATGGGATTTGGGATTTAAAAGTTTGGAATTTTAAAAGTGTTTCAACTTAGAGTGTTACGTCCTTTACCAACGCTTCCGCAGTTCGTCGAGCAGCACTTGTCATAATATCAAGATTACCTGCATACTCTGGCAAGTAGTGTCCAGCCCCTTTTACTTTGAGGAGTACTGTTGTCTTGAGACCATGACATTGGCCAAGTCCTTCAATGAATACAGGTTGATCTTCTGGTATGTCATCAAATTGCACCTCTTGATGGAGTTCGTAGCCAGGAACATATTGCTGTACTTCTGCAACCATCTTATGTATGCTGGCTCTGATGGCTTCTCGGTCAGCTTGCTCGGAGAGTGTAAAGACGGTGTCTCGCATCACTAGTGGCGGCTCTGCTGGATTGAGGACGATGATGGCCTTGCCCCTAGTCGCTCCTCCCACTTGCTCTATTGCTTGGGCAGTCGTCTCTGTGAATTCGTCAATATTTGCTCTTGTTCCTGGTCCAGCTGACTTACTAGCTATCGAAGCTACTATTTCACCATAGTGGACGTTGGTTATTTGGTTTACTGCAGCTACGATCGGTATAGTGGCTTGACCACCACAAGTCACCATATTCATATTTGATGCATTGAGATGATCTTTAAGGTTGACAGGTGGAACTACATATGGTCCAATAGCAGCTGGAGTGAGGTCTATGATTCTCTTTGATGGGAATGCTTTGATTTTGTTCCAATTGTAGTGATGAGCCTTAGCTGAGGTAGCATCGAATACAATGGTAATATCTGACCATTCATCCATTGCAATCAGTCCATCAATTCCTTGGTGACAGGTAGCAATGCCCATGCGTTCTGCTCTGGCAAGCCCATCGGAGTTTGGGTCTATGCCTACCATGACAGACATTTCTAGGGTGTCAGATAGTCTCATGATTTTTATCATCAGATCTGTCCCTATATTCCCTGGGCCAATGATGGCTACTTTTGTTTTATTCATATCTGTCTTCTTATTCAGTAAATGATACCGATACAGTCCCAAGTCCTTCTATTTCAGCGTGAATATCATCTCCAGCTGCTACACTAACCATTGGTCCGACAGCGCCTGAGAGTATGAGCTCACCAGCTTGAAGTGGCTTACCATAGGCAATCATTGTTTTAGCAAGCCATAGGGCGGCATTAAGTGGAGATCCAAGGCAAGCAGACCCTCTTCCGGTCGAGACTAATTCTCCATTCTTAGTCATTGACATGTTGCAGTTAATCATATCATAAGCATCAGTAGTTCTTGGAGTATGGCCAAGTACGTAGTGACTAGCAGAGGCATTGTCAGCAATCGTATCTGTGATTTTAATATCCCAGTTTTCTATTCTGCTTCCTACTATTTCAATAGAAGGTAGAGCATAGTCTATTGCTGCGATTAAATCTATAACAGTGATGCCAGGGTAGTCTAAGTCTTCGCCAAGGACGAAGGCAATTTCTGCTTCCACTCTGGGTTGCATTAATTGAGACATGCTGATAGATTGTCCAGTAAGGACTTCCATGTCGTCAAAGAGGATTCCGAAGTCTGGTTGGTCGACACCTAATTGTTTTTGCACTGCAAATGAAGTCAAGCCAATTTTCTTGCCTACGATGTGAGCTCCATTATCTAATCTGTAGTTGGTGTTAATGTCTTGAATCGCATAGGATAAGTCAATGTCATCAGTACCTATTTCAGTTCTGAGAGGTTTGATAGTCTGCCGTTGGTCATGGGCAAGTCTGAGCTTAGCTGCATAGTGATCTGAAGTTAGCATTTATTGTGTTATTTGAGGTTTAAACCAAATTACCTTTGAGATTGTCTCAAGGGTAGCATTATTATTAAGATGAAAAAACTAAAGATAAGGAAGCTTTGGTATTATTGTAATTTTACGATTCGAAACAGAATGTGATCACTTATGAAGCAAGCATACATTGTTGATGGAGTTAGGACAGCCTTTGGAAGTTTTAGAGGGGCATTGTCATCGATTAGAACTGATGACTTATTAGCCCATGTCATCAAAGCTGTAGTAGAGAGGAATCCAAGTATTCCTGCTGATGCCTATGATGATGTGATTATTGGGTGTGCCAACCAAGCAGGAGAAGACAATAGAAATGTAGCTCGAATGGGCTTACTACTTGCGGGGCTACCATGGTCAGTTCCGGGGGAAACAATTAATCGCCTTTGCTCATCAGGAATGTCAAGTATTGTCCATGCAAATAGGGCAATCAAGGCTGGTGATGCCGACCTGGTGATTAGTGGAGGAGTAGAGCATATGACTAGAGCACCTTTAGCAATGTCTAAGTCGAGTAGGGCCTTTGGCGGAGATATGAAGGTCTATGATACTAGTTTTGGATGGAGGTTTATCAATCCAAAAATGGCAGAGATGTACGGCACTGAGGCTATGGGAAATACAGCTGAGAACCTTGTAGAAAAGTATAGTATCAGTAGAGCAGATCAAGACAAGTTCGCCTATTGGTCGCAGATGAAAGCTTCTAAAGCTCAGAAGAGAGGTAGATTAGCAACGGAAATAGTAGGCCTAGAGATTCCAAGAAGAAAGCAAACACCATTGCTATTCGATCAAGATGAATTTATCAGACATGATACGAACCTAGAGACACTAGCAAAGCTTAGAACAGTATTCAAAAAGGATGGCACTGTCACAGCCGGTAATGCAAGTGGTCTCAATGATGGTTCTGCAGCAGTAATTATAGCTTCAGAGGATGCAGTAAAGCAGTATAACCTCAAACCACTAGCTAGGATTGTGACATCAGCGGTGGTAGGTGTGGAGCCCAGAATTATGGGTATTGGGCCTGTTAAAGCCACCGAGAAGGCCTTGCAAAAAGCTGGATTGACCATCGATGATATCGGGGTTATCGAGCTTAATGAAGCATTTTCAGCTCAAAGTTTGGCTTGTACAAGGGCACTGGGTCTTGTAGATGATGACCCTAGAGTTAACCCCAACGGAGGAGCTATTGCCATCGGACATCCATT
>JAHDHH010000064.1:0-18389 GCA_020631405.1 Saprospiraceae bacterium
ATAAAAAAAGAGCCTGTGCGGGGGTTGCATCAGGCTCCATATCAAAGGTTCAGATTAATAATTATTGATTACTTCAGGCGCTTATGAGCACTAACTTTCTGGTGCCTATTGCACCAGAGAGCTAGTCCCATGTTTGCTCAAAATAACCGATTTATTCTAATAGTATCATTTTACGTGTTTGTGAATGATCACCACTTTCTAAGGTGTAGTAGAATACCCCGCTTGTTCCCAAGTCATCTGCATGGATATTCACAAAATGTTGCCCTTCCGAATAATAGTTCGACAAACTATATACAAGTTTACCTGTAACATCTCTTAGGCTTAATGTAGCCATCCCTTCTGTTTCTAGACTAAAGCTTATCATAGTTTCATCCACAAATGGATTCGGTTCATTTTGGAAAACACTGAAGGCATTCATTCCACTAGCTAGATTAATATCCAGAATTTCCAACGCGCCATTATACCCCTCAGCTTTTGTAATCAAAGAATTGATAGCCAAGGATTTGTCTAATGATCCATTCGCTAATGCTTTAAAACTCAAGCCAAAGATCGCTTCCTCTTCCTGCACACTCATGGCTTCAGCAGCATGCCAAGAAAGAGTACTTAATCCAGCTCTTACTGCAGCTACATTTGATTGATCTAACTGTAATGATCCATCCAATACACCCTGCAATTCGATACCCTCATGTAAGAGGCTAAACTGGAAACCATGTAACTCCTCTTCATTTTGGACATTGAACCACACTACAAACTCTTCTCCTACTTCATATTCTACATTCTCGAAAGAAAGTGAAATCTCATCGGCATTTCTAGTTTCTGTATCATCAGTCGCATTCAGGATTACGGAACCATTTACATCACCAATCTTAATCCCTACAAAATCCATAAAATCTTCATGTGTTGTCAATTGGCCTATGGCCCGAATTTCATCGAAATTGAATGCATTATTAAGATTCAAACTTTGGTCTGCATCTGCAAATCGCCAAGACGTATTAGAAGGGAATTCGGTGTTGATTCCTAGGATCAGCTTTCGAATTTCCGCTAAGTCAAAGGCCGTAATACTCTGATCATTATTGACGTCCGCTGCAATTAATTTATATGCAGAATCAAGATCTTGAAGTCCTAATATGTGTCGTTGGATGAGCACAATGTCAAGCGTAGATACACCATTCAGATGTTCGATATCTTTCTCGGCTTGTACTATGTAGCTCTCATTATTTAGGTGGTTCAATGTAATGTATTGTCCATCACTATCTGTATCAGTGCTCACTGGATATTCAGGCTGATTGGATAATACTTGCACCTGCACTTCATGGACTCCCAATCCTGTTTCTGTTTCGATTTCTCCGGCAATTCTAGATCGTAATCCACCTTGATCGTCACAACTTTCATTATTATCTACTAGGTTTATTTCCACTCTACAGAAGTCGTAATTATCGCATTCATCCCAGACATATACTTCAACAGCAATGAGTCCGTCCGCTGAATTTGCCAAATCATCGCAATCCAAGGTTCTGGCTGTACACCTTGTATCTTCATTGTAGGCTGGGTTTTCTACCACCGGAAGATCATCAGCACCAAAACTCCAGCGTAAACTCTCATTCGGTGTACAATTATCAAAACTTCCTAGATCCATATCACAGGCCCAAATTTCTAATGTTCCATCATCCATAAGTGCTGTAGACAAATTAACACAATATGGTGTCGGTGCTTTCTTATCTTCAATCGTAAAGTAGCTTGTTTCTGTAGTTACATTACCACAACCATCATAGGCTTTCCATACCGCTCTATGGACATATTTAGATGCCGGCACATCTTCAGGCAAGATAATCTCCGTATTCAAACAACTCTGACTTGGTGGCACATATAACTCATTTAGTGGTGTTCCAAAATTTAAATCGACTCTTGGAACGAAACTGCTAAATTCATAATCTGTCGTCCAATCAGACCAAAGGTCAATATAGATCTCCCACTTGATCCAATCACTCATGCAATCCCCGGCAATATCACAAGCATTCGCTACCAACACAGCATCTCCTTTAGCTGCAATACAATCGCTATCCACAGCAATACAAATGGTATCCACTTTTAATTCTGGTGGATCTTCATCATAAAACTTCAATTCTTGTGTATGTGTGAATGTGCTGTACGAAATATCATCATCTGTCCCTAAAATTCCGTCATCGCCAGGCTCATCAGGATACCTTGATTCTACACAGTAATTAACCAACGTCCAATGGTTAAGTACCTTGAAGCAAGCGCCATCAGGATTTTCTGGACTATTTCCTTCTTCAAAAAAGAAGGTATCGCTTTTAAGATTTAGTCCGATCAGATCGCAAGTTTCTGCTGGCCATTGGGGTTCCTCGTGTTCGTAGGTATCACAAATGATGGTCTCATCATCTGGCCAATCTATTTCATCTCCGCAATACGGTTGTTCCGCATCTACACAATCTTTGTACTCATATAGATATTCGCCTGTATCTGGATCTCTTTCGGATAAAGGTCCACCTGGCCAAGTAGGATCCCAGCAGCTCTCCCACTCTACTGTGATGATCTGCTCACATTCCACACCAAACCACTGTGTAACTTCTCCACTAGTGGTGTCTCTTGATACCGCTATATCGAATGTTCTTCGGATAAGACCTTCATTACAGACCTCATCGAAACCACCTAGGTATGCGTCATTCTTAACGGCTACATCCAACATGCCGCAATTACCTAATGCGTATGCTATCCCTGATTTATCCAAATCATCTGGATCCCATCCGCAACAAATAGTTACATCTGGCGGGCAAGCTAATGCAGGCACCTTATCCTCTACACGAATATTAACCCAAATCTCATTGTAGTTATCATCTGGTGTTTCCGGTATCATATCCGTCCCACTATCCCAAACTCTCAAGATCACCTTGTGGAAACCATAGGCTACGGGATTTCCTGTCAAAGCATCTGTTCCTGTACTGTCTAAATCCATGCAACAGAACGTAACAAATGCACCTCCATCAGTATCATTATTACTATCATTATCATCGAAGTTGTTATTGAATGTTAAGTTATTATTATATCCATTCACTCCTTCATTAAAACATGTGGCGGCGCCTGGCACTCGCCTCACTTCGAATCGAACAGGGCCACAATTTCCATCATGTGAACCATTATCTAAGTCCTCGGCATATATTTTAGCAATACCATCTTCTACTTCGAATGGCGATGCACTTAAACTAACTACTAGATCCTCTTTTACAATAGGTGTAGGCGGCACATCGTCTAATACATTTATTACAACATTAGTTGATCCTACATTACCACAACAATCCGCTGCATGATATTGGTAAATCTGTGGACCTTTTGGCGCGCCGACCACTTGCCAAGGTGCCTTTCCATCACCATTAACTGAAGTAATGGTACCTGGACCCGTCACCCAATAATCGACTACATGTGAACAATCATCTTGTATATGCTCTGGCTCTTGGAATGGAAACGAACCTAAACAAGTCCAAGGATCGATCGTTCCATTGAAGGTATTCACTTCTATAGTTGGTGGTGTTGTATCTGCGCTTTTGATCACTTGCACACTTGTGATATAATCTTGCGAACACCAATCAAGCAATGTCCAAGTTCTGATGATTTTGACATTACCATCACAATATTCGCTATCGCCACACACTGGGATTACATTATCCGTGTAGCTTGCATATACATTACAGACATTTTTATTGATCGCTTGAAAATGATCTTGACCATCACAACCTTTTGTGACATAGTAAGGAAATGCCTTACTGACACCCTCATTATTTTCTAGGACTGAAAAATCGCAATTTAGATCATTGGTCAACGGATTATCAAAGTACGCCATGATATCTTCTGGCTCTGTAGGATATCCGCATGGTAGCACAATAGCTGTATCTGGCCAAAAAGTTTCATACAATTGAATCGGCTCAAAAAGAACCACTTGTTCGCAGGTATCAGACAGATCACCATGTGGTCCATCATGAGCAGCAATCCATGTTCGAGTTAATTGTACAGAACTGCAGCCCGTGTGATTAGGGTCTGCATATTCATATCTATCATAAAAATCCAAGGTATATTCTTGACAGTCTAACACTTCTGGTTCTGGCAAGCATATCTCATTCCAGTCTTCACTATTTAAGGCGGCATCAAACTCATGACACTTAAACACACAAGGTGTGGTAAGAGCACATGGACCTTCAAAGTTCCATGTATATACGCCCATTTGTCCAGTACCCCAAGTACTACTCACCAGATAGTAGGTAGATCCTTCAGTAAGAACTACAGTAAATGCCGGTTCAGATTCGAAAACGCCAGGCAGATCATCATCACCAGCGATTAGGTTTACGCAAGAATTTAATGGATCAAAAGGCCCTTCATAAATTCCAGCAATGCCATCAAAATCTTCGCTGTCTTCCATTGTGAATGTAAATTCACCATCACAAGGTGCTGTAAATTCTATCACATCGTATAGAGTGCCTGGTTCTGGTGCTCCTCCATCAAATGCCCAGCATAATGCATCTGGATCGAAGGTGTCATCATTATCATCCCACTCACTCACTAATGACGTAAGTTCACACATAGGTGTCTCACAGATGATCTGTGGTGCTACTTTATCTTCTATACATACCTCACCCCAACACTTATTAAAGTTGCAAAGATCAAGTACTTCAAAATTTAAACATTGGCCGATGTAATCACTTAGATCATCATCTGTTCTAAGTGTATCTCCTGATTCAGAAAGTATATATGCTTCAAAGAAGGTATCATAGTACTCTTCGTTATGAGACCCACAAATCATAGGTTCGCCTTCCAAAAATGTAGACGCATCAAATTGTACTTCACAGGCATTATTCATACCTAGATTTATCAAGTCATTGCAAACCATCGCATCTGGCGTATGGACAAATATTTCAAACTCGTCACTTACCGCTACACAATCAGGATCAGGGTTATGATCCGCAACAGCTTCTACCGTAAAGCTGCCACAAAGCATATTTGTCGCTGCAGGAAATGAAATACTAACGGCACCATCATCATCGTCATCTGTAACACTTGTGACCAGATTGCCTTCTACATATACATTGAAGGTAAGCGTTGACGGCAGGTCAGTTAGGTGAACAAACTCTTCTACTTCTGCTGCTACCTCTAAAATCACCTCATCACCTTCACAGATATATTGTGATGTTGGTTGGAGTGTAAAAACAGGTACTGGATTTACAAAGATTTCTACTTCATCTTCGTCTGCACACTGTTCATCATTCCTTCCAACTACTGTATATATGCCATCATCCAGCGGATGTTCGGCTGCGGTGGTTACTACTGGCGATTGCAATGTCGAACTAAATCCATTAGCTGCATCCGTGGTCCAAGTCCATGATGTAGCCTCACCTCCAATTTCAGATAAGGCTAATTCATCTTCTTCACATACACTCATTCCTGAAGCCAGCACATTTGGAAATGTAGGCGCGTCTACCATGAGGGTTCCTTCGCAATCTTCGCAATCATCCCCATTACTACTATTATCATCTGTAGCTGTGTATGTTATCATCACTACCGGCTCATTACTATCGTATGGACCAAATAGATATCCAGTTCCATTATTAGGGGTGTTCAATGTCGTCCCTTGATCGTCTGCCACTGAGTATGTACCTGTACCTCCTGTTACCGGATCAACATTTACAAACCACTCTCCTACTGCTGCTGGTTCGCCTGCTCCATCTACACATTGCGCGCTGGCTTCCATTTCGATTAGGTCTAAAATCGTGAATGCAACGCAATCATCTGCTATGAGATCAGCGCAAATATCGTGAGTTAAAGCTGTCCCTGCTGCCGTGACTGCTCCATTCAATTCAAATAGATCTGGATAGGTACCATCCGCTAAAATATCAGCGACCGTTACGGTTCCGACCCATCCTTGAATCTCAGCTATAGTTGCTGAAATAGGGGTTTGTTCTCCTGTACAAGGGTCAATAGTTTGATTTAGATAGTGTAAACCATGAATACAATAATCACCTGGAGCCAACATAGCGCCTGTAAATGATTGAAGTGCTACATCTTCATTAAAGTTAGCCGGTGTGGCCGCATTATACATTAAAGAAGGTACCACATTAACAATATTGCCTGCATCATCTGTAATCAAAAAGGCATAGGCATACAAATCAGCTTCAGGCAGCCCTCCGAAAGTAACAGCCACATCGATTACTGAACCTGCGCTGGCTAGTCCAGTAGATTCATCTGCACAAATAGATGCACAACTCTCTGCTGCTGCGATACCTGCATCAGGATTGCAGCAAGCACATGAGATATCAAATGTTACCGCGCAATCTCCAGAAGCACATAATCCGTCTACCGCATCTAAAGCAACATCTACTGGATTTCCTACGACTAATAATGGACTTAGTGTAGCGTAATCCATAACTGATACATTTATGGAATATACACTGTATGTACCATCTGCTAATTGAGGCATCGCCGGGCCAAAATATCCACTATTATTTACATCTAAAATGTTGTCTTCACAATCCGTAAGCACATATACCTGAAGTAACATTGAACTACCTCCTGCAACAAAAGAACCAGGCGTAGCTTGTGCCAAAATCGTAACTGGTGTTTCTGCATTTTCATCGCACTGGCAGGTAAATCCGGATGAGTGAAGTGGTTCATCTTCAATCGGATCTGTATTACCGTCCATATCTCCTGTAGGGTCAAAACCACAAAATGTTTCTACAACTTCAAGAGTAGCATTACAATCTTCATCCTCATTATCTGAAACCACAGCAGACTGGATACCATTCGAACCAGCAGGACCATCGGTGTGCGTAAATGGACCAAAAACGAAGGTACCCAAACCTACACCTACAGTACTAGCTCCTTGCGAGTCCGTAGTTCCTCCTACATTAACATCAATTGTTGTGGCTGTTCCTAAATCCGTTACTTCAATCTCTACAAAATACATACCTATGGTAGCATCATCTACACCATCATTACACACTGCAATCGCAGTGAAACTAGGCTCTACACAACAATTAGGCTCCGTATACATAGCTTCGGCTTCACATGATTCACAAGTGGGTGCAGGGCCATATGCTGCCAAGCCTGGACTTTCTACCATGCTACCGTCATTAGGCGCATCGCCTGTAGCTGAGTCAATGGTAGCTCCACCCGCATCGTACAAAAAGATGGTTTCACCACTATTTGATAGTTGTGAAGATCCACACATGGTAATATCCCCAGGGCTACCCGAAATATCCATCTCTGCCACACTTAGGGTTAATGAAGTACCTGCCGGAACAACCGTACCTGCAGGAAATGTGTGAAGAATATTTTCTTCGTCATCATATTGAAATCCACTGATATCGATATCAGCACAGGCACCAGAGGCATCTGTATAATAATTATAAATGGTAATAGATTCTCCCATACATTCATCTAAACCTCCTCCTCCGAGAGGGCCATCATTAATGAATGAAATAAATACATCGTCCCCGACCATAGGAACGACAAGATCTGCTGGCTCTATAATGGATACAGTAATATCTGTATCATTATTATCCGTTGTCACATCTTCAAAAGTCACACATTGGGCTAAGCTGCTTGAAGGCACATCCTCCATTGTTGCTATATCCGCTGTCCCATCATTTAGGCTTATATCTACTAGAGCGCTAGAGATAGGATTAGCATGTGCAAAGCAAATTTCTACATCATACGTCCCGTCATCATTACAAGTTATACTTGTAATGGGATCTATGGTGATGGTGCATACTTGTGCATTTGCAAACGTTCCTATTAGACAAAGCAAGGTTATTGCTACGTAGGAATTTGAGATCTTTCGGATTACGTTTTCTGTAATTGGGTTTACCATTGTTCGATTATTGAGAGATTTCTTAATTGAGATTGTTTTGCTTAGTAACCGTTATTTATTCTTGGCCATCCCAGGGGAATGTGCCACATTGTGGGATAATTACTACTATTTCCATTTCTGTTATTTCTGATGCGCAGCCATTGCCATCTGTTACTTGATAGCTTAGGTTGAGCGTGAATTTTCCAAAGATTTCTTCTGTATTTACACCTGATAGATTTAGTGTAACTGTTTCAGTATCTGGGTTGTCCAATGTCACTCCTAGTACACCACCATCATCAGTAATGGACCACAAATGCGTGTAGACTCCATCGCCTCCACTAGGATTTCCGTCAATGTCAAGTGTATTCATTTCAGGCGTTATGCACATGGTGGTGCCTTCAGGTGCTACTTCTGGATTGTCGAATACTTCAACTTCGATGCACAAGTAAGGACCGCAAGTATCCAGATCATCATTTGGCGGATTGCCTGGTTGTGGAGTAAGCACTGCACAAATTTGGTATACACCCGGTGTAAGGCCCGTGGCAAGTCCTGAAGCCACTCGATTCGGATTAGAACCCGTAAGTTCAGCGAAGGTAACTTCTGCTAAGCACGTGGGTAAGCTATATGCTTCTGATGCATCTGCTGGAGCGTCTCCATCAGCACCTGAAGTGACGAACTTTATGCCATAATCTTGGTCGCAATTTTCAGCTAAAGCCATGTTTGCCAGCCCTGTTAATTCTAGGCTTACTTCTTCACCTTCACAAATATTTGCCGGTTCGATAAATGACCCTATTTCAGGACATAATAATACTTTAATCACTGCTGGATCAAAGTCATCATCAGATGGGTCTCGATCGCTATTGTCATTATTGCCATCATCTGTGCTATCATCATTTGGGTCTGGGTCATCATCTGTATTATCATTTGGAATACTGTCAATATCATCTCCAGAGTCCGCTGTTATTTCGGCATTATTTATGATACTTGGCCCTGACGGTTCGTCGGAAATAGTATATTGAATATCTACACAGACATCTTCTCCTGGCTCGAGATTACTTATACTGAAAACACTATTGGTCATAGCCGTAATAGTTAAGGGTGTTCCTTGGGTACTTTGTGTTGGAAATAAGCACAAAGGAGCTGGTAAGGTTGGATTAATTAAATCACCTTCAGCCGATCCATAATCCATTACTTGTGTATTCGCAGCCGTTAGCAAGCCTTGATTAAACACACAGATAGTGTATACCACCGCATCACCTGGGGCATATGGCGGTGGTGTTTTTCCTGTATTTACTGCTTTGGTTAAAGCAAGATCAAAAACGCATAAATCTGGATCCACTGTGACATTTATGGTAGCTACCGAAACGCAGCCACTTTCTGGAGGGGCTGGAATATCTTGGTATAATACCCAGATGGTTTGATTAGATGTAATGCCCGACAGTGTAGTATTGCTTAATTGTGCCGCGGACCATGCGGATTCAGGTAATGTCAATGGATTTACATTGAAAAATGAATGTGTTGTTTGATTATACTCAGGGCTCATTTCAACAGTTGTAAGATCTATTTCAATTGAACCATCATTACAAATTGCCTCTGGCTGCGTTGTAATTGAAATTGCTGGAGTACCAACTGGCGGATCAACTGTTGCCGTACCTGAAAAAGTACCTACACATGTACCTTCCACTGACACTATTTCATAGCTACCTGCACAAGCCCCCATGAGGATATATGGTGAACTGCTAGCAGAAGCAGCAAAAGGCCCATTTCCATCAATGGTATATTCAAATTCTAGTCCTGATTCTGGGATGTTGGTGAACGTTATAGTAACTGTTCCATCGCATGGCATACAACTTGTGGCAGCCGTTGCAGACATTATTGTAGCCTTTGGCGGATCTAAAACTTCAACACAAATTTCTACATCGCTTACCGATCCAACACAACCTCCGGTAGAGGTATCCGTAACACCTGTTACATTTACTTTCCCCATCATCGGAACAGGTACAACTATATTCCCCCCAGAACTAATTATTGTCGGTGCTTGGGCTACTCCATCAATCGTCCAATCTATTTGGTAGGGTCCTGTTCCACCTATTATGGTCACTGGGATCATTACACCTGCAGGAAAATCAGAGCTACAACCAGAAATGGTCGTCGCCATAATTGATGCTTCTGGGCAATCAACAGTATATGAACTTGTCGCCCCAACGTAGTTAAAATCAGCTCCTGTACACGCGGGGTCTATAGGCTCAATAATGGCTTCAATGGTAAGGGTAGCCGGGGACATGCTACACAAATCTGGCACTGTATAACTTATACATTCAACTTCGGCAGGAGGCACCATTACATTGGGGCAGCCACCCGTGTTTTCACCCGCACTATCTGTAATGTCTCCGCTCTCGTCATAACCAGAAGTGATATCTCCATCGACTATAAGTCCAATACTTTCCCCGTTTCCTTCACTACTGGTTGAAGTTTCAAAGGTTTCCGCTGAAAAATCATAGCTTCCTCCTCCTCCGGCTGTACCTAGAGGTGTTACATTATCACTATCAGTACCCCCCCATTCTACTCCTGTGCAAAAGGTAAATCCGCCTGCTCCATCTGGTTCTGATAATCCCACCAATTCTGTACCATTTGTTAAGGTCATTGGAGAACCTCCGATGTTGTCAGCAGGTATATCATCAATATTTAAGCTTACTGATTTGCCAGTAGGTAATTCTGCCTCACTAAATCCAAGTACAAAGAACCCACTTGCAGGAACAGTAGTCCCAGCCGGAAGTATAATGGACCAATCTGGATCAAAAACTAAATATCCAGAAAGGTCTGTACCCGGTACTGCTGCAATCTCTATGAACTCACCATTAGCACCTGTGGTACCGTCAGCCGCGGCTGGATTATATAGTACTTCATTAACTACCGGTTTTGTATTACTCGGTACGATAGTCATCACGGCTGGGATAGCCACTGACCCAATATTTATTGCCGTTGCTCCTACAGTAGCAGATGGGGCAGCCCCATCAACAATTATCGGATCCGAGCCATCAGTGGTTGCGTACCACGTTATCGTTCCGCCCGCTGGTAAATCATCTCCATCTAAACAAAGATCCACCATATCACCTGGACAAACATCACCATTAGCCGTAGTCCCTGTATTATCCAAATTGGACGGACAAACAGGTGGGAGTTCGCAATTATCTGCTATAGTAATGCTTAGACTTCCGAACGAACAGTCCCCATTATCTACGATGGTTACTGTGTAAGGTCCTGCATCTACATCCGTAGGTAAAAGAAAAACACCAGATGAATTAATTTCATCTGTATTGATGCCTGCATCATCTGATAATGTAAATGTCAGATCTCCAGTTCCTCCCGTGATGTAATCATTAATATTTATAGCCCCAGGCACCGGCGGTGCTGGATCACAAGAAATAGCGCAAGGTGTTTGTGGATCATCCGCTACCCCATCACCATCACAATCATATGATAACTCTTCTGCCACTTTTATTGAAAAGTGAGCCACCTCATAGCATTCGTTTGGATTTGATTGTGTGCCAGGGTTTTTTGAAGTACCACAACAATTTGTAAAGTCATCCCATACTAGATCAAAATCATATGTCCCTCCAGCAGGGAACGGACCGGCTGTATAGGTCATCGTGGTCGTTTCTCCAGAAACGCTGTAGGTCATCCAAGTTTGATCCAAGCCTATTAAAGGATCGTTCACCAATGAACCACTTTGTAAATTATCAATTCCAGAGTCTGTATCCGTGTTATCTGAAACATGCTGCCAATTATATACCTCAACAGTAAATGTAACTGTACCAGACGGATCGCATAGGACATCATTATCAACATAAAAAACAAAGGTCGGATCATCATTTGGTTCGCCTGGAGTTGGGTGATCGGTATATGCCCATTCTGCAGAAGCATCACCGCATGCGGAAGGCGTATATCCACCTCCTGTTATTGGATCGGGGTTAAAAATTTCACTAGTAATAGTAGACTCTCCAAAGTCGCCATCCATTCCCTCAGCTGAACCAGCATCGGTATTATTTCCACAAGTACTCTGGGTAGCATCATCTACTTGGCCATCCATATGTGATGGCGAACCACCAAAACCACCAGCAGAACTACCTGGATCCAATCGTATAAAAGAAGAATTACAACCGACGTGATCGCTGGTCGTCCATGCTGTCCATAACGGGCCTCCATTTCCATTATCATCATTCGCTCCGCCAATAGCTGGAACTGTAAATGTGCCTGGATTGTCAGGGGTATTACATGGACAAGCTGCGTTAGTCGGAAGGACTGGAACCGCCGTAGCATTACCTCCATCTCCCCTTCCACCAGGAACTGTGCCTGGATTATCATTTACGACTCCATTTCCGTCATTATCTCCTAGAGTATAGTCATTTCCATTTACTGAAACTGAAACGTGGTCCGCATTTCCGGAACCTCCGCCATCCCATACAATCCCATCCCAAGGTGTACCATCCGGCAGAAACATAAATACTTGTTCCCCATCGCCATTTAGTCCTTGGTTACCCGCATTATCTAAGGTAAACCCTGAAGCTGCTGGGTCATAGAAAGAAGCATTGGCCGGATCACAAACATCTAAATCTATGGGTAATCCTGGGTTGAAATCACCTTCGGTTCCATCGGCAATGAGACCATTACTAGCTCCATTGATCCCAACACCACAATTAGTGCTTCCTGTAGCGCAGGCGATAACATATACGCCATCTGCCGGTAGTAAGGTTCCAGGCGGAATAAGCACAGCCCATTCCGTATCTGTTAGAACCATACATCCGATGTTAGTACCCGGAGGTCCAGCGATTTCAACTATAGCATCATTACAAGCATCAGATTGGCCAGCATCTCCTGACACTTCAGCAATCACAACATTTGCATAATTCGCATAGGCATCAGATGATACTTCATCAAAGCAAGATGAATCAAGAGGATCAGCTGGGCATTGTGCTCTCAGCACATTAGCTGCAAAACATACCAAAAGGAAGAGTGTCGCTAGACTAGCTAGCTTTTTAGTAATTGAGTGTTCCATTTTTGTCTTGGTTTAAAAAGTAGAATAAAAAAAGTGAAGCACTCAAATCCTTTTGAGTTGTCACCCATTGATAGACTTACTTGGTTTTTCAAACCGAGACAGGAATTCCCAATCGATACAAATCTTGTTGTATACGAACAGAAACCTACATCAACCACCTTGGTTGATCTCACCTTGGAACGTGATAAAGATGTACGGATAGGGGTACACCCATGATGTGTGTTCAAATCGAGAAGGGTCATTCTCTAAATCGGTTTTGGTTATAGTTTGTCTTTTGGGGACTGTACAAATGTAAACAGCCTAATGTTGGCTGAATAATAATTAGTTAGAGATTAACATATCACATACATTTAGTATTTGTAAAATATATAATTATTTCATTTGCAAGGTATTAACAAAATGAAATGGTACATATTAAGTATTTAATATATATGTAAGATAATCCATGCATTTAGATTATTTTATCTCAATTTCCATTTTTATCTATCAGAAAATGTTCTTTACGAAGTGATGTAGGCAAGAGAAGTGGGTTTTACTATTATGGTTTATGATACTATACGAAGTCATATTTTGCATACTGCACCAGGGGGATGGAAGGACGATGAAATCGTGTCTGTAGTGCCGAGGAACGAGGTATAAAGACCGTGGTTCTGCATGTGCAGAACAGCCTGGAATGACCCGACCCTGATATATATCAGGGGGGTGCCCAACAGAACTAAAAAATCTATATTATAAATAGTGTAGAGGTTTTGTAATTTAGCATTAATGCAAATCCGCTTACTTATCTTCTGGTCTTTATTAGGGTTGCTCGTACTGATATCATCCTGTACAAGTGATACAACTATGCCAAGCACTGCCCCCTCATCTTCTCAGGATAAGACTCAAGAAAAAGGTACATTATCTACGGTAGAAAAAGGCGATCGTGCTTCATGGCAAAAGCCTAATGTCGTTATCCAAAAGATGGGTCATATCGCTGATAAGACGATAGCAGACATTGGGGCGGGGACTGGTTATTTCTCATTTAGGCTGGTAAGAGATGCCAAAAAAGTGATTGCGATTGATATCGATAGCAGCATGTTACAATTAATCGATGCCTTTCGAAATACAATGTCTAGTGATTTGCAATCCAAGTTAGAAACTCGTTTGGCTTTACCTGAGGATCCTTTACTTCAAAAGGGTGAAGCTGATATTTATCTAATAGTAAACACCGTTGCTTACTTGGACCGTTTACAATATTTCAAAACCTTGCGATCCATCATGAAGCCGGGAGATCAATTATTTATAGTGGATTTTAAGGTGCGTCGATTACCCATTGAAGCTCCGGCCTATGAAGACCGGGTACTCATGCATATAGTCGAAGAAGATCTGTACGCGGCTGGCTTTGAAGGTGTAACTGTTGATGACCGTAGTCTAGAGCACCAGTACATTATTAAGGCCTATTAAATTAATTCATTATCTAAGGCAAAATCGCAGGCTTGTTCGGCCCATAACTTATAGGTGAATCCTGAAGGGTGAACGCCATCACTAAAGAAGTGCCATTCATCATACTTATTATCGAATTTTTCAAGCCATTCGTCAAGCACAATCGTGTCATTCATATAGTGCACTGTAGGATAATCCATTAATACATCGCTAAGATGCCTGCCTAGCATATCCACCCAATCTCCAATATTCTTTTTGATTACAGGACTAAAGGCCGGAAAATGACGAATAGGCGGCATGTTTAAAAATAGGATTGGCGTAGATGGAAATCGAGTTATTATTGTGTCTAAGGTCTGCTTCGTATTTTTTTTCCAAGCAGCTGGTGATGTCAAGGTAAATGCATCATTTCCACCCATAGCCACGATGATTAGGTCAGCTGTTGTTTCTTCCACCCACTTAAGTAATTTTTCATGTACTCTTTGCATGGTATAACCACTTCGTGCATAAACGCTATAAGCGACACTGTGGTTTCTTTTTCTGCTAAGGTATTGACTGAAGTGTCCCGCTATACCCTCTTTTTGAGAAGTCACGCCAACGCCTGCTATGGTGCTTTCGCCTATAAAAAGCAGTTGTTTTTTTTCTTTCCCAGGCACTAGGTAGGTGTGTCTCAGATCCTCTGCTTCTGGCAAAGTCGGAACTTCCTTGCGTATCCTCTTACCATGCCTTATTAATAAAGGAATGGAAAAATAAGCTCTAGCCCGAATGAATGAATCTCGCATAGTTTGATTTAGCGAAGGACTATTTCATCACGCCCCGGACCAATACTAATCAAGCTAATGGGTGTATTTAATTGAGCTTCAAGATATTTTATATATGCCTGTGCTTTATCTGGAAGCTCAGCAAACTGCTGGGCCTTTACGTCTTTATTCCAGCCTTCTACTTGGGTGGTATGAACCCCTATATTTTCGTTTAGGTCATATGGAATTCGATCTGTCTGTTGCCCATTTTCAACATATGCATCTACCACACCAAATGATTCGAATTCATTGAGTACATCTATTTTAGTCAGGCAGATCTCGTCCACTCCGTTAATCATACTCACGTATTTTAATTGGGGAAGATCTATCCATCCACACCGGCGGGGTCTACCTGTTGTAGCACCAAATTCATGGCCTACACGTTGTAAGGTTTCTGCATTTTCGTCAAATAACTCAGATGGAAAATTGCCACTACCTACACGAGTACAATAGGCTTTAGTAATACCAATCACTTTTCCGATATTTTTTGGAGCCACACCAAGACCTGTACAAACACCAGCTGTAACTGTATTAGAAGACGTAACGTATGGATAGGTACCATAATCGATATCTAACATAGAGCCTTGTGCCCCTTCAGCTAAAATTCGTTTACCTTCTTTTAGTGCTTTATTTATAAAGTAAGGCCCGTCTATGGTTTGTAAAGATCGCATTCGTTCCACAGCTTCATGGAATCGCTCTTCCTCCCCCTCTAAATCAAATTCTATATCTGGATAAATCTGTAATAGTGCTTGATGCTTTTCTTTTAGGCCATTATATTTTTCCATGAAATTAGGACTGAAGATATCCCCTACTCGTATCCCATTTCGACCCGTTTTATCCATATAAGTCGGCCCTATACCTTTTAATGTAGAACCTATTTTTTGCTTGCCTTTTGCATTCTCTGATGCAGCGTCCAGGTATCTATGTGTTGGTAAGATAAGGTGCGCTTTTTTTGCAATGAATAGATTGTGTAAGGATAGTCCCTTTGCTTTCAAGCCATCAATCTCTTTCATTAATATATGAGGATCTATGACTACACCATTTCCTATTACATTCTGCACTTCTTCCCTAAAGATTCCGGATGGAATAATGTGAAGCACTGTTTTTTCGCCGTTTATGACTAAGGTGTGTCCTGCATTAGGACCTCCTTGAAATCTTGCGATAAGGTCATATTGTGGTGATAAATAGTCTACTATCTTTCCTTTGCCTTCATCTCCCCATTGGAGACCAAGTAGAACATCTACCTTCATGTAGGTTGGCTATTTTAGAAGATTTAAGGAAGTCCTTTAATCCTCTGGTTACTTAAAGTGTAAAGGTATCTAGACTGAGAATGAAAACAATATTTTTATATGAATATTTTTTAAATATAAAAAGGCCTGCATGAAGCAGGCCTCTATAGATTATTTAAATAACCTTATGTAAAATCAACAACAACAATTAGTCTTTGTGCTTTCAGGACATTCAGACTGCAGTACTAGTAGTCGGTCTTGGGTTCCTGTTGTTGTCATTCACTATAAGGACACATTATATTATTTCTTACCCTAATGTGATATCCATTGTTTTACAATCTTTTATCTTATATATGTTACAATTCTATGCGTAGTCTTCTGTGGGAGAGTAAAAAAGGCCCGTTCGTTAACGGGCCTCCATTTTTGATTACATAAATAATCCAATACTAATCAACAACAATTAACTTTTTACTATCTATACCATTATGCGTTACGATGTTGACTATGTAGTATCCTGCATTTAACTCGTTAGTCGGAATGCTAGTTTCAAGAACGTTAGATACGTCTGATGTTTGGATCATTCTTCCTTGTACATCAAATATTTGCAGTGTTGCTTCCGCTAGTGCGGATTCTAATTCAATTTTTACTGTCTGGCCTCTTTGGGCAGGACTTGGGTACATGTGCGAGATCACTGGTTCTGCTTCATCCACTATTTCCTCTTCGGTCTCATAATCATACGCATCTATATCATCTTCAATTAAAGCAAAGTCAGGTCCTTCTAATTCTGTGATATTATCGTATGTACTTCCTTCTTGGCAGGCCTCGATAACTACATCATCTATGTATACCCAATCTGCATTTCCTGAAGCATCACATCGCAAGCGTACCATCATGTTATCGTTCAACTCATAACCTGTCAATGAAGTTTCTATGAAGTATCTCGCGTCATTGTTAAACTCTATTCCTTGTCTCCATCGCTGGATCGTTTTGAAGTTGTTACCTCCATTGTTTGAGATCTCTAAGTATAGATCTTCACCATACTCCATACTCTTTCCTACAAAGGTGAAGTTGATCTTTACGGTGTTATAGCCATCTAGTGAGAATACATCCGTAAATATTGAACTTTGCCATCTTGAATTGTCTCGCAATCTCACACAGTATGCACCTGAGTTTGCATATGAAGAGAAGTTTAATGATCTAGCTGCATCGCTACCTCCATCATTCCAGATACCCCAGCCACTTTCGAAGTCTGAATTGATAATCTCTTGGCATCCACCCTCTGTGTCACAATTTGGTGAACTAGAATCAGGGAAGCAAGGGTTATTATCATCTGGATCTTCGCCTACACAGAAGCCATCTTCATCGTTATCTACATATGTTCCTGCACACTCGCAGAATTCATTGATCACATCGCCTACCGTACAATCATCACCATCATCACATGCATCTCCTTCTTCTAGACAAATAAAGGTCTGTCCACAGAATTTTACATTTAGATCATCCAAGTAGATCATATCTGAGTTTGATGATGCATCGTTTCGCAATCGCATCACTACATATGATTCAGTAGTTGGTACATTCTCGATCAAGGCATTGATATAATATCTTGAATCGTTTTCAAAATCAGTACCCGCTACCCATCGCTTAGCAACGTAAAAGTTCTGGCCATTGTCGAAAGATAATTCCAACATAAAGTCTTCGCCATTTTCCATGCTCACGGCATATAAGGCTGCAGAAAATTCGATTGAATGTGCATCATTCAATGCTATAGGATTTGTATATAGAGATGAGGCCATCCCTGAGTTATCTCTTAATCTGAAAGAAAACGCACCTGATGTTGCATACTGTTCAAAATCAACTCTATGCGCATCATCGCCACCATCGATCCAGACTCCTAAACCTTCTTCAAAGTATTCTAAAGACTTGATAACGCAACCATTTTCGTCATCAACATCTGGCTGACAATCTTGAGAGCTACCATCTGGAATACATCCATCATTATCATTAGGGTCATTTACATCACAGTAACCATC
>JAHDHH010000064.1:18489-19876 GCA_020631405.1 Saprospiraceae bacterium
CATCTGGAATACATCCATCATTATCATTAGGGTCATTTACATCACAGTAACCATCATTATCCGCATCGATTGTTGTTCCTCCTGTACACTCACAGAATTCGTCTATAGTTTCGCCTGTTGTACATGGGTCACCGTCTTCACATGTCTGACCTGTAGTTGTGCAATCGCCTTCACACATCTGTAAGCATGATGCATTTGCCACTCTATCTCTTAGTAGTGCCGCTGGCTGTGCACCGAAACCTAAGTTAAAGTCGATACCTACTCCTGAAAGCAAGTGGCAATAACTCATGATTGTTCCTTTTGTTGGTACGGGTGCATCACAGCCTTCGCTATAACCTAGTGCAGGACCACAACCATCAATCGCTGTATTATTACCATTCCATGCACAAGCGTGCGTGTGCTTTGATCCTAGGTTATGTCCCATTTCATGAGTCATTACTTCTACCGCCCAGCTATATACGGGTACTTCTGAAAAACTGGTTCCTATATCACTGTATCCAGCTGCATAACTCTTGTTGCATAATACATCAATATAGGCTACTCCTCCGCCACCTTCTACACCTACAAGGTGAGCTATATCTCCATTAAAGTTTCCGTTAAGTGCGCTTCTGAATGAACTTAGGTGCTCATACGTTGAGTATCCTGTGTAAGGATCTTGTGTATCCCAAATGATCATCTCTGATAACTTTACATTGATTCCGTCATTCTTGTATAGTAATGATACTTGGTTGAATACTGCTAGTACATAATTGTATGTATTGTTTACAGTTCCTTTCTCTTGGAATAATTGGTGCTCTACTTCTACGTATACATTTACGCAATCAGATGGATTCTTGTTAGTACTCGCTGGTGTGTCACTACCTACAAAATGCACATGATCATCAGTCGCACAATCCATAGACGGTTGCTCCTTTACATCGTGTTCCTTGAATAGTAAGTAGTTATTTTCACTTACTCTTGATAAGTTATAATTATCGCCTTCTATTGAAAATGAAGCGGCAATGTTATCTTCTGTTAGGCTCAATGCTACCATTGAATGGTCTTCACCTTCTACTTTTCCCCAGAATTGCATGCTATTATCCATCTTGAGCGCCTGGCTTCTGTCGCTTGATAGGTATACTTTGTAATCACTGGCAAAGATGTCTGCTTGCTCTAGTGTGATGGTTACCTCTTCTTCTTCATTAATCGGTAGATTGATTTGTCTGATTCCTCGAGCATTCTTCATCATTGAAGTGAAGGCTTCTTCATTCAATTCTAATGCTAGTGCGTTGTTTACAAAGTCGGTGTGTCTGTCCGCTGCCTCGTTAATAGTAAATAGATCCGCTGGCTGCTGAGCGAATGAAAATAGTGGTGTTATCACTAAACAAAATAAAGTAAGTGCGTTTTT
>JAHDHH010000065.1 GCA_020631405.1 Saprospiraceae bacterium
ACAAAAAAACCTTGCCGAATTGACATTCGACAAGGCAACGAAATTACAGACACCCTATGACTATAATACCAAATATAACGATTTATTTGGTTTTGCAGCCCTGAAAGCAAATAAAAATTGCGCAGACTGATACACATAAGAACTATATATCATATGTAGGATGGGCGACTTAAATATGTGATTATCTTTTTAGTACATTTGTGGCTCATTTGATAAGTCAACCACACTATGAAGGAGTTACAAACATTTATCCCAGCACTAGGAAGTATCTGCAGAGAGGCAGGCAAGGCGATTATGGAAGTCTACGCAGACGAAGATTCGTTTAATGTAGAAATGAAGGGTGATGACTCGCCACTTACTCGTGCTGATCAGTGGGCCAATGATATTATTTGCAAGGGATTAATTGCCTTAGATCCCTCTATCCCAATTATTTCGGAAGAGAATAAGACGATTGACTATTCAGAAAGAAAGGACTATGACTATTGCTGGTTGGTAGATCCTCTAGATGGCACTAAAGAATTCATAAAGCGAAATGGAGAGTTCACAGTTAATATTGCGTTGATTAAGGGCAATGCTATTGTGATGGGATTTGTATTCAAGCCTGTTGGCGAAGAGCTCTTTTATGGTTTGAAAGATTGGGGAAGTTACAAGGAGCACAATGGAGTTACGACAAAGCTTGTGGCTAATACATTTACAATGCGAGATAAGGGTCTAGGTGTAGTCTGTTCACGATCTCATCTCAACGATGATACACAAGCATTTTTGGATGCACTTGATACTCCTGATACAGTATCTAAGGGTAGTTCACTTAAGTTCCTAGTACTTGCTGAGGGTGGGGCACATGTCTATCCAAGATTAGCGCCTACTATGGAGTGGGATACAGGAGCAGCCCAAATAGTATTAGAAGAAGCAGGAGGAAGTGTCATCAACAATGAGACTAAGAAGCCTTTGTCATACAACAAAGAGAACCTTCTTAATCCTTATTTTATCGCTTACGGTAATTGTATTGACTAAGCATTCTTCAGCATGTCAATATGCTGCATGAGGTCTGATTCAGTCAAGAAGTAGACTTCTCTTGGCTTGCTACCATTGGTAGGACCTACTATGCTCAGTTGCTCCATTTGATCCATGATACGACCTGCTCTATTGTAACCGAGAGACAGTTTTCTCTGAATCATACTAGTCGAGCCATGTTGCCCACCGACTACTAGTATGGCTGCATCAGTAAACATTGGATCTAAGTCAGACCACTTTAGGTTAGATCCTTTGCCACCTAGGTCGCCTTCTTCTTTGAATTCTGGAAGGTGGTAAGGAAGTGGGAATCCTTGTTGTTCACTAATATGGTCTATCACTCTTTCTACTTCTGGTGTATCTACGAATGCACATTGTAATCTAATGATGTCACTTCCTACAGTCAATAGCATATCCCCTCTACCTATCAATTGCTCAGCTCCTTTGGCATCTAGAATAGTCCTAGAGTCAATCTGAGATGTCACCTTGAATGATATTCTGGCAGGGAAGTTAGCCTTGATCATTCCAGTGATGATGTTAGTTGTAGGTCTTTGCGTTGCTATAATCATGTGGATACCTACTGCTCTTGCAAGCTGTGCAATCCTAGCGATAGGTAGCTCTACTTCTTTGCCGGCAGTCATAATCAAATCTGCAAACTCATCAATGACCAAGACTATAAATGGCAAGAATTTGTGCCCATTAAGTGGGTTCAGCTTTCTCTTAGTAAACTTATCGTTGTATTCTTTGATATTTCTAGCTCTTGCCTTCTTCAATAGGTCATATCTCTCATCCATCTCTATCGTCAGAGAGTTCAGCGTATGGATAACCTTAGCTGTGTCTGTGATAATAGGCTCTTCTGCATCTGGCAAGAAGCCTAAGAAGTGCTTTTCAAGATTGGCATAAGGGAATAACTCGACTTTCTTTGGATCTATTAATACCAGCTTGACCTGAGATGGGTGCTTTTTATAGAGTAGAGACATCAAGATCGTATTGATACCTACTGACTTACCTTGACCCGTAGCTCCTGCAATCAAAAGGTGAGGCATCTTGGCAAGGTCAGCTACGAATACTTCATTGGCGATTGTCTTCCCTAAAGCAATCGGCAAGTCCATCTTACCATTTTGATATTTATCTGATCTCAATACTTCCTTAAGTGATACTGTCGTACTCTTCTTGTTAGGTACTTCTATACCAATAGTTCCTTTACCAGGTATTGGCGCAATGATTCTGATGCCTAGAGCTGCCAGACTCAGTGCAATATCATCTTCAAGATTTTTGATTTTGCTAATCTTAACTCCAGGAGCAGGCACTATTTCGTAAAGTGTTACAGTAGGTCCTATTGTAGCTCTAATTTTTACAATCTTGATATTGTAGTTCAGGAGAGTGTTGATAATTTGGTCCTTGTTGAGCTCAAGCTCTTCTCTATCTATATGGACTTTTTGATCAGCATATTCTTCTAGAAGTTCTAGCGTTGGTGGTACATACTTAGACAGATCTTGTGTCGGATCATAAGGGTCTAAGTTATCAGCATTTTCTTGCTGAATTGGTAGAATCTTAGCTGACCCATCTGCTGCAGTCACTTGTACAGGCTCTAAAGGTATTTCTGGCTTTGGTGCAGGTGCTGGATGCGAGTCCTGCGTATCAGCTGCCATTGGAACTGGTTCATGGATTTCTAGTGTGGTATCCATTTCCACTTTTTTCTTAGGTCTTGAAGCGATGGAATCGGGAAGTTTAAACTCAAGCGCTGCCTGACTTAAACTTCCCTCTTCATCAGTCTTTGGGAAAGGACTTTTTTGATCTTCTACTTCCGTAAAAGAATCGTCTTCAAGAGTTACTAATTTCTTGCTCTTTGTTCTCGTGGTGGTTTGTTGTTTTGTATTTTGGAATATCGATAGACTTTTAAAGTATGATATTTGACTTTCAGTGCCAGATTCTAGCATTTGCTTCATTCCAGCAGCTGTGAATTCCATTGAAGGGTTGATTACCCAAGTTACAGTAAGTAGGCATATCATAACAAAGAGTAGAAGTAGTCCTACCTTTCCTATGAAGCTACTCATCCATGTATAGGCTGCATTACCCATAGCTCCTCCCCAGCTAAATGTGCTTGAGTGAAGTAAAAATTCTAATACTATAGATAGAAAACAAGTCAATAATAAGACTTGCGTAAATGTCTTTAAATAATTTTTGAACGATTCTCTCTTGATTAATACTATTCCAAACTTGAATAAGAGGAATACGAATAAAATTGAAGGAACTCCAAATCCCCAATAGACAAATCCATTGCTCAGTATAGCACCAAATCGTCCTAGCCAGTTTTGGACAGTGATATCACCATTGAAAAGTAAATTCCATGAATAATGTAGTACCTTATCTTGGTCTCCTTGCCACGTAAATATATAAGAGACTAAGGCGATAGTAAGATATACTCCGCAGAACATAAAGATCAAACCTAGTACCTTGAGTACTCGATCATCATTGAGGATTCTATTGACACTCCATATGGATTTACTACGACTTGCTCGCTTTCTTCTTTTATCAGCCATGGGTTATGGGTTAAATCGGGTTTTGGTGATACAAATCTAAGATTAATATTTACATATTAAAAATTATTTACAAGTATTTTCTATTAAAAATCAGTTAGTTATGTTTTTTAATTTAATATAGACCGAATTAACTAGCTATTTTTCCATTAGAAAATCTATTCTCAATAACTTTGCCATCCGAAATATCAACCTAACCAAATGACTAATAAAAACGTAATAATTGCTGGCTCTGGAGGAATAGGCTCCGCAGCTGGTCTAATCTTAGGCAATGCCTCAGAATTTAGTGGCAACATTCTATTTCTAGATAGATTTGAAGCAGTAGCAAAAGCCACTAGCGAACTAGTAGATAGTAATACACCATCAAAAGTGACAACTTCATATCAAAGTGTAGACATGTCACAGCCAGAAAGCTTAAATGCCATCGCTCAGGACTCAGACATCATTATGGATTGTCTTCCAGGTAAATTTGCACCAGCACTAGCTACCATTGCTAGAGAGCATAAGTGTCATTACATCAATCTTACAGAATATGTCAAGGAGACAGAAGAAGTGATGCAAATAGCTCAAGATGCAGATACTGGGTTTGTATTGCAGGCAGGGCTAGCTCCCGGATTCATCAATATTCTCGCTATGAGACTGTTTAATGACTTCTGTACTAACTACAATGTTGAGAAAGTAGAAGATATTAAGATGAAAGTAGGAGCTTTGTCAGAGCATGTCGAGCCACCACACTACTATGCCTTTACATGGAGTCCAATAGGAGTAGCTACTGAGTATATCAAAGATGCTTATGCAGTAAGAGACTACAACCTTGTGACTATTCCTTCATTGTCACAACGGGAGGAATATGTGATTGATGGAGATAGATATGAGGACAACTTTACATCAGGCGGTGCAGCGGACTTACCAGAGGCACTTGCTGGAAGAGTCAAGAACCTTGATTATAAAACACTGAGATATATAGGTCACTATGACTGGGTAGCAGAGCAAGTTGAGCAATTGTCAGGCAAAGACAACTTAATTGATGCTTTAGAGGACCATATGCTTAGAGAGATACCTAGAGTGGAGAATGACAAAGTAGTCGTCTATGCATCAGTAACTGGCTTAGATAGTGATGGAACTAAGAGAAGTCTAAATAAGGCCTATACAGTATATCCAAGCCAAGTCGGTGGAATAATGTTAAGAGCAATACAAACAACAACAGCTGGTCCAATGTGTCAAATCGCATTGATGTTACTCAAGGGTGACTACGCAGGACCAGTATTACAAAGCAAGATAGATCCAGAGACCTTCCTTGATGGGGAGATTGTAGCTGGCATCTATGGTAAATACTAAATCACATGAAGAGAAAAGTTGGATTAATTATTCTAGACGGTTGGGGAATAGCAAAGGATAAGAAAAGAAGTGCTATTGATATGGCCAATACCCCGTTTGTAGATGCTATGACAGAGAAGTATCCGACGAGTACTCTTGTGACTTATGGACTAGAAGTTGGCTTACCTGAGGGACAAATGGGTAATTCTGAGGTAGGCCATCTTAATATAGGGGCTGGTAGAGTAGTATACCAAGACTTAGCGCTTATCAATAAGGCTATAGCAGAAGATACTCTCAAAGAGAATGCTGCATTAATAGAAGCTATTGCTTATGCCAAAGCAAAAAATAAGTCTATTCACTTAATGGGCTTACTTAGTGATGGAGGTGTACATAGCCATATCAATCATTTGCTTAGCTTGGTAGACATCATGGAAGACAATGCCATGCCTCAGGTCTACATCCATGCATTTTTGGATGGAAGAGATACAGGTCCTCGAGGTGGACTTGGCTATATCAATACATTGAACCAACACCTTGATGGTAAACATGCACAACTAGCTACTGTAATAGGAAGATACTATGCGATGGATAGAGACAAGCGTTGGGAGAGGATAGGACTGGCGTATGACTTGTTAGTCAATGGAGTAGGTGAAGCTGTTGATGATATCAGTACATTGTTAAGTGCTAGTTATGCAGATGGTGTTACTGACGAATTTATTAAGCCAGCAACGATCAATGGCGTAGAGGCTAAGATATCTGAGGGTGATGTAGTGCTATTCTTCAACTATAGGACTGATAGACCTCGTCAGATTACAGAGGTATTGACACAAAATCAACAAGAGGAATTGAAGCCTATCCCTAATTTGCACTTTGTAACCATGACTCAATATGATGAGACATTTGAGGGCTTGCATGTGATGTTTTCTAAGGAAAATCTTGTCAATACACTTGGTGAAGTCATAGCAGATGCTGGACTTACTCAACTAAGAATAGCGGAGACAGAGAAGTATCCTCACGTGACTTTCTTCTTTAACGGCGGTAGAGAAGAGCCATACACAGGAGAACAGCGCATAGTTGTCAGTTCGCCAAAGGTTGCTACCTACGACCTCCAACCCGAGATGTCAGCTGGTGAGGTGACAGAGTCAATTTGCAATGCTATCAATACTGATACACCAGATTTCTATTGTCTTAACTATGCTAACACTGACATGGTTGGCCATACGGGAATTGTAGAGGCAGCTGTCAAGTCTGTAGAAACTGTAGATGCCTATCTTAAGACTCTAGTAGAAACATCTTTAGCCAAGGGCTATGACTTAATCATCATTGCAGATCATGGAAACTCGGATGTCATAATGAATGAAGATGGTTCGCCAAATACGGCACATACTACTAACCTTGTTCCTATTTGGTATGTATCCAACGACCTAGTTAAAAATACAATTAGGGCTGGGAAACTAGGTGATGTGGCAACCACTGTATTGGCATTAATGGGTGTGGACCAGCCTGTAGAGATGACTGGAGATTCACTTTTATAGAAAAATATCATTTTTTTTCTTCGGGACTAGGGGTGTATGCAGATTTTAGCCTTTTACAATAAAATAGAAGGTTATGATAGTATCGTCAAAGTTTATGTTGCTCAAAGAATTGAAGGTATTGCAATCTTTAGAAAACGAGGAGATTGACTCACTTGCAAGAGTTGTAGATTTCCATAAGATGTCTAAGGGTATGCCTATTTATCAAGAGAATGGAGAGATAGAACATGTCTACATCTTGTTCAAAGGCATTATTAAGTTGGGAATGAAGACAGTAGGGGAGAGAGAGATCATCCGAGGAATCATTCACCCTGGAGAGATATTTGGTGAGAACATTTTTGCAGGTAAATTCAGAAAAGAGTTTGCCGTATCATTAGAAGAAGTACATGTGTTCTCCATCCCTCTGCATTACTTTCAAGAACTTATACAATCGAATGTCGACTTCAGACAACAAATCATTGAAATGATGATGCTCAACGTGAGTAAGCTACAGAAGCGAATTCATAACTTCATGTATCTCAATGCACAAAAACGTATAGTAAACTTCCTCAAAGGGCTAACAGAAACTATAGGACAGCAACTCGCTAATGGCGAATACCTCGTAAAGCATAATCTTAATCACCTAGCTATAGCTAACTCTACTGATACAAGTAGGCAGACAGTAGCAAGGGTACTAAATGAACTTAAAGCGAATAGTATCATTAGCTATTCGGACAGGAGACCTTCAAGAATTATTGTAAAGTCTCTCGCAAGCTTAACTTGATCATTGTGGTTTTCCAGAATGAAAGGCCATTCACTGAGGGGTGGATGGCTTCTTTTGCACACTATTTAGACAATACGTCCATTAACTCAGATAGGTAAAATTTTAGGTCAGATTTTTTATTAATGAAAAAAGCCATTCACAATCATGCGAATGGCTTTTGTTATATTAGTTAAATCTTCGAGAGAAGATTGATACCTTATTTTTGCTTACTTAAGCTTAAATGCTTTTTTGATTTTTGAAACATAGTCTAGTTTCTCCCAAGTGAATGTCTCGACATTCATTGACTTCTTCTTTCCGCTACCGTCTACGAAAGTGACTTTCTTCATTTCTGGCTTTCTTCCCATGTGTCCATAAGCAGCAGTCTCAGAGTATATCGGAGTCCTAAGTTTTAGTCTCTTTTCAATAGCATAAGGTCTCATGTCAAATACATCATAAATCTTGTTAGCTATATCGCCATCAGACATTTCTACATTTGCTGAACCGTAAGTGTTCACATAGATATTTGTAGGTTTTGCTACTCCAATTGCATAAGATACTTGGACAAGTACCTCGCTACAAAGACCAGCTGCTACCATATTTTTTGCAATGTGTCTAGTGGCGTATGCTGCAGATCTATCTACCTTACTTGGATCCTTTCCTGAGAATGCACCACCACCGTGAGCACCTTTACCTCCATAAGTATCTACTATTATTTTTCTACCAGTTAGCCCAGTATCACCATGCGGTCCGCCTATGACGAACTTACCTGTAGGGTTGATGTGATAAGTGATTTTATCGTTGAACAACTTCTTCAATGACGCTTTCAACGTCTTTTTTACCTTTGGAATAATAAACTCAATCACGTCTTTTTTGATAGTCTTTTGCATTTCCTTTTCAGGAGCAAAGTCATCGTGTTGTGTTGAGACTACGATACTATCTATTCTGATTGGCTTATTGTTGTCATCATATTCAATAGTCACCTGACTCTTACTATCTGGCCTTAAGTATTTCATTTTCTTTCCTTCTTTTCTGACATCAGCCAGTATTTGAAGGATTTTGTGAGAAAGGTCTAATGCAAGAGGCATGTAGTTGTCAGTCTCATCTGTTGCATAACCAAACATCATTCCTTGGTCACCAGCTCCTTGATCTTCTTTTTTCTTTCTCTCTACACCTTGATTGATATCAGGTGATTGCTCGTGAATAGATGAGAATACGCCACAGCTATTCGCTTCGAACATATACTCTGATTTAGTATATCCTATCCTCTTGATGACGTCTCTAGCAATTTGTTGCACATCTAGATATGTTGATGATTTGACTTCACCAGCTAAGACTACTTGTCCAGTTGTTACTAAAGTCTCACAAGCGATTTTTGACTCAGGGTCAAATGCTAAAAAGTGATCAACTAATGCATCAGAGATTTGATCTGATACTTTATCCGGGTGTCCTTCAGAAACTGACTCAGAAGTAAATAAATATGGCATAATTCAGTTTGTGTAATTTATTAATATGGCGCAAATATAGAGTAATGTTACGAATCAATTACTTATTTAATATGGCAGTTAAAGACGTTAACATCATTTAAGTTTCCTTTAAGGAGGTCACCACTATTGACTTTGCCAACACCAGCTGGAGTCCCTGTAAAAATCAAGTCTCCCATTTGCAAAGTAAAGTACTTTGAAATGTATACAATTATGGTTTTGAAGTCAAACAGCATTTGGCTAATATTACCTTCTTGTACTATCTTGTTATTTTGCTCTAGGCTGAACTGTCCACCATTAGTAAGGAACTGATCGTAAGGGATGAACTCACTTATCAATGCAGAATTGTCAAAAGCCTTAGCAAGCTCCCAAGGGTGCCCTTTTGCCTTACATTGGTCTTGGATGTCCCGAGCTGTAAAATCTATGCCTAGGCATACCTGGTCAAAGTAATCTTGATAGAAGTCAGGGTGAATATATTTTCCATTTTTCTTAATCTTGAGTACTATCTCTGCCTCGTAATGAACGTTCTCTGTCCATTCTGGAATAAAGAAGGGTTTGTCATCACTTGTCAGAGCTGTGGACGGTTTCATGAAAATCAGCGGCTTGCTCGGTACGGCATTCCCTAGTTCTTTTGCATGATCACTATAGTTTCGACCTACACAGAATATCTTCATGACTTAGAGTTTGACGTTTAATAATCCACACAACTCTTTTACTTCTCTGAGTGTCTCTTGTGCTCTCTTTCTGATTTCAGAAGATGAGTACTTAATTTGATTCTTGATTTCTTTTTTATTAGCTAGCAATTCTTCCTTGTTCGCTTTGAATGTAGCCGACAATTTGACAAGTTCAGCAGATGCAGCCTCTTTTAGGTCAACATACTTCAAAGCACCATTGGTATAGTCTGTCATCAATGCATCATGTGCTTCCATATTCCCAGATGCTTTGATGATTACAAAAAGATTTTCAATACCTGGGCTCATCTTCCCATCTCCCGGATTATCTCCAGTGTCCGTAACCGCAGATTTGATTTGCTTGATTATTCTAGCTTCGTCGGCAAAGACATTGATATAGTGCTTTTCACCAGCACTCTTACTCATTTTTCTGCTTGGATCTGCAGTAGACATGATTTTTGGACTAATTGTATGTAGTGTTTCAGGCAATACAAAGTAATCCTTGCCAACACCATTGTTGAATCTTTGAGCTATTGCTCTGGACAACTCTAGGTGTTGGTCCTGATCTTTGCCAACAGGTACGTAGTCAGCTCTATAAATCAAGATGTCAGCCGCTTGCAATACAGGGTAGTCAAACAAACCAGCTGAAATGAAACCTTCGCTATCTGTTTCTTTCGATTGCTTACTCTTGTCCTTGAATTGAGTCATCCTAGATAGATGGCCATAAGAGCAAAAACAATTGAAGATCCACCCGAGTTCAGTATGCTCTGGGATGAGTGACTGGATAAAGAGACTTTCTTTGTTAATACCCACAGCTAGTAGGTTGAATGCTAGATCCCATACATTTTGTCTAAGCTTGTCAGGGTTGTAGGGCATCGTCATTGCATGGTAGTCAACTATGCCGTAGAAGCAGTCGTGGTCAGCCTGAAGGTCAACCCAATTCTTCACTGCGCCAAAATAATTACCAAAGTGCATTTGACCAGTAGGTTGAATGCACGACAAGACAGTTTTCTTCTTAGACATATTGATTTATTTTATTGCTATTGCAGATATTTCTACATTGACGAACTTAGGTAGGTTAGCCACTTCGACTAACTCCCTTGCTGGAGCTGTCTTTTCATCAAAGTACTTCGCATAGACTGCGTTGATTCGACTGTACATATTCATATCAGAGACGAATACACTGCACTTCACTACGTCTTCGAATGTCATGCCTGCTTCGCTGAGTACTGCTTGCATATTAGTCATGACTTGGGTAGTTTCCTCTTCGATGCTTCCCATCACAAGGTCACCAGTCGCTGGGTCAAGAGCAATTTGGCCAGATAAATATAGCGTTCCATTTGCTAGTACGGATTGGTTGTAAGGGCCGACCGGATTAGGAGCATTCTTGGTGTTAATTATGGTTTTCATAGGAATGAATGGCGTAATTATGTAAATAAGAAAGTCTTCTCACTTAACTTAATAAATGAGAAGACCCTATATATCTTGATGTAAAATGGATGCTATTCAGTATCCTCGTCCACAGCAGCTTCGATTACCACTTGACCCTTGTAATATAAGGCTCCATTGTGATAATATGCTCTATGGTATAGGTGTGGTTCACCTGTTTTTTCGCATACCATAACGTGTGGTGCTGTAGCTTTTACATGCGTTCTTCTCTTTCTTTTTCTTTGCTTTGATATCCTACTCTTCGGATGTGCCATAACTCGTAGTTTTTACTTTTTTAGCAGTTTATTAGTCAATTGAGGTCAATGTTCTTAAGTGCATCCCATGGATCGTTGGATTCACCAAAATCCACATCTTCTAGTCTCTTCAAAGTTTCATCATCACAAGGTCTAGGATCTTCATTATCACAATCAAATGTCCTTATCATAGGCATATGAAGACAGATTGCTTCATAAACTATAGGAGCTAGACTGATTTCGTTAGCTGATTCGCTGACGTAATAAGTTTCAATGTCAGTAGGATTTTCTTCATCACTAACTTTCATAAACACTTCTGTTTCAAAAGCATAAGGAAGAAAAATATCTGCAGTACATCGATCGCAAACCGTTTTATATTTGCCATCAGAAAGTATCACGATATCAATATTAGAGTTGTCCCTAATTAGTCGTACCTCTACGTTAAAATTACACTCGTTAATTGGAGCATTTTCAAACCGACTAAAGAAATAGTTATCTATTTCGAAGTGCTTGATAAGCTCTCCATTTTTCAAGCTATCCAAAGCCAGAGAAAAATGATCTAAACCTCGCATGTTAAAGAACTTTTTTACAATTGGACGGCAAAGATAATATTATTTGGTAAAATGTGCCTTTAATAAATTAAAAATACTAATAAAATCATTAGGCTTTTATGGCTTGTGTCGTTACTAAATATTGAGCATCTTTATCTAATAATAGGATTAGATGAGCAAAAAGACTAAAATATTAATTACCGGCGCCAATGGACAATTAGGCCAAGTACTAACAAAAGCATTGAGGGAAAGACATGGAGTACCTAATGTTATTGCAAGTGATATCAACCTTAAAAACTCCAATGATAGCAATTATATCTTTCTAGATATACTCAATACAGAACGTATAAAGGAGGTTATTGCTGATTATGAAATCACGCAGATTTACCATATGGCAGCAATACTCTCTGCAAATGGCGAATGGAATCCTGCTAAAACATGGAATGTCAATTTTAATGCCTTGATCAGTATTTTGGATATTGCTAAGGAGGGCAACTTGGAGAAGTTGTTTTTTCCGAGTACTATCGCTGTATTTGGTAACACAACGCCAAGGATGAATACACCGCAAGATGTACCACTGCTACCGGAGACAGCCTATGGAATCAGTAAGGCCGCAGGTGAATTGTGGTGCAATTATTACTACAAGAGATATGGTGTTGATGTTAGATCATTAAGATATCCTGGGATTATTAGCTACCAGTCTATCCCAAGTGGTGGGACAACTGATTATGCTGTAGAAATCTTTCACGAAGCTATAAAACACCAACACTATGAATGCTTTCTCGGGGAGGAAACGATGCTACCTATGATGTATATAGATGATGCCATTGATGCGACGATTGCACTGATGGAGGCAGATTATTCGTCTATAAAGACTAGGATAGGATACAACTTATCTGCTATGAGTTTTTCTCCAAGACAGTTGCATCTAGCAATTCAACAATATATACCTGATTTTAAGATTACTTATAAGCCTGATTTTAGACAAGGGATTGCAGATAGTTGGTCAGAAACAATTGATGATAGCAGGGCTAGAGAAGAATGGAATTGGCAGCATCAATACGACTTAACTAAAATGACAGATATAATGATTCAAAATTTGAACAAACAATACAAAAGCAATTAATGGCAAATACAATAAATACACAACTGCAAGCAGAACTTGATGAATTGTCAAAGGCTGGACTTTTTAAGGAAGAAAGAATCATTGTAACCCCACAATCTGCCAATATATCGACGGACAAAGGAGAAGAGGTGATTAATTTTTGCGCAAATAACTACTTGGGGTTGTCATCAGACCCAAGAGTGATCTCTGCAGCTAAGGAGGCCATAGATTCCCATGGATTTGGGATGTCATCTGTTCGATTTATTTGTGGCACCCAGGATATTCACAAGGAGTTAGAGCAGCGTATAGCCAGATTTGTAGGTCAAGAAGATGCGATCTTATACGCAGCTGCATTTGATGCCAATGGTGGACTCTTTGAACCCTTACTTAGTGCTGAAGATGCTATAGTATCTGACAGTCTTAATCATGCTTCTATCATTGATGGTATTAGACTATGTAAGGCAAAGCGCTATAGATATCAGAATAATGACATGGAAGATCTAGAGTCAAAACTGTCTGAAGCTAAAGCCGCTGGAGCAAGAAGAATTATGATAGCAACAGATGGAGTCTTTTCTATGGATGGAATTATTGCTAATTTGAAAGGAGTCTGTGACCTAGCTGATGCTTATGGTGCTTTGGTTATGGTAGATGATTGTCACGCGACAGGATTTACTGGAGCGACAGGTCGTGGATCTGGAGAGTATAATGCAGTTATGGACAGAATAGATATAGTCACAGGTACTTTTGGTAAGGCCCTTGGTGGAGCTTCTGGCGGATTTACAGCTGCTAGTAAAGAAATTGTGGCTATGCTTAGGCAAAAATCTAGACCATATCTCTTTTCCAATACCCTAGCACCAAGTATAGTCGGAGCATCCATAACAGTTTTGGACATACTCGAGAACAGTACAGCATTGCGTGATAAGTTAGAACAGAATGCTAATCATTTCAGAACTGGGATGACAGCTGCTGGATTTGACCTAGTGCCTGGTGTTCACCCCATTATCCCAGTAATGCTGTATGATGCACCATTATCTCAGCAATTTGCAGATGCCCTACTTGAAGAAGGTATTTATGTGATTGGGTTCTATTATCCCGTAGTCCCTAAAGGCAAGGCTAGAATAAGAGTCCAGTTGTCAGCTGGTCATACGAAAGAACATATCGACAAAGCTATTCAAGCATTCATTAAGGTTGGTAAATCACTTGGAGTAATATAAGTATAGCTTGCAGTAATATAAAAATAGGGCTCCACAAGGGAGCCCATTTTTTTTGGCTATATCTATTATTATCTCATGGTTGGTGAGTTGATAACCAAAAAAATTAAAAGGATCTAGGATAAAAATACATATATATCTTTAATTTAATTGAATTTATTTCAACCTTAACGATTAATTGCAGTCATTTTTTGCAAATAATATGATTGAACTATTATCTTTGCGGTCGCTTAAAATGATTAAGCTGTCTTTTAATAGATTGGAGAGGTGCCTGAGTGGCCGAAAGGAACGGTTTGCTAAATCGTCGTACCCCAAAAGGGTACCCAGGGTTCGAATCCCTGTCTCTCCGCAACTTTTACTTTTATATATCAATAATAAAAGTATTTTTGCACAGCGAAAAAAAAATAGAGGGGTGTAGCGCAGTCCGGTTAGCGCACTTGGTTTGGGACCAAGGGGTCGTAGGTTCGAATCCTATCACCCCTATTTTTTTGCTCTTTTCATACTTTCTTCTACCAATAATTCAAGTCCGGCAACTTTAGCTAATCTTAATGCAATTCTTGCTAAGACCAGTAGTGTAGTGACTATCGTTGTGAGCATAGTTGAATCGCTATGCATTTTGATACAGTAGAATATTACAAGTACTACTATCAAAGAAACTAAGTAAACTAAGGCTAACAGAATTAATTTGCTATTTACCATAGCTTTGGTAGCCGTAAGTATATGCTGGTGAATAAAGGTATTCCCTGACTTGACAATCAGCAATTTACAATAATCAAAGGCTGTCTTCAAAAGAAAAATCAAAATAATTGTTACTCCAGCTAACCGATAGGTCTTTTGGATAATGATGTCTTCGTTTTCTAACATCAGAATATTTGTGCCACTATCAAAGCCCAATTTAGCAAGAATGAATAACATTGCTATAAGCAGGAGCAAGTAGTAACAGGTAAGTCTAGATATGCGGAAGAAGTATTGTGATCCTCCAGACCAAAAGGATTTGAGTGTATTGTCATTACTTTGTTGAGAAGCCTTGAAGGCTGTACCAGTATTCGAAAATATCATCCAAATACCATAGATTGGGAGTAGCCAGATAGCAAATGAGAAATAGATACCTAAAGTATCAGGTGCAGCTCTATATAGGTCAGAGATTAAGGTAAAATCAAACCCATCATATATGTTCTCTAGCATTTTGGAGTCACCTAGCTGAGATTGAATACTCTGTATTAGTGGTTTTGTTGCAAAAGCGGAGAATAGATAATTGATTGCGAATAAAAGCAATACTAACCTCCAATTGCCAAAAGCCCATTGCCATCCTTGAATATAAAATGAAAGTACTTTCTTCATAGGTGTTAGAATATCAGGTTAAGCGATTCCAGGATGTGCTGGATATTTGCCGTAAAGGCCCTTGAAAAACTAGATAAACTATTATTGTTTGGACTTAAAACCTTTGAATTGTTGATGAAATTCTTGTCAAGGTATATCTTTCGGTCAGGGTCAATTGTAACAGAAACAATATCTTGATCTGATGTTACTAAGAATTGGTGCCCTCTTTGTCTTCCGTCCCACTGGTAAGATTCCTGGTGGCCGTCAGTAAATGTTACTTGAATGTCAATTGGTAATTTGATCTCGCCAAGTCTATGTAGGGTAACCTCAAATGTCTTTTCTTCACTCTCAATGGAGTCAATTATTTCACAATTTTCTAGATTTTCGAAGAATCCTCTTTTGTTTGATTCTATGACCTTGTCAACTGAAGCAACTGCATAGTCGCATTCGTTAGTGCCATAGAGTACTTGCTCGAAGTACCAATCCATGCCCTCTGGATAGAGGTCTGGAAGATGTTTGGCAACTTGAGTATTGACAACGTCAATAAAATCTTGGCTATGAGGATGTTTGAATTGCCAGGTGGTAAAGTATTCTTTCCAAATGTTATCCATGGTGCTTTGCCCAATAAGACCCTCTAGTGTCTGGAGCATTACTGCTGATTTGTTGTAAGCGATAGGACCATAACCTCCAAATTCGAACTGGTTGGCCCGGGTATTTATAGCTGCAATTTTTGGGTTTGGGGAATTAAGAAACTCGGATCTATTGTACTCTTTATTCCCTATGGTGACTCCTCCAAGACAAATCATAGAGTTGTTTTCATTGAATAGGGAATCTAGAATACGTGCTTCCCAATATGTTGTAAAGCCTTCATCAAGCCAAGGCTCTTCTACTTCGTGGCTAGCAACCATTTGCATAAAGTACTGGTGTATGTACTCATGTGTCACTAAGGTTTCTGGTGTTCTAAATCCTGGAGGGAAAAAATTGAATGAAATCGAAGTAATAAGTGTCGGGTACTCCATACCACCAGTGTACAAGCCATGAATAGGCGGGTCGATAATAGTAAGCGTCGGATATGGGTATGGTGCAAGGTGCTCTTTTAAGAAATCAATACAGAACCTAAGCGTTGAAAAATATCTTTCGGAGACATGCTCCTTATATGGGTATGTATAGAAATTTAATTCAATGTCGTTGTGTTGGATGGTCTTTTTAATAAAATGAGGTGATGCCGCCCAAGTAACGTCAATGACATTGTCAGCTTGAAATGTCCACACTGTAGATGAGTCCTGTTTAGTCTTATTCTGAAGAGATCCTGAGGAAGCAATGATAAAGTCATGTGGTACTTCCATGGTGAGTTCATAGTTGCTAAAGTCAGAATAGTACTCACCACTTCCATGATACTGGTGGCAATTCCATCGACCTTGGGTATTGCCTCTCATGCCTGCGGGTTCGTATACTCCAAGTTTAGGAAACCATTGAGCAAAGAAGTAAAACTCCTTGTTGTAGCCTGTCCGTGGCATGGTGTTAGGAATTTTTGCTGTCCACTCTAGAGTCAAGGCAATGGTGCTTCTCGGAGCAATAGGACTATCCAAGGAGCATCTTACAACTGACTTGTCTTCAGTATTTTGATCATCTGGTTGAACATATGCGATAGAATTAGTTAGGTCATTGCCATCACTATCCAAAATCTTATCAATATTAGACCATCCCCATCCACATACTTCGTCTATCTGAGTTGATAGGAAATCTGGAATATCTCCATCATCAGAGAAAAAGGTAGACTCAGTATTCTTAAAAGCATTATAATATAAGTGGAAGTACACTTCGTCAATACTATCATCGCTCGGATTGGTCCATGTTATAGATGTCTGACCATATAACTTTTTATTTGTAGTGTCAAGCGTGACGTGTATGTTATAATTTGAAAGAGCCTGAGCAACACTCTTTGATTGTGCTGAGCCATTAAGAGTGGCTAGCAGAGTCAAGACTATGCAAATTGATCTAATTTGGAACACTCGCAGCTTTAATATTTGATTTTGAATTGTTCAAATATAAGCAGTGAGCCTTTCTGTTTGTGCTTATTTAGCTAGCATTATATCTCCAACATGTTTTTCAGTATGAAAATCGAGATATTCTACTTCTGCAACCCAGACATATACTGCAGGGCTTGCTTCTTGTCCATCTATAGTGCCGGCCCATCCTTGAGCAGTAGTATTCTTATCTAAATTAGTTGCTTCAAAAACAACATTTCCCCATCTATCAAATATTGTCAAGGAAAGGATTTTTGATATTTGGGCACCACCTAGTACACTAAATGTCTGATCTTCTCCCGAAGCAGACGGGCTGAAAATATTAGGTGCAAAGATGTCCCTATTCTTATTGACTCTCACTGTAATACTAGCTTCATCACTACAATCATCATCCGAAGTGACTAGAATATTGAAAGAAGTGGTGTTAATCGGGAAGGCAAAAGGCATAAGGCAATTGTCACAAGACAAGTATTCATCATTGGACCAATCTATATTGCCAATAGCAATATCGTTAACTAAGGGCTGGAGTAACACAGAGTCTCCTAAGCTTATTGTGAAGTCATCATCAAAGTCAACTTCGGGAATCTCCGCTGCTATAAGTGTATCAGTTATTGTCGAAGTACAACCATTGTCATCTTGAACAATTGAGGTGTAACTTGCTTCTAGTAGGCTAGAATGGAGAGTTGTTTGATTATATGCTCCACCGTCAAAACTGTAAGAATAGGGTCCTACTCCGCCACTAGGTTGGACTATCTCGATAGTACCAGTATTCGGACCATCACAATTCGGGTCAACTGGGGTTGTATTAAAAGTCAATTGTCCAGGTTGGATGAGGAATATGGTATCTATGTGATTGCAGTTGTTGAAGTCGGTTATCGTAACATAGTATGCACCTGAAGGGATTTGAGAGATGCTAGGTGAGCCTGCTTCTCCATTAGACCAAGTGTACTGGTAAGGCGGTATCCCACCAGTGGCAGTTACAGAAATTTCGCCATCTGAGCCATCGAAGCATGAGACATTAAATCCATTGTAATCGATAGCTTGCATTTCACTTGCAATTTGATCTGGTTCGAAGACTTCTGTAGATATGATGGTAAAGTTGCCAAAACCATCATCAACTGTAATGATATAGGTTCCCGCAGGAATATTATTGACCACTACGTCCTCAAAGTCAGAGGCTAATGATCCAGAGTCGAAGTATACGTCTTCTTCAAACACTTTGACCCAGCTGTAGTTAAAAGGTGGGGTTCCTGCTGTAATTTGGAATGAGAATGATCCTGCCTCGCCATCTCCAAAACACAAAAGATCTTCAGCTTCAGCTATACCTTCCATATTACATATTACGAGGTTGAGATACACATGTACTACACTATCGCACCCTTTTTCTGTCAATAAGAAGTGGTCGTAAATCCCTGCTTCATAATGTAGCTGACCATTGATACTCAAGGTATCTCCATCGCAGATGAAGTATTCGTCGTCTCCTTCAAAGATGGCGCCGTAGTCTAATGTAAGGTTAGCTAGTGTGTCGCACCCTTGATCCGCAGGGATCAATATATTATTATACGACCCTGCATCAAAGTAAGTGATACCATTGTATTGTATACTGTCACCTTCGCAGATAACTAGGGTCGTATCATGTTGTACTTGGGGTTGGACTGTGATTAATCGGCAAACTTGATCAGCTTCATCACATGGGTTGGATTCTTGGAAGCAAAGGTTGTAAGTACCTGCTTGTTGGATTGTATAATCAAACTGAGGATTGATGTCAATCAGGTCTCCGTCTAAGAACCATCGGTAGATGGAAGCTTCTACTTGTGGTGTTATAGCAATTGTGAATTCTTGGTTAGCACAAATGAGGTCAGGTACTTGTGGCTCTTCTGATGTGCCGAGAGATGATACTTCTGTACTACCATTGAGTACAGTAAATGTCCAGTCGCACACAGCTCCTGCTGAACCATCCATCACCAAGTAGTAGTGTTGTCCCACATTTAAGTTTTGAGTATTGAATACAGTAAACTCACCATTCTCCAAGTTGTCGTAACAATTTGTAATAGGAGTATAGTCTTGGCAGTCAAGACTTTCATAAAATCCAATATCTAAAGCACTAAAACCACTACTGCAATTGGATAGGTCAATTCGGATGCTTATTTCAGAACTTCCAGCAATGAAGGCGATGTAGTGGACATTGTCTGGATTACTGCAAAATTCAGGGAACCCACCATCGTCACTTTGTAGGTTGTTCGTCCCAGTATAGCCATCAATATCGCAAATTACACAGGCCGTAAGACAAGTAGGAGCCATTGTTGGTACTGCGCCACAAGGCATTGGTGTCTGAGTATGTCCAATAACAGCATATAATATGATAAGTAGACTGATAGTAAGTCTTAATCTCATAGGTCGTGTGTTGAAGTGTAATACTATAATACTCTGAGAAGTACAAAACTGTTGCAATGATATAGAATTAGTTAACAAATCTTAGTCTATTAGACCCAATAGCGTCGGATAGGACACATTTTTTGTTTGAAATAGAGTAGAGATATCATTACTTCCC
>JAHDHH010000066.1 GCA_020631405.1 Saprospiraceae bacterium
ACCCATCCCCAAGACCTCATCCATAAAGTCTTCGATGGATTGCTGCACGAGTTTATAATGATCACTCCAGATAGCCGAACCTAAGACGTGATGTTTTGCCTCAGGAAATTTTTCATACTTGATATTTTCTTTGGCTGTAGCTACAGTCGAAATAAAATAATCGTTCTTGCTCACGTCGACAACGCGATCTTGTTCTTCTTCATTTTTGTAATAGGCCCCAATGTAAAAAGGTATATCTATGTTAGCTATTACCTCATCTGTGATGCAGTTAGACACTAGCTGGTCCAATACAATTAACCCTTCAATTCTATACCTGGTCTGCCAATAGTCTCGAATATTTTCGCTGGGTGGATCCCATGATCTGTAGCCATCTTCTACTTGACTTTTTGCCATGGCTAAACCCCAAGGGCCATCTAAAAAATCAAACATAGGGTTAGCGATGCCAAAGTTAGGGGAGAGCATAACCAAGGATTTTATTCTATCATCACAAGAAGCCAAATAGGCAGATAAGGTAGATCCAGTAGACGTAGACATGACCAATACCTTCTTTCCCAATGTAGCACCAATGTCTATAGCTTCTTTAGCATATGCCATATAATCTGCAGCGGTAACTTCAAGCAAGGAATTCTCGTCCTGTACCCCATGACCGGGCAATCGAGTTACGTAGGTATTCATACCATACTTCTTAGCCAAATTATCATAGGTTGGATATCCTTCCATTTGACTAGCCGAAAAACCATGCAGATACACCAAGGACCATTCTGTTTTTTGTAGCGAATCTACCCAAATGATCCGCGCCTCATTGTCCGCTTTTACCGCAGCTGTATTCGCTTCACGATTCGCAATCATTGACGCCACACTTCCCATATCAAATGAATTATTTGATGGTTGACAATCAAAAGCTGCCAATGGATATTTAGGACCTAAAATATATAGGACTACCAAACAGGCAAGGAAAAGAAAAAGAAATCGAACTAGTTTTTTCATACGGGTGTGCTAAGGCAAAAATTGCTAGTATAAAGATGCAATTTTTGATGAGCTTCTGTGATATCCCATGCACACAAAAGTGTCGGAAAAAGTGACTCCCTACCCTCTTCATATATTGGTCTTTGTGTATTTTAGAAACAAATCAATCATATGAAACACTTTTTATTCGCCTTCTTTCTCTCTGCTTTTCCAATGTTGTCTTTTGCCCAATCTCCATTTAGTTGTGAGGAAGCATTGCCTATTTGCAATCCATACGATTCTATATCCATCGTGTTTGACAATATAACGGACTCGGGTATTAGTTATGAAGATTGTGGTGGATTTACCAATGAATTCTTTTTTGAGAGTGCTATTTGGTTACAATATATTTTTAAAGCGCCAGGCAAGTTTACCTTTACTTTACATCCAAGAGATGGTGATGACCTTGACTTTATTATCATGCGTCCAGAAGGTGGCAAATGCACTAATTTAGTTGCAGCCCGTTGCATGTTCTCAGGTAGCAACCTAGGCGATCCTGAAGGCTCATTACCTTGCCTTGGGGACACGGGTTGTCGCATAGGCGAAGAAGATGAAGTGGAAAATCCTGGATGTACAGGCGAGGATAATAATTTCTTAAAACCGATAGATATGGGTCCTGGAGATACCTTATATCTAGTGGTCCGAAATTTTTCCATCAATGGCAGTACTGATTTTGGCTTGACGCATCAAAATCCAAGCATTATATCCTGCACCAATGTTTCAACAAGTACCCCTTTCCAAAGCAAACCCATTTTATTCCCCAACCCTACGACCGATTTCCTAAACGTGTCAGATGGTGTCCAGATAGACCGTATCATCATATTTGATAGCGAAGGAAATGAAGTCCATAATACGCCATGGGATAAAGAAAAGATAAACATGTCTAGCCTAAGGTCTGGTCTTTACTTTTGTCAGTTACACTATAGAGGAAAACTGATGGGTGTTCAAGGCATTCTTAAAATCTAAGACCTCCATGTATACATATACTGCGATAGGGATACGTAAGGCTTGGTCTCTATGCTGATGTCCGCTGGCGGGATACATCAGGATGGAGACCGGAACGAATGTGGAGCCTGAAGCAGCCCGACTTGATGCTGTGCGGCATCAAGGATCGCCATAAAAAATAAGCGAACCTTAGTGAAAAGATTCGCTTATTTAATTCGTAAACAGTGCTATTTATTAATCATCATCGTCATCATCATCATCGTCATCGTCTCCTCCTGAAATAATGATGAGTTTCTGATTATATGTCGTATTATCCAGCTGAATCAAAACTGTATACATACCGGCTGGTAATTGAGAGCCGTCGATCACATATTTATGAATACCGGTGGATACATCTAAGCCCAAACTACGATCTTGAACCAAAACGCTTCCATCGCTGCTAATGATAGTCATTAACACTTGTTCTGTTGGATTTGCCAATTCGAGTTCGACTGTGAAATAGCTAGCCGCTGGATTCGGATAAATATTGAAGTTCTCCAATATTTCGATGTGCTCGCTGGTCTCTATAACTATAATTTTTGAAAGATCTGTAAAGCCATTATTGTCCACAGATTTAACTCTGTAATAATATACTTGATTCATCTCTATATCATAGTCCGCATGTGTATACGTCAAGCTTGCATTACCTGGTTCTTTAGCTGTAATGGTTTCAAAATTAACCCCGTCCAAACTCCGTTCGAGTTCGTAATAATCAATATTTATCTCTGCAGCTGCCTGCCAGATAAGATCATTGTGATCGCCATCTTGCGTACCTCTAAAATCCGACCATTCGGCTGGAAGGACACCGAACACTAAACCTACGTCCACTACTGTAATGGCTTCACCTGGTTCAGTCATGTGATTCTCTGAGGTATTGATACCGTGGGTATGATCGATGTCACTATCTATAGACTCAAGGCCTAAGTGCGGAATAGTGACGCCATACCCTCCAGGCGGTGTAATTCGGATATAATAATCCTTCTCACGAAGTTCATCCACCATATAATACCCAGTCTCATCCGTGGTCGTCGAATAGCTCATGGTACCATCTGCTGCAATAACTTCCACATGTACCCCTTCAACTCCTGCTTCATTTACATCTTGGATACCATTGTTATTTTCGTCAAACCAGATTCGATCTCCAATGGCTGCCATAGCATAAAACCCAGCTCCTAAATCACACTTCTCTTCGCCACTGACAACAGTAAAGGCATCTGTTGTTTGCTTGCCAAAGGCATCCGTAATATCCGAATCTATCGTATCATCATCACCCACATCCGCCATAGAAGCTACTAGGCCGCTTGGCGCTGCCAAATATTCTAAATAATAGCTACCTGGGGCTACGCATGTTTTCCAATACCCATCATCTGAAGGAGTACCTGGTTTATTACCCGTATAGGCTTCATCATATAAGGCAAAGTTGCCGGTACCATCGGTGTCTCTATAAATTTTTACGACTAAGCCATTAATACCATTTTCTTCAGGATCCCAAATGCTATTCTTATTTGTATCATAGAAGACGAGTTCTCCTAGTGGGATACATTGATAGAATCCTGCATCCCAAGAATCATCATGTTCACCAGCCTCAAGCTCAGTGGTAGTAGTGGTTCCTGGACCATTTGCATCATTGACATCACTATCTGCATTGTCATCGCCTGCTTGATCATCCAAGGTCAATTCATAGCCGGTAGGTGCTGTAAATTTCAGATAGTATTCACCAGGATACAAATTGTCAAATAGGTAGTAGCCATCGGCATCTGTAAACGTGCTTGCCAACCAATTTCCTTGCGGATCATATAATTCGACTAAAGCATTAGGGATACCTATTTCCGTAGCATCCTGAACGCCGTCGCCATTACTATCGTGCCACACAAAATCGCCTATCGAAGCCAGTGGCAGTAGACCTGCATCAATGTCCAGATTATTTTCTCCAGCCATTAATGCGAAGCACTCTGTCTCTCCATTTTGGTTTACATCGCTATCCGCTGTATCATCCGAACTGGCATTTTCATAGGTCCATGCGCATCCTTCAGCCGTATTGCTATAATCAAATTGCAATTGATAGTCACCCGGTAGCAGTAGGTCAAACAAATAGTTACCTGTGATATCCGTGGTATCAGAAGCTAAATAATTTCCATCACAATCAAATAAGTGAACGATTACATTTTCCACTCCTGGTTCGCTTGCATCTTGTAGGCCATCCCCATTTGTGTCTTTCCATACAAGGTCACCAATCATCCCTGTCACAAATATTTCGGCAGCATCATGATCATCTTCATCATCATGACCCAAGTTACATGGATCACCAATGTGTTCATCCACTACATCATCGTTATCATCACCGTAAAATATATTATCCGCATCCGGACCGTCCACTAATGGATTATCATTAGATGGATCGTTATCTGGATAACTATCAGCGTCTGGTAAAGCGTTGCCGTCTGCATCATAAACGTTTACTATTTCAGCGGCATTATACCAATCACCTAGCATCGCATCAGGACCTACCTGAACTGTCAAGGCTAATGGGATTAGTAACGCCTCGCCCGGTGCAAGAGCCCCAGTATATGATAAGCTTAATTCATTAGCTAACGCAATCCAAGAAGGGTCATTGATACCAAAATCAAAGCTATATCCGGCATTGATGTAATCGACAACTTCCACACCATGTATAATTTGATTTCCTTGATTGATCACATCAATTTCAAATCTTACTATATCACCTGGCACATACGGTCCAGGGTCATCCACACGCTTACGTAGGGCTAAATCGTATACGGCTAGATTTTCAATATCATGATCATCTTCATCTGCTGGATCCAATAAGGCATTATCAATTGGCGTCCCGTCATTTGTCGGGTCATTATCGATTTGACTATCTACATCCATCAATGGTGTGACATTACCTAAGGCGTCTCTGAAGTCTGAAATTTCAGCTGCATTTAGGTAATTATCTTCTGCTCCATTTTCACATTGGACCAGCTTCACATCCAAGGTAACCAAGGTCATTTCTGATGGTGCTAATACCTCTTCTATAGTGTAGGTCAATGTCCCTCCTGTAGAAGACCAACCTGCATTCTCCGTCTGATCAAAAGCATAGCCACACGGCAAGTAATCCGTAATTTCTATAAAGCTAGCTGCCGATCCTCCTTGGTTATGGACCTCAAACTGGAATTGTATATTCTGCCCATAGCTGTAAGGCCCAGGCTGATCAATAGTTTTAATAAGTGCAAGATCATACCCTACGATAATATCTTCGATATCATGATCATCTTCATCATCACCACCTGAACCAAAGCGACCATTTGATTCACAGATTTCATTATCATTTTCTGAATTCGGTGCTAGCTGATTATCGTTAGTTGGATCCGAATCAGGATCACTATCAATATCTACTTGCGGGTTAGCATTATTATCTAAGGAGCCCGATATTTCAGCCACATTATACCAATCCGCAGGCACTGCACCTACTGGAATCGTAACTTCTAGGAGTAATGATATCGTAGTGCTATCACCCGCAGCTAGTGGTGTACCCATTGTTGTTTCAAGTACACTGCCTACTTGCACCCAATTAGGATTATCTACTTGATTGAATACATATCCTGTATTTAAATAATCTACCACTTGAATTTGATACGCATCCATATTCCCTTGATTGAATATGTGAATATCAAATGTGACATTATCGCCAGGCTCGTATGGACCATCCACATCTACCGTTTTACGCAAGGCTAGATCATGAATATCTACTAAAGCAATATCATGATCATCCTCATCATCCATGGTGTTATCCACTACATCATCAAGCACTATATCATTATCAGGGTCTGAATCATTTGTAGCATCTACATCATCTGTAATCTCCATAGTAACGGGATCCACCGCTGAGGCTATTTCGATACTATTTAACCAAGCATCCGTTTCTTTACAATCTTGAATTTGGAGCGATAGAGATACCATATCCTGTTGGTGAACATGTATCGTGCCTGGGTGCACATAATTTAGGTATCCCCTTTGGTCCAATGTCCATCCCGGATTTACTGATTCATCAAAGTAGAAACCACATGGCAGGTAATCTACTAGTGATATTTCAGTAGCCGGAAGTGCGCCTTGGTTAAAGATGGTAAAATCAAATATCAATACATCCCCTACTCTATAAGGTCCTTCAGAAACTTCTGACTTTTGAATAGCCAAGTCAAAGCTCAAGTCTACATCGACAAAAGCAAAATCATGATCATCTTCATCGCCACTTTGATTTTGAATTTCATTATCGCCTCCTACAGAATCATTGTCATCCCAGATATCAGGCGTACTATCCATATCAGTAGGATAACCATTCGTTGGATCGTCATCGTCATCCGCTTGCGATATTTCAGCATAATTAAAGATTGGCTCTTCGCCTCTATAGCTGCTATCGATTCTACATTGGATCGTAACGGTCTCTGTCGTTCCAGCCGCAATAAATGGAATCGAGTCCTTTCGCACTGCTGTCTCAACTACCTGATCCCAAGCTGCGTCTTCAAGATGTAATGCTGCTGGTAGATAATCCACCAGATATACATTATAGGCATCCAAACTTCCTTGATTGTGAACATTTATATCAAATGTTACGAGCCCACCTGGGTATAAGGTATCTGGACTTAACTGGTAGTTAATCACCTTTGTCAATGCCAAATCGAACACTTGCCCCACAGCTACTATATCTAGATCATAATCATCTACATCTTCTGGATTATCTATTAATCCTGGCGCCAAATAAAACTCATCATCAATATCATCATCTGTATAAATTTCAGAGCGATCTTCTGGGCTACCATGAATAACCGCTAAGTCATCATCTTCATCAAGTACATTTAACAAATTAGTAGCCGCTGTTATTTCTGCTGTGTTTACTATCTCATCGCCCATAAACATCGGGTCAATATCTAGCAGGATTTCCACAATGGCATACCCTTCTGCAGGAATAAATGGAATCGTGCTTACTACTTCACTCGCATTTATCGCTGTCCAATCTGGATTTACGGCTGGGTCAAATAAGGTATTCGGAGAGACATAATCAGTGACATTCACATCATATGCGTCTAAAGTCCCTTGGTTATACATTCGAATTTCAAATAGCAATTGATCTCCATTACTGATATAGTTGTTATTATCCATATCGACAAAATCCAAGAACGATTTGCGGAGGGCCAAGTCAAATTCTTGGTAGATTGGGACTGGCGCAGGATCATGATCATCTTCGTCGCCATTACTATTATCTAATACCTCATCATCATCCAAATCTTCTGTTTCTCCAGGGCCATTAAATGGTATATCATCAGGTGTGCTGTCTTCATCAAAAGCCAATCCATTGGCTGCATTATTATCGTCATCAGCTTCATATATTTCCGCCCAGTTTACAAGCTCTAGACCCATGAAGGTATCTACTACTTCAAAAGTAATGGTGACCGCTTCTCGTTCACCAACAGCTATGTAATCAATTTCATTTATTCTATGGGCAATGCCTGGCGTTGTGGAAAACCAATTAATATCTGTAAGAATAAGTTCCTCTGGATAATAATCGACAACCCCTATATTATAGGCATCTGTAGTTCCTTGGTTGATAACTTCGATTATAAAGCTTACCTCCTCACCTGGAATAATAGGTCCCGGTGTAACCGAACTTACATATTTATGAAGGGCTAAATCAAAATAACAATCTTCTTCTATAACTGTAGCTTCACAGCTAGTCAGACAAGCATTACCATCTCGAACGGAGACCGAATAATCACCAGGTGCTAATCCACCAAAATTATTGGCTGTTTGCCAAGGAGCACCATCCAATGAATATTCATATGGTTCCGTACCTCCCATTACATCTACTTGTAGGCTACCTGGGATATCTGCACCACAATCTACATTATTAACTTGGATAGAACACGTCAATAATGCGGGTTCAGGCACTTCAACGCTGCAAATGGTTTCACAACCATTATCATCCTCCACAGTAACAAAGTGAGTCCCAGCATTTAAGTTTGTGGCTGTCTGTTTATTCTCACCTGTATCCCAAGAATAACTATACTTATTTGTTGCATTATCGTCGGGTGTACCACCTGTAACTACCACCATAGCTGAACCATTGGATTCTCCATTACAAGCTACTCCCGCTAGTAACATCACTTCACAACTTAATCCTTCTGGTTCGTCAATTTCAACGCTGCAAATTACTTCGCAATTATCCGCATCCGTGACAGTCACCTCGTGATATCCCCCACTCAGTTGCACCGCTATCGCTGCCATTTCTCCATTACTCCATAAGTAGCTATATGGGCCTGTCCCACCGAAGGCTGTAACTAAGGCCATTCCATCTGTGTCACCAAAACAATCCAAGTGTTGAACCACTTGACTTTCGCATGTTAGGGCAGGTGGTGTATCGATGTCGACTTCGCATATAATGGTACAATTGTTTGCATCTAGCACAGTTACACTATGATTGCCGGCCCCTAATGCGATGGCTACTGTGGTCGTTTCACCATTATCCCACTCGTAGGTATAAGGCAAGGTACCGCCAGTAACTGTTACCTCAGCCGAACCATTATTCAATCCACAACTAGCATATTGCGTTTCCTCTGCATTACAAGAAAGCACTTCAGGCTCCAGTATTTCGATAGAACAATTCGTAATACATCCATTGGCATCTTCCACTTGAATATTATGGGTGCCTGCAGGTAGATTACTGAAGGTTTCCCCTATCTGGTAACTTCCTCCATTTAAGGCATATTTCATTGGAAGTGTACCCCCTTCTGTAGTCACAACAATTTCACCAGTGTTATCACCATTACAAAGAAGATCCGTTTTCGAAAGGCTGCATGTCAGTAATTCAGGAGACTCAATAAACACCAAGCATGTTGTTTCGCAACCCTTATCATCCGTTACCGTCACTTCGTGTGAGCCGGCTGAAAGCGCAGTAGCTGTTTCTTTATTTTCGCCATTATCCCATAAGTAATCGTAAGCAAAAGTGCCATTATCATCGGGTGTTCCACCTTCGACAATCACCATAGCTGAGCCATCTACTTCGCCAAAACAGCTCACACTTGTTAGTGGCATAGTAAAACAGGTAAGTTCTTCTGGTTCCAAAATTTCAATAATACATACAGTCTCACAGCCATCACTATCTGCAACTGTAACCATATATACATCCGCGATCAGATCTGTAATACTTGTAGTCGTTTCACCATTACTCCATAGGTATGTATAAGGACCAACTCCATCAAAAGCCGTAACTGTTGCTGCACCATCATTACCTCCAAAACAACTGACGTCACTGTCTGTCGTTGTTTCGCAGTATAAGGTACTAGGGATTCCAATATTCACTTCACAAACTGTTTCACAAGCATTTATGTCCGTTACTGTGACCCTGTGGTCACCACCCGAAAGCATTGTCGCTTGCATAGTGGTTTCTCCATTATCCCATAGATAGGTATAAGGCGCAGTACCCCCAGTAGCCGTTACGGTTGCCATCCCATTATCAATACCACAGACCGCTTCATGATCTTGGATAGCTTCACAGCTTAATAGTTCTGGCTCTGCTAAGGTCATCGAACAACTCACTAAGCAGCCATTAGCATCTCTGGTCACCACTATATGTTCACCTGCTTCTACTTCATCAAAAAATGGCCCTGGTTGGTAAACACTACCATCTAAGCTATACTCATATGGAGGATTTCCACCTTCTGCAAAAACCGTCACTGTTCCTGATTCGTCTTCAAAACAGAGGAGGTCACTTTTGACAAGGTTACAACTTAATGGATCTGGTTCTGGAATTTCAACTTCACAAATAGTTTCACATCCATTATTATCCGTTACTGTAACTGTATGTATGCCGGCCGATAATAGACTTGCCGTTTGTTTATTTTCACCATTGTCCCACAAGTAGCTGTATTCATTTGTGCCATTATCGTCTGGCGTTCCTCCTACAACAACAACCATGGCCGATCCATCAGCTTCTCCTGCACAAGAGACTTGCACTAATAACATGGTGCTACACGTTAAGCCCTCAGGTTCATTTATTTCTATATTACAGATTGTTTCACAGCCATCACTATCGGATACTGTGACGGTATAAATATCAGCTATTAAACCAGTAATACTTGCTGTGGTCTCTCCATTACTCCATAAGTAGGTGTATGGACCTACCCCATCGTATGCTGTTACACTAGCTGCACCATCACTACCACCAAAGCAACTAACATCGCTATCCGTGGTAGTCTCACAATATAAAGTACTCGGAATACCGATTTCAACTTCGCAGACAGTCTCGCAATTATTTGCATCTGTAACAGTAACCCTATGAGTTCCACCCGATAGCATAATAGCTTGCATAGTGGTCTCTCCATTATCCCATAGATATGAATAAGGTGTGGTTCCACCTGTCGTGCTGACTGTAGCCATACCATTATCTTCTCCACAGACAGCCTCATGATCTTCTGTGGCTTCACACAGTAAGTCATCAGGTTCATCTAAAATTATTGGACAGCTAGAAATACAAGCATTTGCATCTCTTAGGTTTACGGTATGCATACCTGCTGACACAGCGGTAAATACATTGCCTGGCTGCCAAGCACCACCATCTAAACTATACTCATAAGGCCCTGTGCCACCCATAGGTGTTACGGTAATAGTGCCTGAATCATCCCCATTACATAAGAGATCTGTTTTTTCAAGACTGCAAGTAAGTATGTCTGGTTCTGGAATCTCAACTTCACAAATAGTTTCACATCCATTATTATCCGTTACTGTTACTTCATGAATACCTGCTGTTAGCAAAATTGCTGTTTGCTTGTTTTCACCATTATCCCAGAGATAATCATATGCATCAGTGCCATTATCGTCAGGTGTACCGCCTTCAACTAGTGCCATTGCCGAACCATCCGCTGCACCCATACAACTAGTGCCTTGGAGCATCATAATTGTACAAGTTAATTCCTCTGGCTCAACAATTTCGATATTGCAAACCGTTTCACAACCATCACTATCGGCTACTGTCACGGTATAGACATCAGCTGCAAGACCCGTAATGCTTGTCGTGGTTTCGCCTGTACTCCATTCATACGTATACGGACCTACCCCGTCAAATGCAATCACACTAGCTGCACCATCCGATCCACCAAAGCAACTGACAGTAGCATCAACTGTTGTTTCACAATAGAGACTACTTGGAATGCCTATTGTTACTTCACAAACGGTTTCACAGCCATTATCATCTGTTACTGTTACTCTATGATCTCCACCTGACAACATGCTTGCTTGCATAGTAGTCTCGCCATTATCCCATACATAACTATAAGGTATGGTGCCACCTGTAGCCGTTACTGTAGCCATACCATTATCTACACCGCATACAGCTTCATGATCTTCGACTGCCTCGCATGTTAAAAGAGAAGGCTCAATTAATGATATTGGACAGCTGGTAAAACAAGCATTTGCATCTCGTGTAGTTATGATATGGTCACCGGCTGGCACTTCGGTAAATAATACGCCAGGTTGCCAAGGACCACCATCTAAGCTAAATTCATAAGGTGCTGTTCCACCTGTCGGTGTCACTGTTATACTTCCTGTATCATCCCCATTACATAAGAGATCCGTTTTTGTTAAACTACACATCAGAATTGCTGGCTCAGGTATGTCTACTTCACAAATGGCTTCACAGCCATTATCATCAGTTACAGTCACCATATGAGTACCCGCATTTAGAGCAGTTGCTATTTGATCTGTTTCGCCATTATCCCAGGCATAGCTATATAAGGTTGTAGAATTTCCATCTTCAGTTCCACCTATTACATCTACTTTAGCACTTCCATCACTGGCTCCATTGCAAGAGGTTCCAATGACATCTGTTATAGAGCATGTCAATCCTTCAGGTTCAGCTATCTCTTGCATACAGATGGCTTCACAAGCATCACTGTCTGTAACTGTCACGGTATAGCTTCCTGCCTCAAGGTCTGATATTGTAGCGGTTGTTTCACCTGTATTCCATAAATATGTATACGGTCCAACTCCTGCAGCAGCCGTTACCGTTAGGACTCCTTCAGCATCCCCATTACAAGGGATCGGTGCATCTATAGTAATAGTACAGGTTACCACAGGGGGTTCTGCAATAGAAATATTGCAAATTTCTTCGCAGCCATTTCCATCTGTAACAGTAACATAATGAATGCCTCCCGAAAGCATAGTAGCTTGTGTGGTCGTTTCGCCATTATCCCAAGTATAACTTATTGGGTCAGTACCGCCTGTTGTAGTTACCGTTGCTATACCATTGTCCAACCCACAAACGGCTGGATGATCTTCTGCTACTGAGCACGTTAATGGTGCTGGTTCTGATAAGGTCGTACTGCAAGTGCTTAGGCAGCCATTAGCATCTCTAATTTGCACTATGTGGTCACCAGCAGTAAGCATACCAAAGAAGTTTCCTGTTTGGTAACTACCCCCATTTATGGCATACTCGTATGGCATTGTACCCCCAGCAGGAATAACGGATACAGCACCGCTGTTATCTCCATTGCAAAGAAGGTTAGAACCTACTAAGGTGCATGTTAATGGAGCTGGCTCCGTAATATCAATATTACATATCGTTTCACATCCGTTATCATCGGTTACTGTAACCATATGAGTTCCTGCAGTTAGCATTTCTGCCGTTTGCTTTGTTTCACCATTATCCCATGCAAAACTGTAAAGATTAGTCGCATTAAAGTCAGGTGTTCCACCGGTCACGATTACCATAGCGGAGCCATTACTTTCTCCATTGCATGATACGTTTTGGATTAGCATTACAGAACACGTTAGAGATTCAGGTTCGAGTATTTCTATCGAACAAACGGCTTCACAATCGTCAGAATCCGTTATGGTAACAAAATAAATATCTGCAGCCACTGCTGAGATTGATGCTGTGGTAGCCCCATTGCTCCAGATATACGAATACGGGGCTACACCACCTGTTGCCGAAGCGGTGGCTGCGCCGTCCATAAAGCCATTACAACTGACATCGCTATCCTTGCTAACACTGCAACGTAACTCATTTGGTAAACCTATCTCGACCGTACAGTTAGTCATACACCCATTGGCATCGGTTATAGTAACACTATGTGTTCCTCCACTAAGCATAGTGGCTTGCATAGTTGTTTCTCCATTATCCCATGTATAGCTATATGGTATTGTACCTCCTGTTGCAGTTACCGTAGCCATTCCGTTGTCCTCACCACATACTGCTTCATGATCTTCTACTGCGGTACAACTCAATGACTCTGGTTCTAGGATCGTAATAGTACACGTATTTTCACATCCATTAATATCCCTTACCGTAACGGAATGCATACCAGCAGCCACTCCTTCAAACAGGGTACCTGGCTGCCAAGGACCGCCATCTAAGCTAAATTCATACGGGGCTGTCCCTTCTATTCCGGTAGCTGTAATTGTCCCTGAATTATCTCCATTACATAAACCATCTGTTTTTGCCAAACTACATGATAATGTAATAGGCTCTGTTATTTCGACACTGCATTCTGTTTCGCAGCCATTATCATCTGTAACTGTTACAGTATGCGTGCCTGCCGTCAGTGCTATTGCTGTTTGTTTCGTTTCGCCATTATCCCAAAGAAAATCATAGGCATCCGTTGCATTTAAATCTGGTGTACCACCTTGGACTTGAACCATCGCTGATCCATCAGCCAAACCATTGCAACTAACATCTGATAGGTGCATAATAGAGCAAGTCAATGCCTCCGGTTCACTAATTTCTACAAAACACGTTGTTTCACAATCATCACTATCCGTAACTATTACTGTATACACATCTGCAACTAATCCGGTAATGGCTGCTGTAGTTTCGCCATTGCTCCACAAATAGGTATATGGACCCACGCCACCTGTAGCTATGACAGAGGCTGCTCCATCCATAGCTCCATTACAACTAACATTACTATCGTTGCTTATCTCACAACTCAATTCATTTGGCAATCCTATAGTAACAGTACAGCTTGTTTCACACATATTAGCATCTGTAACCGTAACTTGATGTTGACCACCTGAGAGCATTACCGCTTGTTGATTTGTTTCACCATTATCCCATACATATGTATAAGGCATGGTGCCTCCTGCTGGAGTCACTGTAGCCATTCCATTATCTATACCACAAACGGCTTCATGATCTTCAACTACCGTGCAACTCAATGCTGTTGGCTCAGTAATATTCGTCATACATACCGACATACATCCATTTTCATCTCGCACGCTAATCAAGTGGCTACCCGCCTCAACATTCGCAAAGAAACCACCCGGTTGCCATGCCATTCCATTGAGTGAATACTCTATAGTTCCTGTACCACCGGTGGGCACTACAGTAATAGTGCCATCGTTTCCACCACTACAACTTACATTCGTGCTGGATGCATTACATGTTAAAGCTAGAGGCTCTGTAATTGTTACTTGACAAGTAGCTTCACACCCATTCATATCGGATACGGTAAACGTGTTTACACCAGCTACTAGCGTCGAAGCAAATAGTTGGGTTTCACCTGTAGACCAACTATACGTGTAGGGTGTCATTCCCCCTTCTACGGACATTAAAGCATACCCATCCGTGAAACCATTACAAGATATATCCACACTCTCTACTAATGCACAAACTAAGGCTGCAGGTTCATCGATACTAACCGTACAGACTGTAGTATTATTTAAGTCATCTGTAACTGTAACAGCATAATCTCCAGCTGCTAAATCTGTCACTGACGCTGTATTATCTCCACTGGTCCAATTATACAAATAGGGCATTGAACCACCCTCAACTATGACTGTAGCAGCTCCGTCCTCTTCGTTTTTACAAGTTACATGTTGATCCACCACTATTTCGCAATCTATGCCAGGTACGCATGGTTCGACAGGTCCCACCTCAAAACTTTCTACGCATGTACCATCATCTGTATCTGTAATTTCTATTAAATACGTAGTAGATCCATCCGCTGTAAATGGAGGCAAGGCTGCTGTGCCTAGGGTAAGTTCGCTACCATTGTCCTCTGTAGTTATCAGCGTTCCATCCACATTTACATCAAAGGTGTTTGACATACCGGCTCCCTTTACCACTGCTTGAAGTGTTACTGTAAAGAAGTCGTCTGATGCATCTGTCGGTGTACCATTATCATCACATTCACTAAATGAGTAACTAACAATTTCGACACTACAAGGTACGTCTCCACATGCATCATCTGTTTGATCTGCCATACCATCATCATCGAGATCTAGCAAAGACTCATTATACAAACCTAATCCTGGTGAAAAACCTGCGGCTTCTGACCCACTGCAAGCATCATATATATCATTACCCATCTCACCATCTAATAAAGAAAGATCTACAACTACTGTTAATGAATAACTATGTGTTGTTCCCCCTTCTATTTCTTGATCTGTAGCCAGTGCCCATCCATCAGATGGTGGCGGCACAGGTAACGTAGCTGAGGTAGGAATATCACTACCAAAGCCAGCTTCTATGTAAATCACATCTTCATCAAATTGTGGGAGATCAACCAGATTATAAGATCCCGTCGCTCCTCCTGAATTTATTACTTCTATGTCATACACTACCTCATACAAACCATCTTGTCTTAATACTACTTCGTCTAAGACCTTTGTATGGTCAATATTTGGAAGATCACCACATGCTATATCCGTTTGGTCAGCTGTGCCATCTTCTGTAAGATCAAGGCCTGACTCATTGTATAGTCCTTCGCCTGGAATGGGGTCAAGACCGCCACTATCTCCACATGCTGTATATACTCCATCACCCGGTGTTGTTGTAGATTGAAGATCCATTTCCACCGTATAGGTAATCATGTATTGATGTTCGCCACCTGCTACAATTACTTCATCGTCTGCTAAGGTAAAAGGTCCTGTGCCTGCCAAACTAAGGGGTCCTGGGTTTGAAGCTGCTCCATCTACATTAGACATATATGATACACTTTGAATCGAAATATCATCGTCAAAAAATGGCGTATCAAAGAGATCATACTCTTCTTCTAACCCACCTAAATTGTACACATCAATGGTATACTTAACCTCATAGGTCCTAGGACCAATCTGAGTAATATCTGATAGACTTTTTTCGTGATAAACAAAAGGTAAGTCAATGCAAACATTATCTAATGAATCCGCAATGCCATCATTATTAAAGTCCATACCCACTTCATTGAATAGGCCTTCCATGATAGTGGGTTCTGTCATCAATTTAGTATTACAAGAACTGTAGATCTCGTCCCCTGGACTATTTGGATCTAACAGATCCATAGTTACATTCATTTCTAAGAAATATTGGTGCGTCTCACCATTGATCAAGGTTTGATCATCAGCCAACATCCATGGTCCCATAAGTCCCAGCACTTCTGGGCCTGGATTTCCAAGATTAGGGTCAGCATCTGTAGTATATGCTACGCTATTTGTAACTATGTCATTTTCGAAGGTGGCGTTGTCCGATAGATCATAATCGCCCGGTGCATCTCCAATATTTTCTACTTCAATTAAATAGGTAATAGTATAACTACCATCTGGTTGTGGTTCGAGGGATGCTACTGTTTTTTCGTGAATTAATTCAGGACACAAAATAGGCCCACTTAGCCAAGTCATCTCTTCACAGAAACATTGATAGGTCCCATCTTCAGCCGTTTCACCAATTCTAAACATCATGCCATTCTCTAAGGTGCAAGCACTTAAATCTAGTTCGTCATAAAAATTAATAGTATCTCCGACAGCCATTGGACCTTCTATTATACGAGTATCATAATATGATTCAATGTTACCCATGGCATCTAAACAATATAGATCGATTTGATAGCTATCTCCTTCTGGCAGATCAATGCTATCTAATGCTATATTCATATTATAATAAATCAAGCCACTTGAGGTGCACACGATTTCAGTCGATGGTAAGAAGTTCCATTCTTGTTTAGCAGTTGTAATTTCGGTATCATCTAAGCCTGTAGCTGAGAAAAAGTCAGGACACATAGTTCCATCACAATCCACCATAGCCATAATTAATGACGTTGCAGATACCAAAGGATTCAATCCACCGCAGGATAAGGTATCTTCAATATTCACATCGAAATTAAACGATAGTTCATCACCGGAGCCCATACCTGCCGGCATCGGGTATGCAAGTTCGATATCACCGGTTGCTAAGGTCGTAACCGTCGGTGGCCCTGGAGGACAGAAGGTTGAGGTACAAGTAAACATCGTTGGATCAACAGGAATCATATATTCAGGAACTACGACTTTTAGTAGATCATCTACCATCGTTTCTTGTGTTCCCAATTTAAAAAGGGTAACTCCTATATTAGTCAATTCATCCGAACAAACGGGCGCTGGATCAGTCGCATCGACACTTATGATCGTTGCATACGGATTCATCACATTTTCTATAAAAAGGGAGGAACTGTTGACTCTTTCAAAACTACCAATAGCTAATTGACCGCAATGTGAATAGGCTTCTGAAGTGACACTTAATCGTTCTCCTGCTGTGAGATCACAATTGGGTTCCATCATAAATCTCACAATAGCAATATTCTTATTGGAAGAAATGGAATCAACGCCATAGAGCGGCCCATCATCAAACTGCATTGCACAAATTTCTGAGAAAGGAATATTCCATTGTGTGGTGCCATTCTGGGCTGTCATATTAGCATCGCCGAGGGCATCCCAAGGCTTAATCGTGCCTGTTCCTTCTGGATCGCCAACGGGCCATTCGATAGTACCTGTTCCAGGAACATAAGATAATCCTGGGGTACCATCACTAGATGGATTAAATAAGGTAAGCGCAATATCATATAAACTTCCTGGAAATCCACTGATCACTTTCAATTCGACTGGGAATGGTTCACACATTGACACACTATCTGTGCCCCACGTTCCAGAAGTAGGATCAGATGGATCTAGAGGTGTGTCCATGAGTGGTGTAAGGTTCAATGATATTCTTGAATCTTGGGGTTCAATATATAACTTAATAGAGTCTACACACATATCTGCTAGACTAGCAACATCGGTTGGATACATCTGACAGTTATACCCATAAAGTATGCAAAGACTATCAGTCTCGCAATTCATATAATCTGCTTCTATCGTGAAGTCTAATTCTGATAAAGTTTCAAATTCACCTAGTTGGTAAATGCCATTAGCATCAGGGGAATATATTGTCCCATCTTCATCTTCAATATTTAGGATAGTCATGGCAATATCCCCACTAGGGCTCACAACGCTCATCCAAACAAATTCAGCATCCGT
>JAHDHH010000067.1 GCA_020631405.1 Saprospiraceae bacterium
TCTTGAAAGAGAGGGAGCAGTTTGTCTTGTCCTGAAATAGCTTCACAATTCCCCTATTTCAAGAGTGGTTAGGGGAGTTCAGACTAGGTTTGAGAGAGGAAAAATCTATGGATGTTCAGATGATTTATTTACCACGAAGTCCTTTAATATCCTGGCAACATAGCTCCAATTACTCAAAACCTCTTTGTTAGAAAACCTGACTATGCTCATATCAAGTCCTTGTAGTATTTCTGTTCGATGTTGATCGTATTCTTTTTGATAGTTGTGGACTCTTCCGTATATTTCGATTATTAGATTGAGTTGATGACAATAGAAATCTGCAATGAAAAATGATTTTCCTTTTCCATAAAGGCTGTACTCAATAACAAACTGTCTATTGATTTTTAAACCTAGAAATCTCCTAGCTCGGACATTATTCCAAAAGCATTCTTCCGCAGGAGTTTGATTCCTTCGGTTTACTCTTGCAAATGCTAGTGCTTGATGGTATTCCATAATAAGTCTTTTAATAGCACTTTCCAGTGAAAGTTAGCCTTCCTTTTTCTCTTCAAAGCTGGTGATTGAGGGTGAGTTCTACCCTGTTAATTCCTCATTTTGAAGATGGGTTAGGAGAGTTCCTACCTACGCAACACAAGATTATCTATCAACCTCACACCACCAATCCAAACTGCAACTACTGCCACTATGTAGTCGTGTTCTTCTTGTTTTGCAATAGAGAGTAGCGTCTTACCATCGATGATATCAATATATTCTAAATTGGTCCATGACCAAGTCAGCCTCTCTTCTGCTTTCTTGAGTAGTGCTTGGATGCTATAGTTGTTGAGATCTTCTTTGAGTTCTTGAAGAGTCTGATTGATAATGCATGCTCTTGCCCTATCTAGAGTACTCAATCGTTCGTTTCGGCTGCTCCTAGCAAGACCACTGTCTTCTCTTGCTATTGGGCAAACTACCAAGTCTATAGGCATTTCTAGAGCATCAAGCATTTGTTGTATGATGGTAAACTGTTGGAAGTCCTTTTGACCCATATACAAGTGATGTGGCTGTACGATGTCAAGTAACCTATGGACTACCTGCACTACACCTGCAAAGTGACCAGGTCTGTGGGCACCCTCGAGTACCTCGTCTAGTCCATTGAGGTCTACTTCTACACTTTGATCCATACCATTGGGATAGACCTCAGTATTGTTGGGAGCAAAGATATAGTCCACTCCTATTGTTTGGACTAAGGCTGTATCTGCCTCTAGTGTCATGGGATAGGTGACGAGATCTTCTTTTTTGTCAAATTGTGTAGGATTGACATAGATACTGCAGACGGAAATATCATTTTCGTTCTTTGACTGCTGCATTAGGGTCAAGTGTCCATTGTGAAGAGCACCCATTGTAGGAGTGAAGCCAATCGTTTTGCCACTGGCCTTGTGCTTATTGAGTACACTTTGGAGTTCTGCTACCGAATGAATGACTTGTGTTGTTACCATTTACTATAGTATGTTTTTAGCGTTTGTTGTGATAGTTTTTGCTGTGGGGTATAGTCTCTTGGGATGTATCCCTCGTGTCCCATTCCATTGGGAAACCACTTCCACAAGAATCCTCCTGCCCACCAATCTTCTTGTTCGAATGTCGAGAATAGCGCTTCGAGACCATTGGCTTGGCACTGTTCGTTGATAGGAAGTCTTTTTACTTTCTTTTCTAGTTCCCAAGTTTTGCCGCAGCAACCATCTACTGATAAGTATCCGAACTCAGTAAAGATGATTTGTCGCTCTTGCTTTTGGGCATATTTTCTTAGAGTATTGACTGTTGGTTTCCAAGCCTTCTTTAGATCATCGACTGATGGCGTGATAGATTCATCAAGTGGAAAGTATGTGCTTACGCCAATGTAATCAAGGTCCTTCCAGAAACTTACCTTGTCATATTCGTCCCAATTGGCTGAGTAGACTAATTTCCCACAGTAGATTGCCTTGATGTCTGCGATAAGGTCAACCCAGAACTGTGGCCTTTTAGTAGTGCTGATCTTGAATTCTGTACCTATGCAAAGGAGTTCTACATTGTTTTGGTCTGCAATTTTTGCCCAAGATAGGATGAATGACTTGTAGGATGCTTCCCAGAATTCCCAATCTGTCTCAGAATCAAAGTCTAAGCTCCCAGGCCAACTCCCAGGCATGTATACTTGCGGCTTGAGCATGATGTTGAGCGATGCTTCTTGTGCCTGACTGATACATTCCACCACACCTTCTTCCTTTTCTCCCCACCACTGCCAGTCTAGATTATAAGAAACTGTATTGTCTCCCTGTCGAGTAAACCCATAGGGTACGAAGCAGACCCAACCAGCTTCGACATCTCTAATCTCATTGAAGGGGTTTGACTTAAATGACTGCGGTGGCGCCACGACCGTCAGTCCATCTATCACTTGTGTGTAACAAAGGTTAAAATGGAAGAGAATGATGGCAACAGTGAGTATTCTATGCACGTCTAGTATTAACTTGTAAGACAAATATAACCTATGAAGTGTCAATTAATTGTATTGAAATATGCAGTTTGGCTATTTGGACTTGGATTTTTAATACAAGCTTGTGTTCCCTTACAAATGAATCAAAGTACAGCCGCAAATGCTCGACCAACTCTCGCCGATGGGAAGTGTTCTGAGCGACTGTGGATACCCGATCGATTGTACTATGATACATTGCAAGTAGCAGTATATACAGGTAGTGAAATTGCGGATGGAGGCTATACAAGACAGCAAACCTTCGTAGAAAGACCTGCAAATATCAAATGGATAAAAAAACAAGCAGATAGAAATTGCTTATCTAAGAATCCTGAAGATTGTCTAGTGTGGTGCTTAGTAGAAGTCCCAGAAATCTCATCTACATTGACAATTGTCACCGATACTACTCAGACAGATGCCTTTAAGGTGATAGAAGTAAGAGACGTGAGTAGGGTAGAGAAGAGAAGTACTCAAGAGTTCAAGCAAGTAGTGTGCAAATCAGATCCCAAATACACTCAATATGAATTGGCAGTAAGTCAAGCGTTGCATCGTTTAGGCTATATCAATGATGAAGACTTACTTACCTCTAATTACTTGGCCGGTTTGAAACAGTTTCAGGCAATCCATTTTTTGCCAGAGGGTTACCTTGACTTAGAAACTTTAGCCATGCTCAATATTGAACTATAGATTATAAATAAATCAGACCCTCATCAGTATTTCCAATGATTATTGACTTGTCTAAGCTATAGTGCCAGCCAGCTAACCAAGCCAAAATAGCATCTACTTGGTGCCAATTCTCAATAGGTAGAGCTATTGGAAGTGGTAATCTATCTGACAGTATCTTAGTGAATGATTCTAGGCTTTCTTTATATCCACTGATGTTGGCATAGCGAGACATGTACACTTGCTTTGGATAAGTTTCTAAAATATTGAAGTTTGACAATTGGGACCTGAGTTTCATGGCTCTTGCTGTCAATCCACCTAGAAACATAGGAGACATCGCCTTTAGCTCTTTGTCACAAGCTCTATAGTGATAGTCAGTACCTGTATTTGTTTTGTAGACACTAGGTAGACTAAGTGGAGCATCAAGCATGATGAACTTGGGCTCGTGCTTATTTGCCCAATCTACAATCATGGCGTCAGCATCTGCTTTTTTCTTTGACTGGAGGATGTGCAGCTTGTCATCCTGGTTATAGCATATCACTGTAGTGCCCGCTAGCTTACTTCCATAGTCGATGCCTGCGATCACACCCTCACTCTTGACATCCCGCCGTCAACTGCTATGACCTGACCAGTTACCCATCCAGAGTCTTGCGAGAGTAGGTATACAGCAGCATTAGCTATATCTGCTGGATTACCAATCCTCCTCAGTGGATGTCTTTTTCCAGCATTTTCTTTCTTTTCGTCATTGCTGAGAAGTGAGGCTGCTAACGGAGTGTCTGTGAGTGATGGAGCTACACAATTGACTCTAATATTGGGTGCCCACTCAGCAGCGAGTGACCGAGTCAACCCTTCGACCGCACCTTTTGCAGCTGCTATACTTGCGTGAAATGGCATCCCTTGAGTTGCAGCTACAGTGCTGAATAATACGACAGAGCCAGGATTTTCCCCTTTCTTGAGTCTACGTTCTACTGCCTTGAGCACCTTGGTTGCTCCTATGACATTAATAGTGTAGTCTGAGATAAAGTCTGCCTCCTTTAGTGATCTGAAGGGTTTGAGGTTGATGCTGCCCGGACAGTAAGCAATACCATCCAATTCTTCTGGTAATGCACTGACATCGATTTCATCTTGAGTCACATCAACTGGTATATGTACTACATTTGGTATGCCTGGAGCTGTACGACTCATGCAGTATACAGTATGTCTTTGACTTAATTGTTCGCTGATTTGACGACCTATACCCTTACTACCTCCAACTACTAAAAAGTGCTTCATAATCCTATTGATTGTTTTGGATTAATACAATTGAGTTAGGTTGATTGTTCATTATATTCAGTGCTTAGAAAATTTCTTTCTTATATCGTAGTAATTTATATATATGTATTAATTACATTTGTTGTTGTAGTAAAACGAAAAACCTATTAAACAGGAATTTTACGGTAGAGGAAAAGTTCTCATCTCAGGAGAATATGGCGTGCTAGATGGAGCATTAGCCTTTGCTATACCTACGAAGCTAGGTCAGCACCTCACTGTAAAATCACAACGAAGTAGCGATATTAATTGGGTGAGCAAGGATGCTCAAGGTAATACCTGGTTCGAATCCAAGATATCATTGCTAGATTTCAAACCTGTCGAAACAACCAACGAAGACATCAGTGTTAGGTTGACCAAATTGCTAAAGTCAGCGGTGAGGCTTAACTCAGAGTTCCTTTCTAAGTGGAATGGATTCAAAATAGAGACAACATTAGAGTTTGACCAGCTGTGGGGGCTTGGTTCAAGTTCTACTCTAACTCACATGGTTGCCCAATGGGCCGATGTACATCCAATATTATTACATTTCAAGGCATTCGATGGCAGTGGATATGATGTGGCATGTGCAGGCAGTGATACCCCTATCTTATACCAACTAGATGGGGATAATATCTCTTATGAACCGCTTGACCAGTTCAAACCAAAGTTTATTGATTCTATTTACTTCGTCCATTTGAATCAGAAGCAATCTACTGATGCTAGCATTGAGTACTACTCTAGAAAGGTCAAAGGCAAGGCAAAGAAGGAATTCGTCAAGTCTCTAACAGATTGTACTGAGTCACTAATCGACAGTAAGTCTTTATCTGCATTCGAAGAAGTGGTCAATGAGCATGAGGTAATAGTCTCTAAGGCACTTGACTTGACTTGCGTCAAAGAACAATACTTTGCGGATTATTGGGGATCTATCAAGTCTCTTGGTGCCTGGGGTGGAGATTTTATCATGGTTACCTCTAGTAAGAGTAAGAAAGAAACACAAGCATACTTTGCAGAAAAAGGATTCTCAACCTTTTTGACACATAGCGAATTATTGATTTGATATCAATTAGCTTTTGTAATTCAGGCTGGCTTGGATTTAGTTCAGCTGGTTTGATTAAAGGCTACCCTCTGGAAGATTCTTAATTTGTGTATTGACATCATTTATTTGATTTAGTCTGCTGCTGGATTGGTGAGAAACCCTTTGCTATTATTTACTGTTTCAGCATTTCATTTATACTTCTGTGTTAGTACGTAATCGTTGAAACTTTATCAACACTTTGTTTGCTTTATTGATTATAGCTCTTTTCATGAATTGATTGTTAATACGGCAGAAAATTTAGAAGGCCGTCCATGTTAGACAGCCTTCTAAATTTGTAATAAGCTATATGAATTATTAGTATTAAATTAATGTTTGCTCACCATATATTGTTACAAGATTATCAATAGGATAATCCGATGTAATTATTAGAAACCGAACTTCCCATTAGAGTTTTTCCAATCGGCTTTTGCTGGAATTGTTTGTATGATGTCCCAGTGCTCAACTATTAGACCATCCTCTATTCTGAATAGATCATAAAAAGCAACATGATCTCCTTTGCCAAACTTACCCTCACTTACTGATAACACAAAGTTACCTTCACCCAACACCTTGTGAAGAGTGTGGTATTCCATTACTAATCCATTCTCTGCCATATATTGCATAGCAGCACCAAAACCATCTAAGCCATCAGCAACGGCAGAATTATGTTGTAGGTATTTTTCTGGATTAATGTATGATGTTACCTTGTCCATTTGACCATTCAATAATACATTGGTAATGAATCCTTCAACAACAGCTTTGTTTGCGGCTGTTTTGTCTTTGTCAGTAATTTCAGTTGCCCCATCAAATTGAGTCCTCCCACTTGGGTTCGGTGGAGTGATATCTGTTAGATTGTCCCAGTGTTCTACTATCTTTCCGTCTTCAAATCTAAAGATATCAAAACCTGCTTTTGGCCCGAAAAAATCATATTCTGTATGTATAACTGCATAGTCACCATCCTGAAAAGATCTGACAACATTGGCCTTGAATCCTCCTGCTGGTGGGTTAGATAAGACTGCACCAAATCCTTGTAAACCGTCAGCGACACCTAGGTTGTGTTGGATGTATTTATTTGGATTGATGTATCCTACTGGCTCATGACTGCCGTTTTCAAGACTTTCGATTAAGGCAGATGCTTGTTCTTTTTTACTTAATTCCATTGTTACTTCCTTTTTTGTGATATTTTGAGATTGTTGTTTAGTTGCACAACTGGCAAAGCACAATAGCATTGCCAGTTGTATTAATATGTTATTTGTTATTCGCATTATAATTTAGTTTAATGTGATTGAAAATGAAGAGCCTGGGTTAAAGCTGAATCCTTCACCGATTTCTATGACAATTATGCTATTAGAGTCAATCCGCAATGTCACAGAAGGGTCGTTAGAAGTAAAGGAATCAATTTCATGAGCCTCGTCAAAAGTCAGGTAGTATCGATCAGTTGTTCCTGCTTCTAGTGTTCTGAAAAAATCCATATAAGTTGGGTCATCTGCAGCAGCTACTAGTACGAAGTCAATGCGATCTGTACTAATATCGATATCATATAGACCAAGTAAGTAAGCAGAAAACTCTACAGCGGTGGATACTGAAGCGGAAGCCGCAAGTGAACCAGCTGGTTGACCAAAGAAGTCCTCTATAGTAGTTTCTACCCCATTAGTCTGAGCAGTTCCGGTGAATGTATTTGTGACAGTGACACTTGTACCCGATTTGATAGGCATTTGAATCTCATCTACTATTTAGTTACATGATGTAATCAATATGCCAGCGAGAAACATAAGAGTAAAGTTTGAAAAATTCATTGCAAAATATTTGATTAAATAATAGTGCAAAGATTGTGGGCTTGTAGGCTATAGTGGATATACATTTAGATGTATAAACTGTACAAATCGGAAAATTTAGCAGGATGCTCTAAATTGTTCGGGTGTTTTGTGAGTATGTCGTTTAAAGTATTTATAAAAATTTGTGGTTTCGTGAAAGCCAGATTGATAGGCTACTTCTTTTATTGATAGTCTAGTGTTGATAAGTAAGCGTTTGATTTGTTTGATGCAGATTTCGTCGATAAGCCCTTTTGCTGTTTTATGTACGATGCTCTTGGTGATTGTATTGAGTGTCTTAGAACTTACACCCATCATACTTGCAAAATCCTGAACCTTAGTAGTTTCACATACATTGTTTTCAATCAATTGTTGAAGAGTGATGAATTCTTGTAGGTGTTTTTTTTCGAAAAAAGTGTTTTCTTCACGAGCCTTAATTCTAAATAGCTTGGTAATCATAATATGAAGCTCACTTCTTATGATGTTCATAGAATGTTTGTCCTGTACACTCAAATATTCTTCTTCTATCCTATCTACAATGTTGTAAATACTTGTAAGGTCAGATTTTGACAACTGTAATTTTGGGCTACCCAAAAATTCATTAAAGAGTAGTATAGTCTTGTGAGCCTCCAACTCCTCAAGGTAACTCACTAAAAAATCATTAGTAAACATCAATAGCCTGCCTTTGAGATTATTGTCTTTCCAAAATTTGTGAATTTGGTTTTTTCTGATCGCAAGTAAGCTTCCTGTTGAGCATTCAAAATCCTTAAAATCGATGGTATGATAACCCTGACCATGCTCGATAAGGATTAAGATATAGAATTCAACCCTGTGTTGGTCTAGAGGAGAGTGGTCTTTGTATTGTCTTGCTAATACATCTTCCAATCTGATTAAGTCAAATTGTGACTTGGGATTGTTTTGATTGGAAAATGGTATTGTCTTCGTTTCTTGATCCATGTGTTAGGCAACTAATCCTGAGAAAATCAATTCTCACTTATTTAGCAAAACTAAGACTTGAAAGATACCACCTCTTTTCTTATTCAAGGATAATCTTCTTTGTTCTTGAATCCATGACATCTTGTTTCATACTCTTCTCTAAGGCAGCATAGTCGTCCTTTTCTACATTCTTGATGACTTTGCCTTTTGATAATAAGAGTATCTCATCACAGCTTTCACTGAGGGTAGAAAAAATATGTGAAGAAATAAGGACAGTTTTATGTAATGCTTTCAATTCCTTTACTAATTCGGCTATAATGATATTGCTTTGAATATCGACTCCATTAAACGGTTCGTCAAGTATGACAATCTCGTTTTTTCGGAGCAACACTCCCATTAAGGCCAATTTCTTTTTCATACCTGTCGAGTATGTCTCAGCATATTGATTGAGAGGGAGGTTGAAAAGGTTTTGTTCTTCAAAGTTTTCTGTAGCGATATGTTTTGCGGTACAGAGCAGTTTTAAGTATTCCCAGCCTGTGATATAGGACAAGAAGACTGGATTTGTGTCAAGGTACCCAATGTGATTTTTGATATTCTCGTAAGGGGAAATTATACTCCCTTGATACGTCTCCATCCCAGCTATACACTTGAATAGTGTGGTCTTGCCTGCTCCGTTCTCTCCGACTACACCATAGACTTTGCTAGGTAGGAAGTTGTAGGTGACATCATCCAAGGCGATTTTCTTGCTATATTTCTTACTTAGTTGCTTAAGCTCTAGCATTCGAGTATCATGTTTAATGTTTTCTTTGATTTTGCATAGAATATCCATAATGTCACCACCAAAAGAAACGGAAACAATATGCTCAAGGCATAAAGAAGTCCTTGGGGTACGTTCATTTGGTATGGATACGAAGAATACTTTGCTAGCACCATAGATCCTAACAGCACGTATCCGCATAGGTAGACTACTAGAGTGGTGGTCAATTGGTCAGGAAAACCGAATGCAATCCCTAACAATCCAAGAAAGGATAGGATGGAGATGCATAGTACTGAGGTTGCAAATTTGGTCTTTAGAAATTGGAAAGGCCGACAAGTATAAATCCAAACATAGTATTCTGGCTCAGGTTTTTGGTAATAGGACATACTGATGAGAAATGGAAGTAATAGTCCGAATAGTCCTAGGTTGTAATTATTGAATTGTATAGCCTTGAACATGATGAAATATGCCACTCCAACAATCCAAAACGACTTGCGAAATCCACTGGTAAACTCAAATGGAAATTTCTTAAATGGAGTAGGAATAGTACTATTGAGATATTGCTTCGTCTGTAGCATAGCCAAAATTATGGCAATAGGTATCAGTAAACCTGCGAATATAAATGCTGTTTCATAAATGAAGTAGGCCTGAAATGGTAGCGCAAGGAGGCAGTTTTCTACTATCCGTAGTATGATGTAATCCTCAGCAGGGAAGATGCTTTTTAATCTTTCATTCCGCTTTCTATCACTCAGTCTGAAGAGGGTAGTAGTAGCTATGGTTAAATATATCCAGCTTGCATACTCTGTTTTCATGTATAGGTACTTAGAAACCAACACAAATACAATCACACCGACTACTAATGCAATACTAGGGTTGGTTCCAGCATTTCTGAGCCAACGCTGAAGGCGGGAGAAGTGTAGTTTGAAGTAGTAATGCATTTATGGAGTTAGCTTAATTGATCACTAAACAAAGTGCTGTTTCTATAACGAAGATAGTCAAGTCGACCATATGGTTTAGCCTAGTGATCTGATCAAATAGAATAGTGCAGGTAGACACTATTCATAGTGCAAGACATCTCTCTGTTGGCTTATGTGCAACACTAAATTTATTGCGTCTTATGTTCTGAGATCATAAAGTTTTAAGTTTTTTTCTGACCCATTGCAGGTGCTATAGGTCCATCTGAATTGTGCCGAAGAAAGATACCCCAATCGACAGTATACATTGTTAGTTCTTCGAGTTTACGGTTGCCATTAAAGATATCCATACTGTGTGCTACGTTGAATTATTTCGAATTGTTGCTTATCGCATTTGTTTACTGAACATACGAAATATTCTTCAATGAGTCATGAAACTAATAGTAAAGATTAGTCTAGACTAGGGAGAGATATCTAGACTGTCAACAAGGAATATCAGAGTAAATTACTTAAGTTACATACCTCATTCTCTCAGTCTAAATGTAGATAGACATCGTTCATGTGAAGTTAGTCAATTATTGCATCCTCATGCTGTGACAATCAAGTTGATACTGAATCATTCTTTCAAAAGGGGTGAGGAAGTCCTTAGTTACACATTGTTCTAAGTTGCCAGCGTTGAGTAATTTTAAGACAGTATAGACAGACTCAATAGTACTTAGGCAGAGAGGCTTAGGCTGTTGTTTGATGATGAATTTTGATTCGATTGTATTATCAAAACTTACTCTGTTGAGTTGTTGTAAGTTCTTACTGAGTTTGAGCATTTTCCTTGCCCATGGCCATGTACCATCAATCAAAAAGATGTGAGGACTATCACCCAGGTATGTCTTCAATTCACCTGGATTACTTGTTGATAAGTTAAAGCTATCAGCCCCAGGAAAAAGTAAAAATGAAGAATCCTCTGCTTCTGCTAATAGTTCATTGACCCGAGTATTGTGTGTAAAGTCTACCCCGACGATGATTTCCGAATTTTGAAGTTGGAGATTGGTCATGCGACCTGTTCCGATTCTTTCTTGCTTGTACTCCTTAGGGTGCATCAAGATGACGAAGCGAGTCTTAGTCTGCAAAGGATTGATATGCTCACAGATACACGTGCTTGAAGGCCGCATGCATGTATAGCAGTTAGTTCTCGTAAGTGCTATTACTTCTTTTTCCACTTCTTGCCTTTCTTCTTACTCCCTTCTCTCAATTGTATCTCCTTGACTAATGACATGTAGTCATTAGTTCTATCTCTCTCTACATTAAGGGTGTCGTGATATTCTGCACCATCTAGGTCTAGGACATTGATGTCTTTCTCTAAGAATGCTTGAATTGTATTTAAGACCTCTTCTTCTTCCGGAGAGCAGAAGGAGTAGGCATGACCCTTACGCTTACCTCTACCAGTACGACCGACCCTATGAACATAGTTTTCTGGTTCGTCAGGAAGGTCATAGTTAATAACAATGCTGATGTCTGGAATATCGATACCTCTCGCGGTGACATCTGTGCCTATGAGTAAGTTGATATTGCCAGATCTGAATTCTTCTAAGACTCCTATACGTTCTTCTTGAGTCTTGTCTCCATGAATAGTGAGTGAGTCAATGTCAACTCTTGCCATTGCTTTTGCAACCCGTTCGGCCCTTACCTTGGTCCTGACGAATGCAAGAATCTTCTGGTCTGGATTTTCAGCAATGACACGTTCGAGAAAGAATCGCTTGTGGTCCATCTCAACAAAAACCACAAAATGCTCTATGTTTTTCGCTACTGGATCTTTAGTAGAAAGCTGGATTCGTAGGGCTCCTTGTTTGACTATTTTGTAAGCTGTCTTTTTGATGTGGTCATTGATGGTCGCCGAGAAGAAGAGTGTTTGTCTTCTTTTAGGGAGCTTTTTAAGGATGTCGATGATATCATTCTTAAATCCCAAATCAAGCATATAATCTGCCTCGTCAAGCACAAGTGTTTCTATTCTGTGAGTCTGAAAGTGTCCTTGACTGATTAAGTCAAACATTCGGCCAGGAGTCGCAATGATGATATCTACACCATTTGTCAGTGCTTCTATTTGAGGGTCCTGGTCTACTCCGCCTATGATGGAGAGGGTCTGTACATCTGTATATTTTGCTATCTGTTGAAATACGGATGCTATCTGAAGTGCCAATTCATGGGTAGGTACCATGACTAATGCTTGCACACCTGAGTAGCGACGCTGTTCACTCTTCTTAGCGTAGACCTTGTCAATGATAGGTATGGCGAAAGCCGCCGTCTTCCCAGTGCCTGTATGTGCAATGGCTATAAGGTCTTCGCCATCTAGTATATTATAGATTGTTTTGAACTGGATATCCGTAGGTCTCTTGAAATCAAGCTCTTTTAGCCCTTTTTTTACCTTGTCATCTATGTTATAGTCTTCAAATTTCATTGGTAATTGTTAGTTCGAAATCTTACGAATCAAGCATCCATTATGTTGAGTCCTTTTAGATCTCGGTATTCATGGCAAAATGTATATCATTATCTCATAAGCAACATTACATCTATAGAGAATGACAGTTATGTGGCGAAGATAGTTAAGTGAGAGATATCAATGGTTCTGGAGAGTGTCGAAGTAAATTAAATATTAGAGTAAATGCTATAGGTACTCCGCCTGCTTTCAACTTGTTCAACGCTGTCTTTTTGAAAGCTTCAAAATCAAACTTTTCAAATACCATTTTCAATAATAATCTTATTGGTAATAATTATCATTGACACATAGTTTATGAAATGGTCTCAAGGACTTCAGCGATTCTTTATCAATCTCCTTGCAAAGTACATTGTAGTCTTTCACAGCTTTTTCGAAAGATGTTTTAAGATCATTTACAGTTTCTCCGTATACAAATATGTACTAATAAAGCAATGTAAGCATACATATACGTATGCAAATAGCAGTAAAACTGGTCAATTATATATGAATGAGTTTAAAAAGTAGCTTCTGATTTACGCTAAAGCTAACTATACTATACCTACTCGGAGTAATAAGCATGGCCTACTACAGTTAAGCTTTCACAAGGGAAGACACAGACGCTTGCCTTGCAGATTTCTTATTTCAACTCTATACTATCTATCAATAGCTCAAACTCTTCCGCGGTTTTGTTTCCAATCAAAAAAGCAATCTCTTCAAATGAGTGATGTGAGAAGTTGGGTTGGTCTAGCTTCCGGCCTCTGAAAGAGGGATACATGTCACTGAGAGGGAGGTAGACTTCTTCCCAGTCTCCTGATGTCTTGAATGGGTAGATGTAGGAGTAATAGTCACCAGCATTGGCCTTTATTCTGAATTGATAGTCCTTACCATCACCCTTGATCTTGAGGACGACCTGAGTAGCGTTATTGATTTGAGAGGTGCCACAGGTGTAGCGTACTGAAGAGAATCCTCCAGAGTTCTCCAGAGATACTATTCCTGCGAACTGTCCATGACCATCTTTATTGACAGTAAAGCCACCTGATGACCTCCCTCCCATGACGACATCATCGACAATAAGCCATTTAGCGAGATCTGAGTCATTGGTGAAGTCAAAGATTACTTGTGGTTCCATAGCTGAGATTAGGATGGTAAGAAAGATGAGATACTGCATTTATCTGTGTTTACAAGAGGTGTAACACTGTAATCTTGCTGAAGTTGTACTATTAATTGGTTCGATGTTCTTTGCTGTGGGCAGAACTAGATACATTAAACATAAAAGTTGATCATTCTTTTTTCTTGATAAAAAAGAAACAAAAAATCAAGGCTGTAAATGTTTCTTAACGTCGTTAAATGCCAAAATTCCTAAACAGAATAAAACTCGTCTTAATGGAGTGCTATTTCATTGGACGACATCTATTACTTAATATTTCACTTCCACATTTATATTCATGCTGACTCAAACACTATTCTGTTCTTGACGAAATTTGACCATTGATCAACTAAAATCTTTAATGCCACATTACAATTCTATAATATAAGGATAGGACCTAACCCATACTAATCGAGACATAGAGCCATTGTTTTAAGATGCAGTACATCATTGAATTCTCTACTTCTTTATTTTTTGCCCATTTTGATATCATAATCATCGAGGGTACCTTTTATTCTTAAGTTCAGATACTTCGTATTGCTTTTAGGATCCTTTTCTATGATTTTATCATCACCCACTTCTTCGGTGTTTGTTTTTTTGGTGCCGAACAATTTATTACGAGCTCCTTTCTTAATGATGTTCCATGGTATGCGTACATAATATTCCAGATCACCATCGATACTTTGTTCTCCGGATATCTCATAGTGGCCAAGCGTAGACTCTATGATCATTTGAGGTATGGTTATGGTGCCACTGGTAATATCCATATGATTTTGCAGCGTATCAAATCGGATAGAAGACAAGTCTTTATCACCCAAGTAGTCTGACAACATCTGCACTGGTTCATAGTTTTCTAGTCGTCCATCCAAGAGTTCAACATCCATGTGGATCTCTGATTGATCAATATCAGGAACCATGTCTGGGTATACGCGAATATTTCCAGTGATATCTGCTGATAGTTGACCATGGATATATTTGGAAATCATCTCATCCTGCCCAAAGTTTTCGTACTTAAACAAGAGCTGATCGACATTGGCTTTTGTGATGTTCAGTTTAGGCTTGAGATAGATATGGTCTGGGTCACTCCCATTGAAATAGCCTGACATAGCGAATTGTCCACCTGCCGCATTCAGGTTAATCGTATCCACATAGATATAGTGATCGTGAGTCGTTCTCAACCTACTCTGAATATTTTGCAGATCAATATGGTGGTAAATAAAATGCTCCACATCTATATCAAAGGACATGTCAGTAAAGGGTAGCTTGTAGATGTTGAATGCACTGCTGTGAGATTCTACATCCTTGGTCGTCGGAGTAAGTGTTTTAGGCGTCTTGGATGCTTTTGAAGGATTGGCATTGAAAGCAAATAATTGATCAAAATCGATATAATTAGCTTTTAGCCCAAAGTGATTATCTCGTAATTTAATCGATTCGTCTTTGCCGAGATAATAGTTCATGTCTATGTCGAACAAGGTACGACCTATTTCTCCATGCATGTTCTCAACAATTAGGTGCTCATCTTCATAATGAAATCTCCCCGAAAAATCTTCAAATCGCATAGGGTGGACATGCATTTTGGCTTCGAATTGATCCAAGTCAATATCTATCGAATGGAGTCCGTGATCCTTATAATGCATTGCACCGTTGAAGTGAAGTTTGAGGTTTTCAAATTCTTCATGGCGATAATCTTCGGGAACAAAATTTTCACCTTGATACGAAAAGATATCTTCTAGTTTTAATAAATCAGCGTTTAAGCCAATGTCCAAATTGACATCCCCTTGTAGAGTATCTTTCATCCAGAAACCATAGTCATGAATATTCCCATTGAAATGGAAGTCTGACTTATCAATATACCCGGTGAAGTCAATAATCTCTAAATCCCTGTCATCAATAACAATGTCAGCATGGAAGTCGTGCAACTCATGCGGATAGTGTTTGAGTTGAGCATGGAGTCCTTCGATAAAAAATTCACCTCTAGGAATGTATTCAAATTCCCTTAGGCCATTTGCCGTTGAGTTGAACTTCATCTGAATACTAAAGTCTTCTATTTGCTCATCTATGCCTGTGCTATCACCGACGGAAAAACCAGTCAATTCTGCAATGTCCAAGAGATCGGCAGTCATTACCAAATTGGCTTCTATAGGTGTATTAGCATTTAGGCTTCCACTTAACGTATCTTTCATTAAAGCACCGTAGCCACGAATATTACCATTGAAATGGAAGTCAGAGTTATCGACATAGCCAGTAAAATCATCAATCTCTAATTGAGTACTATCAATAGTGAATTTACCATGAAAGTCATGCAACTCATGCGGAAAGTGTTTCAGTTGAGCATGGAGTCCTTCGATGACAAACTCACCTTCTGGTAAGTATTGAGATTCTGTAATAGCTCTGGCACTAGACTTCATCATCAACTGTAAACCAAAGTCCTTTATTTGCTCATCTAGTCCTATGCTGTCATCCTTTGAAAAGCCTGTCAATTCAGAAAGGTCCAAAAGGCTAGAACTGATTTCCAACTCTGCATCGACTGGTTTGTCAGTGTGGTGGACGATTGCTGGAAGATCAGAAACAAAACCTTTAATCGATAAATCCGTAGCACCCATGGTGAGTTCGAATAGATCCAAAACACCTTTCTTACCATTCATAGCAAGATGCATATCAAAACTGTCAATAGGGACTGGTAAAATAGGCGATTCCAAATGCAGACCTTCAATGTTTAATTCACTGTAGTAGGCTTGATTTAGTTCGTTAAGTGCTTTTTCGGGATACTCTAGGTCAATGATATCGTGAAAACGCATATCAAGTTTTACACGTCCAGAAACATTTTCAATATCAGATACATTGAAAAATTGAGTGAGAAACTCTAGGTTAAAGTCTGTATTGAGCTCCAGGTCTACATCAGGTTCAACGAAGTTTTTCACAACCAAAGAAGCAACAAAGTTACCCTCTTCTAATTTTGATCTAAAGTCTTCAATTGAGAATTCCATTGATTCAAGTGACTTCTCTAGGCCATTAGTAAAATGACCTTTAAAGCCAAGGTTATCTACTTTTTTTCGGACATTTACATTTTCTAAAAATGCCTCATTTGCACCGAAAGTAACATCGATAAATGGCATTGCACCATTAGCCGCTGGGCCAACTACATCTGCGTTAAAATAAAATTCACCAGCATTATTATAGCTTTCCAGCGTAGGGATAAGATCTTCCGGAGCAAAAGCAATCAGCATATCAAAGTTTGGCTTAGTCCCATTGACATGCAGGTCCAAGGTCATATCTTTTTCCGTTTCGACAGTACCTTGAACCTTAAAATCTCCATTTTCCATCTTAATCCTAGATGGTGCTATTTCAAGTAATCCTGTGAGGTTATTAAACAAAATATCAGTATGGAATTCAAAGTGCTTGTGGTTTATAAAGCTTGTGTCTTGACCTTCAATAATATTTAGCTCAAACTCTGTATCAATATGTGCTTCAATTTCATGTTCAACTGTTTTAATCCCGCTTTTTGCCCAGTAAATGTATGTTTCAATATCCAAATTGCTCTCTTCATCTAGTTTGTGGATATCAATATTCTTGAGTTCAACATCTTTCAAATGGATATCAAGGGGCTCTTCTTCAACTACATTCTCGCTAGGAGCAGCTAGGGCATTTTCGATATTGAAACTACCATCCTCGTGTTTGACGATATTAAAAAACCCATCTTCAACCAACAATTTCTGGACATCATACTTAGCCTCAACGATATCCCACAAATTAAAGCCTACATAGATATCAGCGACATCTAAAATCAGAGAAGCATCCTCCTCTTTTGATTCGTACAATTGGACACTATCAACCTTTACGGATACATAGGGGAAGTGTTTGAAGGGGTTGATATGCGTATCTCCTATTTCAATTAGACCCTTATGCGTTTTATTCAATACGTCTACTTCTCGTTGAATAAGATCACCTTGTGTACGATAAACGATAATAATCGAAATCCCAAATAATAGAATTGGCAAAAGGATGCATAATAGCACAAGCCTTTTCCAGAATTTCCATCGTTTGAGGAAGTCAAATTTCATATTGGTTCAAAAATAAAACTTTAAATGTTGGGATTTAAAAATAATAATTTAGGGTAAATAATTAATTTGGTTTTAGGTGTTTCATTATCCATTCCTCTCAATTACTATTTGCTGATTTTGATAATGTTGATCTTTTGTACTTTAATATAACATTCTAATATATCTGAGATTACTGATAACAATGCTACAACCTCACTTTTTAACCCCAAAAGATGTAGATAAGGTTTAAAACAGCTATCAAAGCCCACCTTTTGCATTTTTGGATTGTAGTTTATTATTTCGTCTCTATCTCTATTTCGGTATCTTTACACGAAATCAAGAAACCAACTATGCTCACCTACTCCGCCAAGTTT
>JAHDHH010000068.1 GCA_020631405.1 Saprospiraceae bacterium
TGTTGATTATGGTATCTGCATTCGGAGGTACAGAGCTAATCTTAGATGCTTATAACGAGGCTGTAAAAGAAAAGTATAGGTTCTACAGCTACGGTGATTCTATGCTTATTATCTAAAGTAGGAGTTTCTTGTAGTGTGGTATTCAAACATTAATATTAATGTAAATTGGGGACAAAGGCTGAATTGATAAAAATCGAAAAGGGTGCGGTTTATCAAGATAGTATTTGGGATTATTGGTTGTTTTTTAGATTATTAGATAAATCTGTGGTCAAAGTATTTGATAATAATTGTTTTGGCGATAAACTTGAACTAAACCAAACATATCATATTAAATTATCCTCATGTCACTTCTATACTGAACAAGAAGATTCGAAAGTTCAATTTACAGGAATAGTGGCCATATTTGATAATGTAAAGAAATTTTACAATGAATTTATTCAGATTTGTTTAACCGATTACCAAGGTTTAGAAGATGCTGAACAAAATAGATATACTTTTGGACGAATTGATCTTGATACAGTAGATGAACTTCTTTGATTAAAGGATAATTTAGACAAGCTTTAATACATTTACCATCCTAATAAATTCTGGATGGTAGCTTGCAGTGATGACGAGCTCTTCTTTAGTTGTCGGATGAACCATGTGCAAGGCTCTTGCATGGAGGAGGGTAGTAGTCATCTCCCACTTCTGTTTGAACAATCGATTTTGCTTACTACATCCATGCGGCCTATCTCCAATAATTGGGTGAAAGAGGTGTTTGAGGTGTTTTCTGATTTGATGATACCTACCTGTTTGAGGAAATGCCTGAACTAGCGAGTATCTTGATGTAGGGAATTTGCCAAGAGGTACTGCTATCTCACTTTGTTTAATAAGGTTGATTTCTGTGACAGCTTCTTGTATCTTTCCCTCTAGATTGGTTAATGGGTAGTCAACAATTACATCAGCTGCTAGATGTCCACGAACTATAGCCATATACTCCTTGGTAATAGTATGAAGCATGAATTGTTCGTGAGTCAGTTTAGCTACTTCACTACTCAGGGCAAAAAGCAATACACCACTAGTTTTTCTATCAAGTCTATGTACTGGATAGACATATTGACCAAGCTGGTCTCTCAACATTTGTAAGGCAAATTCATCTGCATCTCTGGCAATAGGCGATGGATGGACAAGCAAGCCATGTGGCTTATTGATAGCTACTAATTGATCATCTTTGTAGAGTATTTCTAAAGTCAATAGAGTCTACGTCTTTGGCTTTTTCCAATGCTGGATAGCCTTCCATAACGCCTTTTTCGCCTCTTGATCTGATGCCATTTCACCGAGTGAACTAGAGAACAGCCACTCTTTGTCATGAAGTGCAACAAGAGTATTCAGAGGTATATTCCAGCTTCCTGAAATCACTTTGCTACTCTTACCAAACACTATGACCCTCGGTGTCTTAATAGAGATGATAGATGGCAGAGCCAAGACTTCCTCATCAGTAGAAGTTACGAGGAGGGTCTCACTATTGAAGTTAATACCACAAGCAGCTAAGATCTTTTGGAGTAAGTCAGATTCAGCGGTGTCCTCTTCATGATGAAGCACTGTAATATAATAGGCATCGTCAATTGGCGGAACAGCCTTAGTCTCCGGTATGTCGAATAACACCGAATCAAAGAATTCTTCCTCTAAGATCATTTGATCTACCACTATGAAAACTTACTTAAGGTCCTCTTAATTCTAGTCAATGCTTCTATTAAGTTTTCTTCAGATGATGCGTATGAGAGTCTAAAACAATTAGGGTCTCCAAATGCGCTTCCTGATACTACTGCGACGTGGGCTTGATGAAGGATGACCTCGGCAAAGCTATTAGCATCGGTGATAGTGACAGGTCCATCAGATTTACCAAAGTAAGAACTGATATCTGGGAAAAAGTAGAATGCACCTTTGGGATCGTTACTCACGACTCCTGGGATATCGTTAAGTAGGTCTTTAACCAATTGTTTTCTTTTAAGGAAGGCAGCCTTCATTTCATAGGTAGGCTTGAGGTCAGACTGAAGAGCAACAGCTGCTGCTTTCTGGCCAAATGCACTAGCTCCAGAAGTAAATTGGCCTTGGACCTTGGCACAGGCCTCTGCTATCCACTCAGGGGCTCCCATGTACCCAATTCTCCATCCAGTCATGCTAAAGCCCTTTGACATACCATTAATCGTAATAGTCTGATCCTTGACTTCTGGGAATGTCCCAATACTTGCATGAGCTTCAGTAAAGTTGATATGCTCATAGATCTCATCAGAGATGATGAATAGGTCGTCGTATTTATCAATGATTGTAACAAGGGCAGCTAGTTCGTCATGTGTATAGACTGATCCAGTAGGATTACATGGTGAACTAAATAAAATAGCCTTAGTCTTACTTGTAATAGCTGCATCAAGTTGTTCAGCGGTTACCTTGAAGTCAGCATCAATACTTCCATGCACGGGTACTGGTACACCTCCTGCAAAACTAACAATGTCCCTGTAAGACACCCAAAAAGGTGAAAATACAATCACCTCATCACCAGGATTTAGTAAGGCAAGACAGAGATTAGCTATACTTTGCTTAGCTCCATTGGATACTACTATTTGACTTGGACTATAATCTAAGTTGTTGTCCCTTTTGAACTTTTCACAGATTGCCTCTCTTAGCTCAAGTAGTCCAGGTACTGGAGTGTACTTTGTATATCCGTCATCCAGTGCTTGTTTTGCTGCTTTTTTGATGTGCTCAGGAGTGTCAAAGTCTGGTTCTCCTAAACTAAGACTAATCACATCGTGGCCTTGGGCCTTCATTTCTCTTGCCTGCTGAGCCATCTTGATAGTTGCTGACTCTGCCATTTGTGTCAGCTTATCAGATAAGTACTGCTGTTTGTCTACCGCCATTACAATTATTTTCTGCAAAAGTAGGATATATTAATCTATTGATAGATATGTACATTTATATTTGATTGAAAATCTAAAAGAATATTATGATTCAAGTATTTGTGACAGGTGGCACCTTTGATAAGGAGTACAATATGATCGAAGGTAAACTCTACTTTAAAGACACCCACTTACGTGAAATGTTTGATAGAGGAAGGTGCAGTCTTGACATAAATATTATGACATTGATGATGATGGACAGTCTAGAAATGCAAGATGAAGATAGAGAGATCATCAGTAACAATTGTGAAAGAGCAGAGAGTGACAATATCATCATTACCCATGGAACAGACACCATGGTAAAGACAGCAGAAATGTTAGCTGCAAATACAGACTTGTCGGGGAAGACCATCGTACTCACAGGTGCTATGATTCCTTACGCATTTGGATCATCGTCTGATGGGTTTTTCAATTTAGGATCAAGCCTAGCCTTTGTTCAGTGTTTAGGGCCAGGAGTTTACATTTGTATGAATGGGAAGTACTTTGAATGGGATAAAGTCCGGAAAAACAGGAAAACGGGGTACTTTGAAAGTATTTAATTAAGAGCCTATATTGTTTCATTAATTAATGGACAATTGGCCTTTCTTTTACTTTTCCATAATCTCCTCCATCACTCCTCCTAGTTGCTCAGCGCCGATACCTTTGATGATGATTTTGAGATCCTTGTCAAGGATGAATATTTTAGGTGTTGATCTGACATCATACCAAGATTTGAATCGCGACTTGCCCAGTGGGTCCACACAATTGATAAAGTTTTCCATTCCTTTTTCTTTCACCGATTCCCAACAAGATGGGACTTTGTCCTGATACTTTGTGCAGACTGACACTAGCTTGATATTCTTGTCCCTGAAATCTTCTTCAAATTTGATAATATCTGGCATCGATTTTTTGCAATGCCCACAATCAGGTGCCCAGAATAAAAGGACGAGGTATTCAGCATCTATTTCTGAGAGCTTGATTGGTGTGCCGTCTTCTAACTCAACTTGGATGTCCCTACCTGTCTTTCCAATGAGGGTAGGTTTTAGTTTTTTAGCATTATCTTCCATTTTAGCTAATAGGTCTTCTTCAATCCAAGGTGCCTTTCCCGCTGAATAATACGCATCAACCAAGTGAACGACAACAGCATCCATGCCTACTATCTTAGACTTAGCGTAAGTATTGTAGAAGTTACTCAAGACATAGCGATACATCTGGCTTTCAGGATGCATTTTACTGAGTACATCGTCTATCGTTACAATGATAGAGTCTGGCATTTGTATAGTCAACTTATTGATGTAGTAGTCAACTCTATTGTAGAGAAAAGGTGTGTAAATAAGAGTGCTATCACCTAAGTCTACATGGTCAAAGTAGTGACTCCTATACTGTTCGTATTTGTAGATTTCAAGCTCACGGTCACTCAACCCAGGAGGAGGTTCTGGGTAGTCAATATTCATGCTTGCTTTGATGGTCTTGGCAGTGAATGTTTCTGCGTATTCTGTTGTATATCTTGCCTGCTCATTGAATACTTGTTCATCTACAGCATCTATTTTTGCTTGGATTTTTGCTTTGTCTTTAGCTGACTCTAGTTCTTTCTTGAGTCCTTCTACCTCTGGTCTTTTTTGATTCAGAAAAGCGATGTACTCGTTGAACAGTTGATTGTCTCTAGATCCAGTAAATGATTTGATTTCCATGGTTTTTCCATCTAGTCTGACCTCATAATTAGGATAGGGCTCTTCTACGAAAAACTGGATGAAGTCTTTTCTTGGAGTGGTGAGAGCCATATAAGTCCCTTCATGCAACTCTTCTTCTCCTGTCCACGCAAAGTGTTTTTGGTCTTGTGAGTAGAGGGTATCTTTTACTAGTTGTCTATTGGCATAGTAATAGCCGATGATCAATGTATCACTATCGTAGTTGTCAAGAGTGAAGTTTACATTATAACTCTGTGCTGTGACAGTTTGCACACTTGTCAATAGAGATAGCACTACTGTGAAAATGATTCCAATCTTCTTTAAATAATTCATAGTCTTATTAACAATATAATGGATCAATGTTGTTTTGTCCTTGCTAGTAAATAGAGCACAGCCATACGAACAGCTACTCCATTTTCTACTTGGTCGAGAATGATAGAATGCTCTGAGTCTGCCACTGCACTTGTGATCTCTACACCTCTATTGATAGGGCCAGGATGCATGATGACTATCTGTTTGTCTAGTCTGTCTATTCTCTCCTTGTTAACACCAAAATAGAGAGCATATTCCCGCAATGACGGAATATAACTTATATTTTGCCTTTCCAGTTGAATTCTTAACACATTCGCAACATCACACCAAGCCAAGGCCTTGTCGAGGTCGTATTCGACATCAACTCCAAGATGTTTGATATTAGGTGGGATTAGTGTAGGAGGACCACATACTTTGACATTGGCACCTAGTTTTTTTAAGCAGAATATATTTGAAAGTGCAACCCTGCTATGTTTGATGTCACCAATAATTACAATATTCTTCCCTCTGAGATCGCCTACCTGCTCCTGCATACTATAGGCATCAAGCAATGCTTGAGTAGGGTGCTCATGTGTGCCATCACCAGCATTAATAATATTGCAGTCAACATGCTTACTCAGAAACATGTGGGCACCTGGTGAAGGATGTCGCATCACTACCATGTCAATTTTCATGCTTAAGATGTTATTGACAGTATCGAGCAGTGTCTCACCCTTTTTCACCGAACTTCCAGAAGATGAAAAATTAATCACATCGGCAGAAAGTCTTTTCTCTGCAAGTTCGAACGAGAGCTTAGTCCTAGTACTATTCTCAAAGAACATATTGGCTATGGTGATATCTCTAAGAGAAGGCACCTTCTTAATCGGTCTGTTGATGACTTGCTTAAACTCTGTCGCAGTCTCAAGTATTAGTTTGATATCATCACTAGTGTTATACTTAATGCCAAGCAGGTGCTTAGTACTCAATGTTTGGTATTGACTGCTATCACTCATCTTATTTCGCAGAATATATTAATACTTGATCTTTTCCATCGATATGTTCCCATTGCACTCTCACATAAGCTTCATCTAAGGCATCTACTTGGATCCCAGTATAATCCGTCTTGACAGGTAAGTGCCTGTTGAATCTACGGTCTACCATACTGAGCAATTCCACCTTCTTTGGTCTCCCAAAATCTTGTAGTGCTGCAATTGCCGCATGAATTGTCCTGCCAGAATACACTACATCATCTATCAGAATAATGTTCATACCTTCTACTTGAAAATCAATGGATGTTGCGCTAGCTTTTAGAGGCTTTTCTCTTAATCTGAAATCATCTCTATAAAATGTAATGTCCAACTTACCAAAATGAACTGTCTTATCTATTTGCTTTTCTATACGGGAGATAAGTTGCTCCGCTAGGATGACACCTTTTTCTTGTATTCCTATGATGGCAGCATTGGCAAAATCGCTATTCTCTTCAACAAGTTGCTGAGCTAGACGATCAAGGATGATACTAAATTTTTCAGAATCTACAATTACTCGACCTTTTGGCATAGGACAAAGATATGATGCTTCTTATCATTCGCTGATGATTTCATTGAAAATATTAGAATTCATATGATAAAAATCTAAGATATAGACTCTTGCCATTTCGGTATTTCATTAGAGAGTTGTGGGAAGTACTGACTAAATATGTCGTTAAACTCTTGTCTGTGATTGACATAGTCGTCCATGAGTTTGTCAAGGTTTGAAGCAAATTTGGTTCGTGCATGAATCTTCTCACAGATACCTTGCATCTTGTCAATAGTTGTATAATGCCTCAAGAAGTCCTTGTCTACGAGATACTTAACCTTGCCTTCTAGTTTAGTTTCAAAGTACTGACTACTCATAAGCAGGTGTGCATAGACTCTATTGATATGTTCGTCCATGTGCAAGTTGGTTAGGCTGTCCCATTGCTCAGCTAGACATAAGTCCCAGATTAGATCGGTGGCAACAGGAGAGTATTTACCCTGAGTCTCATGAAGTAATTTTGTGCCCTGGTAGACTAATGTATGTTGATCGGTATATTCATCGATTTTGTAGTGAAGGCGAACCCCTTGTTGGATGTCGTCGGGAAGTAAGTAGTACTCTTTCTTCTTGATCAGGTCAGCTACTAGATTCCCTAGCAACCAGTGATCTGTCTCAGGTGTCAATACGCTATGGGCTAAGAAATTCAAATTATAGACTTGGTTTAGATTATGAAATATGAGACTTGAGAGCTCTGATTACTCGTTGACCATCCATGGCTGCTGAGAGGATGCCACCAGCATAGCCAGCACCTTCTCCACAAGGATAGAGATTCGTGATGTCGGGATGGACTAGTGTTTTTTGGTCTCTAGGGATCCTTATTGGAGAGCTTGTCCTAGACTCTGTACCAACCACATTGGCTTCTGAAGTGTAAAACCCTTTCATCTTTCTTCCTATAGCTACCATACCTTGTGCAAGTCTATTGTAAATATGCTTAGGCAATAGGTCATATAACGGTGCCGAAAATAAGCCTGGAATGTATGATGTGCTTGGTAGAGACTTGCTCATTTGTTTATTGACAAAGTCAGTCATTCGCAAAGCTGGTGCTTTTTGGCTGCCATCACCTGCAGAGAATAGGGTAGACTCGATGTGTTGTTGATAGTCCATATTTGCTAAGACACCTGTGTAGCCTTGAGTCTGTATTTCTTCATTACTCACCGCAGTGACAAAGCCACTATTTGCATAAGGACTATCTCTCTTAGAAAGACTCATCCCATTGACCACTATTTCACCTTTAGCCGTTGCGGCAGGAACTATCAATCCTCCTGGACACATACAAAACGAAAATACTCCTACTTCATTTACTTGGCTGACTACTTTGTAAGATGATGCAGGTAGATTTTCCTCTCGATTTCTTTGATTGTACTGGATTTCGTCGATTAGCGGTTGTGGATGTTCGACCCTGACTCCAATTGCAAAGGGTTTTGGTTCTAGACGAATATTTTTATCAAAAAGTAGTCGGAACATATCCCTGGCACTGTGTCCCGTGGCAAGGATGTAACCTTGACCTTTGTGGGTGTTGCCATGTTGGTCTATAGCACTCTTTATAGTAGTATTGTCTACCTCAAAGTCAACTATTTTGGTATCAAACAAGACTTCTCCACCAGCAGACTCTATTGTCTCCCGGATATTTGAAATGATTCCTGGGAGTTTGTTAGATCCTATATGAGGGTGGGCATCTATAAGGATGTCTGGATTGCTTCCATGGTCGACCAATATTTCGAGAATACTCTGAATATTTCCTCTTTTATGCGACCTAGTGTAGAGCTTGCCATCAGAGTATGTACCAGCACCACCTTCCCCAAAGCAATAATTACTATCAGGATTGACATTGCCAAATTGTTGAATTTGACGCAGGTCCTTTCGTCTAGCTCTTACATCCTTACCTCTCTCTATGATGATTGGTTTAAGTCCTTGACTCAGACATTCTAATGCTGCAAAGTATCCTGCTGGACCAGCACCTATGATGATGACCGAGGGCTTCTGACTTACGTTACTCACCTGAGACTGAAATGTTGCCCTGCTAGGGACTTGCTCCTCAAAATAAACTTCAATCCTGAGTCTGTAAAGAGGTTGCCTCTGTCGAGCATCTATTGATCGTTTGGTGATTTGCCAATCAGTATGATTAACCCTGCACTTACATTTGCGCAAAGCTTTATTGAGAATAATGTCTTCATTATTCAATTCTGCGGGCAATATTGCTATGTCTACGACTTCCTTCATCTGCTTTATGTTTTGGCAGCCCTGTAGATAGCCTGTGCTTTTCTAAGTGTTGACTTAAGATTATCCAGGTGCAGCATGTTTGCTCCATCAGATTTTGCATTGACTGGATCTGGGTGAGTCTCTATAAATAGACCATCAGCCCCACTAGCCATCGCAGCATTGACTATGGTGCCAATCATCGTCGGATCACCACCTGTCACTCCACTAGTCTGATTAGGCTGTTGGAGTGAGTGGGTGCAATCCATGATTACAGGATAGCCTAACTGTTGCATCTTTGGGATCCCTCTAAAGTCTACTACTAAATCCTGATATCCGAATGTAGTACCTCTCTCTATGAGTCCAATATTAGTATTACCGGATTGCTTTACTTTGTCACAAGCAAATTGCATTGCTTCAGGACTTAAGAATTGTCCTTTTTTGATATTTACCATTTTTCCAGTCTTTGATGCAGCTACAAGAAGATTAGTCTGCCTACATAAGAATGCCGGTATTTGGATTGCATCAAGCACTTCAGCTGCCCACGTGACTTCGCTGACTTCATGGACATCAGAAGTGACTGGTAGTCCTAAGTCAGTCTTTACCTTTTCCAATATTCTTAAAGCCTTGTCATCACCGATCCCAGTGAATGAATCTAATCTTGACCTATTGGCCTTTCTATAACTTGCCTTGAATATATATGGTATACCTAGTTCTTCTGTAATGGCCTTGACCTGCTCTGCAATAGTCATTACCATGTGCTCACTCTCTACAGCGCAGGGTCCAGCGATGAGAAAGAAGGAGTTTTTATTGTTTAATTCTAGATTCATATCGTGTATTCTGATGCAAAGATATTCTGATAAATCAGCTTATTACTACTTATCACTTGATCTGATAGTTAAGCAAACTCATTTTTCTTTTTGTTTTTGATAATTTGTCTTCATTCCGATCCATCATTTTCACTTTCTAATAACTCTTCTGATTTCTAAGTAATAAAGTACATTTACTGATTCAAATAACTAATCATCAGGATTATGGAAGATATCTATAAGAGATCGCTAGAGATACACAAAAAGCATAAAGGCAAGATTAGAGTAATATCAGCAATTGATGTTAATACTACAGATGACCTCTCCTTGGTGTATTCACCAGGAGTTGCTGAGCCTTGTAGGCAAATATTCGAAAATCCTGAAAAAGTGTATGATTATACTATTAAGAGCAATACTGTAGCCATTGTTTCTGATGGTTCTGCCGTACTTGGACTTGGGAACCTTGGAGCATCAGCATCTATTCCAGTGATGGAAGGTAAGGCTATGCTGTTCAAGAAGTTTGCCGGGATTAATGCATTCCCAATTTGTATTGACAGTCAAGATACAGAAAAGATCATTGAAACAGTCAAACTAATTTCTCCTGTATTTGGGGGAGTCAATTTAGAAGATATCTCTGCACCTAGGAGTTTTGAGATTGAGAGTAGACTTCAAGACATTGGTATTCCTGTTTTTCATGATGACCAACATGGTACTGCAATTGTTGCCCTTGGTGCCTTGCTCAATGCAGCAAAAGTCGCAGGAAAGGCATTTCCTGATTTGAGAGTAGTCATCAATGGTGCAGGAGCGGCAGGGATAGCCATAGCTAAAATGCTAAAGTGTGTGGATAATGAAGGCAAGCATGATAAGCAGCCAGTTGGTAATATCATCATGTGTGACTCTAAAGGGATTATTTCTAAACATAGAGATAATTTGAATCCAGTAAAACAAAGTGTACTTGAATATACCAACGCAGAAAACCAAAGCGGTAGCCTTAGGGATGCACTTGTTGGTGCTGATGTATTTATAGGGGTGAGTGTAGGCAATCTCTTAGAACCAGAAGATATCAGGACGATGGCGGACAAGCCAATTGTTTTTGCCTTAGCTAATCCAACACCTGAAATCATGCCGGATAAGGCCAAAGCAGGTGGTGCATACATCGTTGCAACAGGTAGGAGTGACTTTGCTAATCAAGTGAATAATGTACTGGGGTTTCCTGGAATATTTAGAGGAGCCTTGGATGCTAGAGCTAAACGGATTACACATCAAATGAAGTTAGCTGCTGCATTTGCCATCGCTGAAAGCGTCAGATACCCCAATCCCAATTTAATTATCCCACCAACTCTTGACTTCACTGTTTCCTCTAATGTGGCAAAAGCAGTGAAGGAAGCAGCTTTAAAGTCTGATTAGTAGTGAATTACATGTTAAAAATATAATTAATGTGTTTGGATTTAATATTTTTCCTATATATTTGATATTATAAAAGTTTATAATGTGTAATATGCACATTATAGATTAGTAATATATCCCTTTTAAGAACCTATTAAAATTCTAAACCGATGCAGAATTTATTATTCTTGACATTATTCGTCTTGTTTAATGTATCACCAACCAGCAGCCCCAATACAGCATTACTTGCAAATGAGAATGTTACGCTAAATGCTTTTGAGAGAGATGCTATGTTTTTTTCAACTTGTCACTACAATCCTAATTCTGGTCTTCTACAGATTCACTCACTATTTGAGGTAACTAAATGTGAAGGACTCTCAGGTGGAGAAAGATTGTTTGCAGGAAATGTAGATGCAAATGTGGTTAAACTAAACCTTAAGAAATTTCCAAAAGGAAAATCGCAAATTCTCTTACACAATGATATCGACATAGAGCCATTTGTGTTGGAAGTTGTCAAGGATTAGTAAGTGTAAAAACGAAATAAATTGTTTGTCTGATATCTACTTGGATTCATAGACATTCAATTCCGTTAAGTATATACTTGTAAAGGGTATAAAGGAAATTATTTTACCTTTGTACCCTTTATTAATTTCTACTCGAGTATATACAAATATGGATAAGAATCAGAGTCTAGGTCTTCTATTACTTTTCGGTCTATTGTTGGGTTGGTACTACGTGACTGCGCCTACTGCTGAGCAAATGGAAGAACAGAAAAGAATTCAGGATTCTATAGCAATGACTAAGACTGTTGGCCAATCTGACATTCAGACTCAACAGCAACCTAAGCTCTTTACTCCAGCAACTTCTGTAGCCCCCGAAGAAGCTAACATTGCTGGGCAACCAACTGATTCAACTGCTCTACAAGCTCAGCCAGCTCCAGTAAAAGAGGAACTCTATACTATCAATAATGATAAGTCTACCATAACATTTTCGAATCGAGGAGGTAAGATAGTTGAGATTCTCTTGCATGATTACAATAAGATTACTGAAGACAAGGATCACAATGAGATTAAACTACCACTCAAGCTCAATCATAATCCTCAAAACAAATTTGAATACTTGCTTCCTCTTAATGGACAAGGCAATGTTAGTACTGAACAGATTCTATTTACTCCAGAGCTAGACGGCAATACGATAACCTTCACAGGTGACTTAGGGAACGGCAGTAGTATTGTACAGACCTATACAATTAAGGAGGGTTACGAAATAGAGTATCAATTAGAGACTAAGAACTTAAGCAAGGTCGTCACGCCTGGAGTCAATAGCATTCAGTTCAACTGGGATCAATACTTAGATAGATTAGAAAAAAATGTCACTTTTGAAAAGTACTATACGACAGTGTATTTCAAACCAAGTGACGATGACTCAGATTATTGTAATTGTAGATCTGATTCAGAAGAGATAGTAGATGATGAAAGTATTAAGTGGATCTCACACACTAACCAATTCTTTAATACTTCAATCATAGCCAACAGAAATAACTTTAAGAATGGTGCATTTTCAACTGTAATGCAACCTGAAGATTCAGAATGGCTTAAGTTGACAAAGGCTTCGACAAATATTCCAATGAATTCAGGAGAAATCTCTGAAGCTTATACGATCTATGCCGGACCGAATGAATTTGAAACATTGAAAGCTTATGGTATCGGCCTTGAAGAAATCATACCATTTGGTAGGTCTATTTTTGGCGCTATCAACAGATGGGTGATTCGTCCATCATTCAACTTCTTATCAAAGTATATCGGAAGTAAGGGAGTTGTGATAATCGTTTTGATTTTCATTATTAAAATGTTGCTCTATCCACTGACATACAAGATGCTCCAATCTCAAGCAAAGATGGGAGCCCTGAAACCTAAGCTAGCTCACTTAAGTGAGAAGTTTAAAGATGATCCTCAGAAAAAGCAAGTGGAGACCATGTCGATCTATCGAGAGTATGGTGTGAGTCCGCTGGGAGGCTGTATGCCTATGGTACTTCAAATGCCTATATGGTATGCCTTGTTTCGATTCTTCCCTGCATCTATTACATTCAGGCAAGAACCTTTTCTTTGGGCAACAGATTTGTCTTCTTATGATGTGATAGCTAACTTGCCATTTACGATTCCAGCATTTGGGTCGCATATTTCATTGTTTACAGTACTCTGGGCAATCACCACAGTGATGTATACCTACTACAATACTAAGCATATGGACATGTCAGCTAACCCTGCTATGAAATATGTACAATACTTCATGCCATTAATGTTTTTAGTATTCTTTAATAACTATGCTTCGGGACTTACATGTTATATGTTTTTCTCTAACCTCTTTAATATCATGCAGACAGTAATCACAAAGAAATTTGTATTTAATGATGAGAAGATATTAGCAGAACTAGAAGAGAAAAAGAAGAATACTGTCAATAAACCAAAGACCGGTTTCCAAGCTAGATTGGAAGAGGCTATGAAGCAATCACAAGAAGCACAAAAGAAAAGACAGCAGCAACAATCATCGAAAAAGAAGAAAAGGTAAATTCAAATCCCATGGACCTCAAAGTAGGAATAGTTGGTGCTGGTTCATTTGGTCTTACCATGGCTACATTGATATCTGCTAATACCGATGTCATACTCTATAGTAGGAATGCCACTAAGGTAGAGTCAATTAATCAGAAGAATACACTCAAAGGGATTTCACTCTCTAAGAATATCAAGGCTACAAGTGACCTGACATACCTCTGTAAGGAATGTAGGCTGATAGTGCCAGTAATTCCTGCGGCAGGAATGAGGATTTTGCTACAGCAAATGTCGCAACACTTGACTCCAAGTCATTTTCTTATCCATGCAACAAAGGGATTAGACTATGATGCTGAGTCAGTTATTACGAAGAAAAATGTCTTTACAATGTCTCAAGTCATTGCTCAAGAGACATCAGTTGTAAGAATAGGGTGTATCTCTGGACCTAATTTGGCCAAGGAGATTCTAGCAGGACAGCCGACAGCCACAGTAATAGCCTCTGAGTATGATGAAGTGATTGATATAGGTCGCAAGGTGTTAAGTAGCAAGCGGTTTTTTGTCTTTGGTAGTCATCGGATGTACGGGGTAGAACTAGCAGGAGCTCTGAAGAATGTATTTGCTATTGGTACAGGATTGTTAGGGGGAATGGAACTTGGCAAAAATCTACAAGCTCTTCTTATTACTAGAGGTTTGCAAGAGATGATTGCTCTAGGAGAGGCATTGGGTGCCAAGACTGAGCCCTTTCTCGGAAGCGCCGGCATAGGTGACCTCATTGCAACTGCAACAAGTGAGAGCAGCAGAAATTACTCGTTTGGTAAACTTATAGCACAGGGCAAAACGATAGAAGAGGCTAAGGATATCTTAGAGGAAGTTGCTGAAGGGGTACATACCCTCAATGTAGTCAAGCAACTAGCTAAGAATCTAAAAATGAACTTGCCAATCTGTGAGTTCATTTATCACATCGTCTATAATAACTATCCAGTGTCGAGAGCTTTGGAGAAGATAATGTACTATCCGTCGAAAAATGACGTAGAATTTATGTAGAAGGAAACTTTACATTCAAATTTCTACTTGTAAATAGGAATATGTAACTTCACACTAATAAGAAGAATAATTAATATGACAAATTCTAGAAAAGGAAAATCATTTTGGCAAAAACCTGAAGGAAAAACAGGAGCACTTTTCTTGTTGGGGGCTGCAGCATTAGTTGGCTATGTAGTCTTATCAATGGGGGCGGCTCTGATTTCGTTTTTGAGTGGTGGTATTGGGATGATTGTTGGGTTAGCGACATTGGCGCTAATCATCTATATGGCTATAGATAGTAAAACAAGGACACTGATCAGCTACATGTACCAGAGTGTAATGCGGAAGATCACTGGGATATTTGTAACAATAGATCCAATAGGTATTCTTAAGAACTACTTGTCTGACTTAGAAAAGAATCTAAAGAAGTTGAGTAAGCAAATTGGTAATATCAAAGGTCAGATGCGTCAACTTAAAAACATTGTGACTAACAACAATGCTGACATCGAAAAGAATATGAGCATTGCTAAGCAAGCAAAAAAGTTAGGAGATGAGAAGCAATTAGTCCTAGCTTCAAGGAAGGCAGCTAGGCTCAAAGATTCTAATGCAAAGTATGTCGCTTTACATAAAAAGATGAGTATTCTGTATAGAGTACTAACTAAGATGTATTCTAACTCCGAAATACTTTTAGAGGATACAAAGGATCAAGTAAGAGTAAAGGAGCAAGAAGCTAAGGCTATCAAGGCTTCACACTCAGCAATGAAATCTGCTATGAGTATAATCAAAGGAGATCCAGATAAGAGAGCTATGTTTGATCAAGCTATGGAGCATATTGCAGATGATGTGGCTAACAAAGTAGGGGAGATGGAACAATTTATGGAGATGAGTTCTGACTTCATGAATAGTATTGACCTCCAGAATGGAATCTTTGAAGAGAAGGGACTCAAGATGCTAGAAGACTATGAGAAGAAGAGTACTTTAATGTTATTAGGCGGAGCAGAAGGAGCAGAAGATACCTTAGAATTAGACAATAGAGAATTAGATGCAGAAATAAGAGAAGCAAATAAAAACTCTGACTACGACAGTTTATTTGACTAGTAAATATTTCATATCAATAAGATATTTGTACATCATCATTGTTATCGGATGTACTCTTATAGTAAGTTGCAAGTCTGACTCTTCTAGCGCTAAGGCCTTAGATTACACCTACTCAACAGCTAGAGGTAATACCATGGGGACTACTTACACCCTTGTGTATCAAGATGAGCAAGGAAGGGTTAATTTAGATGATATCGAAGTGCTACTTCTTGATATTAATCAATCAGTGAGTACTTACATTGACAACTCAGAAATTTCAGAATTTAATCAGGCTGGGGAAAATTTTGGTATTAGTATCACAGCTACTGAACAACCTCTCTTGATTGATGGCAGGCTAAATCCGCAGGCACATTTGGATCACTTTATTGCAAACTATAAGGCGTCAAAAGAGATCTTTCTAAAGTCAGGTGGTTTGTTTGATCCTACATGCATGGGCTTGGTAAATTATTGGGGATTTGGTTATCAACACAAGACTGCGATTACAGCAATAGATACAGTAGAGATACAAGCAATTTTGAAATATACAGGATTTGAAAAATTGAATGAAGAGACACTAGATGATGTCTACTATATTAATAAGTCAAACCCTTCAATTCAACTAGATTTTAGTGCTATAGCAAAGGGCTACGGTGTTGATAAAGTATTAGACTATCTAAAAACTTGTGGTGTTGAAAATGCTATGGTTGAAATAGGAGGGGAGACCAAGACTGTAGGAGTCAATCGTCAAGGCGTGCCTTGGAGGATTGGTATCAATACCCCTTCGTCAGATGCTCGGTTATCTGATTATGAAGAGCTGGTATCATTAAGTGGTTTAGCCCTAGCATCTTCAGGTAACTATCGCAACTTCTACGAAATAGATGGTAAGCGTTATGGTCATGAAATCAATCCTAAAACAGGGTTTCCTGAACAGACAGCAATATTGTCGGCTTCTATTATAGCAGAGTCTTGCATGTATGCTGATGGTTTTGCTACAGCTTGTATGCTGATGAATGTCGAAGAAGCTAGCAAAATGATAGAAGCAGAACCAGGAGTTGAAGCATTATTCATTCTAGGTGGAACAAATGGATACGAAAAGGTGATGACTAGTGGTTTTAAAAACTATCTGAATTAAAAAACTTAATCCTATTTTTTTAGTTTTATCTATGTCTAAACATTGAATATCATGAAAAGAAGAGAATTTATCAAGGGATCAGCAATAGTAGGCGCTAGTATTGCAAGTCAAACACTTGTAGGTAATTCAGGAATGATTGCCAATAAGCAGAATCGTGACATCCACCGAATACTCAATTCAAAAGGTGTCAATGTAGGAACTCTGCCAGTGATCAGAGCCTTTGCTGGTAATCATACAGACTATGTTTCTCCCTATGTGTTGCTTGATGAGTTCGGACCTGTAGCAGTTGAACCAGGAGCAGACCCGTTAAGAGTAGATGCGCATCCGCATGCTGGAGTCATTCCTACTACTTATTTCCTAGAAGGAAGTGGCCACCATAAAGATAGTTTGAGCTATGATTTTCAAATTGGGAAGGGTGACTTCATGATGTTTAGCTCAGGAAAGGGAGCCATACATATGGAAGAGTCAGGTCGGCAGTTAGTTGAAGAGGGTGGTAATTACCATGGGTTTCAGATATGGTTAAATATGCCTTCTGCTTACAAAATGATTGATCCTACGACATCAGTCCATAATGACAAGCACTTCGACACTCTGCAAACTAATCAATACTCGGTTAAAGTCATCTTAGGTGAACTCTTAGGTGCTCAGTCCAAGATCAAATTGCTTTCTCCAGCCTTTTACTACCATGTAAAACTTAAAGAAAATGGTAGACTCGATATCCCGACTGATCCTACACACAATGCCTTTGTTTATAATATCAATGGAGAAGTAGAGCTCATCGATCAAAAGAAGCTTAAGCAAAGTCAAATAGCACTCTATCAAAGAGGCAAGTCAGTAATCAACCTCTATAGCGAGTGTGGAGCTGAATTCTTAGTCATGGGCGGTCAACCTTTAGATGAAGTGGTATACTCATACGGTCCATTCGTCATGAATACTAAAGAACAGATCAGACAGTGTATCAATAACTATAACAGCGGAAAAATGGGAAATCCAGAACTTGTCAACTAAGTCTTCAATGTACTAATTACTGGCAGCAATCTTTATCTGCTCAAGGTGGTGCTTCCCATGCCATGCATAGAGGA
>JAHDHH010000009.1 GCA_020631405.1 Saprospiraceae bacterium
GGATAGCAATATTGTCAACAATAGCATATCTGTATTTCCTAATCCAGCGACTAATACTATCTCATTTGTAGGAAGTATCACTTCCGTGAAAATTTATGATGCTTTAGGAATCTTACAGCCTATAAACCTTAGTGATGGCGTTTGTGCTATTACCCACCTTGCTGCAGGTCATTATACTTGTATTGTTAAACTAAGTGATGGCAGTCTAGCATCAAGTAGTTTTATCAAAGTGAAGTAAGGTTATTCTTTAACCACCTTATGTACCTCTTGGTTTCCGTCCTTATCCTTAAGGCAGAGTAGATAGATGCCGTTGTCCCAATTGTCTGTATCGATAGTGCTAGTCCTGCTTCCTGCTATAACCTTCTCACCTTGAAGTGTGTAGACTTGATAGGATTCTACTTGTTCTGATACTTGTAACTGATTGCTGAATGGATTTGGATAGACTGACATTTGATTATCTTCCGATACATCTTCTGTATTGACTCCAAACTCTAACTCTAAGTCCACGAACCATACCGCAGTCTCACTGACAGTATCGGATAATACAAGACTATCATAATTATCCAATGTAGTCTGTCCAAAGCTAGCAAAAGCTATAGGTCTAGTCTGTCCTAGTACTTCTTCAAAAGCATATGCTGCACCTAAGTGGTTATAACTGGGGTTACCCTGACCCAATTTATAGTAGCGTTCGTTTGCACAAACCTCTGGATTAGGGTTATTCAATTCGACGTGATGTACTATTGCTAGATAATGTCTATCATTTTGCATTACGTCAACATGAGTCTTCAAGGGAATTCTAAAATCTTGTAAATCAACGTTGAAACTACCAAAACCGTAGATAAGCTCTCCCGAAGCTATTAAGCTTGTTTCTTCTGCTATATCTACTTTCCCATCGGCGTTTATATCTTCGACCCACTCTCTTACTTCTCCTATAAAATGATGGTCATACCCAAAAACATTGCCACCAGAGATTCCAGTAACTATAGCAAGAGGTCTTGACCCTTCTGCATTGTTGATATAGTATGCATTTGCAATGGTATTATTATGAGCCATAGAATAACAGCTAAATAAGTTGTCGTATTTATCAATCTTAGAGTACATTCTTTCAGTGATCTTGAATGATTTTGTTACTTTATTATCCTCCATATTCTCTTCGGTAAGTAGGACTTCATCTGTCAGTTCTATAGTGACTTGATAATTGCCTATGTCTTTCGATGCATTCCACAGCTCAGGGACTATCACCTCTTTAGCATTTCCACATGTTCCAATGTTTAGTGTTCCTTCGTACTCGAATATCACTTCTTCTTCTTTTCTGATAGTCACTGTATAAGTTAGATCTTCATAAGCGATATTTCCTTCATTGGTTACTTTAAACGCAATTGGTACTTGATTGTCAATTTGTGCGGTAGGTGTTTGGTAATTTGGCAAACCTCCAACCCATTCTGGATCTATCCAGATATCCTGAAAGGCTTCGTTTGTAATATAAATGTCATCAAGAGTCCAAAAATAGAAATTGCCATTAGCGATAAACTTTATCCTTGCTTGACTATTGTTTCCAAAGGACTCTCCACAAAAAGTAAAATATAAGTTCTCAGATACAAACCAATCAGATATACCATTTGGATTAATAAAGTTGTTAGTATGGATGGGAATAGTATCCATCCAAGTGTTTCCACCGTCTTTTGAAAATGTAATAAAAGCTATTTCTGAATCCGTTGTAAAAGTGTTTAAATATTGTGTAAAGTTTACAACTGGATACGAAATATCAGTTAAGTCAATGATTGGAGAAATCAAGTCAGAATGATGTATTGGGAACGGAGTAACCGGGTTAGGATTTTGGTCAAATGTATAGTTAGTAAAGTCCATCAATGCTGCTCCATTACAAACCGTTTCTGAATCTATTTGTCTAGGGGCTCCAGTTTGCCCTACTGGTTCTCCATCTTTATCCCAAACCCAAACGGTAGTGTCATTTGATATGCCTACAGTAGTCCACTCTCCTAGTCCACAAGCAAATGAGCCCTCTCCATTCTGTCCCCAAACGGTATTCTCTGGATATGCTTTTTGAGCACAGTTCGGATCACAGGGAGCTACATAGTTATTCATTGTGATACTTATGCCATCATCTAAATAGGCTTTGACAGTCATACAATCCTCATAGCTCAACATCACTGCTATTACACTACCAAAGTCTGCTTCTCCTCCCATTGCAAACACCTCTCCTCCTGGCTCATGATTACAGATCACAACAGCTATGGCTCCTGCCTCCTTTGCATGTTCCACCTTATCTACAAATGCACATTGCCCTCTATCAATCAAGGCAATATATCCAGTCATATCTTGGAATATAGGTGTACATCCATCTGTGACAACCTCAAATCCATCATTACAGAGTAACAGCTCACCCGAAAGAGAATCTTGAGTCACAGTACTAAATTGAGCTAACTCAACTTCAAAAGTATCTTTAGCTGACTCGGGAAAATTAATAATTAGAGTAGTATAATCAGCTTGTCCATAGACCTTGAAGCTAATAAATAAGATCACAAGGAGTAGAGTTATTTGTTTAAGCATAAAATATTGATTGTACTAAAACTAAGGTGCTTCTGCCAAAAGTCATTGGTTTTTAAAAAGTATACCTGTTAGCATCGCTTCTAAATGACAGTTTTCAAATGCTGTATAGCCTCGGAATCAGACAAAATGTCGCAAAACACTCCCATTTTCTCGATTGGAATCTATTTTGATAGATAGTAGTTGTATTACACAGAGATACTACACTGATAACAATTTAGCCTAGGTTAATACCTTGCCATCGTTATTAGATTAGTATCAATTATTGTTAGTTTTATTAACTATTGATATTACAAGCTAGACTATGACATACGACAATTTTACTATAAAAGCCCAAGAGTCAATCCTCAAATCACAGCAACTCGCTGGAGGCATGGACCAACAACAAGTGGACACTACCCACCTCCTACTCGGTATGTATCAAACCGACGAAGAAATACCAAAATTCATCTTCCAGAAAATGGGAGTTAACCTACCTATACTTCTAGAAAAGCTCCAAGAGGTAGTCAAAAAATATCCAAAAGTAGAAGGTGGAGACGGGAAGCAGCACTTGACCAATGATGCTAACCAAGCGCTGAGCAGAGCTAAGAAAATGATGAAGGAATTCGGAGATGAGTATATCTCTGTTGAACTCATCTTACTTGGAATTATCACGGGTAAGGACAAGGCTGCAACAATGCTTAAAGACGCAGGTGCCACACAACAAGAGATGAAGGCAGCTATCCTAGAGCTTAGAAATGGAAGAAAGGTCACAGACCCTAATGCGGAAAACCAATATAATGCTCTGAAAAAGTTTGCTATCAATCTTAATGAAAGAGCAGAGAGTGGAAAACTGGATCCAATAGTGGGTAGGGATGAAGAAATCAGGAGAATCTTACACATTCTCTCAAGGAGGAAGAAGAACAATCCTATCCTCATAGGAGAAGCAGGAGTGGGTAAGACGGCAATCGTAGAAGGAATAGCTTGGAGGATAGTCAAGAAAGATGTCCCTGAGAACCTATCGACCAAGCAAATCTATTCGTTAGACTTGGCATCTTTGATCGCTGGGGCTAAATACAAGGGAGAGTTCGAAGAAAGACTCAAGGCTGTCATCAAAGAAGTCAATGAGTCAAATGGTGAAGTAATCCTATTTATAGATGAGATACATACCTTAATTGGAGCAGGTGGAGGAAGTGGTGCTATGGATGCTGCTAATATACTTAAGCCAGCCTTGGCAAGGGGAGAGCTGAGAACTATAGGAGCTACGACACTTGACGAATATCAAAAATACTTCGAAAAGGACAAGGCACTAGTCCGAAGATTTCAAAGAGTAATCATAGACGAGCCGAGCTTAGAAGATTGTATCTCTATACTCAGAGGTATACAAGATAAGTATGAGGTCTATCACAAGGTTGACATATTAGATGATGCATTAGTCGCTGCAGTTGAGCTATCACACAGATATATCACAGATAGACAATTGCCTGACAAGGCTATAGACCTGATTGACGAAGCTGCTGCTAAGTTGAGACTAGAGCTAGACTCAGTCCCAGAAGAGATAGACGAGATGGATCGAAAGGTACGCCAACTAGAGATTGAGAGAGAAGGTATCAAAAGAGAAGGTGCTAAGAAAAAACTCACTTCGATCAATAAGCAAATCGCTGAGGCAAAAGAAGCCCTAGATAGTATCACTGCAACTTGGAAGAATGAGAAAGAGATCGTCGATACCATCCAAAGTATCAAGAAACAGATGGAAGAGCTTGAGCATCAAGCCGAGCAAGCAGAAAGAAATAGTGAGTACGAAAAAGTGGCTAAGCTTAGATATGGTGATATCAAAGACCTAGAAAAACAACTTGCAGAAGCTGAGCAAAAGCTAGAGAAACTGCCTGAAGACAAGCGATTCACTAATGAGGAAGTCACAGCAAATGAAATAGCAGATGTAGTTGCCAAGTGGACTGGCATCCCCGTGGCTAAGATGATGCAATCAGAGAAAGAGAAACTTCTCAACATAGAAGACCAAATCGGTCAGCGATTGATAGGACAGAAGGAAGCAGTAAAAGCAGTGTCGGATGCAGTCCGTAGAAGTAGAGCAGGACTAGGTGATGCGAATAAACCCATCGGATCATTTATCTTCCTAGGACCGACAGGTGTGGGTAAGACTGAGTTGGCCAAAGCCCTAGCTGAAGTACTCTTCGATGATGAGAAAGCTATCACTCGTATCGACATGAGTGAGTATATGGAAAAACATGCAGTCAGCAGATTGGTAGGAGCTCCTCCAGGATATGTTGGTTACGAAGAAGGTGGCCAATTGACAGAGGCAGTGAGGAGAAGACCCTACTCTATCATCCTACTTGATGAGATAGAAAAGGCTCACCCTGACACCTTTAATATCTTACTCCAAGTACTAGATGATGGTAGATTGACAGATAACAAGGGACGTGAAGCTAACTTTAAGAATAGCATCATCATCATGACAAGCAACATGGGTGCCTCTACCATATTAGAGAATTTTGAAGACCTAGATGCTGTCGGTGAAGAACACCGTAAGGATATTGTAGATACTACAAGGTTAGAAGTTTTCGATATGCTGAAGGAGACACTAAGACCAGAGTTTCTTAATAGGATTGATGATAAGATTATGTTCTTACCATTGACCAAGTCAGAAATCAAGAAGATTGCTCACATCCTCCTGAAGAAGACGAAGAAAAACCTAGGCAAGCAAGAAATGAAAATAGAATTTACAGATTCTGCAATGGACCTACTCGCTGACTTAGGTTACGATCCTCAGTTTGGTGCAAGACCTCTAAAGAGGGTAATCCAAACAGAAATCATCAACCCGCTATCTGTACAAGTTCTTGGTGGGACTGTCGGTCCTGGAGATACCATCTTTGTTGGCACCGACAAAAAAGGATTCACTTTCGCCGACAAACCAACGGATAGTAAGGAAAAACCAACAGTAGAATCTAAGAAGCCAACAAAAAGTACCGTAGATAAACTAAAGAAGGCAACGAAGGACTTAGAGGACGAAATAGATAATGTGGCGGATAACTAATTGGTATAGAAAAGGAACCTATTAATGCATTAAAATAACTTAAAAATGTCTGCAGGAGATTGGAAAGATATGTAGACTATACCTTTCTACTTCCACCTCGTCTCTGTCCAGACTTGTCTTTGCTTTTTTGTCAGAAATGACCATGCGAGTATCCTACTCTGCTTATGACCTTGACCCATTTCTATGACTTTGAACATTTTGACTCCTGCGAAGTCTAGCACTTGTCTCAGCCTAACCACATGCTCTTGTCTTGAGACTAATGAAGTGAACCACATCGTTGTGAAGCCATAAGACTTACTCTCCTTGATCATTGATGAGATGAATTCCATCTCTCCTCCCTCACACCAGAGCTCGTTACTCCTCCCGCCGAAGGCTTGGGTTCTTTCAGCTTTCTTGCCTTTGAGGTTTTTTACCTTTCTGAGGGCTGCGGAGTCTGCTTCTTCTTTAGATGCGTGGAATGGTGGATTACAAATAGTGACATCGATGTACTCATCATTAGTCACTACTCCCCTAAATATTCTATGGGACTTGTCTTGTTTTCTAAATTCTACAGCACCTTTGAGTTTGCTATTACTCTCTACGATATGCTTAGAAGAATCCAAGGCTACTCCGTCTATATCTGATGCAATAAATGACCATCCATACTCAGCATTACCGATAATTGGAAAGATACAACTAGATCCCACGCCAATATCTAGGCAGACTAGTTTGGGATTTCTTTTCTTGATTAGCGAAGGATTCTCTCGATAGACTAGGTCTGCAATATTGTGAATATAGTCTGCTCTCCCTGGTATGGGTGGACAGAGATAGGTAGGTGGTATATCCCAAGACTCTATGCCATAGTGTTGCATGAGTAGTGACCTATTGAGCTCTTTGACTGATTCTGCTTTGAAGAAGTCTACTGTCTCTATATCATACTTATTGACAAATATGTGGTCCTTTAGCGCAGGATTTGTCTCTGCCAACGACTTGAGGTCATATCTAGATCTATGCTTATTTCTTGGGTGGAGTTTTTCTTTAGTTTCCTCTTTTTGCTTATTGACTTCTGGTTGTTTCTTCATTATCTTCTCATGAGCTTCTGCTTCTGTAATTGAAAGTCAGTATCTGATAGTAACCCTCGTTGTCTAAGTTCTGATAGTTTCTTCAGTTGGGATAAGAGCATATCGTCTTGAAGGAGGTCTTGCTTTGGTGCAGCAAGTCTTGCTTTTGGTGATGTGCTATATCCATTAGCCTTATAGGTTTGGTATACTGGAGATATCCTTAAGTAGGCAAGGTCATCTATGGTATTGATGTTTTCATAATTGTCATACCCAAGTTGGATAGCACTTTGCAAAAACTGTAGAGAATCCTCTGGTCGCTCCATCAGTGAGTATCCACAAGCTAATTGAAAGTAAATATCCTTGTCATTTGGGTCTATCTCAAGAGACTTCTCTAGGTCATCAATAGCACCTTCTATATCGTATTCCTTATATTTTTTGAAGCCTGTCTTTTTATATGGGTTTTCCCTTTTCTTGTAGTTTGTTGATTTTTTGGGCTGTGTTTTTGCTTTCCTCTTACTTGACCTTCTAGGCTGCTGTCCATTAAGGAGGTGTTTATTATACTTTCTGTCAAATTCACTTTGACCCATAGAGAATATTCTAAGAAACTCAAAGAGGTTGACAACCATAGTATAAGGAAAGAGGATAGCGGTAAATATGATCATGAATATACCTATTTGGAATTCTCCCAAATAAAATCTCGGCAATCCAATATTACCTCCAAATAATGCTAGTATTGCTGCTAGTACTTTACTTTTCCGTGGTTTCATGCTATTTAACTTTACATGTGAGGATGGCGATGTCATCCACATATTCATTTCCACCTTTATAATTCAAAAGCTCTTCCATTAGTTTCGCATTGAAGTCTTTCACTGACAATTCTTTAGATCTTTCTATGAAATCCTTCAATATTGTTTCGTCAAAATACTCATCATCCTCATTCTTAATATCTGCAAGGCCATCTGTAAAACTCAACAGTAGAGCATCGAATTGGAGCTTGATCTTAGTCTCTTCGATCATTGGAAGTTTGTCGAAGGCACCGATTACCGTTGTGCCCTTATTGAGCTCCACTATTTCTCCATTATTGAGCAGGAGTGGTGGGTAGTGACCTGCATTGATATACCGCATTGTCATCTGCTTGGTATCTATCTCTGCTATAAAGAACGTGATAAATCTGTCACTATTGGTGATTTTAAAGACAGCCTCATTCAATGCATAGACGAATGTCTCTAAATCTCGATATTGAAAAATCAAACTCCTTAAAGTAGCCTGGAAATTGGCCATGAGCAAGGCTGCAGCTACTCCCTTTCCAGAAATATCTGCTATACATAAGGCAAACTTATGCTCGTCAAATTTGATAAAATCTATATAGTCTCCGCCGATACTACTGTGTGGCTTGTACACTAGGTCTACCTCATACCTCGGACTCTCTGGTATAGAGCTTGGTATGAGCATTTTCTGTACTTCTCCAGCTAGTTCCATGTCCTTGTCATACTTCTCCTTTTCTATCATTTGATTAAAGAGTCGCTTATTCTCAATAGCTACTGCTATGATATTGGTGATTGTAGTAATGAACTGGATCTTGTTATAGAGATCTTCTTTATCCTTGATGCCACCTATGAGTGAGTAGGCTATCGGTTGGTCTTTGTGAAATACTGGGATGATGATATCAAATCCTGCCAACTCTCCACTATCCTCCTTCTTAATAGTATACAACCTCTTAAGGTGGATAAAACTGGGAATAATGCTACTAGCCTCTCCTTTGTCGTGGTTGATACTAGACACACAACTCCATTCTTCTTCAGTCTTAATAAAGAGCAACATCCTAGAAATGCCCATCTCCCAACTGAGAAATGACTGATACATTCTGAATAATCCATCCTTAGACACATTGTCATTGATGGCCTGTGTGATTGTCAGTAGACTCTTGATCTGTAGCTCTTTTAAGCTGAGTTCTCTATCTAGTTTTTCGAGTAGTTCTTCTCTCTCTATCAATGTATATTCTTATTGTTTTGATTTAGTATCTCTATAACGACTGCTGAGTGATCATTCTTATTTATTCAAAGGTACAAAGTAGATCACTCTCTATGCCGTGTTATTTTGTTACGTAATGTGATGGTCTTTGTATTATTGCTCCTCTATGACATCACGCATACTCTGGCTCAAAAAATTGAAACTCAAGACTAGTAACATAATAAACAAGGCTGGTATAACAGCCATGAAGACCATACCACTTAGTGCAAAGCCATAGTTTTCATTCAACATATTCCCAAGTGAAGGTATGGGTGGACTGACACCAAATCCTAGGTAACTCAACCCTGCTTCTATCAATATAGCAATCGCAAAGTTAGCCGCAGTCATTACCATCAAAGGACCTAGGATATTGGGTAAGATATGTCTGAAAATAATTCTTGGAGCACTAGCACCATAGCTCTTTGCTGCTCTGACGAATACTTCTTCTTTTACCTTGAGTGTCTGACCTCTGACTAGTCTGGCTACGTCTATCCACAGAGTACAACCTACTGCTATAAAAATCACTGAAAGACTACGACCAAATGCCATGACTATCGCAAACACAAATAATATAGTAGGAAATGCCCAGAGTGAATTGATGAAAAACATAGTAATCCCATCTATCCACCCACCAAAATATCCACTAAACAGTCCGACTATCACGCCAATCACTGTAGCTATAAATACTGCAATGAACCCCGCCAATAGAGAGATACGAATGCCGAGGATCAACCTACTCAACATATCTCTCCCATACCTATCTGCGCCAAACCAATAATACTTAGTCTTAGTCAATGCCGTGAGGTCTTCTATACTTTGGTACTTGCTGAGTAAGTCATCTTGGTAAATCTTGACTTGTCCTCCTATGCTTGTATATTGTAGGGTACCATCAGGACTTAATTTGAGTAATTCATCAAAAGGAATAGTCTTATAGTGTCCCCTAAATCCTCGGAGTAGAGAAAATCTGCCTTTACCCTTGATCTCTAACATTGTAATCTTTGATAATGGAGGGAGTAAGGATAACTCAGGGTTCTGATTATTAGCATTGCTGGAATAATCGGGTATGATGACATAGGCAAACAAGGCACAGAGGATACTCATAGCTATCACTATAAACCCAAACTTGCCAGTAAATGACGATAGGTCCCAATACCTTCTAAGCATTCTTGAGCTTTTTATTATCGTGGTGCCTCTTACCGTCTCTACTTGTCTTGTTGGCAATACTTTTGTTGAGTGCCTCTTCTAAGTTGATATCCATTTGGTTAGCTAGGCAGATAACCACGAATAAGATATCTGCCATTTCTTCTGCTATACGCTGTGGAGCTGCTTCCTCATCTTCCTTGTGTTTGAATGATTGTTCTCCATAGACTCTACTCATTAGCCTAGCCAACTCTCCTACCTCCTCAGTAAGAACAGTCATATTGGTCAATTCATTAAAGTATCTAACCCCATATGTTTTGATCCATTGGTCTATACTTGCTTGTGCTTCTGCTATTGTCATTCCTTTGCTTTTGAGTCTATAGTTATCGTGACAGGTCCACTGTTAGTATAAGTGATATGCATGTCAGCACCAAATATTCCACTTTGGACAGGTAGCTTGGATGCCATTGTTTCTAGAAATGCTTCGTATAGCGGTATGGCAATATCTGGCGGAGCTGACCGGATGTAGCTAGGGCGATTTCCCTTTTTAGTGCTAGCGTATAGGGTAAACTGAGAAACCACCAAGGCCGCGTACTTCTTATCTAAGACACTAAGATTCATTCTCCCTTCTGCATCACTGAATATTCGCATATTAACTATCTTATTGACTAACCATTGAATATCTTCTTGTGTATCGTCATGAGTCACTCCTAAATAGATGAGTAGCCCATGTTCTATTGCAGAAACCTGCTCCTTATCCACTTCCAGCTTGGCTCGACTTACTCTTTGAATTACTGCTCTCATGGTCTGTGGATAAAACGTTATAAGTTTAAGTTACTAACATAGGTCTTTTTGATTTCAGATACTTACATATCGCAAAGAATTTTGATGTGTAAAAAGTCAAAGTTATTACTTCAGTACTAAGAAATAACTCACTCGTCGTTATTCACAGTTTTGCATTATACACATGTGTGTATAACTTAGCTAAGCTAAAGAATACACTATATCTACCTATGTGAATAACTGTAGAATATCTCGTGAGGCTAGACTTATCCACATACCAACATAGCTTTATAATAAATGATGTATTCTTTTTTAAAAATCTAATCTACTAATATAAATAAAGGGTGTGTATATCTCAGAAAAGTCAAGTTTCAAAAAACTAATTACATTCGTTGAGGTTTGAAAATATATGTATTCAAAAGCAATCAAATACTGGTTAATCATAGGATGTGTCCTGCTCTTCTTTCAAGTGATCATTGGAGGAATAACTAGGATTACAGGTTCTGGTCTTTCTATCACTAAATGGGAAATAGTCACTGGGACCCTACCACCAACAAGTGAGCAAGCCTGGGAGGTAGAGTTTGATAAATACAAGACAACACCTCAATACGAGCAAATCAATGTTGGTATGTCTATGGGAGAGTTTAAGTTTATCTATTTCTGGGAATACTTTCATAGGTTGTGGGCAAGGATGATGGGATTTGTCTTTTTAATAGGAGCCTTAGTGTTTAGTTTGCGTAAGCAATTAGATTGGCCTCTTTGGAAGCGGCTATTACCAGTTATCGGGTTTGCAATGTTAGCAGCAGTCTTTGGCTGGATCATGGTAGCTAGTGGGCTTGTCCACCGCCCTTGGGTCAATGCCTATAAATTGTCTATACATTTGGCTATAGCCTTTATCACTTTTGGCTTCTTAGTCAATGCCACACTCTTTGCTTTTAATAAGCATGATATAGTAGGTAGACCCACTACCCTATTCAAGCTTACTGGTGTCTTGTTAGCTATACAGATTTTGTTCGGTGGAGTGATGTCAGGGATGAAGGCGGGATTGATCTTTCCTACTTGGCCTGACATGTATGGAGAATATCTACCAAGTATACTGTTGGATAGTGCTTCTTGGAAGTTGGTCAATTTAGAATTTTATGAACAGAGTGCCTTTGCTCCTGCTTTGGTTCAGTTCCTGCACAGGTCTACAGCATATGGACTTGCAGTATTGGTGGTGTATTTATTGTATCGTGTCTATAAGTCGGAGGATGCCACGCTTATTCAGCGTAATGGTGTTTCTCTATTTGCAGGGCTACTGTTACTACAAGTGATAGTTGGTATACTTACTGTTATAAATTGCATTGGGAGTATTCCACTAGGCTTAGGTGTGCTGCATCAAGCTATTGCCTTGCTGCTAGTCGGTAGCTATGTAGCCATGATATTTTATATGAAGCTATCTCCTAGAGAGAAACTCGACTAAGAGTATTACTTTTGCAGGCATATGGAGTTAATCAAAGAAGAACGGTTTGAGTATTATGAGTCAAAGGGCAGTGACAAGGTATTACTTCTCTTACATGGCTTGATGGGTTCTCTGAGTAATTTTGAGGGACTCATTAATAGGTTTAAAGATGAGTACAACATTGTGCTGCCGATACTGCCGATATTTGATTTACCAATTAAGCAAGCAGGACTAGGTGGGTTACTGAAGTACGTGGAAGAGTTTATAGCTTTCAAAGGTTACACTCATATCAACGTACTTGGAAATAGTCTTGGAGGACATCTGTCGCAGTTAGTGGTGTTTAGAAATCCTGAGCTAATCAATACAATGATACTTACTGGTAGCAGTGGTCTATTCGAAGATAGTATGGGTAATACCTTTCCGAGAAGAGGAGACTATGAGTATATTAAGAATAAGACGAAGCTCACATTTTACGATCCAGAGATCGCTACCAAAGAAATGGTAGATGACATATTTGAATTAGTTAATAATAAGAGAAAGGTACTTAGCCTGATTGTGACTGCAAGATCTGCGATTAAGCATAATGTAGAAGATAGACTTGAGCACGTGACTCAACCCACTCTATTGATTTGGGGTCAGAATGATACTATCACTCCGCCATTTGTTGCTGAGAAGTTCAAAGAGAAGATTCAGAACAGTGAACTTCATTTTATTGATAAATGTGGCCATGCACCTATGATGGAGCGACCAGAAGAGTTTAATAACCACCTTTGTGATTTTCTTAAAAAGTACGCTTAATTAATTGACTATCAATTAGTTACGTAATTTTATTTTCAAATTATACGCCGATATACTTTCACGAAATAATTTTCCTGTACCTTCCATCAGTACATGAAAGTATAGTTTAGAATATTTATTGCTTTTTCCCTGCTTTTTGCATAAGGTTCTTTCCGCTTCGTTGTTTTTGTTCGTATACTTCAAATTTGGAAAGTGTCTGAGTAGGAGGAAAATAATTATTGTCTCTATTAGTATCCGCAGTTTCTAGATATGGGTCAAGCACTATTGAAGAGACTTCTCGCTCTGTGACAAAAACTTTTGATACTGCCTCGCTATTCTTCTTCCAGATTTCTGCCGGTATATAAATATCTTCTTTGCTGCCATCTGTATATACAAATTGTATGATGATAGGCATGACTAGACCTCCTTCGTTAGTGAAGTCAAGTTGATAGTAGTGTTTTCCACTATTGATGAATTCCTTCTCTGTTTCTGTCATCGTCTTTGCCTTTGCCTTGTAAGCATCTCTTTCGAAGTCATAGACCTTTTTTGCATCATAGGTAGAGTAGAAATCTATTAAGTCATCATCTATTTCTTCTTGTGTCTGTTTGATAGCAGTCTGATTTCTTAGCGTAGTAATGTCAATGATTTCTGGCGCAGCTGCTTTCTTCTCAATATCTGGGTTCATAGAATTGGCTGACATATGTTTGACACCTGCAAGTGAGATATCTACATGGTCGGTTGTATAGAACCATCCTCTCCAAAACCAATCTAGATCTACTGCAGAAGCATCTTCCATAGTCCTGTAAAAGTCCGCTGGTGTTGGGTGCTTAAACATCCACCGTCTAGAGTATGTCTTAAAGGCAAAGTCGAAGAGTTCTCTTCCCATTACTGTCTCTCGGAGTATGTTGAGTGCAGTTGCTGGTTTTCCGTATGCATTATTGCCAAACTGATGTATAGATTCCGAGTTCGTCATAATAGGTGAAATGTTTGATTTATCACCTTTCATGTAGTCGACTATCTTGTGAGCTTGTCCTCTTCTTGAAGGATATGTTCTCGACCATTGTTGTTCTGAGAGGTATTGGAGGAAGGTATTAAGTCCTTCGTCCATCCAAGTCCATTGTCTTTCATCAGAGTTGACAATCATAGGAAAGTAGTTGTGTCCTACCTCATGGATGATAACAGAGATCATTCCATATTTTATCCTTTGACTATATGTTCCATCTGGCTCTGTCCTTCCATAGTTAAAGCAGATCATTGGATATTCCATACCGATTCTAGCTGCATTGATTGACCATGCCACTGGGTAAGGATAAGGGAAGGTATAGTGAGAGTACCACTTAAGTGTATGAGCAACAGCCTTCGTACTATATCTTTCCCAGAGAGGGTTACCTTCCTTTGGATACATAGACATAGCCATGACCTTTGTCCCATCTTCTTGTTCTACTGCCATAGCATCCCAGATAAATTTCCTAGAGTTTGCGAAGGCAAAGTCTCTAACATTCTCAGCGTGGAAGACCCATGTCTTCTTCCCTTTAGCCTTTGCTTTTTCTGCTTTTTCTGCTTCGTCTTGTGTTGCTATGATAATTGGTTCTTCGTATTCGTCTTCTGCTTGCTTGAGTCTATCTCTTTGATCAGCAGTCAAGACGTCATCTGGATTCTGTAATACTCCTGTCGATGCCACTAAGTGGTCTGCAGGCACTGTGATAGAGACTTTGTAGTCTCCGAAGTTAAGTGTAAATTCTCCATTACCTAAAAACTGCTTATTCTGCCACCCATAGACATCGTTGTACATACATAGTCTCGGATAGTATTGAGCTAAGGTGTAGAGATAGTTATCATCTTCTGCGAAATACTCATACCCAGATCTACCACCTATCTGCATTCTGTCATTGATATTATACCACCACTTGATCGAGAAGCTGTAAGACTCCCCTGGTTGGAGTGACTTAGGAAGGTCTATACGCATCATAGTCTTATTGATGATATAGTTTAGTGGTTGGTCACTGTCACTTTTGACTTCTTGTATTTTGAATCCTCCATCGAAGGTTGGGGTTAGTCCTTTAAGTGTTCTAGTAGATACTTTTTCGTCTAAGCTACTTGTTTTGACCTTATATGTATCGGAGTCCTTAGCTCTGACATTCTGGTCTAGTTGTAACCAGAGATAGTCTAGGACATCAGGAGAGTTGTTAGTATAAGTGATTTTCTCAGATCCGTAGAGCTTCTGTGCATCGTCATCTATTTCGATATTCATGACATAGTCTACTTTCTGTTGCCAATACTCATGTCCTGGAGCACCAGATGCAGTTCTGTAAGCATTAGGAGTGGGTAGGTCCTGGCCTAGTTGTCTGAATTTACTGGTATTAGTATTCTCTTGGCCAATGAGGGTTAGTGATGTGAAGAGGATTAAGAGTAAGCTAAGTGTATGTCTTACAAGAGTCATAATGGTATCTGTTTAGTCTGCCAAAGATAAATTGATTTTACAATTCGTCAGAAGGTATTATAGAAAGAGCAGATATTTGTATAGCTATTACTAATATTATGTTGTTCCACGTGGAACAACTAATAAGACTATAGCATTATTATGTCGTTAGATTAATGTGCATCATGTAATTATGGCTATGCTATAATGAACAAGTACAGTCTTTTCTTAATATTTGAATAGATATTCTTGAATCCACGGATAATTTGTAATCTTTTGAAAATTGGATATTTATTTATATCCTATATCCAAGATTGACAGCTATTCTGGGATAATAGGTTTCATAATAGCCATGGTATTTATGTAGTACTCTTCCTATCCCACCTACTACTTCAGCTATAATTTTGTCATCTCTTAAAAATTTTCCACCAATACTAAGACCCATACCGTGAGCATTGAATGGTTCATGCCAAAATCTTTCAGATTCTCTATATATAATTCCGTGTATTTCTCCAAAGAAACCAATGCTACCATATTTTGTAAAGTACATTCTGTAAAAAGGTAGAATTTGATACTTAACATCAATAGATTCTCCGATGCTTCTACCTAATGATATACCCACTGATGTATTAGATTTACTCATTATGTACTCATATTCGATTGCGGCTATTGGATCCAGAAGATAAAGTAAGTTGATCTTTACTTCATGTATGTGATGTGTATTAGCTAGGTTAGTTCTTGGTTTTGTGCTTTGAGCCTGTATGTTGGCAGTAAGAGTAAGAAGGGTAAATAAAAGAGCTAGCATGTACTCAGGCATAACGTAAAGATATTAAATTGTTCCACGTGGAACATATCATGAATTTGCAACCAATGTTTAATAAAATGACTTTAGAACCTCTTACCCAGATTAAGTGCTAGTCTAGGATATATTGGTTCCCAGTTTCCTCTATAATCATTAAAAATTCTACCCATTCCTATTACAACTTCTGCTGCAAATCCCTTTCTTCTGATAAACTTAGTTCCGATACTGATACCTGCACCAACTGCTGTAATATAATTATCCAAATAATAGTAATATGTATTGTCCTCGTCAAATATTATACCATGTGCCTCAAGGAAGAATCCTTCTCCAGGTTTTTGATTAAAGAACCAACGATAGAAAGGTAGTATTTCGAAATTTACATCTTGACTCCCACCAAAACTTTTCCCTATAGAAACACCTAAAGAAGTATTGCTTTTTTTGAATACATATTCGTATTCTAACTCAATAAGAACATCAAAAAGATAAAACGTATTAAGCTTTACTTCGTGGATTGGTTTATCTTGAGATATTTCAGATTCCTGAGCAGTAAGAATAGGTGATAGTAGTAGTAGTGACAAAAACGTTATTGCCAGAATGGTTTTACTTATTGAATGCATATGAAGTTATAATGATGTTAGATTCAAATATAAGACAAAATAGCTTTTGATAGATAGAGACATCCTATACCCACCTTCAGATCATCTTCAACATCTCATCCTCCTTTGCTCTCATCCTCTCCTGCTCTTCTTTAGTCTTGTCACCAAAACCTAGCATATGAAGGACACCATGTATCATGACTCGTCTAAGTTCTGTGTTGACTTCCTCGCCATGGGTAGTTGCATTGTCTAGTATTCTATCATAGCTAATGAACATATCTGATTGAATACTAGAAGCTGTGACTTCTAGAGGAAATGTAATGATGTCTGTATAGTAATCGTGGTTGAGGTGTTCTTGGTTGACCTTGAGTAGGTAGTCGTCTGAGCAAAAGATATAATTAAGGTCAGAGGATTGAATATTAAAGAGAGTAAGCACATGGCTTATCCATAGCTTTGTTTTCTCTTCTTCAGGAAAGGGAAATTCTATTTCTTCGTAATAGAATTCAATGGAATGTTTATTACTCATCTAAGTTAAAGGCTAACTCAACTGTACTCCCATTGTCCTTGTAGTGAATCTTGTCACAGAGTTCCTTCATAATGAGGACACCCCTGCCACCATCTTGCTCTATGCATTCTGCTTCGCGAGGGTCTGCTACTTGAGAGGGGTCGAACCCTTCTCCTTGGTCAGATATCGAAAAGACTACTATACCTTCAGTGTATCGAGAGACTATATCTACACATTTAGACTTGTCATTACAGTTGCCATGGATGATGGCATTGTTGACTGCCTCGGTCAGGCTAATAAGGATGTCAGGATACTTTTCTTGATTGATATTGAATCTATCAGAGACCTGCTGAACATAGTGTTCTAGTTTCCCTATTTCACTGGGACAAGATGTTATTTTAATTACGTAACTCGACATATGTGTTAGCGGCCTAGTTGTTTTTTAATGCATTATAGTATTGCTCTATCATCTTCTGGTATTGCGGGTAGACATCAGGAGATACCTTCTTATAAATATCAGATTCTGACTCTTTGTCTTTTAAGTACTTCTGTAATTCTGGCGGCAGTTGTCTTTTAATCTGTTCCGCGGTTTCGCCTTTTCTCTTATTATCTTTTTCTCGTTTTCTATCTGCTTTGTCAGACTGTAGCAACCTCGTCTCAATATCTTGCTGCCTCTTTAGTAAGTCATTATTCAGTCTTTTGTTTACAAGGTCTTCCTCTATTTTGTTCATGAGGTCGATGATCTCTTGCAATTCTTGTCCTCCTTGGCCTTGCTCTTGCATCTCTCGCTTGGCATCTTCCAGAGCCTTTCGAAGAGCTGCTTGCTTGGCTGCTGCTTCTGCAAACTCTTTAGAACTTGGGCTACCTTTTCCTCCCTTACCTTGTTTTCCAGCCATTTGCTTCAAGTCTTCACCCAGTTGCTGCTGACCTTCTGAGATCTTATCTTTTGGCACCTTTCCCTTCTTACCTTTCCCTTCGCCTCCAGGCTTGTTACATTGTTGGTTACCTGGCATGTTGCAAGCCATAGACTGCTGCATCTGCTCCATACTTTCGCTGAGCATGAGTGCTAGGTCATTGACGTTTTTCATGATTCTTCTCTGGTGATCGTCGGCCTCTGGTTTCTTTCTTTCTTCTAAGTCTGTCAGTGCTTTGCCAAACCTAGTTTCTGTCTCGACTAACTTTTCAGTCACAAAACTCTCTATCTGATCTACTCTCTTGCTAAGTGCATAGAGACTATCACTGATAAGACTGAAGTCTTCTTTGAGTTTAAACTGTTCTTGAACCAACGCGATGTATCGAGGTGTATTGACCTGACTTCTTTGGACATTGTCAATAAGCTCTTCTTCATCATAAGATAGTGTGATTAAGTTCTCCAGCAATTGTCTGAGGGCTTGCATATCCTCTTCTGCTGTTTCTTGATCACTGTCTTGCATTTGTTGTTGCAAAGACCCTGCCATGTCTTTCATTTTCTCAGCTGCACTCTTCTGAGACTTACTTGCTTTTTTATTGTCTTTCTTCTCTAGAGACTCTTCACTCTTTTCTAGTTCCTCCTCCACTTCTTCAGAGTCTTCCTCCATCTTTTCTTCGTCTAGATCCTTAGGAAATTCGAGGTCTTCATTGTCTTCTTTGAGTTTCTCTAGTTCTTCTTCTAGCTTCTCAAATTCCTCTGCTATCTCCTCTTGTTCCTTTTTTAATTCTTCTTGAGGTTTTTTCTCCTCTTCAGTATCTTTAGCTAGTTCTTCTTGTTTTTCTGCTAGTTCTTCTAGTTTGTCTAGGAGTTCGTTCATCTCTTTTTCGAACTCTAGCTGCTTAAAGAGTTCTTGGAGTCTGTCCATTTCCATCTCTTGCATCTCTTCGTTCATTTCAAACTCTTCCAGCTGCTCCATCATCTCTTCCTTGTTCATTTCCTGCATGAGCTCTTGTATCTGTTCGAGAAGGGTCTTCATCTCTTCATCCATCACTTCCTCAAACATTTCTTGGATTTGCTCTTGCTTCTCTTGTATCTGCTCGTCCTGTTGGTTAAACTCTTCTTGCTTCTTTAGATTTTCATCAAACTTCTGCTTGGCTTCTTCTAGTTTTTTCTGAATTTCCTTTTGCTTTTCTAAGAGCTTTTCTAGTTCTTTTTGCTCTTGCCAGCTGAGTTCTTTCTTTTGTAGAAGTTTTTCTCTCAGTTTTCTGATTTCTGCTTTGAGTTCTTTAGACTCCTTGAGTGCTTCTTTGACATTGTCCTTAATGTCTTCTTCATTAGCATCTTCTTCAGCTTCGAATTGCTCAAGTGTTGGCTTTTCGAAAGCGAGTATATCTGTCTTAGATGATTTACTGCCATTAACACCATCATTATCCCAGACTTCGAAGAAGTAAGTCAGTTTGTCTCCTGGCTCTAGGTTAAGACTTTGGATGTCTAGGATGTGGTCATAGGTCCATTCATTGCCAGGCGTCTTTGCGATTGCCTTAGATTCATTAGCCTTTTGTCGACCAGTCTTGTCTACTATTGTATAGTTAAACTTTAATGAGGTCAAACCGTAGTCATCAGATGCAGATCCCACGAAGTATCTTACCTGATTCTCAGTACTATCTATGAATTGCTCGACGGTGATATTAGGAAAATTATCTGGAGATACACTTAAGTTATAGATTGAAGAATCTGGTAAGTACAGATGCTCATTGTCTACATACACAGTGTATAAGTCGCTAGACATGATTCTTTGCTCATGGGCAAATACCTGAGGTCTCTTATTAGTCAGAGTATGTTTCTTATTACTAGAAGCAAACTTAAGTGCTACCTCATTAGTATGCTTGGCAGTGTAGGTCCATCTTACCTTAGTCCCTTGTGGGATAAAGGCATCTCCTATATTTATCAACGTCTCATCCTTACGTCCAGTGTATCCAGGGTAATCTAGGTGCATCGTAAACTCCTCTATAGAAGGCTTAGGCAACATCGTAATAGCCTTAGGTGTAGAATAGAACTCGCCAGAAAATAACTTAAATTCGGTATCTTTTTGTACGTTTTTAAAAGTGTAAGAGAAGATATCTCTATCTATTTTCTTCAACCTGTATTGGAAGTCATCTACTTCCACATAGACTTCACTTGGGAGGACATCCCCCTCGACCTTAGTTACTATTGTGATATCCTCAGACTGAAGTACCGTTGGGTTAGGATTTTCTAATAGGAATGTAAAGGGTGCAGCCTTTTCGAATTCTTTATCATTGTTGATAATCCTATGCGTACTATCCTTGATCAGACTTGGTGCTGCAAAAAGCAGGACGAGTAAGAGTAAAAAAGGAGGGAGGGCATACTTTGCATACTTTTTATTACTAGTTAAGTCAATTGCTGATTTAAAGGGCACAATTTTGAGACTCTCTGTCTTTTGGTCGATACTAGCTTCGATCAGTTCCGCATTGATCTTACTTGACGATGCTTGATTTTTTAATTGTAGTATGTTGAGTAGTTTATCCTTGACATTAGAAAAGTGGTCACCGATGGTGCTAGCGGCTTGCTCATGACTAATCGTACGGCCTAGTTGAAAGTATTGTGTTAGTGGAAAGAGTACCCAATAGCCTATAGAAAGCAAACTCACTCCGATAAATGAGAAGTACATGCCTTTTCTGACAGATTTTTCAAAGTAGAATTGGTGTTCTAAGAGACTGAAAAGAAGGAATAGACCAATGACTAAACCTATAGAATAAAGCAATCCTCTAATCAGTTTATTGAGATAAAATTTTCTGATAAATTGATCGAGTCTCTGAATCAACATGTCATAACTGCTCTTACTCACGATAAACGAATTTTTAAGGTGTCACGAATTCACTTCTTCAAAGAGTATTAACGGCAGGATATTTAATAAAATTCCTATTAACACTACATTTTATGTTAAGAAGTGATATATAAATGTCTATAAGTTAGATTTGTTTGACTTGATGTCATGAAATCAATGTAAACTTCGGACATTTGACCTATGTTCCTGAGGATAAAGATCGTGTGTATAGTGATGTTAATAGCCGTTGGACTATTAGCCCAGGAGAACACTGCAGTCATAGTAGATGATGTCCTAATCACATCTACATCTATAACCAGTGATTTTAGAGATAGCCTCTCTACTCATACTCCAATCATAGAGGCATTGACTCGGGAGTCAAACCTCTATCTCAAGACTAATGGACTAGGGACTTCTATTACATCAGCATACCAAGGAGGTAATGCAAGTCATACCACAGTATTGGTCAATGGAATTCCAGTAGCCAACCCTCTTATTGGACAGACAGATTTTTCCTTATTACAAACCATACCAGTCACTAAGGCTGCACTAGTCAATGATCTCAATGAAGGATACACAGGAGCAGTCGCGGGCAGCCTATCCTTAGAGACATATCAAGCCTTCTCTCCTAAGCAAGTAGTTAATTATGGGATGACGGCAAAGACATTTCACCATTGGGCACATGACCTTTCCATTTCTTCAGCAAGTGACAAGTATACTGTTTTAGCAACAGCTACACGACTTACCTCAGATAATAGCTACCCATTCTACATTCCAGAATTGGATAAAGACTCTAGGCAGACACATTCTCGGCAAGAGCTAACAGAGGCGAGCATACACCTAGGATACAAAATCAATGACCAGCATACTTTGCAAGGATTTTTTTGGTACAATGACCAAGAAAGAGAAATTCCACCCACGCTGACTCAGACTAGGAGTGAACAATACCAAGAAGATAATTTTAAGAAGGTAGGCTTGTCATACACTGGAAGTCTTGGTAAATATTATCTAAAGTCTAATTATGGCTATACTGACCAGACCCTCTTATTTGTAGATGGAGTTTCTCGTTTTCCAGCAGCATTTCAACAGCATTATTATTCTATGAATGCCTCAAGGAAACTTGCAAACAAGTGGACGCAATCTTATACCTATGCTCTTGATAGGAATGTTGGACAGAATCATTCATACCAATCAGACCAATTGCTCCAAACGCAGACTATCACAGTTGAGGTCAATAGAAGGACTACAAAATATAGCACCCAAGTTATTGGGCAAATTATCTATACTTCGCTAGACAATCCCTGGGGATTTACCTGGAAGATTAGCCAAGCGAGACAACTACAGCGAGGGAGTATCAAGGCAAGTATCAAAAAACTCTGGAGACCACCATCACTCAATGACTTGTTTTGGATAGGCGGAGGTAATGAGGCCTTACTTCCAGAGTCAGGATATGGAGTGATGTTAGGCTATCAGTCTAACCAAGGCAAGGTGCTACCAATCCAAGTCAGTCTATTCTCTAGGTGGGTGGATGACTATATCTTATGGAGGCCTACGGACTCTAGTCCTGTCTGGCAAGCGAGCAATATCAGTACTGTGTGGAGTCGAGGTATGGATTTTCAACTTTCTTATACCAAGCCAGTATACAAAGGCAAGGTGTCACTCTTGACAAAACATCAACTGGCATACTCATCGTCATTTGAAACGATATCAGGAATAGGGCTTGTCAAAGCTCAACAACTGATCTATACACCAATCTATACCAACCTCCTCATCTTAGGTTACGAAGGGTCATCCTCATCAGCTAGGCTTTATGGTAGGTCTACCTCTAGTTATCAGGGAATCAACGAAACCGTAGAGGGTAGTATCTTGTTTGATGCGAGTATTACTCAGCATATAGACTTAGGAAAGCGACTAACTCTAGCTATGACATTGGAGGTCAACAACTTACTAGACAACACCTATTATATTATAGAAAGAAGACCGATGCCGGGTAGGCACGGGAGTTTAAAACTGCTATTTTCGTGCAAACAATAACAATCGTTACCCTATGAAAACTTTAATACCTACAACATTAATCATCTTCATGTTATCGTCAATAGTATCAGGACAGATTATTGCTGACTTTGAGGACTTTTCAGTACCAGCAGATTCTTTTTTGAATCAAGCAAGTAATGACTTTTATTTTGAGAGTCAAGGACTGAGACTATACAACAACTTTGTACCAGAATGGCAGTCTTGGGATGGCTGGGCTATCTCATCTACTACAGATACAGTTACACCAGGCTTTTCAAACCAATATAGCTCAATTACTGGCGGAGGAGCAGGGTCAGAATCGACTTATGCAGTATCTTATGTGGTAGGCTCATCACGTATTGCTATTGGGGAAAGTGAGACTATTGACAATATAGATGGGATTTATGTGACTAACAATACCTATGCTTACTATAGCATGTTAGAAGGTGATGCCTTTGCTAAGAAGTTTGGCGGCTTGACTGGGGATGACCCTGATTTTTTTAAAATGACTATATATGGATATAGAGATGGGGAATACCTAGACTCTCTAGACTTTTACCTAGCTGACTATAGATTTGAGGATAATACCCAAGATTACATAATCTCGGATTGGGAATATATAGAAGTATCTGCTTTAGGCCAACCGGATAGCTTGGAGTTTTTCTTAAGTAGTAGTGACAATGGGACTTTTGGAATGAATACACCAGCGTACTTCTGTATGGATGATGTAGAAATGTCAACGCTATCTAATACTCAAGATCTTGGCCACTCAGTAGAAGTAGCAGTCTATCCAAATCCGACAACAGATCAAGTAACTATCTCGGCGCAACAAGTCATAAATAGGATAACCCTAGTTGACATAGTAGGACAAGTAGTGAAAGTAATCGAAGGAGACAAATCATTCTATACGATGTATCTAGATGAACTAAAATCAGGTAGTTATACATTGGTGATTGAGAGTAATAACTCAACTGTTTCTCAATCACTAGTCAAATATTAATATGGTAGTAAGACTTTTTATCTGTTGTCTCCTAAGCACGACCCTCATTGGTCAGAGCAACTTACAATTAGCTAACCAAGCAATTAGTGCTGCAAAAGAAGGGACAATGCTCGTCGTCATAGAGCAGTTTGAGAAGAATATTGCAGCACTAGAAAAGAAGATTGAGATTGAGGATAATGAGCAGGCTAAAGTTAGACTGACAGAGCAAATTGACTACAAACGAGCATTTTCTAAACTCTATGAAACAAGTGCCAACTATGCTTTCGAACGTTTTTATACATTTGGAAAATACCAACTAGTACCAGACACCGAGCTGAAGGCAATGAGAAAGACATTGGAAGCAGAAGGAGAGCCTTACTTAATCTACAAGCACACGTACACATCAGATGAGTTTGTTGTCATTAATAGTGACAATGCTAGGATACCAAAGCCTTTTCCACAGGAGTTTGATGGAATTCTGGCTCAAATGAAGACAATGCTTAGTGATGCAGACGAAAACATAGAAGTCTACAAACAGTTCTTCTCAAAAAGCATCTTTACTCTCAATAGAAAACTCGACTACCAATACAACAAAGTAGGCTATAAGTACCAAAGAAAGGAGTTCAATAAAATGAAATGGCTACTTGGTACTTGGAAAATGGAAGACAAACCAGTCTACGAACGATGGGTCAAGGCAGGACGAGGTATGGTTGGTCAGAGCTATCAGCTAGTGAAAAAGCAGAAAGAGACCCTAGAGAATATAGAACTTTACTTTAAAGGTCAAGACCTAGTCTACGTAGTCTCTGACGTCCATCCAGAACCCATGATATTTCAGCTCAAAACACAACAGAAGAAGTCCTTTACCATTGAGAATCTCGATAATGACTTTCCAAAGACCATAACTTATAGGCTGGATGGTAAGTATCTCAAAGTAGACTTAAAGAATGAGAGCAGAACCGAAACCTTATCCTATTTATGGGAGTCTAGTTAGGCACCCTTTACAACCTTGAGACTGAGATCCAAGCAACCAGCAGAGTGAGTCAATGCTCCGACTGAGATATAGTCTACTCCAGTTTCTGCTATTTTTCTTACTGTTTTTAAGGTGACACCTCCAGAAGCCTCTGTTTCGAATCGCTTTCCTACTGTTGCTACTGCTTCTCTAAGAATAGGTAATTCAAAATTATCAAGCATAATTCTAGTCACACCACCAGTGTTAAGTACTTTATGCAGCTCTACTAAGTTTCTCACTTCTACAGTAATGCCAAGTGCTCGGTCTAACGTTTTGATATACTTATTGACACTTTTGATTGCCTCAGCAATACCACCAGATGCGTCTATATGGTTGTCCTTGATCATGATCCAATCATAGAGACCGTCACGATAGTTGTGACAACCGCCAATTCTTACTGCCCATTTTTCTAAAAACCTCATCAAGGGAGTAGTTTTACGTGTATCAAGTATTTTGACAGGGAGACCCTCGACCTCTACAGCAAATCGAGAGCTGAGAGTAGCTACACCACTTAATCTTTGCATGGTATTAAGAATCAATCTTTCGGCCATGAGTAAGGCTCTACTATTGCACTCTACCTCAAAAGCGATGTCTCCGAATTTGATGTCAGACCCATCTTCTATGTTAGTTTGGAAAATGGCATTTGGGTCTACTTTCTTAAAGACATACTTCGCAAACTCTACTCCAGCTAGGACCCCGACATCCTTAACGAGTAGTCTTGCTCTACTTTTATCATCAGGATCTATACATGCTTGAGAGGTGTGGTCACCATCTTTGACATCCTCATACAGAGACTGCTCAATGAATAAATCTAGTTCTTTCTGGTTAATGCCTTTCATAAGTTTATTGCTATAGGGTTAATACCTTGATGCAAATGTAGATTTATTTCTACAATCATACTAAGAGGCCATAGAAATTCGATATTACTTGTATATCATATTAACACACAAAAGTAGAGCACAGGAGTGAGAATAATACAATATGTACTAGTGGTAACTCTATTTGTCAGTTGTAATCAAGACACCTTACCAGATGTATCGTCATTAGTAGAAGAGGTCCAAATCAGAAGGTTCGACCAGACATTGTTAAACCTTGATCAACAAGCATTAGGCAATGCCATTCCGCAATTGAAGCAAGCCAGTCCTGCTTTGTTTTCTATTTACTTCGAACAGTTGATTCCTTTGACTAAGGCCGACACCTTGAATATTGACGCAATCTCTAAGTACCTTACAGATGACAAGGTGAGATATATGCTTGATACTATCCAGGATATATATCCCAATCTGACATCAGAGGAAGAGGCAATCAGTCAAGCATTTGCATATTTGAAGCATTACTTTCCGGCAGTGAACACACCAAACTTCTATACTTTGTATGGAGACTTTACTTACCAAGCTTTTATCTTTCCTGATGACAATGCAGTAGATGCTATTGGAATAGCCCTCGATATGTTTTTAGGAAAGGATTATCCTTATAAGCAAATAGATCCACAGAATCCTATTTTTTCAGATTATATCACCAAGCGATATACAAGGAAATACATTCCTAAGAAAGTTGTAGAAATAGTCATCGAGGACTTATTGGGACCACTCAAGGGCAAGCGATACATAGACCATGCTATATATCAAGGTAAGAAGCTACTTATCTTAGCACATGTATTCCCCAATAAGCCAATGGCAGAACTTCTAGAATATACAGATGAAGAGTACAAGTGGTGTGAAAGTAGTGAACTCGGAATGTGGGACTTTGTCTTAGATCAGAATCTAATTTTTGAGACGAACCAACAAAAAATCAACTCTTATGTCAATGAAGGTCCTAGGTCAAAAGGAATGCCAGAAGCATCCCCTGGACGAACGGCACATTTTTTGGGATATAAAATAGTAAAATCCTACCTAGCTCGAACTGGAAAGACCATTTCTGAGTTAGTAAGGGAGAATAATACAGATGAAATATTTCAGCAATCTAAGTATAAACCAAAAAGGAATTAGGTAGGAGAACTATCAGATTTGTTCAATTTGATCATTTAATAAAATATATATAAATACAGTAGTATGGCACGAGCTATTCCAGTTGTAGATCTTTCTAAGTTTGTTCATGGAGACGCGGATGAGAGAAAGGCATTTGTAGATAAATTAGGGAAGGCATTCCATGAGGTAGGCTTCGTAGGTGTAGTCAATCATGGGATTACTAAAGATACGGTGGGAGATTTTTATTCTAATTCTAAGGAGTTTTTCTCACTACCTGTAGACACAAAGCGAGGCTATGAGGTGAATGGACTTGCAGGACAAAGAGGCTATACGTCTTTTGGAAAGGAGCATGCTAAGCAATCGCAAGTGGCAGACCTGAAGGAGTTTTTTCAGATAGGACAGTTTGTATCAGCAGACCATCCACTAAAGGCGGAGTACCCAGACAATGTTGATGTAGCCGAGGTGCCAGAGTTCTACCAATTAGGTAAGAACCTATACAAGTCATTTGAGAAAGCAGGAGGTCATCTTCTCAGAGCTATAGCAATACACCTTGACCTAGGCGAAGATTACTTCGAATCAAAGATTGAAGATGGGAATAGTATTCTCAGGACGATACATTATCCACCGATCACTGAAGAACCACGGACTGCAATCAGAGCAGAGCAACATGAGGATATCAACCTCATCACTCTTCTAGTTGGTGCATCAGCTGGCGGATTGCAACTGCTCAACAATGATGGAGAGTGGCAAGATGTAGTACCTGAAGAAGACGAAATTGTTATTAATGTTGGTGATATGCTCCAAAGACTAACTAATAACTACCTCAAGTCTACCACGCATAGAGTCATCAACCCACCTAAAGAACAATGGCATGTTCCAAGACTGAGTATTCCATTCTTCTTACATCCAAAAAGCAACATGGACCTTACTTGCCTTGACGCATGTGTGACCGAAGATAGACCACTAGCTTATGAGCCAATCACAGCTGGAGAATACCTGGACGAAAGACTTAGAGAAATAGGACTCAAAAAGTAGTACCTTTGACATAAATCATTAAACAAGTAATCAAGATGATGAATCTAATTTTTGGCTTTGGTGGACAAGAGTTAATCTTAGTAGCTTTTGTTGTATTGTTATTATTCGGTGGTAAGAAACTACCTGAGCTCATGAAAGGAATGGGTAAGGGAATCAGAGAATTCAACAATGCAAAAGCCAATATCGAACAAGAAGTAAAAGAAAGTATGAAAGAAGTGGAAGACGGAAAGTCTTAGTTACCCACTATAGCATACAACCCAACTTAATATCAAATAATCAAAACAACACATTATGTACGCAGGTCTTAAACATGCTCACTCTGGATTAAGATGGGTGGTACTAGCCCTAATAATCGCTGCAATCGTCAATGCACTCATGAAGGCATCTTCTAAAGAGTACACTGCTAGTGATAAGAAGTTAGGTACATTCGCCTTGATTGCTACCCACATCCAAGTCTTACTAGGAATAGTACTCTACTTTATTAGTCCAATGGTGACATTCGGAGAAGGATGGATGAAGAATGCTGCGTCAAGATTCTACGGAATGGAGCACCTTGTCATGATGTTACTTGCTGCAGTAGTGATTACTATTGGTAATGCTAAAGCAAAAAGAGCTACCACATCAGCTGACAAGTTCAAGAAGACTTGGATATTTTACCTTATTGGACTCATCATTATTTTTGCTGGTATTCCTTGGCCGTTTAGAGGTTTAGGAGGAGGCTGGTTCTAGGCTAGTTCCTGCTGATATACAAGTCCAGGATATAGTGCTTACTTTATCAATTGATTATTGGAGTAGATACTTAAAGGTAGACACTGAATGTATTGCTTATATTGGGAAGTAACATGACATATTGCTACTTCTTAATCAATACTACCTCTTCTAATCTGCCTGCCCTATTCATTTCGAAGACAAGACTATCTTGAGTGAGAACCATGATCTTGACCTTTTTCTCTACTCGGTTATCTTCTTTTGTGTAAAGGTCAGACCCAGTTAACCAATACTTACCCACTTCCTTTTCAGTGCCATAGTCTACCTCGTATCTCTCATTGTCAAAGAAGGTAAAGTCCATAGTCTGCTTGATAGCTTGTCCGGACTCTACTATAGTCCACTCTACCTGCTTCCAAGAACCCAGAATGTCAGTCTTATATGAGTCAGGAGTACAACTCAATAAAAATATAAGTAAGATGGAGAGTAAATTGGCATTTTTCATTAGATGAGGTGTTTATCATATAACTAAGAATTGGTAGCATTAGTATAAATCTCTACATTTAGGTTATGGAGGCATATGCACAGGCACTTTCTTATGGAATACCATTCTTTGTGATTCTTATTCTGATAGAGTGGGGAGTATCTCGACTCATGGGGAAGCAAGTCTACCAATCTATGGATACAATCGCCAGCCTCAGCTCAGGCATGACTAATACCATCAAATCCCTCATAGGACTCTCAATAGTGGTGATCAGCTACTCGTGGATGGAGTCAACATTTGGGATCTTTGATATTGAGTCAACACTTTGGCTCTATGTTATTGCCTTCATCGGGATTGACTTCGCTTCGTATTGGTCTCATCGTTTTAACCATGTTGTCAATATCTTTTGGAATAGACATATCGTCCACCACAGTAGTGAGGAATATAATCTTGCCTGTGCCTTGCGGCAAGAGATATCAGCAATTGTTGTAATCTACTTCTTTTTGTATATCCCATTGGCAGTGATAGGTGTTCCAGCTAAGGTCATTGCTATATTGGCACCGATCCACCTCTTTGCGCAGTTTTGGTACCATACCAAATTGATCAATAAGATGGGAATCTTGGAGCACATCCTCATGACACCATCACATCATAGAGTCCATCATGCGATTAATGCAGAGTATATAGATAAGAACTATTCTGCAATCTTGATAGTTTGGGATAAGTGGTTTGGCACATTTCAAGAGGAGAGAGCTGATATACCTCCAGTGTATGGTATATTAAAGCCAGCAGAAACTTGGAATCCACACACTATCAACTTCATGCATGCTTGGCAGATCGCAAAGGATGCATGGCGAACAAAGTCGTGGAAAGACAAGGTCAGAATCTGGTTCATGAGGACTGGCTGGAGACCAGCTGATGTAGCTGAGCAATACCCAATTAATATTACAAAAGACGTATACAACAGACCAAAGTATAATCCCACTACTACTAAAGCTCTTAGGATATGGTCGTGGATACAGTTAGTAGTAGTCAACCTATTTATCTATCATGCGTTGATCTCATTTGGTAATCTAGATTATCTAGAGGTGATCTACTATCTCGCTTTTTGCTTTGCTGCCATACTTGCCTATACTTCTTTGATGGAGTATCATAAAGTGGCAATGTTTTTTGAAGTAGCAAAGGCTATACTTGGTGTAAGTATTCTTTACCTCTTTGGAGAGTGGTTTGATGCCGAGCAGTACTTCATTGGAGCTACTTGGGTTGTGATTGGGTATTGTGTTGTGTCTTTGTTTGCTACTATATGGTTTTTGTATTTTGAACCGAGAAAAGAGACAAATTTAAACACAACTATTACAAATTAACTTTCACTACATGTTATATACTTATGCATAACACTATCAATATAATAGCCGCTGTATTAGCATTGTCAGGTCTTGTCTATCAGATTTACTCTGATCAGTATGGAGAATCGAGCAACAGCTATGGCACTTATCTAGTCATTTCAGCATTATTTATTTACTGTGATTAATGAAGCTATAAAATCTAAGAACAAAATATAACCTATAAATAAATCTACATATTCTGATTTTTCTGAATATTTAGATTGTATTTGGTGGTATGATAGAGTTACCAAAGGCAGAGGAGAATTCTAGTTGCTGTGAAATAGAGGCGATAGTAAGCTTTGATGAGAGAGGGCAGTTAGTCTTTCCCAAGGATGTCAGAAAAAAATTTAACCTCAAGGCCGGCGAGAAATTTGTGATGGTGAGCTGCACTAATGATGCAGGACTCTGTTGCTTTACCTTGGTCAAGACTGATCAAGTCAATGGTCTAGTAGGACAAGTATTGAATCCAATGCTAAGTAAGATAGGGTAGGAAGAACTGAGCTTATTTTTTCACCTAAACATTTCAATTATGTTAGTATTACTTAGTTTGTTACTTCCATTCGCTAGCCCAGGCTGCTGCGGTGGATCATGTTGCTAATCACAATTAGCAAAGGCAAGGGGGGATGGACAATGTCCATCCTCCACTTTTTTAAACATCAGAGATGCTTAGTCTTTATAATTTTAGGGGATGTGATGAAGAAACCTCTTCACCACAGTAGTATAAAGTTAAGTGAATATTAGCAACTATACAGCATAAAATCAGTTATAAGGTTAGAAATCTAAACAAGGATTGAGACCGATGGAAGAAAACACTTTCTGGATATTAAAGCATAGAAAAGCGATACTGTGGACCTATGTAGTGATTACCTGCATTGCGGCTTTATCGCTCTTAAAGATCCAATTCTCTTTTAAGTTTGAGCAGTTCTTTCCCAAGGGTGATCCTGACCTAGAGTTCTTTCAAGAATTCACTAAGGACTTTGAATCGGATGACAATTTTATGTTGATTGCTCTTCGAACAAAAGAATCAATTTTTAGCAAATCTTACCTCGATCAAGTCAATGCCTTTTCAGAAGCATGCAAGGGCCTACCCTATGTCCACAACGTACAGAGTCTAGCCAATCTTAAGGTACCAAGTCTGACACCTCCATTTGGTTTTTCTTACCGTGATTTTATCAGGACGGCACCAGATAGCCTGAGAGTCATGGACAGTATGAAGATCATGTCTAACCCTAAGTATAAGGATCTTATTTCCAAGGAAGGAGATGCTATGCTTCTTGCACTGAAGCACATTGACAATATGACTATGGGTCAGTCAGACACCTTGATGAGAGCATTCGAAACTCTGATTGCTAAGGAGTCATTCGAAGACTATCACTTGCTCGGAAGAGCCTACTTTCAAGATGAGTTGGCCAGTATGCAACAGCGAGAGATTATCGTCTCTACAGGTGTTTCTATCATATTGGTTAGTATTATCTTCTTCTTGTTGTATCGGCAGAAATATTTGATTTTGATCTCTCTTGGTACTATAGCCTTAGGGATGTTGGTATTTGTCGGAGGACTTTCTTTGTTCGGACGGGAATTTAATGGTATATCTGCACTCTATCCTGTACTGATGCTGATTGTAGGTACTAGTGATGTCGTACATATAGTATCCAAGTATGTTGACTTAATTATAGGAGGTGAGACCAAGTCCGACGCCTTACGAACTACAGTCAAGGAAATAGGATTGGCTACCTTCCTTACTTCAATTACTACGGCTGCAGGATTTCTGTCATTGGTGACCTCACGGATTGGTCCAATTCAAGAGTTTGGAGTGAATAGCGCTATTGGTGTAGTATTGGCCTACCTCGTAGTGATCACATTTACTCTGGCAGCTATCAGTCTGATACCAAGAGACCAAATCCAGCAAACCAAGTTTCAAGGCTATTGGAATAGGATGATGGAAAAATTCTATTGGATTTCAAAGCATAAGCAACCACAGATTTTAGTCATTACGGCAGTTACCTTGGTTGTCTTTGCGATAGGTATTAGCAAAATATCAACGAACTATAATATCGAAAACAATCTCCCTCGAGGTGCTAAGATCACGACAGACTTCCTATATTTTGAGAGCCAATTCAGTGGATTCAGACCTTTTGAGTTTGCAGTCCAACTCAAGGATGGACATACAGCATATGAACCAGGAGTCATCCAAGAGCTAGATAAGATATCAGAGCATCTAGCATCCTATGATGAAGTCGGTTCGGTGACATCGCTATCTGATTTTTATCGGACAATTCAGGGAGCTACCCAACAGGATACGAATACTGGTCTGCCCACGGATGAGATGATTGTCAGGCTTACCCCTCTTGTCAAGAATATGGCAAATATGGGAGGAGCTGTTTTGGTGAATGTAGACGAAACAAAGACAAGGATCACATCAAAGATCAATGACAAAGGAGCAGATATAGTCAGCGAAATAGGAGAAAATATAGACCAATGGATAGTGAGTAATATTGATACCAGCCTAATGAGTGTCAAACGAACAGGTACAGGAGTCATCCTCGATAGAAATGCAGAATATGTCAGAACAAGCCTACTCCAAGGCATGGGTCTAGCCCTGATTATAGTCATCATTATTATGACACTAATCTTTAGGGATATTAGAATGTTGTTTATCTCATTAGTTCCGAATGTATTGCCCTTACTTTTTGCAGCAGCCTTACTCGGTTATGCAGGGATAAAACTCGAGGCTACTATTTCTATCATCTTTACAATAGTATTTGGTATCGCAGTAGATGACACCATCCACTTTTTGAGTAAGTATAAGATTTGTCTCAACAAGGGTATGGATAAGGAAGAGGCTATTCTTGCCACATTTAAGGATACGGGTAAGGCAATCACCTTTACTACGATTATCTTGTTCTTTGGTTTCTTAGTCTTACTCTTTTCGATACACCCACCAAGCAATGTTATCGGAGTGATGATGTCAATTACCTTGATTAGTGCTTTGATTGCCGACTTCTTTGTCTTGCCGATACTGTTGAGGAAGCTGATGTAAGTTGTCCATCAATCTATTTCTTGTAAAGAGCTTCAAATGAATGAGCTTTTCAATTCCCTTTGCAACAAGGCAAAAGAACATATAAGAATGGGAAAAAACAATCTAATAGATTGGTTTGATTGGAAGGATAAGCTTATTTACTCAGCTACATGTGCTTTGGCAACCTTCATAGGCACTGCGATACACTTCTTTTCCATGTAGTCCATCATTTGGAGGAGGACTTCTTTTGACTTAGCATCTAAGGAGTCTATATCTTCTTTGAATACTTGTGTGATGGCTCTTTGTTTGACTGCTTTGATTTCTTGAGGGACATCACTGAGAGCTTTTTCTAGTCTTCTCATCTGGAGTACTGATTCAAACTCTTCAGCTTTCTCTTGGATGATGACTTGGGCTTGGATGACTTCTTGCTTTCTGAAGCTCATGTTTTCTTCAGCAAGAGACCTGATACTTTCTATGTCAATGTAGTCACAGTCATATTGGTCTACCACTTCAGAGCTGATATTTCTCGGTACAGAGAGGTCTACTAGCACCTTATGGCTAGTATCTTTTTGTAAGAGGCTTCGGTAAGTAGGTAGGTCTATGATCGCTTGTGTAGATCCTGTACAGATGATAATGCCATCAAATCCACCGTCATATGACTTGAGGTCACTAAGGTGCAATGGCTCACAGTCAAGTAAGTCAGCGATTTCTCCAGTATTGCTGAGAGACCTATTGAATACTGTTACTTGACTAAACTTATGTTTGCCAAGGAATCGAGCAATATTTCTATTGGTATCACCGGCACCTATGAGCAGTATTTTTGAATCCTTATCCAAGCTAGACTGTAGTACCTTTTTGAAAACCAGTGATGCCACAGAGACAGGTCTTTCTCCAATCTTAGTATGAGTATATATGTACTTAGCAGTATTGACAGTGCTTTGCTCTACCATGCGTAGGAAGTCGCCCGATAGATTGTATTCCTTACTGAAGGCATATGCTTCTCTAAACTGTCTAAAGATTTCTCTTTCACCAACTACTAGCGAATCAACTGATGATGCGACTTGATATAAATGTTTGAGGGCATCAAGCCCAGATAAGACATCTATAAACTTGGGTAGCTTGTCTACCACTACTTCTGGAAGACTTGGGTTTACTGCTGATAAGAATGACTTAGTCCATGCCTTATCGATGTGGGTATCCAAGACCATAATGAAGCTCACCCTGTTACAAGTGTTGAGATAGATCAACTCTTCTATCGCAAAGTCTTGCTTGAGTTGGTCAAGTTTCATAACTAATTGGTCTTTGTTATCACTAGGGATGACAAAGTGTTTCAATTCCTCAACTGAGAGGTTTTGATGAGTGATAGTTAGTATTTGAAACTTTCTAAAGTGCATGCGTCTCTATCTCATACAAAAGTAAAGAGCAAAGACATGGGTTTTGTCATGGAAGTGTCACGAGAAGACCTCGTAGCTTATTTAGATTTAATCTAAGAAAGAGGAAGCTGATAGCATATGGAGACCCAATGCTGTTGCCTAGAAGTACTGGCCTAGCCCAAAAACAAAGCCTCTCTGCTCAGGGTCAAAGAGGTCAATACCATAGTCCACCCTAAGAGTTCCACCAAAAATATGTTGGTAGTTGACTCTGAATCCAAGTCCAACAAATTGTCTAAAGTTGCTAGAGTCAAACATATCTCGCAGGTCTCCACCTGGCTTTCGCCAAGTACCAGAATCAGCAAATGCTACTACTTGAGATGACCAAGCTGCTTTATGATAAATGGTATACCTACCTTCTAAGTTGAACACTGCCTGCGCTGTACCTCTATCGATTCTATTGCCAATACCCCTGATATTCACATGACTATCTGCAACAAAAGGGGCAAAAGGAGATTGCTCATTGGTAGAAATACCTAGGGTAAGTCGCATACCCACATTGAGTTTATCTTGCGGTCTTAAGAAGAGCTTACTTTGAAATAATACAGAGTTAAACCACGTCTGAATTGGGATATTCAAGACATTCTGATAGTTGATATAGGTCTCAAATCCTTTGAGGTAAAACAGGTGATAATTGACAAATTGTTGTTTAAATTCTAGCTTGGTTAGGTACTTAGCTATCGAGAAATCACTTGGGCCGGGAGGATTATCTAAGACTTGGTCAGGAGCTTTTTCGTAGGATTCTAGGAAGTAGGTTCCACCAAGTTCAACCTGATTATTGAGATTGATATTTCTGATGATACTTGCACTTACACCATTGTTGTCATAGAAGTAAGACACTGTCCCTTCAGCAAAGAATACTGGCTCTACTGAAGACCATTTATTCAATAGCATACTATATCCCCAATCGGAATTAAGAGTACGCGGCTTTCTGAAATAGACTTGTCCAGAATGTCGACCTTGGTTATTCTGGTAGTAAGCATGAAAGCTATCTCCAACACCTCTAAAATTATTGTCCGTAAAGCCTAACAAGAACCAGACATTGTCAGTAATTACGCCAAGGTCAATTAGGGGAAGAGTAGTAGTCCTTTCTTTTATGTGATAGGTGACATGTATACTTTGATCTAGGGTATCTATCGAGTAGGTTGCATTGCCTATGCTTGGCTGATTCTTTAGAATCTGAAGACCATCTTCGATGTCAACCACAGAAATGGCTTCTTGCAGTCTTGGTTTAAGAATGTTATTGAGGTAGGAGGCTTTTGTTTTTACTAGTCCTTGATACCCTTGCTTGCTAAGAGGTAGTGTCTTAGCCTCTTGTCCGGATAGTGAGAATACAACAATACATGTCATGGCTGCCGCCAAAAGCCTTCGCAAGGGTAGTATGAATTAGGTTTAAATCCCAAAATTAAGTCTTTAGACTAGACCATTTGTCTCGATGATACATTCTTATTTAAAAAAAAATGGTGACTAGCATGGAGTAGTTAAGTAGCCACGGTGACTTACTTATATAGGCTTATTGAATACTTTAGCAAATTGATTATAAGTCGTCGGATACAACGCTTTCATCTGATCCCCAAACACGAAGAACATATAACCAGCAATGTGGAGAAGGTCAAATGTTGGTAAACCTAGAGTCTTTTGCATTGCATCAGCTTTGAACCCACTAATCTCTTCTAACATCTCCCAAGTAAGGTCACTTGGATAATCAAGATTAGGGTGTTCTTGTACAAAGGCTTCGAAGAAGGCATGAAATCCAACATGGTAGTATCTATCTGGTGCTTTGATAGCCGCTGACATGTAATCCAATGCGATCAAAATCACTCCATCTTCATGGTGAGTCTCTACGGTATGTAATTGTTGAATGCCAGGAGTCGGGAAAGGATGTTTGTAAAATACGACTCTATCATAATTTTCGTAATTAGGATTGTCACTGTAGAACGAGATTTCTAAAGCTATCATGGCAGTTAGTAGTTGAACATCGTATGGAACGGTGTTTTGATCCTTACCCACAGCGGTGAAATCCTTGCTTTTGATAAAAATATGAACTCTATCCTGAAATAGAATCTGCTCATCACTTGATAATCCTCGGTAAAAGGGCGAAAATTGACTGATCAAATCCTTGTCTTGTTGGTCAAGAGGAATCGGAAACTTCTTGTGCCACCACTGATCCAACTGATTGTGAAAAACATAGATAATGGTCAAGATAAATACTAACGGAAGTAACCAATAAGACAGAGACTCTGAGGCAAATGTCTGGGAAGAAAAATACAGTACAACAGCAAAGGCTATGGCAAAGGGTAGAGCAACTATTCTTGCAAAATAATGGATGTGCATCAATACAAAACTGAGAGTATTCTAAAAATATTATCTCAGAGCAAAAGTCTATGCCGGGAGATAGGCAAACTGATGACCGAGGCTACTCAAGATGAAGTAGCAATTATAGACATCTACGTCCTTATAAGTCTCTCTGAAGGCATCTACCTTATTCATGGTAATGATATTCTTAGCTACAAGTTCTTCTAAGCTACTAGCATTGATATTCCAATTGGCACTGGTCTTCATGTTGTCAATAACCTTGACACCAAGCTCCACATCATCCTTGGTAGCAACGAATATGGGATACTTAGTAATCTCATTATCCAAGATAGTTTGCTTGGCTGCTGTCACAATGTGGTTGTAAGCAGATAGCTCCTTTTCTATGATTAGTATTTGTTCTGTTGGTGATAAACTCATCTCAATTGTAGTAATGCTATATTTTCAATATGGTGTGTATGAGGAAACATATCAATCGGCTGGAGAGATATGACATCATACTTTTCTTTAAGGAGGGCAAGATCTCTCGCTTGGGTAGCTGGGTTACAAGAGACATAGACGACTTTAGGCGTTGCTAGCTCAAGGAGCATGTCCACTACATCTTTGTGCATGCCTATCCGAGGAGGGTCAGTGATCAAGACGTCTGGTTTGCCATGCGTATTCCAAAAGTCTTCTGACAAAATATCCTTGACATCACCAGCGTAGAATGTACAGTTGTCAATACTGTTGAGTTCCATATTCAATGCAGCATCTTCTATAGCTTCTGGGATCTCTTCTATACCAACTATTGCTTTAGCATGCTTAGCAAGATATAGGCCAATGCTGCCAATCCCTGTGTAGAGGTCATAGACTACTTCTGAACCAGTGAGGCCAGCTAGCTCTGCTACTTGCTGATACATAACTTCGGCTTGGTACGTATTAGTCTGGAAGAATGACTTTGGTCCTATCTTAAATGACACATGGTCAAGATGCTCAACTAGGTGCTTGTCGCCATAGTAGTGTATGGCATCCTGGTCAGAGATGCTGTCATTGTGCTTTCTATTGATGATGTAGTAGAGGGCAGATATTTGAGGAAAGTTATCTACGAGTTCCTTAAGTACATCGAGGTGTTGGTCATTGTTATCATGGTTGAAGCAGACAGTCAACATCCAATCACCCTTCCTATTGTTTCTCAAAAAAATATTTCTCAAGAATCCTTCGTGAGTTCTGGCATCGTAAAACTCCCATCCATTAGCTTTAGAAGCGATACGGAGGTGGTTTCTGATTTGATTAGTTAGGTCGTTTTGTAAGTAGCACTTCTCGATATCTACCACCTTGTCAAAGGCTCCAGGAGAATGAAACCCTACTGCTGGGCTCTGCTGGAAGTCAGTGTCTGAATCAATTTCTGCTTGAGTAAACCAACGCTTGTTACTAAAGCTATACTCTACCTTATTTCTATATTCGCGATCTCTTTGTCCGCCAAGGATGGTGGATACCTCAGTATCGACTTTGGCAATCCGCCTCATAGCGTCTGCTACGACTTGTTGCTTTTGCTTCAGCTGCTCAGCATAGTCAAGGTTCTGCCATTTGCAGCCTCCACACTCTCCAAAGTGACTGCAAAAAGGCTCTCTTCTCAGTGGTGAGGGTTGGGTGATTTCTTCGACTCTACCTTCGTAGACACCTCTTTTTTTGCGTAATCTGAGGATAGTGACTTCATCGCCAGGTACAGCACCTGAGACGAAGTATACCTTACCTTCTGGGTCACGGCCTACTGCTTTTCCTCTATCAGCAATACCAGATATTTTGACATTGGTGACGAATACATTTTTCTTGTTTCTACCCATTAGGATTCGCTTAACTTACTTTGACGACTTTATCATTAGTGCAGACAAAGATACTGTCCTCTTTGTTGGGTTTGATAGTCTTCGATCCAGTAAAACTTCCAAAAGCAGGAAGTATTCCCTGCCAAGCTCCAAAATAGAAGCATGGAAGCCTAAGATACTGCCTAGCTTTGCCTTGTAACCTCACCGCAGGATGGACATGACCAGAAAGGTTGTAGCGATTAGTCGATTCTTCTTCTAAGGGTATATGAGTCAATAGAAATGGAGCTATATCCAAGGCATCGACTATTTCTATCCTCGTGTCTCTGAGGTATTCAATACTATGTGTGTCGTGATTGCCCTCAGTGAGTACAAAGTGGATATCAGTAAACTGGTCTAAGATGCCAAATAGGGTTTCACACTCTTGATTATAATCAGAATGAATCAGATCACCCAGAAAGACACAGGTCTTGACAGGGTAATTGAGCAAGAGGTAGGTCAACTTTTCCCAGTTCACTTGCTCTGTTTCTTGTGGAATACCAATCCCAGCATTGCGAAAGTGCAACGTCTTACCCACATGCAAGTCAGCGATGATGAGCATACATTCTTCTACCCAGAATAGCGCTTTTTCTGGAAGGAGGATGAGGGTCTGTCCCTTGAAGGGAAATGTATGAGCTTGGTCTGTCGACAATGCTAAGAGTATTAGATTGCAATGATACTTATTTTGGATTATTCCAAAATGACTTTTTCATTACTGAGTGAGGAGAATCGTTAGGATTTATAAACGAAAGACAGATAACTATTTGAAGAGTCACAGAGTAACATTCCAAAGAAGTACAATGTGAAGAGGGTTTGCTTAAAAAATAGAAGCTTCAGTGATTGTAGTCAGTTGCTCTAGTAGATTCATTCCTTTAAAAGAGTTGCCCTTTTCATTAAGTCGAGGACTCCACACAGCGATGGCATACTGAGTAGGAAATACAGCAATGATGCCGCCACCAACACCACTCTTACCTGGCAAGCCCACTCTGAAAGAAAATTCTCCAGATTCGTCGTAAAAGCCACAGGTCTGCATGATCGCATTGAGTCTCTTGGTTTGGCTTATGGTGTTGACTCTTTGCTGTGTTTCAGGGATGATACCATTGTTAGCAAGGTATAGGGAAGCCTGAGCTAGTTCGCGACAGCTCATAGAAATAGCGCAAAGGTGGAAGTAAAGATCAAGCACGTCATCAGGGTGATTGTCAATATTTCCATAAGATTTGATGTAGTTACATAGGGCAATATTTCGCCAACCAACAGATTTTTCAGAATTAGCAACGGCGGTATCAAATGTAATGTCCGAGGAGCCAACACCCTGATTGAGTAGGTCTAGCATCTCTTGTTTGGGGTTGTCAAGTTTGCTCAAGAGCACATCACAGATGACTAAGGCCCCACTGTTGAGGAAGGGATTTCTTGGGATACCATTTTCTGCTTCTAGCTGGAGCAGAGAGTTAAATGACGTCCCTGATGGCTCCACATCGACTCTTGACCATAGGTCTTCGCCACAGATATTATAGGCTAGACTCAAGGAATAGAGTTTGGATATACTCTGGATAGAAAATCGCTCTTGGTAGTCACCAGCGCCATAGATCTCACCATTGAGTGATATCAGAGATACACCGAATTTGTCAGTAGACACTTTTGATAATTCTGGAATATAACTAGCTAACTCTCCAGGGTCGTCCAGCACTGCAATCTCATTGTAGAGTTGGTCTAGTATCTGCTGGTAGTCCAGTGCTTTACCCATTGTGTTTCTTTAAATTAGTTACTCATTAGATTGAGATATAAACATAGTGCATATCAATGAATAAAGTAATTCAGACCTAGAAACAAATTAGTATATCTATCTAATGTAGAATTCGAAACATAGTCATAAGTATTGTTAGAAAAATCTGCATTTACGAAAAACCTTGTTTTGGGTGAGAGGTAATAATAGTAGTCAAGAGCTACGACAAATTCATTTGCTCTTCTTTCAAAATTATCTTCAAAATACCTGTTGATAAAGTTAACAGAGCATACAGCATAAGTCCTACGACTAAAGTAGTATCCTAGACTTAGTTGAGCAGAAAGTTCGGAAAATAACTCACCATCAAAAACATCATCGTCTTGGTATTTATAATTGAGTTTTCCATACCTGAGAGAATAGGTTTGATTAAACTGCCAATTTTCGTTTATAGCATTATGGTCAGTATAGCTTACTAGTACGGAATTAAACATAAAGGATGTGTTGGTACTTAAGTCTTTGGATTTGTTCCTTTCTAGGTCACTTGTCACTCCAGCTTGCAATCTGCTACCATGTCCTCGATATACAAATCCTTCAAAGTCGTAGGCATCTTTAAGTATAGCAAAGACTCTGTAGTCATTAGGATCGATGTAGCCATTCTTTACTAAAAATGTACAAAGGGTTTCAAATTCATAAATGTTTTCGAGCCGACTATCTCTACTTCTATAATTTTTGAGTTGGCTAATTGCAATAGAGAAAGCTTCGATTTCTCCACCATTGGGTTCTCTGATAAGAAGACCATTGTCTCTAAGAGCATTGAATATTGAAAGTGCTAGCCAAGCATCTGTGGCTGCTTCAATACGTCCGATGCCAATACTAGGAGTTATGTCAGCTTCAAGGTTGATGCCATTATTTCCTAGGCTAAGAAATCTGTTATAAGCTAACCTCCCAAATGCTTTAGTCTCAAAGAACAGCTTTGGGTTGAGGTATAACCTATTGACCCAACGTATGTCGTGGGAGCTGTAAAACTTATTATTAGGCTCATATTGACTAGGATAATTGATCGTGTCAATAAGTGATTTATATCCTACTCGATTATATAAATTGAGGGTAGACTGCCTCTTTCTGGTATTGATAAACTCAGAAGAGGATAAATAAAGATCTAAGTACCCAAAGGACCCTTTTCTATCTGTATTACTAAGATATGTTTCTTTAGAATCCGTCAATCTTACGTCAGGATTGATGACTTGAGTTTTTCTCTTGAGATCTGGAGATAAAAACTCTTTGAGTTGAAATGTATCAGATTGACCAAATAAACTTGAAGCACAAGCAAATGATAAAAAGAATAGAATTTGGAAGGTAGTGATTACTTGTTTGTTCATAAAAGTAAATATAAGAATATTTTTACCCTTTATTATATAGCTTAAACTCACTACTCCTTATTAGCTAGCTGACCACAGGCTGCATCGATATCAATACCTCTACTCTTTCTTACTGTAATCATAATACCAGCATCTCTGATCATTTTAGCAAAGTCATCGACTGTATTGGTAGCGGCTCTTGTGAAGTCTATTCCTTCTATAGGGTTATACTCTATGACATTGACTCTCACTGGAAATAAGCGGCAGAGTTTGATCAAGTTATTGGCATCAGCCCTAGAGAGATTGAAGTTATCAAAGGCTATATATTCATAGGATATCTTCTGCTTAGTCTTACTAAAGAAGTATTCCATAGCTTCCATCAATGTCTCTAATGTATTCTGCTCGTTGATAGGCATGATTTCATTTCGCTTAGTATCATCAGCTGCATGCAATGACAATGCAAGATTGACTTTGAGGTCATCATCTGCCAGTTTTTTGATCATCTTGGCGATCCCAGCGGTACTGATTGTAATTCTTCTAGGGCTCATACCAAACCCATTAGGCGAAGAAATTAATTCAATAGATTTCACCACAGGCTTATAGGCGAGGAGAGGCTCTCCCATACCCATGTATACGATATTGGTCAGCGGGTGGTTATAAGTTTCTAAGCAAAGTTGGTTAGTCAAGGCTACTTGGTCATAGATTTCTGAGGCATCTAGGTTCCTCACCCTTTTCATCATACCTGTTGCACAAAACTTACAAGACAGACTACATCCGACTTGAGAAGAGACACATACTGTGTATCTATCACGATCTGGAACTGGGATTAGCACAGTCTCAATGAGGGCTCCATCGTGCAGCCGGTATCGACTCTTGACAGTGCCATCAGAGCTTTTTTGTTGTTTGTCTAGTTGGATAGTATTGATGACATAACCGTCTTCTAATTTAGCTCGAAGAGACTTTGAGAGGTTAGACATTTGCTCGAAAGAGACAGCTGACTTCTTCCACAGCCATTCATAGATTTGTTTTGCTCTAAACTTGGGTTCGTTCAGTGCAAGCATAGCTTCTTGTAAGCCTTCTAGGTCGAGTAGTCGTATGTCTTTCTTATCCATCAAGATATCTAAGTACAAAAACTGTGCTTTAGTTCTCTTCTAAGAAAATTAAATAGGAATACCCAACCATTTAGGAGTTATATATGGTCTTAGTAGTAAAACACAACAAGTATGAAACAGATAATCTTAAGTGTAGTAGCTCTAGTGATATTAGTATCAGGGTGTACCAATTCCGGAGATACTCTATTGGGAGGAGAAGTACTTTACCTCAATGATTTCGAAACAATAGAATCTTTGGATGATTTTGAGTTTTCGATTGGATACTTGTCAGAAGACACGTCTGGAAGTGGGGGAGAGAGGAGTTTGACGGTAAGTGGAGGATGTGTAGTCCCGCATATGACACTGGCTAAGGAGTTTGACAAGGACTATCAATTACAGGTCCTTATAGAAGGAAAGTTAATTACAGAGTTTGGTCCAGGCCAAGTAATGATCTCTACAGATAGCGAACAAGTATTCTTTGATATAGAATCAAATGAGTGGACAGATTATGAGTCTCAACCTATTAACTATATAGCAGGAGAGAGACTGCAGATTTCATTGATGTCAGGTGGTCTTGTCCAGGTTACTACCTTGTTTGACAATCTTCAGATAGTAGAAGTAGAGGAGTAATCAACACTTATTGAAGATAATTTCGTTTAGAGAGTATTCTTAGTAGACCAGAAGCATACAGTATGAAATATTATTGGGCCCTATTCATTGCAATGTCTTTGATGTTGCTTACCAATTGTTCTACCAATACTTTAGTACCTGTAGCCCATGAACCAATTGACTTAGATCTAGATGGTGATGGCACCCCAGACTACACCTTGAAATATCATGAAATAGATATAGACCCTCTAACACTAAATGGAGGAACATATGGTATATCAGGAGTGCTGAGGCCATATGGCTTAAATGAAATTCTCATGCATACAGATGAGAAGGAGTTGTTTCTAAGAAACTTAGATCAAGTACAAGAGAATGTTTCGGATCCACTGAGGTGGAGAAATATATTTTCTAGGACAATCGTCACCATTATTACTACTAATACTGAGGGAGATTGGCCAAACAAGTGGGAGGTAAGCTCAGATACTCAGCATTCAACATATTTCTTTGGTTTGAAATTGGTAAGTGATTTTGAGACCAAACTAGGATGGATAGAAATGGAGATCAATGTATTTGACGGCACGGTTACCGTATTTGATATGGATATATTTTAAGTTGACTAATAGGTTATAAAGAAACAGGGGATGTAAGCAATACCGCTTACATCCCCTGTTGTTTTCATGTTATTGAAAGCTTATCTTATCCTTCTTGTAAAAAGTCGATACTCTTCTCTATGAAATTGCTCATTTCCTCTCCAGTAAGCATCTTTTGGTTGAGCTTAGCAAGCATGTAGAGGTACTTAGTAAATTCTGTTTTCTTCTCAGCACTCCTCATCTTCAGTAGTTTAGTTGCGATGAGTGGGTGGTTAGTATTGACTACTACATTGTGATTGTCTGGTAGCATACTCATGTCCATGCCCTGCATCATCTGCATCTCCTTCATACGTCTCATGAACTCAGGCTTAGTAATCAACACAGGGTGGTCCGAAGGAGACAAAGGTCTCAAGTCTACGAATGTCCCTGCACCAAGTGTTTCGGTAAAGAGAGTCTTGACTTTTTCTTGTTCCTTTTCACTAAGTACTGACTCCTTAGTCTCGTCTTTTTGTACCAACTTATCAGCTGTCTCCGAATCTACTCTCACGAATGTCATATCACTATGCTTAGACTCAAGGTGTTGCATGTAGTGGTTATCAATCATGTGGTCAAACAAGATGACATTGTAACCATAGTCTTGTACAGACTTGATATAGCTATGCTGCTCCTCTGTGTTATTCGCATAGATTGCGACTACTTTGTCGTACTTATCTTTTTGTGATTCTGAGATATTCTCTTTGTACTCTTCTATAGTGTAGTACTTCTTATCAGTATCCTTGAGCAATGAGAATTTTACTGCTTTCTCTCCAAACTTCTCCTCAGAGACCAAACCATATTTAACAAAGACACCGATATCATCCCACTTAGCTTCATAAGCTTCTCTATCTGCCTTGAATAAGCTATTGAGTTTGTCTGCTACCTTTTTGGTAATATAGTTGGTAATCTTCTTGACATTGGTATCTGCTTGTAGGTAACTCCTAGAGACATTCAACGGGATGTCTGGTGAGTCAATCACACCATGGAGTAGCATCAAGAACTCAGGTACAATCTCCTTGACATCATCAGTCACGTAGACTTGGTTGCTATAGAGTTGGATTTTATTCTTTTGTACTTCTAGGCTATTGTTCAACTTAGGGAAGTAAAGAACACCAGTCAAGTCAAATGGGAAGTCGATATTCAAGTGAATCCAAAATAACGGATCAGGAGCATAAGGGTATAGTTCCTTATAGAATGCCTTGTAGTCTTCATCTGTCAACTTGTTAGGCTTCTTTTTCCAAAGAGGGTTAGGATTGTTGACAATGTTATCAACCTCAGTTTCTATGGTTTCTTTGTCATCGCCTTCACCTTCGTAAGTCGTCTCTGTCTTGGTCCCAAACTGTATCTCTACAGGTAGGAATTTGCAGTATTTGTCTAGTAGAGTTTGTATTCTAGCCTTATCTAAGTATTCCTTGCTATCATCGCTGATATGTAAGACGATGTCAGTCCCTCTTGCAGCTTTGTCTATCTCACCAAATTCATATTCTGGGTCACCAGTACATGACCATTGGACTGCTTGACTCTTGTCTCTGTAAGACTTAGTCAATACATCAACTTTGTCAGCAACCATGAAGGCAGAGTAAAACCCAAGACCAAAGTGACCAATTACTGAGGCATCATCTTTATACTTATCTAAGAATTCTTGAGCAGAAGAGAAGGCTACTTGGTTGAGGTACTTCATCACCTCTTCTTCATTCATTCCTATTCCTTTATCTCGAATAGTCAATGTCTTTGCTTCTTCGTCTAAGAGTATTTCTATTCTAGTATCACCAAGATCACCCTTATACTCTCCCTTAGAGTGTAGGGTTCTGAGTTTTTGTGTAGCATCAACAGCATTAGATACTAGCTCTCTGAGAAATATCTCTTGATCTGAATAGAGAAATTGTTTGATTATCGGAAAGATGTTTTCCGTTTGTACTGATATTTTTCCTTTTTGCATTATGCTATTACGTTTAGAATTCGAAATGTATACAGATGACTAGTCAAAGTCTGTTCCATTCAAGTAATACTGACATTCTGTCTTATATCATAGACATTGGGAGAAGCCTAAGAGGAAAATTTGACAAGCCAAAAGAGGGTAAAATAGAAAGGCATGAGTCAACAATTGGCACAAAACACTGCTGTTAAGCTAGGCAAGTAAGAGAAATTGATAAAAAAAGCAAAAACTTGACTAATTGTAACTCATTGAAAAACAATTCATTACAAACAAGGAGAAAAAATTTATTAAAAAAAGAAAGCACCTAATCATTTTTGGCAAGGTATATGCAATTACCTATTTGTTCAGATTAGAGAAGGAAAGCTTACTTAAGTAATTAGGTACTTTCTTCACGACCGGTTCACAAGGGGGTAGAACCGGTCTTTTTTTTTCTCCTAATTGATAAGTTCTTCAATATTAGGACAAGTAGACATCCTAGAATCTACTTCTATATACGTTTCCTTTAGTTTTTCTGTTACCCAGTTTGCAAAGTATTCATTCTTCTTGCCTTGCTTCGCCAATTCCTGGACCTTAGAATAGTCTTCTTTGAGGTTTGCTTTGTGAGGTCTAGTCTTAGACTGTAGCTGTACTATTCTGTAATAAGTCTCGCCAGTTGGTAGAGGATACTCAAGTACTTCTGATACTTCTCCTACCTTCATATCTTCTATGGCAAAGTATACTTCTGTAGGAAGCTCAGCTGTTTGGAAGAAAGTCTTACCTGTTGATGGATTTTGGACCCTCCCATTGTTATGATAGCTAGGGATATCCTCTAGAGAATACTTCTTCACAGCAGCATCGAAAGTCAATTTCTCATCAGCTATCAAAAGCTTAAGAGAGTCTAGCTCTTGCTTAGCAAGTTCTATATCGTCATCTGATATGGTAGGTTTGATTAAGATATGTTTCAATCTGATCTTTGTTCCCTTTTTTTCTATCATTTTGATAAGGTGAAAGCCAAACTCAGTCTCGACAGGTTCAGAGACTTCATCCACATCTAGGTTGTATGCAGCTTCTTCAAATTCTGGAACAAAGGTTCCTCTTGGAGCAAAACCCAAGTCACCACCTTGAAACCCTGACCCTGGGTCTGCAGAATACTCCTTAGCTAAATCTTCAAATAGCTCACCGTTCTCTATTCTAGTAAGTAGTGAGAGTGTCTGTTCTAGGGCTTTAGTTCTTTCTTCTTCATTGACCTTAGGTTTTGATACTATTTCTGCAAATTCTACTTCTGAGCTAAGGTACGGAAGGCTATCTTGTGGGATACTATTGTAAAACTCTTCTACTTCATCAGGAGTGATGTTGATGGTTTGCATAAGTTGTCCCTGCATTCTTTCTGCTAAGAGTTGCTGCTCTAGATCCTCCCTAAGGTTGGCTCTCATCTTATCTACCGTCATTCCATAATAGTCCTCGAAGAAGGCCTCATCATTATTCATCTGTCTAAGCACACCACTGACCCTGTAGTCAAGTTGAGCATTGATTTCATCATCAGTGACGATGACACTATCTAGCCTAGCTTGGTGGACGATGAGTTTTTGACCCATGATACCTTCAAGAATCTGGCACTTGAGCTCTGGAGAAGCATCAGCATCTTGTTCTTTTGCGAAAGCAAATTGGGCTTCAACATCAGACAGGAGGATGGTCTCACTGCCTACTTTGGCAATGACCTTATCTATTAAGTATTTGTCCTGTCCAAATAGAGATAAAGACAGTAGAGTACAAATACCAACAACTATGTGTTTTGTTAACATGATTTATTTTACTAGAGTGATCTGTTTGTTTTTTATTCCTTTTTGAACGAGTTTTTCTTCATACTCTTTCATTAGGTCTTTCTTTCTTTTGTGTAAGATGAGTTTTATGATGTTCTCCTTTACTAACGATAGAGGAGAGAGCTCTCTTGGCTTGACTACGTCTGCAAGATAGATAAAGTAAGAGGTGCTATCCAGTTCTATGTCAAACTTTCCGTTCTTTTTCCAAGATATCTTGGATTTGATATTGTCAGGAAGGGTTGATTCTATGGTGCTTTTTTTCAACCAGACTTGGTCATTGACCCAAGAGTGGCTACAGTTAAGACTATCCATCGAAATAGACCACGATCCAGGTTTGATTTTTTTCCATGCCTTGTCGATGACTTTGACACTGGCAGCATCACTACACTGAATATAGACGGCTTTTACAGCTTCTTCTTGGAGGACAAATTCAGTCTTGTGGTTTTCATAGTAAGCTTGGATCTGTGCTTGGGTGACTATAGAGTCCATGTGATGAGTGATCAAGTATTGTTCAAATTGTAGCATCAATAGAGATTCCCGGTAGTCATTGACTAATTTGTCAATATCTACCGATGACTTGAGTTCTTTTTCTGCTGCGGTGAGTACTGTCTTATCACGAATCCATTTGTCTACAAAGACCTCCTTGAGTTGCACAGAATCTGCATGACCAGTAATCCACGAAGGGATGTCAGAATCATAAAGAGTCTGGGCATGTACCTTAGCCACTACATCTCCCTCTTTAGTTTCAGGTAGGTCACAACTTGATATCAAGCTCATCGTCAGTACACTGGTCAATATGCCAAACCACTTGATCACTACTTAATTAATTTATCAAGAATATCTTGATTGATTGTAACAGGATACTTATCAGAGAGTTTAGCAATCCACTCTTGTTCAAGTTGATCTTGGTAGTCTGCGATAATATATCCTTTTGCTTCGCTAAACGTTTTAGGAGTTACGGGTTCAACAGACAAGACCTTAGTAATTACAAGGATGTTGTCAGGAGTAGTTTCTTGCTTGGTGTATCCTGGTTCCCACGTCACACTTTTACCCATTTCGGTTCCTTTAGTGACTAACTCAGGCTCGCTGACAGTGATGTTAACATCATCAGATTCAAACTTTGTCTTCAATTGATTGAGGTTCATTTTTGATAAAGCCTTACCTACTTTCTTCAGTGCTTTTGCATTATTAGTTTGGACAGAAGCGGTTTGGACTTTTGCTCTCTCTTCCCAAGTATAATCTTGAGTGTTATTTGAGTAGTACGTTCTGAGCCCTAGACTATCGCTACTTGCCTTGTCCCAGACTTCCATCTTAGTAGCTTCGAAGAGCAGGATTCCTTCTTCATACTCTCTCATGAGTGCTTTGAAGGCAGGATATTTTGCCTCGAGGTTAGATTCTTCATATTGAAGTACAACATCATCTACATAATTTTCAAATAAGACAGAGACCACTTCTTTGATAGGGGTTGTGGTATTGTGCTTGAGTCTTTCCTTTGTATTTCGCTTACAATAGTCTGCAAAAGCACTCAACTTATGTTTGGTGCCGTTGGCAAATGTGATAAGGTCCATCTCTGTCATTGCAGGCACCTTCCACTTGTAGCTATAGAAGTCATCATGTAGTTTAGTTTGGAAACTATTGAGTGCAGCATTATTCACCTGCATTCCAGCTTCTTCTTTGATAGAGTTGATAAGAGTCTTTTTAGAAAGTTCTAATCTATCATCCTTTGCTAATTTAGCCTTCATCGACCTTCTGAGTTTGTCCTTGTCAGATACGTCTTTCTTGCTTATTCTCTTAATGAGGTGCCATCCTATCTCTGTTTCGATTGGCATTGAGATATCACCATCACTAGCCAAGGCAAATGCTGCATCTTCAAATGTTGACTCATACTGATTGATGCGCATAAACCCAAGGTAGCCTTCTTTATTAGCAGTATTAGGATCTTGAGATGATTTAGCCATTTGCTCAAATGTCATAGTACCATTATTAATAAGGTTATACATTGAGTCTATTTGAATCTTGGCTTTTGGATTTAATACACCATCAGTCTTTTTTCGGATAAGGATGTGTGCTATTTCTAATTCGCCCCTTGCAGGTCTCTCGCTATGGACCTTTATGATGTGGAAGCCCATTTTTGACTGGATGGGTTTTGCAACACTTCCTATTGCTGTAGAGTACATCGCATTTTCAAAGGCATAGAATCCACTAGGTAGAGGAGAAGTATAGTACCCAAGGTATCCACCATTTACAGCGGATGCCTTATCTTCAGAGGCGTCAATAGCTACTGTTTTGAAATCTTCACCTCTATTAAGTCTAGCATAGATGCCGTCAACAGTTGACTGAGCTTCACGCTTAGCCTCTGATGTTGCCTTTCTATCTAGTGGGATGAATATGTGGCTGACCTCTCTATCAGTTTCCATTCTTTGGATGACTTCTTCAACCAAGTTGGCAGTAACTTCTTTATCATTTAAGTATGAATTGGCTAGTTGCTTTCTATAACCTCCGAGTTCTTTAATCAAGGCAGGAATGGTATCTAACTTCATCTCTTTAGCCCTATTGACCTTTAGTTTAAAGTTTTTGTAGAGTTCTAGATACTCCATCACACTCTTTTCGGAGTAATTGGCTCCGTCTCCGTTGTTTTTCTCGTAGATATATCTAAATTCTTCAACAGTAATAGCATTCCCTTCGACAGTAAATAGGACGTCTGAGTCTTGTTGAGCAAGTACTCTGTCAGATTGAATAACAAACAGAAGACAGAGTAGAATAACAATTCTTAAAGTCATAAGTATAAGGTTTGGTCAATTTGGTGCAAAAATAGTTAAAAAGCTAAGCTTATACTTAACAAGAAAGAGGAGTTAACTATTGTAGACGACATTAGTCTTCTATATAGATCCTTTTGATACGACTTGGGATCTGACTAAGGACTTCGTAGGGAATTGTATCGTTGTTACTTGCTAAGTCAGACAAAGCACTATTTGGGCCAAAGATTTCGACGGTAGACCCAACGGAGATAGAGCTTGCATGGCTCAGATCAACGAAGCAAACATCCATACAAATGGTTCCTATCAAAGGTAGTACTACACCATTAGCATAGACGGTACAACCGTGCTTAGCAGATGACCTTGGAATACCATCAGCATAGCCTGCACCAAGGATGCCAATAGTCATGTCTCTCTCAGCTATAAACGATCTATTGTAACTCAGAGAATCACCAGCCTTGATTTGCTTCACTTGTAAAACTATGGTGGAGAGCCTGAGTACTGTTTGGAGCTTTTTGGTGAGAATTTTTGTTTCATCTATACCGTATAGCCCTAGTCCAATTCTTACAGCATCTAGATGGTAGTTGGGATGTCTAATGATCCCAGCAGTATTGAGGATATGCCTCCAAGGCAGGTTGGGTAGCTTACTACTCAAAGAAGCATAGTATTCGTCAAAATGTTTAAATTGATTTGTGGTAAACTCATCAAAACTAGGATTGTCACTAGCACTGAGATGAGAGAATACACTTTCTACTTTGAGGTTATGGTGTCGGTTGATTATGGAAGCTATAGCATCAAACTCGGATTCCAAAAAGCCAAGACGATTCATACCTGTATCTATTTTGATATGAAGCTTTAGTATCTTGTTTTGGAAGGTGCTTTCTTGAGCTATACTAGAGAGCTGATCAAGAGAGTAGATTTCTGGTTCTAGGTCGTACTTCCACAGTAGACTCGCATCATTTGAGTAAAAGTAGTTGAATATTAGTATGGGTTTTGTGATGCCAGATGTTCTTAGTTCTATGCCTTCATCAAGTAGTGCTACTGCGAGGTAGTCAACTCGGAGGCTAGATAAATACTGGCCTATCTGTGTACTACCTGACCCATATGCCGATGCCTTGATTACTGCTATCACCTGAGTAGTGTCACGTACTAGCTCAAGGTAGCAAGCAAGGTTGGCAGCTATGTTACTTAAGTTGATTTCCAGAGTTGTAGTATGGGTCTGGAGGGCAAGTTTGTTAGCTATGCGTTCTAATCTATCAGTCCTCTTACCTTTGATTAAGAGGACGCATCCCTCGTGTTCTGGTCTGTCAATGGTCTGTACGAAGTCTTTAATTGATTGAGCAGTACTATCATAGTAAGACACCTGATATGTAGTGTAGTCTTGCTCTATTGTCACTCTAGAAGAACTTGAGGTAATGATATGCATTGCTCGATCTGGAAAGTGAGTTCTTACATAGTCAATAGCATACTTAAAGGCTTGCTTGTCACTTGTATAACTGTCATTGACAATAGTCATATTTCTCACTCCTTCAATGACTTGAAGCCTGAGCGGCAATGCGGAAAGTCCTGATAGCTTTTGTTGCAAGACTACTGGGTCTAGGCCAAGGTAAAAAGCACAACTAATCACATGCATTAGGTTTTCGAAACTGAAGGTATTGGTTGACCCTATTGTAAAGGTATGGACTCGGCCTTGGTACGTGATAGTGACATCATGACCTTGTATGTCAGCAACTATAGTGTTACATGCTTCAGTCCCCCAGGTCAGTAGTGATGTCTGTGGAATACATGATTTTGCCACAGAGACCACTTTATTGTCATCACCTCTTAGTATCATCACTTTAGAGTGTTTGAACAAGGTGAGTTTTTCTCTGATAAGCTGGTCTACGGAGGAGAAGTTCTCTAGATGTGCATCACCAATAGTGGTAAATATGCCAATAGTCGGTTGTATGATCTCTTGTAAGGTAGACATTTCGTCGGGGTGAGAAATCCCAGCTTCAAAAATCGCCAATTCGTGAGTGGCGTCTATTGGCATTACCGATTCAGGAACCCCAATCTTTGAGTTGTAACTTTTTGGTGTTTTGACGAGGGTATAGGCTTCAGACAGGCAGTCACTTAGCCATTCTTTGACTATAGTCTTTCCATTGCTCCCGGTAATGCCAATGATTGGTATGTTTACAAGGCTTCTACAGTGTTTTGCCAAAGCTTGATAGGCCGCTAGAGAGTTGTCAACTAGGATGTAATTGCAACCATCGTCTACTAGATATTCATCTTGTTCTATGATGTAATTGCGACAACCCCTGAGCTTGGCTTGCTTGATGAATTCGTGACCATTCCTATTACCAATAGACAGAGCTACGAATACAGATTCTACGGATGAGGACAGTTTCCTACTATCATAGACTACTTCTCCAATGGTGCAGTCTTGTGCTAGACTAGCTACTCCTGAGACGATTTGGGCTATATGGCTGAATGTAAGGTTCAACGCTTAAGCAGTATAGGTTAAGAGGTCTTGACCAATATCTTTTCTATAGTACTTGCCTTCGAATTGTACCTGTTCTGCGCCTGCTTTAGCTTGGGCTATAGCTTCAGAAAGAGTATCGGCAAATGCTGTACAGCAAATCACACGACCACCATTCGTAACAACGGTAGAGTCCACGGCCTTGGTCCCAGCATGGAAGTACTTGGTATTGCCTTCAAGGTTAGGGATAACCATTTGCTTTCCCTTTTCGTATTTTTCAGGATATCCACCACTTACTGAGAATATGGTTACTGCAGTCTGGTCCAGGGTAGTCAACTTATAGTCACTAGTACGTCCTTCGAGCATCAATTCAAATAGCTCAACAACATCTGATGTAATCCTTGGAAATACTACCTCAGTCTCTGGGTCTCCCATTCTGCAATTATATTCTATCACGTAGGGTTCACCATTGACCGAAATGAGTCCAATGAATACGAATCCAGTATAGTCTAGATTGTGCTGTTTAAGTCCTGCTATGGTGGGAAGAATGACTTGTTCCGTCACTCTTTGCTCAAGCACCTTGTCATAGAATGGCACTGGACTTACTGCTCCCATTCCACCTGTATTTAACCCAGTATCACCTTCGCCAATTCTCTTATAGTCCTTAGCTTCAGGTAAGACGCAGTGAGTACTGCCATCTGTCGCTACAAATACAGAAAACTCTATCCCGTCCAAAAACTGCTCTACGACTACTGTACTAGAAGCTTCACCAAATTGACCACCTAACATCTCTTTAAAAGCGGTAATAGCCTCTTCTCTATCAGTGAGGATCAGTACTCCCTTTCCAGCTGCTAGTCCATCAGCCTTCAATACTATAGGCAGCGGGTGGGCACTGAGGTACTGAATGCCTTCGATGAGGTTGTCAGCAGTGAATTGCTTATACTTAGCAGTCGGGATTTGCATGCTTTGCATAAATTGCTTGGCGTATGCCTTACTACCTTCAAGTTGAGCAGCGGCCTTGGATGGGCCAATGACCTTAACCTTTGAGTCTTGAAAGTAGTCGTATATGCCATCCACTAGTGGTTGCTCTGGTCCGACTACTATCCAATCAACATGATACTGCTCGCAAAAGAGGGCTACTTGTTTGAAGTCAAGAATGTCAAGTTTGATATTAAAGGCAAGTTCATGGGTCCCCGCATTGCCAGGAGCAACATAGAGCTTTTCACATTTATCACTGTTAAGGATAGAACTAGCTATAGCATGTTCTCTACCACCACTACCTAACAAGAGTATTGTATACATTGATTTATTATATTAAATATATTTTTAATGTGTATGTTAGTATTGCTATCTTTGCTCAACTTCAATATTATGATTGCATATCTACAAGGCGAACTGACTCATAAAACTCCCACACATATCTACGTAGATATAGGTGGTGTAGCATACCATGTCAATATCAGCTTACACACTTTTGCAGCAATAGAACACGAAAGCAAGGCAAAAATATACACATATCAGCACATTACGGAGAATGATCAAAGTCTCTATGGATTTTATACTGAAGAAGAGAAGAATTTATTCATACATCTGATCTCAGTAAATGGGGTTGGTCCCAACACTGCTCGGACTATAACCTCCTATATGACTCCTGCAGATGTTAAGAAGGCAATAGTGCATGATAACGTGGCTGTGATTAACAAGGTCAAAGGAATTGGCCCAAAAACAGCGAAACGTATCATATTAGACCTCAAGGATAAATTGATTAAAGAAGGAATGGAAGTGACAGAGTCAGGAGGATCTACATTGAGTAGTATTACGTCCAATGGAGTCAGAGAAGAAGCGATATCTGCACTGGTGTCACTTGGCTTTCAAAAGGCAAAAATACTGAAGGCTGTAGACGCAGCATTAGCAGAGAAAGGCCCTGATTGTCAAGTAGAAGAGTTAATAAAACAAGTATTGAGGCAATTATCTTAGGATACGTATAATGTATTCCAAATTTCTTGCGTTAGGTATCCGTATTTCCTGAGAGAATCCTAAGAATTGTAATTTATCTAAGAAAGAGGTCAATAATTTTTTTCATGAACAAGATTGGTTTATTAAGCTCGGTGATTTTGGCGTGCCTATGTGTGGGTAGAGTTAGTGCTTCAGGTTGGAGTGATCTGCTAAAAGATGAGAATGCTTATTGGCTATCTCCAGAGACAGATACTATACCCATTACGGATCGAGATGGGGATTTTACAACCCAGGATTTTGACAACCCATTTGATATCTATCCATCAGATGTAGAGCAAGCAATAGAATATGATCCTGCATCTGATACCTATATCATTACAGAAAAGATAGGGGACGAATACTTCAGAATGCCATCCTTCATGACATTTGAAGAGTATCTAGAATATAAGAGCAAAGAAGAAGAGAAAAACTACTTTGGAAAATTGTCAGGTTTCGGATCTGATGATAGGGGTAAGAGTGGGCTAATTGACCCCATGTCAAGGCTTAATATCAAAGACAAGCTTACTGACAGATTATTTGGAGGGACAGACATCAACATCAAACCGCAAGGAAATATTGATATTACCCTAGGTACATCTTACCAATTCGTCAACAATGGAATATTTCCGGGAAGGAAGATTGATAGGTGGCAGATTCCATTGTTCGAGCAAAACATCAAAATGAATGTTGATGGAAACATAGGAAAGAAAATGGATCTAGGATTCAACTATGATACCCAAGCTACATTTGACTTCGATAGAAAAATCAACCTAGTCTACGATGCAGATGAATTTTCTGAAGACGATATCATCAGAAAGATAGAGGCAGGTAATGTCAAGTTACCGTTGAGAAGTAGCTTGATCCAAGGGTCACAAGAATTATTCGGTCTCAAGACAGAGCTACAATTTGGTAACCTAACCCTGACAGCAGTAGCAGCGCAGCAACGATCAAAGCCTAAAAAGCTAAGTGTGCAAAATGGTGCAACAGTCCAAGAGTTTGAGATCAAGCCAACAGAATACGATGAAAATAGACACTTTTTCATCTCGCACTACCATAGAAATGCCTATGAAGATGCACTGAGTAAGATGCCACACATCTTGAGTAGCTTCACTATTGCCAACTTAGAAGTCTGGATATCAGATGATAGGTTAGACTATAATGAGAATAGCACACAGATTGTCATGATTAATGACCTAGGTGAGCCATACAATATTTATGAAAACGATACTCTCTTTTCGAAGTTGGATGCAGACTACTTTATAGATGATATGTTTTTTGACCCGCTATTGAGAGATGTAAAAGGGGTCAGACTACCTTCTAATAAGAGTAATGACCTCTACAGAAGACTGGTCGAAGACAATTCGGAAACAAGAGAAAACAAAAATGTCACTCAAAACCTCAAGACATTGTCCGACTATGAACTTACAGAGACAAGGGATTTTGAGAAGTTCAAAGGAAGAATGCTTAATCCTAGTGAGTATACATTCAATCCTGAGTTAGGATTTATATCATTGAATATTAGGCTACAGCCAAGTCAGCAGCTAGGTGTCTCTTACGAATACTTCTATACACAGAACTGTGACGAAGTCTACCAAGTAGGTGAGCTCGTGACGGATTCGCAGATATCTAGTACAGATTCTACTGGTTTGGCGCAATCAGAGTCGGTAGTCTATGTCAAAATGCTTAAAAATAGTACCCAATCTATCAACCACCCGACATGGGACTTGATGATGAAGAATGTCTATGCCCTTAGGACAAATAATTTGACACAAGAAGACTTCGTACTTGATATCTTCTTTGAAGATGATAGAAACAAGGGAGAGCTTACAAAATACATATCAGAACCAGGTTATGATAGGGTACCTCTTCTCAATCTCTTCAACTTAGATAGGTTGAACTCTGTCAGTGATCCTCAACCAGATGGAGTCTTTGACTTTGTACCAGGAGTCACTGTGATACCGAGGAATGGAGCCATATTGTTTCCAGTGCTTGAGCCATTTGGTAGTGCTATAACTAGCTATGAAGCAGATGACCAGACAACCTATACCCTACCAGATTCTCTAATATTCGAAGAACTCTATACTGAGGCAAAGGTCATAGCAGAGACAGACTACCTGGATAAGAATAAATTCATTATCAAAGGACAATATAAGTCAAATACCTCATCAGAAATATCACTAGGATCTTGGAATATACCCAAGGGGTCCGTCAGAGTCAGAGCTGGAGGTAGAGAACTGATAGAAGGAGTGGACTACGAAGTAGAGTATGGGAGAGGCTTGTTAAGAATATTGAATGAGGCCTACCTACAGCAAGGAGTACCTCTAGACATTTCATTGGAGGATAGTTCATTCTTTAGTCTTCAACAAAAGGATATGCTTGGTCTAAGAGCAGATTATGAAGTAAGTAAAGACCTAAGACTAGGAGGTACCATCTTAAAGCTCAAGGAGAGACCATTTACTCAGAAGGTAAACATTGGCGACGACCCAATAAACAATACAATATATGGTCTTGACCTGAATTATGAAAAAGAAGCGCCGTGGCTGACAAAGGCCCTAGATGCCTTGCCGATTTATAGCACAAATGCAGAGTCAAGAATCAGTGTATCAGCAGAGGGTGCCTTACTTAAACCTGGTCACAATAGAAGGATAAACCTCAGTGACGAAGAGAAAGACCCAGTTGTGAATATTGATGATTTTGAAGGAGCAGTCACGGGGTTACCATTAGGTACACAGCCCTTTGCTTGGCAACTAGCTAGTATACCCAATACTTCAGACTTTCCTGAGTATAATGAAATAGGAGTAGAAACAGGTGTCAATAGAGCATCTATGACATGGTATATCGCAGATATAAATGCTAGAACACCAGACGATGCGGACAATCCTTACTCAAGGGGAGTACTTCAGACAGAGCTCTTTGAGAATAGACAGATTCCTACTCAGTTGCAAAGGGACCTCTATACCTTTGATATCGCCTATGATCCAACACTCAGAGGGCCTTATAACTTCGACGAACCAGACGGTACAGCTCACTCTGCTGGATTTGAGAGATATGACAACGAATTGGGACTAATACTTAGCGAACCAGAGAAAAGGTGGGCGGGTATCATGAGGTATCTAAATACCAACGACTTCCAAGCAGCTAACTATGAATTTATAGATTTCTGGATGTTGGACCCATTCTTAGATCAAGTTGGTTATGATGGACAGATAGACTCTTCCAATACAATGGCGGAGTCAGGTGTGATCTCATTCCACTTAGGAAATGTCTCGGAAGATATTCTTAAGGATGGAGTTCAGTGTTATGAAAATGCCATATCAGTGACAGCTAATTCAGTCAGAGTAGATGAAACAGAGTTTGGTAATATCCCAGACAATGTACCAGTCACTGGAAGTTTTGATATCGATACTAAGGAAGAGCAAGATCTTGGACTAGACGCCATGGACCGAAGTGCAGAACTTACCAAACATGAGGAATGGCTGAATCGAGTGAACCAAGCATTCAATAATAATATACCTATAGTTGAAGATGACCCATCTGGTGATGACTTTTACTACTTTGGTGATACAAGGTTTGACAATAATGAAAACTTAGTCAACAAATACAGGTTTTTCAGTAATAGTGAAAACAATAGCCCGGATATTCAAAACAATAATATCTCTCTAAATAGTGGAGTGAATAGTAATGTCAGAGGAAAGTTTCAGCCGGATAGCGAAGAGCTCAATGGCAACTCATCGCTCAATGAGTCAGAGAACTTTTACAAGTATGATATCAATATCGTCAAAGACCAACAGACAGGTAGACTAGATACTATAGCTACTGACTATATCACAGATCAGGTCACTGTGAGTGATAGAGACGAAACATGGTATAGGTTTAGAATACCAATTCAAGATGAGAATGTCCTAGAAAAGGTAGGAGATATTGACGGATTCAGGTCTATCCAGTTTATGAGAATGATCACTAGAGGTTTCTCTAGTAGAAAAATTTTCAGAATGGCTGAGTTCGAATTAGTAAGAAGTCAGTGGAGAAAGGCAAGAGGAGTATGTGATCGAGGTGATATAGATGGACCTAATACTGATACCCAAACGTCATTCAACTTAGATATCAGAGGGATTGAGGAAAACTCAAAAAAGACACCATTCGGGTACTTGCTACCACCAGATATCAAGAGAGAGGAAGTCTACAATTCTATCAACTCTACTCTCTTGGACGAAAGAGCCCTCTCTATGAACTTTGACAATTTTGAGTCAGGATGTAGGGTAGCGATGAACAAGGTATTGGAGCTAGATCTTAGGTTGTTCAAACGGTTACAGATGTTCGTTCATGCGGAAGAGTTACCAACCAGTCCAGATATAGAAAATGGTGATCTAGAGCTATTTGTCAAGTTGGGTAAAGATTTTGATGACAATTACTATGAGTATTCTATACCCTTGGTGATGTCAGAAGAAGGAGTGTATGGTCCAGACGTAGATTCGACCGACCAAAATGTGGTGTGGAGACCAGAAAACAAACTTGATATTACACTCGATTCACTGACTAAACTTAAGCGAGATAGGGACAACATGTCCGAGCCGAGAGATGTATTGTTCGATAGAGTTACTAATGATTTCCAACATAGGATAGGAGTCATAGGTACCCCATCCCTCGGAGCAATTAAGGCAATACAGATAGGTGTCAGAAATGTCAGACCAGTGGGAGATATGGTCAACTACCCTAATGTAGGAGGAGAAGTATGGGTCAACGAGCTCAGAGCGGTAGGTTTTGACGAGAGAGGAGGACTTGCAGCACTAGCACAAGTAGATGTACAACTAGCAGACCTTGGTAACCTCACGCTATCAGGTAATTACAATAGTATTGGTTGGGGTTCCATAGATCAGCGACTTAATGATAGGAGCAAGGAAGAAAATATCAGTTATGATATAGCTACGAGTCTACAATTAGGTAAGTTTTTACCGTCCAATTGGGGAGTAAGAGTACCATTCTATGCACAATATGCTAAGACGATAAGTAACCCACAGTTTCATCCATTTGACTCGGATATAACTATGGAAGAGAAGTTAGCCGACGCTGCTAACGCCACAGAAAGAGCCCAAATCAAGAGAGAATCTCAAGATGTCACTACTATTAAGACTTACAACTTTACCAATGTAAAGAAAGAGAGAAAGGTCAATAGTGGGACAGCTACCTCAAAACCGAAGAAGGGACAACGATCAGATAAGACCGTAGATGGTGGTGCTGTATCCAATGCTGACCTAGACAAAGCAGCACAGGAGAAGGCTAAACTCAAAGAGAAAAGAAGGAATACTCCTAAACCATGGGATATCTCCAACTTCAGTGTTAGTTATGGGTATACAGAGACCGACATCAGAGACCCGCTACTAGAATACGACAATACTAAACAATATAGGGGAGCATTGGACTATACCTATTCAAGAAAGGTCAACTATATAGAACCCTTCAAAAAGCTGAAATCAAAACACCTAGACATCATTAAAGAGTTTAACTTCAACTTATTACCCAATAGTTTTTCTTTCAATACTACCTTGGATAAGAAGTACAAGAGGAGGAAGTTCAGACTACCTAATGTACCGGTATTCGAATTTGACGAAAAGAACTTTTCTTTCGAGAGAAGGTATGACTTGAAGTGGGACTTTACTAAGTCACTCTCTCTTAAATTCAATGCAGTCAATTCAAGTTTCATAGACGAACTCAGACAGGTAGGTATAGCAGATACTGCTGAAGCGAGAAGTTGGGAAGATGAAGAGGGAAAAAGTGCAGCAGAGAATGGCATCAACTATACCAATGAAGTAAATAACAACCCAGACTATGTCACCGAGTATTGGAAGAACAATCTCTGGGATGGAGGTCGAGATAAGAACTATGGCCATCAGATTAATCTGAACTATACCTTGCCAATTCGCTATCTCCCATTCATGGATTGGATCAAAATGACAGCACAGTATAAGGCATCTTATGATTGGGCAGCTAGTCCGTTGATAGTAATTGACCAAGTTGGCCCAGAGCCAGGAGTTGGTAACCAACCAGGGTCAGTCATTCAAAACAGTCAAGACAGATCTTTAAATGCCACATTTAGCTTTGACAAACTCTATAACAAGAGTAAGTATGTCAAAAAACTAGACGGTAAAGGTTCTTCTTCATCAAGGTCTTCTCGAGGAGGCAGTAGGGGAGGAATCAAAAGAGAAGGAGCAGAAACAGCTGATGCAAAGAATACACCAGAAGACAGAAAGAAGAAATCTGATAAGTCTAAGGTGAGTACCATAGAAAAACTATTGGTAAGACCACTATTCTCTCTGCGTACTGTGAAGTTTTCATTGAGAGAGAGCTTCTCCACCTTAATCCCAGGATTTGGGGGTAACGTAGGAGATGGAGAGTCCTTCAATCCTAGGTTCTTAGGACTTACCGATGGCTTTGATGCGCCAGGGTGGGACTTCGTTGCAGGTATCCAACCTAATATTCAAAAGTCAGCAGGTAATGACAATTGGCTCTATCAGAATCAAGAGTGGTGGAACGAGAGCCTTGTACTCAATAAGCAGATAATGCAAAAGAGAAGCCTAGACATCAATCTAGATGTAGAGCTAGAGCCATGGAAGGATGTGGATATTGATGTGGAGTTTTATAAAAGGACGAGTTTAGACCACTCAGAAGAGTTTACGTTCTTGGACAAGACAGCAAGTGACCCAGACTTTAATAGAGGGTTCTACCAACAGGCCCTCTATGATGTGGGTTCAGTAGAGTTTAGTTACTTCACAATGAATACTCTGTTTGGAGATCGTAGACAAAAGTCTATTGACCTATTTAATACCATGAGAACAAATAGGGCTACAATATCACAAAGGCTTGGTACAGCAAACGGTGTTACAGGAGCTCATGAAATAGATGGAGAAGAGTATGTCAGTGGTTTTGGTAAGTTGAACAATGATGTCGTTGTTCCTGCATTTATTGCTGCATATACAGACCAAGATGCCAATACAATAGGTCTCGACATCCTTGGAGATGTACAGAAGAATAGTTTTCTACCAAGACCAAATTGGAGCTTGAGGTACAATGGACTGAGTAAGTTATCATGGTTTAAGGATTGGGTGAAGTCATTTACGCTTAAGCATGGATATAAGTCTGTATTCACGATCAATAGATTTAACTCTGACCCACAGAACGAAAAATTGGGTCTAGAATCTGGTGACCCTCAACTCAAAGCAGCATCTCAAAATTACTACACTAGGTGGGAGATTCCTTCGATACAGATTAGTGAGCAATTTAATCCGATCATAGGATTCGATATTCAGACTAAGAGTAATGTACAAGTCAACTTCGAATACAAAAAATCAAGGCTTCTTGACTTATTCACAACTGTCGGAGAGCTGAGAGAGCAGAAGAGTACAGAGTTTGTTTTTGGTTTTGGCTTTGAAATGGAAGATGTCAATATTGGATTCTTAACAGGAGATAGAAAAGGCAAGAAGAAGAGAAAGTCATCAACCAATAGGAGTTCGAGACAGGGAGGTCTAGGTACTATTTTAGACAATGGAGACTCTGCTCAAATACCAAGAAGTCTCATCTTTGACCTCTCTCTATCGTGGGCAGATAATATTACCTATGCCCATGATCTGAAGAATGATGCTATCGACCCACAGGCCGTGAGGGGTACGACGCAGTTCAGGATTAGTCCGAGTATAGAGTATGATATCAATAAGAATTTGTCATTGAGATGGTATGGAGAATATGGGCAGACTACGCCGCATGTCACACCACCATTCCCAGTGACTAACTTTGAGACAGCCTTCGTTGTGAGATTTAAGTTGAACTAGGAAGGATATTTTAGCGTTTTAACACAAAGTCTAACAATCTATGTTTCCAAAGTTAACTCCAGTAGTTCAGAACTTGTTGATAGTCAATGTAATCGTGTTTTTTGGAGCAACGAGCTTGTCCAACATAGTCCCGAGTCTAGCTATGCACTTTCCCATGTCAGAGGGGTTTAAGCCTTATCAGGTAGTGACACACTTTTTTATGCATGGAGACATCCAACACTTAATTTATAATATGTTGGGACTCTTTTTCTTGGGACCCCTAGTTGAGCAAAGAATAGGAAGTAAGAATTTTTTGATATTCTATCTCTTATGTGCTGTTGGAGCTATCCTAGCACACTTTGGTATTGACTTTTATGAATACTTACAGACAGGCAGGACTGCATTTGCCCCGGTAGTAGGTGCATCGGGTGCCATATATGGCGTGGTGATTGCTTTCGCTACCTTGTTTCCTAATCAAAGGTTGATGCTACTATTCCCACCTATTCCTGTCAAAGCCAAGTACCTAGCGGTAGCTTATATCGCATTTGATCTTTATAATGGAGTGATGGGTTCAGCAACAGGAATAGCTCACTTTGCCCACCTTGGTGGAGCATTGGCAGGGTTTCTACTTATTAAGTTTTACTTCGAATCAGCAAAACGAGTATAGATGATAGATTCTATATATGCTGATATCAAGCGATCATTTCAGAGTGGCAATGTATTGACACGAATTATCATAGTCAATGTAGCCGTATTCGTTGTATACAACCTTGTTAATGTATTTACCTTTCATGGAAGTGGAGGACAGGTGTCTACGGTATTTGAGTTTATCCAGTCGCTCTTAGTCTTACCTTCAGCACCAGGAAAGTTGCTCACGCGATTTTGGACTATAATTACCTATATGTTTACCCATCTAGGGTTTTTCCACATCCTTTGGAACATGCTGTTGTTGTATTGGTTTGGTCGAATCATTGGAGATTTCTTAGGCGATAGACGAGTATTGCCATTGTATCTATTGTCAGGGATCTTTGGGGGCTTATTATTCTTAGCTATGGACCACATCCTGCCTACAGGTAGTCATGGTGGTGCTGTATTGCAAGGAGCATCAGGTGCTGTCATGGGACTAATGGTGGCAGCAGCTACGCTTTCTCCTGACTATACAATGAGCCTCATATTGGTTGGTCCAGTTAAGATTAAATATATCGCAGGTGTACTCTTTTTCCTTAGTGTGATCGGTACTACTGGAGGAAATGCGGGAGGTGAATTTGCCCATATTGGAGGAGCCCTGTTTGGTATGTTGTACATCTTGCAATTACGTAGAGGGATGGACCTGACAGACGGACTGCAAAAACTATTCTCAACTGAGATTAATATTGCAAAGCCCCAACCAAAGAAAAAGGCACCTCTGAAGGTAGTTCACCATAAAAAAGATACTCCTACAGTAGAGATACACCAAGATAGGTTAGATACCATCTTAGACAAAATCAAGCAAGTAGGATATGACAATCTCACTGCAGAAGAAAAAGACTACCTCAACGAAGTAAGTAAGAGTTAGGTGAAGTACGTACTCTTCATAATCAATATCTTAGTTATAGCAATCACTATAGGTTGCTACCTTGCCCCTGTGGTCGAACCAGGTAAGCTAGCCTTATTTCCGGTGTTGAGTGTCTTGACTCCATACTTCATCATTGCCAATGTTGGCTTCGTGCTCTTTTGGATATTGGTCAAGCCAAAATATCTGTTTTATTCGGGCTTGACACTAGTACTTGGCTTTTCAACCTTGCAGAGACACTTCAATTTTTTTAGTGCTAGTGACCAAACAGAGCAGACTAGTAATCAACTAACCATAGCCAGTCTCAATGTCAACTCTGGTCAATATCTCAGAAAAGACAAGCATACTCTTAATGCGGACAGAGTCGCATCCTTCCAGTCATGGGCAGCCTCATTGGATACAGTAGATATCTTGCTAGCTCAAGAGAAGCGCTACTTTGGACAAGTGATGTTGGATAGCATATTATCAAGCAAATTTATCCGGCATGGAAATGACACAATAGGTACTGGGATTTACTCAAAGTTGCCAATAGTTGACAAAGGGTTTGTCAAGGTAGGTGGCAACACCAATTATGCAGCCTGGGCAGACATCAAGCAAGGAAGGCATATAGTCAGGGTCTACAGTATACACGGAAGCTCAAATATGATTTCAAAGCAATCAAAGAGACTTATCAAGGAGACAAAACTCAATGATAGTAGCTTTTGGAACGAGGTCAAAGGGCTCTTTGGCAACTATACTAAGTATTCGCAGCAGCGACTTAAGCAACTCAGTGTCTTGAAAGCCCACATCCAGAAGTCGCCGAATCCTGTCATCCTAGGTGGTGACTTCAATGACGTGCCACAGAGCTACCTCTACCAGCAAGTCAGCAGGACACATAGAGACGCCTTTGTCAAAAAAGGTAAAGGGATAGGACGAACCTATAGAGGACCACTTCCTGGGTTGAGAATTGACTACCTATTCGCAGAAGAAGAGATGGAGCCGACTCACTTTTCAGTGGACAAGTATGACATCTCTGATCACTATCCGATCAGAGCAACATTTGACCTAAGTCAGTAGGAAGCAGTAGATTTCAGTAAAAAAGTCAAATAGCATTACCCTCTAAAATGAGTCTTTAAGAACCCTCCGTACTTAACCCAAACAATGCTAAGATATCCAAGTATAAGGAATGAGTTGATTGCTAACTTTGAGATAACTGTGAGGTCAAGTGAATTAACCTGATTAATCAGGATTACACCACCAACGACTAAACAAAGAATAGTGAAGATAGAGGCAAGTGGGTAAGTAATCTGATAATAGCGCTGCCCATAAATGTAGGCAAGGATACACATCACTCCATAGCATGCTAGGGCTGCCCAAGCTGAGGCAATGATACCAATCACCGGCAACAGAACAATGCTAATCGCAAGTGTGATCACAGCTCCAACGATAGAAATATAGGCTCCATAGCGAGTCATGTCTGCTAACTTATACCATATCGACACATTGTAGTAAAGTCCCAGTAAAAAGTAGGCAAGCAAAAGTATGGGCACGACTACATACCCAGACTCATATTTCGTCACATCAGCTAGGTGTTTGAGTATTTCGAAGTATCCAATGATTCCAAGCACTACTAATCCCATAAAAAGGCAAAACCCCAACGCAATATTCCCATAGACAGACCTATCATCAGAGTTAGCAGCATGCCTAAAGAAGAAAGGCTCAGCTGCATAATTGAATGCCACCGTCACCAAAGAGACCAAGGCTGCTATCTTTTGGGAGGCAGAATAAAGGCCTCCATCTGAGAGATTTTCTACAGTATTGCCTCCTAGGAAGAACTTCTGAATCGGCACACCAAAAAATTGATTAATCGAGTTAGCAGCTCCGACAATTACCAAGGGAGCAGAGTAAGTGAGCATCTTTCTGAGCAGTGGTCTATCTACATCTCCTAGCCTCGCCTTGAGTAAGATTGGCAACATCGCTATACAGAGCAAACTACTTGCTATGAGGTTGGCTAAGAAGACGAATTCTACATCATCAAAGCCTAGAGCATAGGATGCTAAGAGGTTAGTTTCTAAGAATAAGAGTACTAGACCTATAGTCAAACCCACATTGAGTAGCTTGAATAGTGAAAAAGCCAAGGCTCGTTGTTCTAATCTCAGTCTAGCAAAAGGCAGGAGCATGATCACATCTAAGCCAATAATAATAGCAAACCAAGTAATATAAAACCCTTTGTCAGGATAGGCCAATAAGTCAGCTATCCAGTCTCTATTTAGTACACCCAAGGTGACCATAGTAACGGCAAAGATTAGGACAGGAAGTAGAGTCGTGCTAAATGCTTGCTGTAAGCTACCAGTCTTACTTCCAAACCTAAAGAGGGCAGTATCCATTCTAAAAGAAAAAAATACAATCAATATTGTAGAATAGGCATAGAGGTCGGTATAAATCCCAAAACTCAAGGTATCCTCAAGCCTCCTCGTCAAATAGGGTACTAAGAAGACAAAGTACAATGCCCTTGGCAAGACATGACCTAGACCATAGACTACAGTTTGACTGGCAAGTGATTTGAGTTGTGACATAGTACTTGGAGGCTGTATTTCCAAAAGGAATAGAACGTTTCTTACTTGACTTTAGTGGATGGCATCTAATGTAGTGCATCTTTTTTAAAAATATAAAGGATTGTCAACCAAGAATCCAGAAGAAACATAATTGATAAAAAGTTGTTAACAGTTCAAATAAGGTATCCTTACAGGTCAATAAGTATACCTTTGTAAATCGAAAGTTTTTTTGGACAACATGAAACAAGTCTTTACCCTTCTCCTTTCTTGTGTTATAACCATTTTAATAGCTCAGGGACCTCCACCAACGATTACCATTCAGGGTCAAGTCTTAGAGAGTATTAGCAATGGCCCATTGGAGTTTGCTACTGTAGTGATCATTGACCAAGAAGGGAATCCTAGAAAGGGAACAACCACAGACGCTGAAGGTAAGTTTGAACTTAAGGCAAGAAGTCCAAAAGTCAGCATAGAGGTGTCATTTATTGGATTCGTTGCCCAGACTATCTCAGACTTGCAAGTCTCTGGTGGAGTAGCAGATGTAGGTACTGTTATCCTCATGGAAAATAGTCAAAGTCTTGATGAGGTGGTTGTCAGGGCAGAGAGGTCGACTACTGAGTTTAAACTAGACAAGAGAGTATTTAATGTAGGACAAGACTTAAGTACTACTGGTTCAAGTGCCCTAGAATTACTAAATAGTGTCCCTTCTGTAAATGTCAACATCGAAGGTGAGATCACACTCAGAGGGAGCAGTGGTGTCCAAGTACTTATCGATGGTAAGCCATCAGTGACAAGTGACAATACCCTTGGTACAATTACTGCGGATATGATTGAGAAGATAGAGGTAATCACTAATCCATCTGCAAAGTATGATGCTGAAGGTACCTCAGGTATCTTAAACATAGTCCTCAAGAAAGACGAAAAAAAGGGAATAAATGGGTCTGTTTCTGTCAATACAGGAATACCGCATAGCCATAGTGTTGGCCTCAGCCTCAACAATAGGACTAAGAAATTCAACTTGTTTACACAATTGGGAGTAGGCTATAAGGTTGTACCAACTTACACTAAAAACATCAATAGAAATTACTTAAACAGTACCTATACTGAAACAAATGGCGATGAGTTTAGAAATGAGTTTTTCTACAACATGGTACTTGGGTCGGATTATTACATTGATGAAAACAACGTGATAACTCTCTCTGGAAGATTTGCCTACGAGGTGGAAGACCAGCCGTCTAATACTAATGTAATCATCATTGACTCTTTAGATAATAGTACCACTGAGTGGGAAAGAACAGAAGAGACATCAGCCTTAAATCCTAAGTTTCGCTACGAGCTACAGTATAAAAGAGATTTTACTGATCACAAGGAGCATGACTTACTCTTCAGTGCATTGGGTCAATTGTTCTCAAAAGACCAAGAATCGGTATTTATGAATAGCATTATCAGAGGAGAGAATCCCTTGACTAATCAAGAAACAGAGACTGACTTTAGAGAATCTAAGTATACATTCAAACTAGACTACACTAAGCCAATCAATGAACTATGGTCAGTAGAAACAGGAGCCCAATATGTCATCAATGACGTAGGGAATGAATATGCCGTAAGAGACTTGATAGATGGTGTCTGGGTAGAAAACCCCAACTTTACCAACGACTTTCAGTATGATCAGAATGTACTTGCAGGCTATGCTACAATAGCGTACGAAAACAAAGTGTGGGGAGCCAAGGCTGGATTAAGAGCTGAGAATACAGACCTCGAAACCTATTTAGCAACCACAGATCAACGAAATAGTCAATTGTTTACTAACTTTTTCCCATCGTTTCACACTTCTTACAAGGTTAGTGATCGTTTCTCGCTTCAAGCAGGATACTCTAAGCGGATCTATAGACCAAGGCTTTGGGATTTGAATCCATTTTTCAATATTAGAAACAACTTTAGTATCCGTACGGGTAACCCAGACTTGCTACCAGAGTATACAGACTCATACGAGATAACAGGTATCTACATACTCGACAAGCTTTCATTGAATGGAAGTATATACTACCGCTATACTACAGACCAAATAGAGAGAATATCTGTCTTCGAAGACAATGTCAACATCTTAAAACCCTTTAACTTAGGTACAAGTAAGCGAACAGGGTTTGAAGCCAATGGAAAATACCAAATGTCCAAGAAGATTACCTTCAATGGAGACTTCAACTACAACATTTTCAGAAGAGAAGGTATGTATAATGACGCCAACTTTGACTTCACAGCAGACCAATGGTCTGGAAAATTGACAAGTAAGCTCAAGTTGCAACCCTCACTTGACCTTGAACTCATCGGGAGGCACGAATCTAGACAACAGACAGTGCAAGGAGAAGTGTTGCCAATTACCTTCATGGATATCGGACTCAGAAAGAAATTCAACAAGGGCAAAACAGTACTCAGCCTAAGCGTATTAGATGTATTTGCGACTAAAATCACCGAAAGAACCTCAGAAGGACCCACATTCGACACCTATCAAAGAAGGTTTAGAGGAAGGTTTGTTAGACTAGGCTTTAGCTATGGCTTTGGCAAAGGAGAGGCAATGCAGTACGGCGGTGGCGGAAGAAGACGATAGGATAACAGAATATACTTGTCCTCTTATTACTTCAAAAGCTACTTAATGGTCCGAATCCAACCTCATACCAGCCAATACTTCTATATCTAGTGTATTCTCCCTAGGCGTAATTGGGCAATTGAACTTGTCTAGGTAAGCGCAGTAGGGATTATAGCACTTATTGAAGTCCATGATAATCTTCCCGTCACTAGGCTTGGTGAAATCCATATACCTGCCTCCACCATAGCTAGTCTCACCACTAGTCAAATCATAGAATGGGCAGAAGAGATAGTCAGCATATTCCGGTGATCGACGTTGAAGGTCTAGGTTTTCGTATACGGTGAGACTATGTTGTTTTCCACCTAGTGTGAAGTCAGCTGTTGCGTATGCTTTGTACCTAGGAGTCTTGGTCCCACTAGTTGGCATCTCAAAGACCTCAGAGTCTGGGGTTAGTGTTAGTGTAGCCTCTACTCGATAGCTGGTATTCGTCGGATAGAAGGTAAAGTCTTCAGGTGTAAACACCCGTTCTTCAAAGACATTGAAGGCTTGGATGTAGGTAGTCCTTTCTTCTTCTTGCCAATGCGAGATTTGCTCTTCATAGGAAAGGGTAGGCGGAGTCATCTTTTTATTGCAAGCGACAGTAAGGGTCATCAAAAGGAGGAAAAGTACTTTATTCATAGCGCTAACTTAGGAATTATTGTTGAAAGACTTCGCTGAATTAATTCTGCTCAATGCTATACCAAATGTTTATTTAGGCAAGGCAACCTAACTCAAATACTTGGCAACAATCGGAAGTCTCCTTCCCATCCCAAATGATTTAGAGCTTACTCTGAGAGCTGGAGCAGTTTGATATCGCTTAAACTCATTGATATTTACCAACCTCAAGATACGCTTGACTAGGGCAGGGTCGTGTCCTCTCGCTATGATGGCCTTTGGTCCTTGCTTTTCCTCGATGTAGAGGTAGAGTATTTCGTCAAGTACCGCATAGTCAGGAAGTGAGTCCGAATCTTTTTGATTTGGTCTGAGCTCAGCAGACGGTGGCTTGGTGATTGTGTTCTTAGGAATGACTTCTCCATCTTTATTAATGTACTCTGCAAGAAGGTAGACATCAGTCTTGTAGACATCAGCTATGACAGAGAGTCCTCCGCAAAGATCACCATAGAGGGTACCGTAGCCTACAGCCATTTCACTTTTATTAGAGGTGTTGAGTAGGATATTCCCAAATTTGTTTGAAATAGCCATATTTAGGACTCCTCGGATTCTCGCTTGGATATTTTCTTCGGTGACGTTGAATTCAGTCCCTTCGAATGCTGGACTCAAGGCTGTCTCGAAAGCCTTGTACATAGGTTCGATTGGGATGATGTCATAGGGCATGTTGAGGTTCTCAGCAAGTTGGCGAGCATCATTGACTGAGTGATCAGAGGAGTATTGTGATGGCATTAGTATCCCTCTGACATTCTCTCCGCCAAGAGCACGTGCAGCTAGGGCAGCAGTGACGGCCGAATCAATACCGCCAGATAGACCAAGCACAGCCTTAGTAAACCCAAGCTTGCCAAAGTAGTCTTTGATGCCAAGGACAATGGCATCATGCATTTCCTTGATATTGTCATCTACTTGGGCATCTTCTTGATTGTTATTGAGGACACTCTCTAGGTTGACTGTAGTTATAGACTCTTCGAAGAATGGCAGCTCCTTGTAGATATTGCCGAAAGGTCCACCTACGATAGATCCACCATCGAAAATTATCTCAGTTTGAGCACCTACATGGTTGACATAGAACATTGGAATCTTGTAGCGATTGAGATTTTCTTTGACGATGGCCTTTCTTGACTCAGCATGCATGACTGAAAATGGAGATGCCGATACATTGATAATAAAATCTGGTCCAAGCGGCATCATTTCGTCCATCGGACAGATCGGATAGAGAGGATTTTCATTCCCAATATTCCAGATGTCTTCACAGACTGTCAACGCTATTTTCTTGCCTTTGAATGCTACAAGTTCGAAGTTGTAATTAGGCTCGAAGTACCGATACTCGTCAAAGATGTCATAGGTCGGCAGTAGAGTCTTATGATGTACTCTTAGTGTTTCTTTATTATAAAAGAAGTAGGCAGAATTAAACAAGTCTTTGCCTTCTACCTTTGGATTGATAGTCGGTGCACCGATGACTATACCAATACCATCAGAAAGTGCCTTGATTCTCTCTAGTGTATCATTAGATCTCTGAATAAAATCTTCAAACTCTAAAAAGTCTCTTGGTGGATAACCAGTCGTAGCTAATTCGCCGAAGATGACAAGGTCTGAGCCTTGTTGCTTGGCTTCTTGGACTGCGTCAGCAATCTTGGTATAGTTCTTTTCGAAGTCACCAATGTGATAATTCAGTTGTGCTAGGGTAATGTTCATACTTACAAATATAGACTATCAAGAGAGATTATGTATCTTCGTAGCACATGAGTAATTACGTAGTATCGGCACGAAAGTATAGACCCCAAAAATTTGAAGAAGTTGTTGGGCAGAGCCATGTAGGTGATACTATCAAGAATGCCATAGAATCAGACCAACTAGCGCATGCTTATCTATTCTGTGGTCCAAGGGGTGTAGGTAAGACTACCTGTGCCAGGATACTAGCCAAGACACTTAACTGTACAGATACTGCTGACAAATCCAACCCGTGTGGCACTTGTGAATCTTGCAAGGCCTTCGAAGAGAACGCCTCATTCAATGTATTGGAATTAGATGCAGCTTCAAATAACTCAGTAGAGCATATCCGTACGCTGAATGAGCAAGTCAGGATACAACCAACCCAAGGCAGTAAGAAGGTGTTTATCATAGATGAGGTCCATATGTTGACTACTTCTGCATTCAATGCCTTTCTGAAGACGTTGGAAGAGCCGCCCTCTTATGCAGTATTCATCTTAGCGACTACAGAGAAACATAAGATCATACCGACTATCTTATCGAGGTGTCAGATCTATGACTTTAAGCGGATACAGGTAACTGACATAGTCACTCAGCTCGAATATATTGCGAAGGAAGAAAACACAACTGCTGACAAAGAAGCACTGAATATCATAGCCCAGAAGGCGGATGGAGCCATGAGAGATGCCTTATCTATATATGATAGAGTAGCTAGTGCAGCACAGGGAAATATTACTTACGACTCTGTCATCGAGAACCTCAACATCCTAGACTATGATTACTATTTTAGGATAGTAGATGGCTTTTTACAAGAGGATTTACCAGGAGTGATCACTCTATTTCATGAAATATTGAATAATGGATTTGAGGCATCAGTTTTTTTGAGAGGCTTGGCAGAACACATGAGGAAGTTACTCCTGAGCAAGGATATCAAGACACAGAAACTGCTTGACTCATCAGAGGAATTGACAAAGAAATATATCACACAAGGCAGACTTTGCCAACTGAGCTTTTTGATGAATGCTCTCAATATCCTCTCTAAGGCAGATCTCAGTCTACCGATGGCTTCTAACAAACAACTACATACAGAAGTAGCCTTGAGTAAGCTGACTTACTTGCATCGTGCATTTACTATTGATAGTAAAAAAAAAACTTTCCTTCTCCAGAACAGCCTAGCGTAGCTACGCCAATAAAACAGGAGGCAACTCAGTCTAAGGCACAGAATCCTGCAATAACACAAGCCAAGGCAGCAGTCAAGCAAACGCCTCAGATTGCAAGTCTACCCAAGTTGAGTACGATTGGTATCTCTTCTAACTTAGACACGTTGATGTCAAACATCAAGAAGCAAGAAGAGGAAAAATTCAGGATTCTGCCAGTCTTCAATGAAGAAACTCACGCTGAAGTTTGGAAGCAGTTTGCAGAGAAGTTAACTGCAAAGTCAGTGATTGCATCATTAAAGTATGTCTTGTTTGCAACGGATGGACCTAAACTACTCGTATACGTACCTACGGAAAGAATAAGGGATGTCCTATTGGATACCAATTACTTCATTTCTCTTCAAGGCAAGTTCAAGGATGAGAACATTTCCTATGATATTCATATTGATATGGATAGGTTTCCAGAATATGATGATGGTGGCGATAGGCCAAAGCCAAAGACAGATATGGAAAAATATCAAGAAATGGTGATAAAAAACCCTGCTATAGAACAACTCAGAAAGGCACTTGACTTAGAATTTGACAATTAAAGATTAAAAAACAGAAGTATGGACAATCAACAGCTTTGGTACTTAGAAAATATAGACGTTGGAGATATCTTTTGTGATACTAAGATGGGGCATCATACCGACAGTTCCTCTATGAAGGAATTTAAGAAGAATGACTATGTCTACTTTCCAGATGATAATAGTGACAAGATATTTTTCATCACAAAAGGAAGTATCAAAGTCGGCACAATGAATGATGCCGGCAAGGAGATTACCAAGGCGATATTGGGAAGAGGAGAAGTATTTGGTGAGTTGTCCATCATAGGAGAAGATACTCGAAGAGACTATGCTATAGCCATGGAAGATACCCAAGTCTGTATATTGACCACTGATCAGATGAAGCTTATGATAAAAGATCACAGCACATTGAGTATGTTCTTCATGAAGCTGATGGGTTCAAAGGTCTTAGCCATGGAAAAGCGATTAGAGTCTTTAGTGTTTAAGGATAGTAAGACTAGGATATTAGAATTCATAGTGGACCAAGTCAATACGAGAGGACAACAAGTTGGCTACGAGTGGGTTATCAGAAATCAACTCACACACCAAGAAATAGCCAATATCTGTGCTACATCTAGACAAACAGTAACCACACTGTTGAACGAATTGAGAAACGAAAACATCATCACATTCGACAGACGTAGAATGTTGATTAGAGACTTAGATAAGCTTAAAGGAGAAATGAATGTATAAGATTTTAATAAGGCCACTCTTTTTTTTCTTTAGTCCAGAGACATCACACCACCTAGCACTCAAGCTGTTCACAGCGGTAGTATCTATCCCTATCTTGAGTCAGATAACCAAGGCCATATTTAGGTTTGAAGACAAAGGCTTGGAAAAAGAGTTTTGGGGTATAAGGTTTCCTAATCCAGTAGGTTTGGCTGCAGGGTTTGATAAAGATGGCAAGTATATCAAGGCACTCGATGCCCTAGGATTTGGCTTCATTGAAGTAGGAACTGTCACTCCACTACCCCAAGTAGGCAATCCACAACCTCGGCTCTTTAGATTGAAAGAAGATAGAGGTCTCATTAATAGGATGGGATTCAATAATGAAGGCGTGGAAGGTCTAGTACAGCGATTAAAAGCACTAGATAGAAGTAAGATCAATGCAGTCATAGGCGGAAATATTGGGAAGAACAAGGTCACTCCAAACGAAGAGGCACATCTTGACTACCTCAAGTGCTTTGTGGCTTTACATGACTATGTAGATTACTTCGTAGTCAATGTCAGTAGCCCCAATACTCCAGGACTTAGACAGTTGCAAGACAAGGATAGTCTGGCACTCATCCTCAATACCATCCTTGATACAGACGAGCATCGAAATAACCCTAAACCTATATTACTCAAGATATCACCAGACTTGACCAAGGAAGCAATCCAAGACATTAGTGCATTGGTGGGAGAGGTAGGTATAGACGGAATTATCACCTCTAATACGACGATTTCTAGAGATAATCTAATGACACCCAATACCGACTTAGAAGCAATAGGCAATGGAGGACTTAGTGGTCAGCCAGTCAAGGATAGGTCTAATGAAGTATTGACTTGGGTGAAAGGAGCTATTGATCCAAGCTTGAAAGTTATTGGTGTGGGAGGCATCGAAACAGGGGCTGATGCTCAAGCCAAGTTAGATACAGGAGCAGACTTAGTGCAAGTGTATACAGGTTTCATCTACGAAGGACCCATGATGGTTAAGAAAATTAAACAACAATTAAAAGGCGAATATTAATGTTTTTGATTAAATATAGTTATCTTAATGAAAACTAATTAAACATATTAGATTATCCTTTATTTTACCGTCATTAAAGTGTATTAAGTTTTATTATGTTGTTAGTTTTTAATTAATTTTTTAATATAAACTATCACAAGTGTCCAAGATAATTAAAATCAAAGCAATCCTCTGCCAAATGCCTTGATA
>JAHDHH010000069.1 GCA_020631405.1 Saprospiraceae bacterium
TAAAAAAAGGCCAGCCTTATATCAGACTGACCTTTCTATTATTTAATTTGACAAAATCGTTTTCTTACAGTTTTATCAACTTTTTCACTACTCGTTCCATACCGATACGCACTTCCACCTTGTACATGCCAGCTGGTAAATTAGCTACGTCTACCAAGTATTTATGGATACCTGGTTCAGCATAATTATCAAGGATTACTGGATCAATCACTAATTGACCTCGCGAATCAAATACGCGCATGCCCACCTGTTCTACGCTATCCTCTAGCTCTAGTTCCACAGTACATTGGCTTTGGGCAGGGTTAGGATATAAGCTAGTATTTGCCACAATTGAAGTCTCCTTTTGTCCAGCTAGCTGATTATCAGGGGTACTTACTGAGAATCCGTTCTGATTTGACTGACTCATGACTGGATCATCCGACGAATCAAGCGCGTAATATCCGGCTCCCAGATCACACTTCTCTTCACCACTAGTTACCGTAAATGCATCGGTAGTACCTACTCCGTTAGTACCTGTTACATCTGAATCAATGTCTTCGTCCGAACCAACATTAGCTGATACTTCGATCAAGCCCGTCGCAGACGTAATCATTTTCAGGTAATACGTCCCTGGTGGAACACATGCCTTCCAATATCCATCATCTGACGGTGTGCCTGGTTCGTGACCTGTAATCTCCTCGCCCCAGAATTCATAGCTTCCATTAGACAATCTGTAAATTTCTACCTTGATACCATTGATACCATTTTCAAAGTTATCAGCGACATCATTTTGATTCGTATCGTACCAAACCAAATCTCCGATCGGAACACATATGTAATATCCGGCATCGATACTTTCATCAAACTCGCCTGGCTCTAGATTGATCATTTGTGTGGTACCCGATCCATTACTATTATCCACATCACTGTCATGCGTATCATTTCCTCCTTCATGAGCAAAAGTGATATCATAGCCATTAGGTGCTGTAAACTTCACATAATAGTCACCTGGATATAGATTTATGAATTCGTAATAACCATTACTATCCGTATACGTTGTTCCTATCAATACACCACTGTCGTCAAATAGATCTACTCTTACAGAACCTATGCCTTCTTCGCCAGCATCTTGGACTCCATTACCATTCACATCATGCCATACATAATCACCCAAGCCTGCTAAAGGAATCAATCCTGCATCTATATCATGGATCATATCACCTGCATTAATGGTAAAACATTCCGTATCACCTGCCAAATTAGCGTCGCTATCTAGCGTATCGTCATCGGATTGGTTTTGTAGTGTGAAGTCACACGCTTCATCCAAGCCACTTATATCGAAGTTGATCATATACTCACCCGGGAACAATAAATCAAAGAGATAATTACCATTAGCGTCCGTAGTTGTAGAGCTGATATAGTTGCCTTCACAATCAAAAAGATGGACTTCCACACCAGCAACACCCACTTCGTCAGCATCTTGAATGCCGTCACCATCCGTATCCTTCCATACAGTATCTCCTACCTCACCTGTAACTAATATGATAGCTCCATCATGATCATCTTCGTCTCCATCTTCACTATTAATAGCGTCATCTGTATAATCATTTTCATCTAATGGATCATCATCATTTGACGGATCAGCATCTGAGGTACTATCTGCATCCTGAACCGGATTTCCTTCACTATCCGTCGCGTTACTGATCTCAGAGAAATTGTACCAGTCCTCAATTTGGTCCGCTTCCACCACTTCAAGGTAAACCGTAAGACTAATGGATTCTCCTGGACTCAACTGATTGCCGTCTGTCATAATAGTACGACTAATATATCCTGTTGTGTTGTCCAATGTCCAATCTGCGTTGGCACTAGGAGTAGAACCCGTAGGATGAATATAACTATCATCAAAAGCTAAACCACTTGGTAGATAGTCTGTAATCTCAATATTAGATGCTCCTACATTTCCTTGATTATAGATCGTGAATGTATACTCAGCATATTCACCAAACACATATGGTCCTTCACCTGTAGCTACTTGTTTTATTTGAGCCAGGTCAAAGATTTCTACGAGTTCATTATCTTGATCATCTTCACCGTCAACATCATTGTCTTCGGTGCTATCAATGTCATCTCTACCAATCCCATTTGTATCTTCTGAAGCCACAATCTCAGCTACATTAAACCAAGCATCATTTTCCGTACAAGGCTGAATGGTCATTGTGAGACTTAGTGTTTCACAATCTGATGGTTGTAATGGACCCGAAATGGTTCTAGTGATTGTCGATCCATTATTTGACCAGCCTGTAGCAGGAACCGCTTCAAATCCGCAAGGGAATCGATCTTCTACCACAATATTCTGAGCTACCACACTTCCTGCATTGCATACTTCGATTTCGAAAGTTACTTCATCTCCATAGGCATATGGACCAGATGACACTTCAGTTTTTGTCAATTCAAGATCAAACACTTCAAACACTTCGGAATCTTCATCATCTTCACTTTGATCACCATCATCATTATCAGGCGTACTATCCCAATCATCAGGATTAACTTCATCATTACTATCAATGACTTGGGTAATCTCCGCTACATTGGTATAATCTTCGGTACTCGAACCACCATCAGTAAAGATTAAGGTTATGCTTTCACATAGCACATCTCCTGGTGCAAACGGACCGCTAAATACATGATCTACAGCCGGAGCAGTATCGGACCACGTAGGGTTTAGACTTGCATCAAAAGCAAATCCAGCTGGGATGTTATCCGTCACCGTTACTTCATTGACTGTTGCATTTCCTTCATTCGTAATGCAAATGTCAAAGATGATTTCATCACCATACATATAAGGCCCCATCATAGCGGGGTTAAGACTCTTGTCTAGAGCGAGATCAATAATCTGAATCACTTCAAAATCATGATCATCCTCGTCACCAAAGAAATCATTTACTTCATTATCAATAGGTAGACCATCATTAGAAGGTTCAAAATCAGGATCACTGTCCACATCTTCTTGTTCGTCACCATTAAAATCTTCACTACCATATATCTCGGACCAGTTAGTCTGAGGATCATTAGGGTCGAATGATTCTACATCTAAGGTAATGGTGACTACTTCTGTTTCACCAGGCGCAATGGGTCCTGGAACCATCATATAGGCATATCCATTGAATGGACTTACATACCAATTAGGATCATTCACTTCCCAACCGGGCAGTACATAATCAATTAAGCCCACATTGTACGCTGTACATCCTCCTTGATTTATAATACTGATATCAAATACTACTTGTCCTCCAGTACCATCTCCATTACTGTAAAAGTGATTAAAGGTCTTGATTTGAGCCAAGTCACACTCACCCATGATTACCACTGAGACATCATCGATGTCATCTTCACCTGGTGGATCATTATTTTCAACATCATCTGGTGTACTATCAATATCTTCAGTAGGATTTCCATCTGTATCCGTAACGCTGCTTATCTCTCCAACATTCGTATAGGTGTCACCTTCGATTGCTGTCATTAGGACAGTCAATGTTATATCTACCATTGCCGTTTCACCCGGTGCCAAACCACCTGCTGGCAAATCTCCATCCATTACACTTAGCGTGGTAGATGCTGGATTTGTACCTGTCCAGTTTGGATCATTCAATTCGAATGACGCAGGGATGTAATCCGTTATCTCAATATTATCTGCAGCGATATCCCCTTGGTTTACCACAGTGAAAGTAAACACCACATCGTCACCCGGCATTACAGATGATGATTGTCCTGTAGCCAATGTTTTAGACAAGGCTAAATCAAATTCAAGCAACTGAATCATAGCAACATCTACATCATCTTCACCAGGTACATCATTGGTTTCTGAAAAGTCTGGTGTACTATCCATATCATCTTGTGGATATCCAGTTTCATCTGTAGAACCGGCTATTTCTCCAAGATTCATAAGGTCACAATTACTGTCAATTGGATTATCCAATTGCAATGTAATATCATAGGATACAGACTGACCTGGTGCCAACCCACCAACAGGAAGATCACCATCCGCTACGCTTAAGGTTGTAATTGCCATACCCATATCTTCTGTCCAATTAGCATCTGCTAAGGTCATACAATCTGGCATATGGTCAACTATCAAGATATTATCCGCTGGAATTTCACCTTGATTAACGATAGTAAAGGTGTAGTTAACAAGGTCACCTGGTGCCACAAATGATGATTGATTATCTGCAAGGTCTTTAGCCAAGGCCAAGTCAAATTCTAGTAATTCGATTACTTCATTATCGATATCATCTTCACCTGGCAGATCGTTATCAGGATCATCATCTGGTGTACTATCATCATCAATCATTGGATTACCATCTTCATCGGTAAAGCTTTCGATCTCAGCTACATTTTCTAACTGACCCGATTCAGGCGCACAATCAATGCTTACAGTGATAGAAACGGTCACTGTTTGATCTGGTAATAAGCCTCCTGCAGGTAAATCCATATTTGCCACACTAATCGTATAGTATGCTGGATTTGTTCCTGTCCAGTCAGCATCATTTAGACTCATACAAGGATCTAAGTAATCAGCGATAGTAATATTATCAGCTGCTATAGAGCCTTGGTTAGTTACCGTAATATCGAAGGTCACATCTTGACCTACAGCAACAGAACCACTTTGTCCCGCACTCAAGGTCTTAATTAATGCTAAGTCTGCCATTAAAAGATCTATGCTTGCTGGATCATGATCATCTTCATCTCCATTCAAGCCATCAATTATATCATCACCACCAATCGTATCATCATTGTTTGTATCTGGTGTACTATCTTGATCTTCTATTGGGTTGCCTTCATCATCTGTTTGGTTGCTTATTTCACCTGCATTCGTTAAATCACAACTATGATCCGCCGAGCCTAACACTTGTAAGGTGATATTTACTTGTACACTTTCACCTGGTAATAAACCACCTGGGTCCAAATCACCATTGGCCACACTGATCGTATACTCGGCATTATCTCCCGATGCTTGCCAGTTCGTATCATTAAGCTCCATGCAAGCTGGAATATAATCGATAATTGTAATATTATCTGCTGGGATTGTCCCTTGATTATACACCGTAAATGTGTAGTTAACATCATCGCCAGGTGCTACGCTGGTAGCTTGGCCTGAGGCCACTGATTTTGTCAAGGCAAGATCAAAATAGTTAATCTCTATCGATTCTATATCGTGATCATCTTCATCATTGTTACTTCCATCTGTAGTGTTATCATCTGGAACACCATCATTGGTATTATCATCATCCAATGTGCTATCTACATCATCAATGACCATTCCTTCATCATCTGTAGCACTGGATATTTCGGCAAAATTATCAATGGAATCACCTTGTGCGGCATTTTGATCAACCTCCAAAATGATAACTACTTGTACGCTGCTATTAGGGGCAAGACCTCCTGCTGGTAACAAGGTGTTAGCTACGCTCAATGTCGTTTCTACATTTGCACCTGAGGTTGACCAAAGGTTTGCCAAATTTGTTGCATTAGTAGGAAGGTAATTCATTCCTGATGGAATGTAATCAGTAACTACAATGTTATCCGCTGGTATTTGACCTTGATTGAATACAGTAATTGTATAACTTACTTCGTCACCTGGATTGACTGGGTTTGCTTGACCTGGTGTCAATTCTTTGATTAAGGCCAAATCAAATTCGCATCCAGTGATTCCCACATCAATAGAACAATCTGACGAACATCCATTTGCATCTGTTACTAAAACTGTATAACTACCTGGTGCCAAGTCAGTAAAGATGGCTCCCGTTTGACTCGCTCCTCCATTAATAGAGTAGGAGAACGGTGCTGTTCCTCCATTTACTGTTGTGCTTACAGTACCGTTATTTTGGCCCATACATTCGCTCGGTGTGCTCATTAATGAGCACGTGAGTTCAGCAGGTTCTATTATTTCTATTTCACAAACTACCTCGCACGAATTCGCATCTGTGACAGTCACATAATTTATACCTGGTGTCAATGCAGTAGCTACTGTTGATGTTTCACCACTACTCCACTCATACGTATAGTTAGGCGTTCCACCCATAGCACTTACAGAAGCACTTCCATCATCTGCTCCAAAACAACTAATGTCATTGTTTTTCACCACTTCACAAACTAAAGCGATAGGCTCGTTAATTAGCACTTCACAAATCGCTTCACACCCATCAGCATCTGTTGCCGTCACCATGTATGTACCCCCTGATACATTCATCAAGGTAGCTGTATCATCACCATTTGACCATTCATACGAATAAGGCATCGTTCCACCCTCAACTATAACTGTGGCAGATCCATCCGAAGCACCACTGCATGTTACATCACTGCTTGCTGTTATTTCGCAAGTTAATCCTGAAGGAGAAGTAACATTTACAGAACAAGATGTTGTACATCCATTTGCATCTGTCACGGTAACGGTTTGAATACCTTCCCCTAGCGATGTAGCTGTCTGTGTATCTTCTAAGTTACTCCAAGCATAGCTGTATGGTCCAGTACCGCCTACAGGCGTTACTATAGCTGAACCATCATCCATATTACAGGCTGCCTCTTCAAGCAACTCTACTGTACATGTTAAGACAGGCGGATCTACCAAGGTTGTACTACAAGTGCTTTCACATCCGTTGGCGTCCTGAACTGTAATTGTGTATGCCTGCGCAGTTAAGCCAGTAAACACTCCACCTGGTTGGAATGCACCACCATTTATACTAAATGAAAGTGGGGCTGTTCCCCCTGCACCCGCTACTGTAATACTTCCTGAGTCATCACCTGCACAAAGCGGATTCGATATAGACTCAATATTACAGCCTAGCACGGCTGGTTCTATTATTTCAAGTTCACAAATCGCTTCACAGCCATTCGCATCCGTAACGGTTACAAAATTTGCCCCTGGTTCTAGAGCGTTGGCTACAGACGAGGTCTCTCCGCTGCTCCATAGGTATGTGTAATTAGGTATTCCACCCATAGCACTTATAGTAGCACTTCCATCAGCCGCTTCGAAGCAGCTTATATCACTATTTTTAACTACTTCACAAACTAATGTGGTAGCTTCCATAATCTCTACTGAACAAACAACATCACAGCCATCTGCATCAGTAGCCGTTACTGTATATGTACCTCCTGGCACATTTGTAATACTGGCTTCATCTGTTCCATTGGACCATGCATACATATATGGAGCAGTACCCCCTGAAATACTGACAGTTGCTGAGCCATCTGATGCATTACTACAACTCACATCAGTACTTGCCGTAATTTCACAAGTTAATCCGGACGGTGAACTTACACTGATAGAACAAGTGGTTTCACATCCGTTGGCATCTGTTACTGTAACTGTGTGTACCCCAGCTTCTAAGGCTATGGCTGTTTGAGTCTCTTCCAAATTATCCCATGCATATGTAAATGGTCCCGTTCCACCTACAGGTGTTACTAGAGCTGAACCATCAGCCATTCCGCAAGCTGCTTCTTCTAGCAATTCGACGGTACAGCTTAATGCAGGTGGATCAATTAAGGTAACTGAACACATACTTTCACATCCATTTGCGTCTAGAACAGTAATAATGTGTTCTTGCGCCAGTAAGCCTGTAAAGCTAGTACCTGGTTGGAAAGCCCCACCATTGATACTGAAAGATAAAGGTGCTGTTCCGCCTGATCCACTCACCGTAATAGTTCCGGAATCATCACCCGCACACAATGGATCCGTGGATCCTTCTATACTACAACTTACCACTGTCGGCTCTAAAATTTCAAGTTCACAAATAGACTCGCATCCATTGGCATCTGTGACTGTAACAAAATTGGTACCTGGCGTTAATGCTGTAGCTACTGTAGCAGTCTCTCCACTACTCCACTCGTAGGTATAATTAGGAGTTCCGCCCATGGCACTTACTGTAGCGCTACCATCCGCTGCTTCAAAACAACTTATATCATTATTCTTTACTACTTCGCAAACCAGCGCAGTAGGTTCATTTATTTCTATAGAACAGACAACATCACAACCATCTGCATCAGTTGTTGTAACCGTATATGTTCCTCCTGGCACATTGGCAAGTGTCGCAGCATCCGTACCATTGGACCACGCATAAATATAAGGTGTAGTTCCTCCAGTTACTGTTACAGTAGCCGTTCCATCTGAAGCACCATTACAACTAACATCACTATTTGCAGAAATTTCACAGCTAAGCCCAGTTGGCGAACTCACACTTACTGAGCATGAAGTGACACAACCATTAGCGTCTGTTACTGTAACTGAATGTACGCCCGCATCTAGTGCGATAGCGGTCTGTGTATCTTCTAAATTATCCCATGTATAAATATATGGCCCAGTGCCACCTACTGGATTAACTATAGCTGATCCATCTGCCATTCCACAAGCTGCTTCTTCTAATAAATCAACCGTACAAGTAAGTGCAGGTGGATCTACTAAAGTAGCAATACAAGTACTTTCGCAGCCATTTGCATCTTGTACAGTAATTGTATGTTCTTGTGCAGTCAAACCAGTGAAAATAGTTCCTGGTTGGAATGTACCACCATTTATACTGAATGATAACGGCGCTGTGCCGCCTGCTCCTGCAACTGTCACACTTCCCGAATCATCGCCAGCACATAATGGATTAACTATGGCTTCAATGTTGCAAGCTACTACTGTAGGTTCTTCTATTACTACTTCACAAATAGCTTCGCAGCCATTTGCATCTGTTACTGTAACAAAATTAGTCCCTGGTTCCAGAGCTACAGCTACTGTTGCCGTTTCTCCACTACTCCATTCATACGTGTAATTTGCAGTTCCACCCATGGCGCTTACCGTCGCGCTACCATCGGCATCTTCAAAACACGTGATATCATTATTCTTTACTACTTCACATACAAGTTCTGTAGGTTCATTTAAAGTCACACCACATTCTGATGTACATCCATCTGCATCGGTCAAGGTAACGGCATAATCGCCACCACCTACACCTGAAATACTGGCTGTGGTAGTTCCATTACTCCATAAATATGTATAAGGTGCTGTGCCTCCAGTTCCAGAAACGGTAGCGCCACCGTCATCAGCTCCATTACAGCTAATATCATTACTGGCCGTTATTTCGCACATTAAACCCGATGTTGACATAATGCTTATTGAACATTCAGTTGTACATCCGTTAGCATCTGTCACTGTCACTGTATGTACTCCCGCTGTTAAGGCCACAGCAATAGCTGTCGTCTCTAGGTTATCCCATTCGTAGGTATACGGACTAATCCCTCCCATGGCTGTTACTTCGGCTGATCCAGAAGCCATACCGCAAGCTGCATTTTCAAGCGCCTCTACTGAGCAAGTTATAGCCGGCGGATCTGTTAATATTTGTTCACATGTGCTAGTACATCCATTAGCATCACGTACTGTAACTATATGATTTCCATCTACTAGTCCAGTAAATTCAACACCTGGCTGATACGCGCCTCCATCAATACTAAATTCTAGGGGTGCGGTACCGCCTGTGGCTGATACTGTAATACTTCCCGTTGCAGCATCTGCACAATCAGGATTCATGAAGCCTGCAATCGTACATTCTACAATTTCTGGTTCGGCAATGGTAACACTGCAAGTTACTTCACATCCATTGTCATCTGTCACTGTCACCATATTAACGCCTGGTGTCAATGCAACAGCTGTTGCCGTGGTTTCCATACTGCTCCACTCGTAGGTATAATTCGGTGTACCACCCATTACATTTACGGTTGCACTTCCATCATTATCTCCATTGCATGTGATGTCATTTTCTTTTACTACTTCGCAGACTAATGCTGTAGGCTCTTCAATAATGATTGAGCACTCCGATGTACAATCATCGGCATCTGTTACAATCACTGAATAAGTCCCAGCTGTTAATCCTGAGACAATTGCCGATGTCGTTCCATCGGACCACGCGTATGTGTAAGGCATCGTACCGCCGGAAGCAGCTACTGTTGCTGTACCATCAGTTCCTTCAAAACATGAAACATCAGTGCTTGAAGAAATTGAACACATTAAACCTGTGGTTGAGGCTATATCCACTGAACAGGTAGTTTCGCAGCCATTCGCATCCGTAACAGTTACACTATGTACTCCCGCACTTAAGCTTAGAGCCGTCGCTGTTGTTTCTAAATTATCCCATAGGTATGTATATCCTGGTGTACCACCAACGCCGGCTACCTGAGCAGAACCATTGTCCATACCACAATTGGCATTGGCTAGTGCATTAGTACTACATGTAAACGGAGTTGGGTCTGTTAACAATTGATCACAAGTATTGGTGCATCCATTTTCATCTCGAACCGTTATGCTGTGTGCTCCTGCGATGAGGTTTGTAAAACTGGTTCCTGCTTGAAATGCGCCACCATCTATGCTAAATTCTAATTCGCCTGTGCCACCCATTCCAGAGACTGTGATGGAGCCTGTAGCCGTACCTGCACAAGAAGGGTTTTCAAAACTTTCTATTGCACAAGTAAGCAGGCTTGGTTCTAGAATGCTTACTTCACAAATTAATTCGCATGCATTTGCATCTGTAATGGTTACGAAGTTAGGTCCTGCACCTAATTGTGTGGCCGTAAGTGTTGTTTCACCACTTGTCCATAACACTGTATAACCAGGTGTCCCTCCTGAAGGCGAAACTGAAGCACTACCATCAGAAAGCCCATTACATGAGATATCATTATTCTTTGAAATATTACACACTATTGCTGAAGGCTCTGTAAGCGTTACTTCACATTCAGTTGTTAGCATACTTGCATCCGTCACCGTAACTGTATACGTACCGGCAGCCAAATTACTTTCTGTGCTCATGGTACCACCGCTAGACCAAGCATAGGTATAAGGGGCAAAGCCACCATCTGCAGTAACGGTTGCCGAACCTGTAGATTCACCATTACAATCTACATCTACTTGTGTGGTCTCACAAGAAAGTGTCATACAAGCTGCAGGCGCATCGTAGCTATCCGTATCAAAGCAAGTTGCTTCACAAGTAAAGAAAGCAGCCACCTGTACATCAGTCATACCGTCTGCCGTAATCCCTGTTACGGTAAACGTTTCGTTACCCGAGCCATCCGTAATAAAGGTAGTCCCATTTATATCTAGAAGACAATCAGGACCTGCCGTATATGTAACTGTTACTGTAAGATCATAGGTAGATGTTTCAGGATCACAAGCCGTAGGCACTGCACTCATAATAGTCAATGCGCAAGGAAGATCCGCACATACTTCATCAATTTCGTCTGCTACACCATCATCATCTACGTCAAGCTGAGATTGGTTATAGAGTCCTTCTCCTGGCGCTGGATCTCCAGCTGTTCCGGATTCACATCCCGTATATATGCCATCCCCCACAGCAGGGTCTGCCAAAGGATCATAACTAACGCAAACAGTCAAACAATAGGTATGCGTAGATTGTCCGTCAATCAATTGATCAGTAGCCAACTCATACATGCCATCTAATACTAGCAATAATGGGCCAGGATTACCTGCATTCATAGGTGCATCACTAGTATATTCAGCGCCGCATATTTCTATATCATCATCAAACCCAGGCACATCAATTAGGTTATAAGAACCCTCACCAAGCCCTGTGTTTTCAACTATTATATTCCACTTGACATCCCATTCACCATCACCAGTTTCCACGATGCTTACAAATTCTTTAGAATGAGAAATGACAGCTGGACAATCAAGACTTCCAGATGATACTTGGAAATCATCACATATACATTGATTTAAACCATCATTATTTGGATTCGAAATACTGGCTGTGACGCCATAATTAGGGTCACAAATGCCCTCATCAATACTTCCTGTTATGGTTACTAATGAACCCGCTGGAAGTGGTCCATTTATTACTTCACTTTTTACAAAAGCACCAATGGTATTTGATGCTGTGGTACAGTAGAAATCAACAACTAGGAACTCATCTGCCATTAGTTCTAGGCTGTCCAATGTTATTGGTAATGTATACTCTATTTCTCCTGTATTTGTACAAGTGAATGTGGCTTCACCATCTAGGCTAATGTCAATTTTCTCAGACGTAAACTCTAATTCTTTTTGACCAGTTACCACTTGTAAATCAGGACAAACACCACCCGGTGCTGTAATACAAGACACATTTCCTGCACTTGCTCTTGTTTGTACATTAATTGCCCCAGGATCATCGCAACCAATATCATCTGCATTCATTACTTCAAAGTTGAAGCATAGGTCCACAGGGTTGGTAATATCAATTGGGTTTATAGGAAAAACTAATGAGAGTGTCGTAAAGCCACTTGCATCCGTTGTAGTATTTACTAAAGTTAGACAGTTATCTGGGTCTGCTGAACAACACATTAATGACCCGGGTACAAACTCTACACCAGGGTCTAAGGTGATGATTACAGAATCGTTAGGGTTTGTTGAGTTAGAGCCTAATGCTAATAATTCAATATTCGTTGTCACTAGTCTTGCTTCACACCCAATTAGTTCTTCTCCCCCTTCCATTTCAATATCTACACCTGATAGATATGGTGTTGTAGCTCCGCCCACTATTAAGTCAGAAGATCGTACTCTTACTCCATTATTTATGGCAGGGTCGCCACATGGTCTTTTACCAAATGCCTGAAATACGATACCACTACCAGAAACAAAATCACAATCTGTGTTTATATCAAACCGAATATACACTTCTCTATCTTCAGAACCGAGGGCATCGATCGTACCAGGTATACCTCCGCTTCCAATACCGGAATGAGCTTCAATATCAATAACCATAACATTACCCGTCATGGTTGTGGAACTTGGTTCTATATTACCACTGCCTGCTTGATATTCTGTTGTTACATTGCTTACAGTCAAACCTGCTGGAATTAACATACTTAGCTTAGCATCATCTAAATAAGCCGCTTGAGCACTTGTCAATTTTAGCATAAAAGATTGTGTTTCACACAATTCCATTGGCAATTCAGGCTCGCCAGCTATATTTAATTGTACCTCTGAATTTAAAGGGATAGCCACCAATTTAACCGTATCTGAACATTCCAAAATAGAAAGGTCTGTTGGATAATCTGAACAGTGCCAACCCGATAATACATTTATAATCGTCGAATCGCATTGATCACTTTCTGCACATACCGTGTATACGGTCGAACTACTGGCTTCATTCGTGCCTAATTGGAAAAACCCATTAGCATCTGGAGTCAAAGCGGCTCCTGAGGCATCATATAATTGTTGATTCGTTCCACCGTCTATATAGAACCAGGTGTTGGTTGCATCCACGGTATTATCCCCATTATTTAAGATTACATCCCAGCAAGCTTCTTCCGTAGTATATTGCACGGTTCCACCACCTGTCAGGAATGGTTGAGGACCTGAATAATTTAATTGTCCATAGCTTGAATATCCAGTCGTGTTTCCACAACTAGTCACCGCCACAAAGTTCATATCTGGTGAGTGACAACCATTGCCAATCACTTGAGACGTAAATCGAATATTTGATAATCCGACTTCGGCTTCACAGGTTGGGTCTACTTGGAAGGTAAGACCATATGACCAAGTCTCATCCGATTCTAAAAGCGGTCCGCCATATCCTTGGAAGAATTGCTTCAAGTTGCAAATTGTCAACATATTCCCCCCTTGGGTAATGTCGGAATCCGGTACCACTTGACCTGCAAAACGCATACTGCCTGGCCTATATGCAAAACCATCATCTATGTCAATAGTGAATTTATCTGGGATGGTAAATGGTCTATATTCATTAGGGTACCAGACATCACCTGTTTGAACATTTATATAGTATCTCAGGTAAAAAGCCAAGGTTCCCGAACAACCATTAATATTCTGTGGTCTAGGAGTCCAAGGAGAAAAATAATGTTGGTACACGTTCATGTAATCATCATAATGATCACAAGTGTATTTATTTTCTGGGCTAGGGTTATCTCCTACTGGATCTTCTATGTAACTACTATATACTTCATTGTTAGACACATATTGTGAAAATGAGCTGCTATGAATGCCTGTAGTAACAACATATTCAGCACAAAAAACAACAGAGTCTCCGGCTTCCCAAGTTGCTTTACAATCGGATAGATCATATTTTGCGATATCGCCTATTATTTCCGCGTTTACTGTACAAGTGGTCGAACCACCTCCTGCTGGATATATGGTAGCCACTGCATCCGGTAATGGCTCAAATAAGTTATCGGTCGTGTAGTAGGTACAATTTAAATTTCTATCAAAAAGATCAAACTCTACATATAAGTTATTGAATGGTACTCCGGCATTAGGTCCAACCGTATTTGGATGAACATAAATTTCCCAAGTTCCTTTAACGGTATCACAGTTTGACGCTCGATGCAATTTCACATCTGCTGGATCAGCCGTTCCAGTTCCATCAGGGATACCATCATTATTTAAATCTTCTAATCCTAAAGAAATTCTTTCTAAGGTAAAATTCTTTGGTGTTGCACCACCTTCTGGGCAAGGTTCTGGACAGTGCATAACAAAGGTTCTATTAAGACACCGTAAGTGATATCTTGAACCAGGGCAAGCATCATCATATTCACCCTCATGCCATAAATTTATGGTTTTGGTTCCACCCCCTGCTGAGCAAGTCGCTTTCATAGGAAGCTCTAATACCCCAGCTCCAATTGCTATTCCATCCGGTGGATAAATAACGCATATGGTATCTCCTACTTGTGTCACTGTTATACCGACACCTTTAAATGTTTCGGCGCCATCTCCGTTATACAACATTCCTGTATTTGCAACATTGATCTTAAGTTCAGTAGAACCTATTCCATCTGCTTTAGTGTCATTATAAAAATTTGAATATTGTACCTCCAAGGTAAATTCGTCACAATCACTAAAATCTGTTGGCATTTCTATATCATACGTATACAATTGACGACCCCCATATGCGATACCTTGTCTAGGTAATCCATAATTATTTATTAAACATTCATCTTGATATGAAAAGGATCTATTAAAGTAATACCAAGCGATATTAGCATTACACCTAGCATCACATTCAATCGTCAAACTATTTGCATAGCTTGGAATTTCAACTGTAATACATTCACCAGCAGGAATGCCAATATCTCCAAGCTCATACGTTACACCTGCATGATGACCTTCTAATGAACAATCCGCTTGTCTATAATTCCCTGCCGCTAATGAGGTTTGAGAAGCTGTGGTTCCTAGAAAATTACCATCTTGGTCATACACTTGACCTGGCTCTAGTGTGAAATAATTCTGTCCTGTTCCACTCCCTGGTGTTGCATTCCATAGTTCGAAAGATACATTGGCTGCGCCTCCAGTACCTGTATTACATAATTCAAATGTTTGAATTACTGCTGTACCCCCTGTTGCTGCGCTTTGCCCTTTGAAACAAAAATCATCATTAACACCATCAGCAAATCCAAAACTCAAATTAGGCGTTAAGTTTGGTAAATTGGTTTGCTGCATTATTTCGTCAGTGGTCATACACTTTCCAGGGCAACCCCAGTATGAACCAAAGTAAGAATCATTATCGCATTCGTCAACGTCATAACATCTGGTAAGCATGATCTGCTCACCATTTTCCATAAACCCGTCACCATCTCCAAATTCTGAAATTATTGACGAGTCTAACCAGTAACATAATGTGTCACCATTTACTTCTGGTGTAATTGCAGTTCCACCCGGCGTTGTTACAGACGTAGTCGTTGTTCCAGTCCCATCTAAAACATAAAACTTTAGGGAATCCAGATATCCCAAACCACCATTGGTCAAGGTTACATCCCTACAAACGTTCTCGCCTATGCTTGCAGTTATAGGACCTTCACTTGACATACTGATTGAAGGCGTTGTTAAATCATAAGAATTTAGATTTGGGTTTATTTCTTCTACACATCCAGCATCACCACATACTTCAATATTATCTTTAAATGTACCTCCACCCATTTGATAGGCGGTAGCTTCACAATCAGCTACTCTGCAATAGCTAAATGTAAATTGGTCTAAAGCATTTATATCTGCTGGGGATACTTGAAAAACCGGATTGGAAAGGTCTGATATATCAAAATCACTAATTGTTATTCCAGCATTTGTTTCTATAATATCTACACATCCGGGCACATAATATACCCCTGGAGGAAAAGAAACCGTCACAAAAATGTTGTCAGCTGCATCATCGGTTATGATAACCCTCGCTGTATTAATAAATACTTCATCTTGACAGACACTTACATCATCAGTTTGAAGAGGCAAACTACCCGCATCATTATAGACTATGCTGTACTGGGCAGACGTAATATTGCTTACACTAACAAATAATGCTGTTAGTAAACCAATGCTAAAAAGTGCTTTAGCATTAGATCTTCCCTTACTCTTAAATAGGGACGAATACGTTTTATTTGATAGGTAAAAAGACTCTGCAAAACTTGCTAAAACCGTATGAAAAAACATAACTCGTAATTGAGGTAAATGAATGTGACTGAATCGTCATTTTTTTAAACTACAATTACTGTTTTGGGTCGTTGTTGAGTCTAATGGAAAAGTACCAGCATTCGATAATGCTGAAATAATACA